>JAOASL010000040.1:0-75148 GCA_030158675.1 Burkholderiaceae bacterium | reverse complement strand
TTATCATCCCCGAGTGTTCCAATGATTTTTCTGTATGCCATGGCGGCCTCCTAGACAAGATCGAAGGGCAGGTCCGCTGCAGACGGTACGCAGTCCTTTGATCCAGCTTAGGCCGGCAGCCCGGGGAAACGAATAGCGCAATTGCACTATGTTGTCAGGCCACCAGTTTGATGATATCCAGCGCTAAATGCCCCTGACGAAACGCCGCTGGCCTCGTCGCGTTGTTTTGCCGATCAGGTCAGCCTTTCTGCGGCGGTGCGACTGGGCAGCAATGTGTGACGAGAAGCCCTAAGGCTCAGGTGAGCTCGGCGGTGGCTTCAGCCCGGCATCGATCCGGTACAGCCAGGCCAGCAGCTCGGCGATGGCCTGATACAGCGACGGCGGGATCTCACGATCGAGGTCGACCTGCATCAGCAACGCGACCAGTTCGGCTGACTGGTGCACGAAAATTTTATGTTCGTTGGCGCGCCGGATGATTTCGTTAGCCAGCAGTCCGCGGCCGCGCGCCACCACGCGCGGCGCACCATCGCCGGCGCCGTAGGCCAGTGCGACTGCGCTGCGCTGTTCAGCCGGCTTTCTGGCCATGACCGGCAACCGGTTCGAGCACGATGCCGGCTTGCTGCAATGCGTGGGCCAGTGCAGGGACGTGGCGCAACAGCAGGCCGGTGCGGGCGTCGGACGATGAGTGCAGAGCCAGTTGCAGTCGGTCGTTTGCGAAGCGCAGGCGCAGGGTGACTTCCCCCAGGTGCGGCAGCGTACTGACCAGCGTAGTGCGCCAGACGGAATCTTCAGCGTCTGGCGCCTGTGCGTGCCGGTCCGGCTGTTGCCGTTCGTCTTCCCGGTTCAGCTGCAGCGTCACGGGCAGGCCCGGCCAGAGTTCGCCGCGCCAGTTCAATTGTTGGGTGTCGAGTAGGTCGAGTTGCTGACGCACGATGCCTGCCGCTTCGGCGTCGGTGCTGCCAGCGGGTGAAGGCAGCCGTACTTGCGGTTCCTGGCACAGCATGTCGAGGCTGCGCTTGCCATCAACCCAGTCACCGAGGTGCGATTCGTAAAACAGGCCGCTGTGCGTGACAGCCTGATGCAGTGCCGCCGCGATTTTTGCCGGCTGGGTTTCGGGTGAGGGCAGCAGGGCGCGCAGTGACGCCGGCGCTTCTGTGACGGGCGCGGTTACCGACAGCCATTGCGACAAGCGTTGCGCGGTCGCGCTGAGGTCCGGCATGAGCGCTGCGGCCGATGGCAGCAGTGGCAGCAGTGGCAGCAGGGGCGACGCCGGGGTGCGCGCGGTGTGTTCCGGCAACGCATCGGCAGCGACGTCCACGCGAGGGGCGACGAGCTCGATGGCAGGCGTCGCAGCCACCGGACCGACCGGCGAAACGGCCAGCGGAGAGATGCCGGCGAGCCCGCTCATGGCCGTTTAGTCGCTCTGATAGGCGCGCGCGACATCGCACTGCCGGGTGGTCGATTCGAGCAGGTGGCCGATGCGCTGCATCCAGGGGTCGGTGAGCTTGCGGATCTCGCGGTCGTTCGCGAGAATCATTTTCAGCAGCTCCACTTTCTGCTGCCGCGCGGCCTCGTTCAGCTGCTCCTGCGCCTGGCAGCCTTTCAGTGACTCGATACAGTTGGCGCAGCCGGCTTCCAGCTCGAGCAGCCGGTCCCAGTCGTTCTGATGCGCGGCCGACAGCATGCTGCCGGTCAGACGGGCGACTTCTTCATACAGATGAAGCAGGGTGTTTGTGTTTTCGTCGTGGCTCATGCGGCGACTCCCTGCTGCGTGGCCGCGCTGCCGATGTCCATCCAGTTTTGCCGCATCTGTCCGAGTAGCTTGCGTGTTTCGGCCAGCTTTGCCGTGTCGTTGCCGATGTTGGCGGCGACCAGTTGACGAATGACGTAGTCGTACAGCGCCGCGAGCTGACTGGCGATCTCGCCGCCGTTTTTCTGGTCGAGGCTGGCGGCCAGGCCGCTGCCGACGATGTCGATGGCTTTCGTGATCGAGCGGCCCTTGCCTGCAATATCGCCGGATGCCATCTGGGCGGCAGCGGTGTCGATCGCGCCCAGTGCGCCGTCGAACAGCATGATGATCAATTGATGCGGGCTGGCCGCAAGTGCGTCGGTGTCTACACTCATCTGCCGATAAGCATGGGCGCCGGGACGGGGGGTGCCGAACATCAGGAATCTCTCCTCGGGTGTTTCATTATTTGGACAGGGCGGACAGCTGCTGGGTCAGCCAGTTGCTGGTGCTCTGCATGCGCGCGACCGCAGCATCGAGCCGCGTGAATTGCGCGCGATAACGTGATTCGACGGCGTCCAGCCTTGCCTGCAGCGCGCTCTCGCGCTGACCGAGCCCGCGCAGCGTGGCATTCAGTCCGTTGGTGCGTGCAGCCAGTGCTCCGTCGCTGCCGAGGATATCGGTCAGTTGCGTGCTAAGCCGGGTAGCGACTCCGCCGCTGCCGGCAAACAGCTGCTGCAGGTCAGCTGGCCGGGTGCTGATGGCGGCCTGCAATTTGGTGTCGCTGACGGACAGGCTCCCGTCTTTCTGGAAGCTGAGGCCGACGTCGGACAGGGTGTCGTAGGTGCCGGCGCCGCTGATGGCGGCCGTCATGGTGGCACGCAGCTGCGACAGCAGCGTGCGCGGACCGGAGTCGCCGTGTAAGGCCGCGCCGGTCTTGGTGGTGTTGTTGTAAGCGGTCTGGGCGCTGACCAGCGTACGCAGGTCGTTCCAGGCTTTGGTGAAGCCATTCACGGCGGTCTTGACGGCCGTGTCGTCGCGCGTGATCTGCACGCTGGCCGGTGTCGTCGTCGCCTGGGCCAGCTGCAGCGTCACACCGGCGATCGCGCCGCTGAGGGTGTTGGTGGATGAGGTGATTTTCAGTCCGTCGATGCTCACCAGTGCGTCCTGCGCCACCTGGGTCTGGCTCATCATGGTCGGCGCATTGCCGCTGCCGTCATAAGTGAAACTTAGGGGCGTGGCCGGGTTGTAGCTGAACGTGGCCAGTGCGCCGCTGCCGCTCAGCGTGAGCGCATTCGCCGCGCCGCTATCGCTGCCGCTGATCAGCAGCCGTTGGCCGTTTGCGCTGCCGTCATTGATGACGGTGGCGCGAACGGCCAGTGTGCTGGCGTTGATGGCCTCGGCAATGCTGGCCAGTGAATTGGTGAGTGGGGTCAGCGTGACCGGCGTGCCGTTGCCCACAGCGATCGACAGGTTGCCCGTACCCAGATCGGCGCTGGCGCTGGCATAGCCCGGCGAGCACAGTTTGTGCGGCTGCGCGATCCGCGTCACGTCAACGGAATACGTGCCCGGCGCCGCGCCGCTGCCGGTCGCAGCCGACATCGCGGACGATGAGCTGCTGGCGCTGCAGGCGCCCAGGCCGGTGGCTGACAGCCCCTTCAGCGAACTCTGGAACGACGCAAGCGCCGACGACAGCTGGCCGTAGGCAGACAACTTGGTGGTCGCGGTTTTTTCCTGGGTCTTGAGCGCTGTCATCGGCCTCGATTCGGCGCTCATCAGCTGCGACACCAGACTGTTGATATCCAGTCCCGATCCCACTCCTGAGGCAGTCATGCCCATGAAATTCTCCTTGCGGCCGCGATTCAGGCTTTTTGCCGGATCAGCATGCCTTGCATTTTGTCCATTATGCGTGCCATGGACAGTGCTTCATCCCCGGGAATCTGGCGTAAAAGTGCCCCTGATTCGGCGTCTGTAATTCGCATGACGGTTTTTCCGGTGGTGTGATCGACCGAAAACTGCAATTGCTGGCCGGCGGTGCCGACATGCTGATTGAGTGCGTCCGCGAGTTGCTGCAGCGATTGCGGGTCGGCCGCCGGGGTGGGCGCGCGATCCACGCCGAGCGCCCGTACGGCGCCGCCGGAGCGCAGGCCGACGCCGGACTCGTCGGCAATGGCGGAGGAGGTGATGCCGGCGATCGGAGGAAGTTTCATGAGGGCCCCAATGGCAAGGCTTACGTTGAACAAGCGCATCGGCGACACCCCTGAAAAACGACGCTAGCGGCGTTTTTCAGGGGGGGCGGGAGCGATCCTGGCACGTCATTCGGCGCCCGCGAGGACGCCGGGTCCGTGCTTAGCCGCGCAGCAGGGCCATCACGCCGTTCGGCAGCGAGTTCGCCTGGGCCAGCATCGCGGTACCGGCTTGCTGCAGGATCTGGCCGCGCGTCAGGTTGGCGGTCTCCGAGGCGAAGTCGGCGTCCATGATGCGGCTGCGCGATGCCGTCTGGTTTTCCGACGCGATCTGCAGGTTCGAGATAACGGCCTCGAAGCGGTTTTGCGACGCGCCGAATTTTGCGCGGGCCGACGACACTTCGTCGATCGCCGTGGCCAGCGAATCCATCGCGGTCAGGGCCTTGGCGCCGGTGGCGTCGGCGATGCTGGCCGAAGCGCCGGTGCCGGTGACGGCGGCGATGCCGGTGCCGGCGGTGATGTCGGAGGTGGCAACGTTGATCTTCTCGTACGAGTTGTTGTTCGAGCCGACCTGGAAGTCGAAGCCGCCGGACGGTGCGCTGCTGTTGAGCAGCGACAGGCCGTTGAACTTGGTGCTCTCGAGCACGCGGGTGACTTCACCGGCCAGTGCGGTGTATTCCTGGTTCAGTGTGGTGCGGTCGGCCAGACTGTTGGTGCCGTTGGCGGCCTGCACGGCGAGTTCACGCATGCGCTGCAGGTTTTCACCGACTTTGCCGAGCGCGCCTTCAGCCGTCTGTGCCAGCGAGATCGCATCGTTGGCGTTGCGGATGGCGACGTTCATGCCTTTGACCTGCGAGTTCATGCGCTCGGCGATGGCGAGGCCAGCGGCGTCGTCTTTCGCGCTGTTGACGCGCAGACCCGACGACAGGCGCTGCAGCGAGGTGTTCAGCGACGCCTGCGATGCGGTGAGGTTGCGCTGGGTGTTCAACGAAGCGAGGTTGGTATTGATAACTGCGGGCATGGTGCTCTCCTTTGCGTGATCCGATGGTCTGGCCAGCGTTTCTGGCCGCTTCTTCAGCTAACTTTGGCCGTTCTGCCTGTCGGCTGGCCAACCGCTGTTGATTTGGGTTACGGGCGGGGAGAGCGAAATGTTTAGGGCAAGAGGAAGGAATTTTGCGCGGGAGGCTCAGTACGGCAATGTCAGTCAGTTCATACGCCTGACCAAACACCGCTGGCCTGCGTGCGGCGGCGTTTGGTCTGGTCTCTCTACAAGCCCCTTTATTCCGGGAACTCGGGTACCAGTCGATGCCGCATCGCATAGTGAGTCAGTTCGGCGTTGTGCCGCAGATTCATTTTCTGCAGCAGGCGCGAACGGTACATGCTGACGGTCTTCACCGACAGTGACAGGTCCGCGGCGATGTCGCCGACGGTCTTGCCGGATGCGATCATCACCAGCGTCTGGTATTCGCGGTCGGACAGCGTTTCGTGCGGCGGCTTGCCGCTGTCGTCGTTGCTGCCTAACTGGTTGGCCAGCTCCTGCGCGAGCGCGGCAGTGATGTACTTGCGGCCGGCCGCTACTTCGCGCAGCGCATTGACCAGCTCGGCCGGTGCACTTTGCTTGTTCAGGTAGCCGCATGCGCCGGCCTTGAGCGCGCGGATCGCATACTGGTCTTCGCGGTGCATGGTCAGGATCAGCACTGGCAGCGACGGGATTTCCTTCTTCAGCTGCTTGAGCACGTCGATACCATTGCGGTCGGGCATGGAAATGTCGAGCAGCACGATGTCGAACGCGCCGGTGCGCGCCTGCTGTATCGCCTTCAGGCCGTTGTCGGCTTCGCCGGTGACGGCAAAGGTGCCGCTGTCGGAGATGATCTGCTTGAGTCCTTCGCGGATGAGTGCATGGTCATCTGCGATCAGCACGCGGAATGGCTTGCCCTTCTCGTGTCCCTTTGTTTGCATCGTTATCTTTTGTCGTGCTGATTAGGGCGTATGCAGCGGCGTTGTCACGCGCACGGTCGTGCCTTGCCCGCAGCGGGTGGTCAACTGGAAACGTCCGCCGAGCGCCGACATGCGTTCGGACATGCCGAGCAGGCCGAACGAACGCGGATTATGACGGCGCTCGTCCGCGATGCCGATGCCGTTGTCGGTCACTTCCAGCACGAGCTCGCCGTTATCCTCGTGCAGATAGATATCGACATGGGTCGCGTGTGCATGTTTACGGATGTTATTGCAGGCTTCCTGCGCGATACGAAACAGCGAGGTCGCGAGGGGGGGCGGTAACGCGATATCCTGCCAGTCGGAATGCAAGTGGTAAGGAATGCCGTTCTGCCGTTGCTGTTCCTGTGCCAGCCATTCGATCGCGGCGACCAGGCCGGCGTCGAGGATGCCGGGGCGCAGGTCGACCGAGATCCGATGGATTGACTCGATGGAACGATCGATCAATTGATTCAGGTAGTCGCGCCGTTCCAGAAAAAACGGTGTCTGCGGCGCCTGTTTCCATACTTGCCCGAGCATCATTTTCAGCGCCGACAGGTTGCCGCCAAGGTCATCATGCAGGTCGCGCTCGATGCGTTCGCGTTCCTTCTCGCGTGCGTTGTCGATGTGCGCGCTCAATTCGGCCAGCTGCTCGCGCGATTTGCGGATTTCCTCGGCCAGTCGCTTGCTCTGGGTGATGTTGGCCATCAGGCCGGTCCACAGGAGGCCGCGTTCGCCTTCGTCGCTCGGCGTTGCGCGCACGTTAATCCACTTGAAGTCTTGCCATGACTCGATCCAGATCCGGCCTTCCCAGTTCAGCATGACGAAGGAGGTCGACGACTGCTGCATTTTTTCGGTCAGTTCCTGCCGGTCTTTTTCGACGATCTGTCCGAAAAAGCGCGCCGACGCCGCATACAGCGTATTGGCTGGCATGCCGAGCAGGTCTTCGCAGGCCTGCGACAGGAAATCGAATTGCAGTGCGCCGGATGGCTGGCGTCGCAGCTGGAACAGCAAGCCCGGCACATGGGCTTCGATTTGCGCGAGCCGCTCTTCGCTGCGGATGGCGCGGGTGTCGAAGCGCATGCCGGTCTTTGCGTTATCGACGACTGCAATCAGCACCGACCTGTCCGGCAGCTGCAGTAGCGACAGCCGCAGCTCGATGGGGGTCTCGCTGCTGTTGGCGCTGCGTCGCTTGGCCGACAAGGTGGCTTCCTTTACCGCGCAATCGCGCAGGCCTGCGATCGTGCGTTCCAGGCACTCTGCAGACACTTCCGGCAGTACGTCCGGCAGCTGCATTTTCCTGAGTTCGTCAACGCCGCAATTCAGTGCGCGGCAGGCTGCCGCACTGGCTCGCAAGAGCGTGCAAGTGGGTTCGTCGAACACATAAATTTCCCGGGACGATTGGTCGACCAAGTCCGCGAGCCAGATATCGTCGAGCGTCAGAGGGGCGTTACTTAAAAAAACGGAATGCGGCACAGAAAGAACTCAATAAATTGATCAACAAAAATAGCTTCAATGCAATACACCTCAGTCAGCTTGATTTTCCGCAATAGATGTCGTTAAGAAATACAAGAAGCGCACCAGACATTTTTCTACGGAATTTAATTCTTTGCGGAAAGCACTTTGAGACAACGGCAAACAGCCGGAGTTCCTCTATGCTTTTTCGGCGATTGACCGGGCGGCCGCTATGTTTTCATTCAGCTCGGCGCATTCCCAGGAGCGATGAACAGATGGAAAGCAGGGTCAAGGAATTTCCGTTCACTCAGGCAGATTTCGAGCGCGTACGCTCGATGATCCGCCACAGCGCTGGCATCGCTCTGGCCGAAGGCAAGCAGGAGATGGTGTACAGCCGCCTTGCGCGGCGTTTGCGCGCCACGGGTGTCAGCTCATTCAGCAATTACCTTGACGTACTGGAGCGCGATTCAAACGCATCGGAATGGCAGTCATTCACTAATGCAATGACAACCAATCTGACCGCATTTTATCGTGAACCGCATCATTTTCCCTTGCTGGCTGAGCATGCGCGCAAGCATTCACAAATGACCGTCTGGTGCGCGGCCAGCTCGACCGGCGAGGAGCCTTATTCGATCGCGATGACGCTGTGCGATGCATACGGCACGCTGGAGCCGCCGGTGCGCATCATCGCGACCGATATCGACACCGATGTGCTGGCCACGGCCGCACTTGGCGTTTACTCGGCCGAGCGAGTGGCCTCGTTGCAGAGCGCGCAGCTGAAGCGTTTTTTTCTGCGCGGGCGCGGCTCGCAGGACGGTATGGTGCGTGTGCGGCCGGAAGTGCGGCGGCTGATCGAGTTCACGCAGCTGAACCTGCTGGCGCCGCGGTGGGTGCTGACATCGCCGTTCGACGTGATTTTCTGTCGCAACGTGATGATCTACTTCGACAAGCCGACGCAGCGCCAGATACTGGCGCGCTTCGTGCCGCTGATGAAGCCGGACGCCTTGCTGTTTGCCGGTCATTCGGAGAATTTCCTGTATGTGTCCGAGGCACTGCGGCTGCGTGGCAAGACGGTCTATGAACTGGCTCAGGCGCCGGCGGCAAAATGACGAACGCTGACCCGCATTTTTCCAAGCATCTTTATTTCGACCGGCATTTCGCTTGCATGGCCGCGCGCGTGCTGCCGGGCGAATACTATTTCACCAGTGCCGAGATGGCGATTGTGACCGTGCTCGGTTCTTGTGTGTCGGCCTGCATCCGTGATCGCGAGACCGGTGTCGGCGGCATGAATCATTTCATGCTGCCCAGTGGCGGCGACGACGGTCCGGCATCGGCATCGATGCGCTACGGCGCTATGGCGATGGAGATCCTGATTAACCAGTTGCTGAAGGCGGGCGCACAGCGCAACCGGCTTGAGGCCAAGGTGTTCGGCGGTGGCCGGGTGTTGTCCGGGATGGTGGCGATGAACGTTGGCGAGCGCAATGCGCAGTTCGTTCGTGATTATTTGCACGCCGAGAAAATTCCTGTGCTGGCTGCGGATCTGAACGATGTTCATCCGCGCAAGGTCGCTTATTTTCCGGCCAGCGGCCGAGCGATGGTCCGGAAACTGGCCGCCGCCAGTCCGCGACTGGCGGAGTTTGAGAAGCAGTATTCGACGGCGCTGAAAAGCAAGCCGCTGGAAGGCGATATCGAGCTGTTTTGAACAATCGTTCTGCAAGGATCGCCTGACGCGACCAAGGATTCTTTGCCTGATTTTCAGGCAGCCCCTGACGTTCGGCTGACGCTATGGCATGATCCGCGCCTTGCTGATGAAGGGGCGCTGATGGGCTGGGTAATGGTGGGAATCGAGCTGGCTGTGGCCGCGATCATTGCGCTCGCGGTATGGCTCGCTCTGAGAAAATAAAAATGTTCCGGCTTGATCAGCCGGCTTTCTTGACTGCTTGCTGCAGGCATTTGGACAGCTTGTCGAAATGCAGCAACGCTGCATGCGTCAGTTCGAGCTGTTTGCGGCGCGCATCTTCGGTATCGGCCAGCAGGATCCAGCCTTTTTCGCGCATGGACTTCAGTCTGCCATGCAGCATCGCCGGCGAACCGAGTTCGCGCTTGCCCATCAGGTCTTTGACCGACAGTCTTTCTTCTGTCTGGCGTGCGTAGGCAATCAACTCAAGGATGCGTTCCTCCAGAGGTTCCAGTGGCGGTAGCGAAGGAATCTCACGCAGCGTTTCAGCAAGTTGCAGAAAGCGGAGATAAATATCCGCCGGACGAGTTCGCTTGGTCACGATAATCCTTTTATATAAAGTTTATTTCAGTAAGGAAACAATGATAAATGAAGTCAGCATATTATGCAGGATGCCTCATTGCCAAGGCGCTTATTCCTGCGGTAACTTTTGGTAACAGCTATCGAATCTCATAAAAATTCGCTGAATTACTGAGAAAAATTGTTTTTTTATCTTGCATGACCTGGCTTTGTTAATGGCTTTATAAAACATAATTCTTTGCCATTCCAACTCAGAAAATTCCCTTTTTTTCATCGGATTCCCTTCGATTGACGGACGCCCGTGTGCGCTTTAGAGTCCGCGCAGCCGCACTTGTGCCTGATCAGCGTTTCTGTTCTGCCCGGTGCGCTTCCCGCTGTCAGCGGCGCTTCGCTGTGCCACTGACATTCGCCCCGCAGGGGCATTCATGTCGCAGGAGGAAGCATGCAGCCGAGCCCGAGCAGATTCGCATTGTGCGCGGATGATTTCGGCCTGTCCGCCGCAGTCAATGACGGCATTGTCGACCTGATTCGCGCATCGCGCGTGCGCTGCACTTCGGTCTTTTCGCAAGCGCCGGCGTGGCCTGGCGCGGCGAGCGCGTTGCGCGAGCTGCACCGCACCGCCGAGGTCGGCCTGCACCTGAACCTGACCCGTCGCTTCGACGGCGCGCACTCCATCCGGCCACTCGGCTGGTGGCTGTTCGCCGCGCCGCGCGAACTGGTCGACGCAGCGCGCATACGCACTGCCTTCATGTCGCAGATTGATTTGTTCACCCGGCATTTCGGACGGCTTCCCGATTTCGTCGACGGGCATCGTCATGTTCATGCGTTGCCGGTGCTGCGCGACGTTCTGACCGAGGTGATCGCTGAGTGCTGGCGCGGCATGCGCCGGCCCTGGGTAAGGGCGCCTGACTGCCTGCTGGACGAAGGCGGATCGCCATTGAAGGGCTGGGTAGTGCGACAGGCAACGAGCGGCTTTGCGGCGCATGTGGAAAATGCCGGTCTGCGCTGCACGCGCCAGCTTGGCGGGATTTACTCACCGGTGGCAGCTGCCTCGTTCGCGCGACTGATGCGCGGCTGGCTGCACCAGCTGCCGAGCGGTACGCTGATCGTGGTCCATCCGGGTCGCAATCGTCGCGACCCGGCCACCTCGGCCGCCGCACGGCGCTTCGAGCAATACGAGTACCTGCGCAATCGCGCTCTGAGCGACGACTGTGAATCGGCCAATGCGAGTCTTGTGCGTTTCTGCGACATCATGCCCTGACGCGTTCGTACGGCGCCTTGCCGTTTCCCCCGTATCGGGACGCCAGACGACACCTATAATCCCCGCTTCGGATCTCAATGCAAGGCAAGGGCGCGGCGCGCCCGGAGACAAGACATGCAACTCGTGACTCGCTTACTGCTGCGTCTGATGGTCGTGGGTAGCGTGATGATGCTGATCGCTCTTACGGTAACGCTGCTGGGCGCCCGGCGTGACATAGCCGACGAAGTCGACAGCAGCCAGCGCATCGGCCACCTGGTATCCACGCTGTCGGTACTGCATGGCCAGGCATCGCTTGATGAGCGCATCGCCGCGATGGATGCGCTCAATGCCGGCGGTACCTTGCGCAATTTCCGGGTCGCGCTGCTTGCTGACGACGGTCGTCGCCTGACCCGATCGCCGCAGGCCGAGCGGGCACCCGGAATACTGGCCGGCTGGCTCTCGCAGGGCCGCGAAGCGAAGCCGTACTCGCTGCCGCTGGCTTTGGCGGACGGCGTGCGGCTGACGCTGGTGCTGGAGCCACAGCCGCAGATGGAGAGCACCGAGGCTGTTACGGCGGCGCTGCTGCAGTTCGGGCTGTTCGGCGCGATCACGCTGGCGCTGATCATCGCGCTGTGGGTCAGTGCGAAGCGCGCACTGGCGCCGCTGGCGGGCATCCTCGGCGGCATCGCCCGCATTGAGGCCGGCGATTACGGCGCGCGCATCGGCGATTGCGTGACGCGCGAGCTGAATCAGGTCGCGCAGGCGCTGAACCACCTTGCCGAAGCGTTGACCGAGCAGCTGGCCAAGCAGCGCGAACTGCTGCACCGTCTGCAGGATGTGCAGGAAGACGAGCGACGCCGCCTCGCGCATGAGTTGCATGACGAATTCGGCCAGCTGCTCACTGCATTGCAGGTGGACGCGTCGTATCTGCTGAAGCAGACCAGCGATCAGCCGCTGCTGCAGGAATGCGCGAAAGCGATGTACGAAAACAGCGGCAGCATTCTTGCGCAATTACGCGGGCTGCTGGCGCAGCTGCGCCCGTACGGGCTGCAGGGGGGGGAGGAGAACCAGATCGCGCTTGGTCAGGCGCTGCGCGAGCTGGTGCGGCAGCGACAGTCGCGCGCCGATGCATCGCTGGACTGCCGCCTGTCGGTGTCGCTGCACGAAGCAGCCATTCCGCAGCGGCTGGCGGTCGCTGTCTATCGAATTACGCAGGAGGCGCTGACCAATGTGATGCGGCATGCCGGCGCCACCGCGGTGACGATTTCGCTCGATGTCGATGAGAATATGCACGAACTCATGCTCAGCGTTGTCGACAATGGCCGTGGCCTGTCGGGCGAAGGCGCAGCGGGTGCCGATACGCCGGGTGATGGCATCGGTCTGGCCGGCATACGCGAGCGCGTGCTGGCCAATCAGGGTCGGCTTGAATTGCGGAGCGGGTCGGGCACGGGGCTGGCGCTGGTGGCGCGCTTTCCGTTGCCCCCGGCGACGAACACTGGCAGCGCGCAGGCGCAAGCCGACAGGGTGCTTACGGTATGAGCCCGCGCTCTTTCGCGTAGCGCTGCAGCTCGATCGATGAGCCGATGCCGAGCTTCTTGCGGATGTTGGCCTGATAGTTCGACGCTGTCTTCGGGCTCAGGTGCAAGCGCGCGCTGATGCTCTCGATGCTTTCGCCATTGGCCAGCATCATCAGCACCTCGAATTCGCGCGGCAGCAGTTCATTGTGAGGCAGGTTCGGCGCGTTCAGTTCGTCGAGATCGACGCGCAAGGCCGGCGCGACCGGCCGCGCACCGCGCATCGCCTGATGGATCGCGTCGATGATCTCGTCGGGCGTCATGCTTTTGGTCAGATAGCCGCAGGCGCCCAGCCGCAGCGCCTGATTGGCGATCGATGCATTTTCGTGCATCGAGAAGATCAGCACCCGTTGCGCCGGATAGCGGTTGAGGATGCGCCGCAGCGATTCGAAGCCGCCCTGACCTGGCATCGACAGGTCCATGATCACCACATCGACCGGCACGCGCTCCAGCAGCGCATACGCTTCTTCGCCGCTGGCCGCTTCCGCCGCCACCAGCAGGCCGGGATCGAGCTCGATATAACGTTTATAACCGGCACGCACGACGGCATGATCGTCGACGAGCATCACGGTGGTTTTCTTCAGGTTCGACATGTCTTTGGCATAAGTCTCTGGCAAAAGTGGCGGCGTGCGCCATGGTACAGAAAACACGATGCGAAAAAAAACGGGCGATGCCGGCGGCACCGCCCGCAGCACATCGAAGCCGCAGGGGGACAAGGTCTCGATTCGTGCCAGGAGAGAGAGAACGCCGACACAGGAAGCGACTGCATCGGCAGAAAGCACTGTAGCAATCCGGCGCCCATTAATAAATAGGAAAAATTCCTGAGCCGTTGGGAAGTCTGCCCAAGCCTGTCTTCATCACATCGCGACCTTGCATCGGGAAAAATTCCCAGCCCGTTGACAGAAGAACACCCGTAAAATCCGCCGGAAATTTTAGCGCTCGTCTCGTGATGCCGCTGGCAGCTTCCGGCGCGTGAACAGCACAACAACGACAACAAGGAGACCAGATGAACCAGTTGATGCCGCAGGCTTTCCGCCTGAGCGCCGTTGCGCTGTCGGTCGCGGGACTGTTCGCCGCGCCGATGCTGCACGCGCAGGAACAGGACGCGGATAAGGAAGAAAAGACGCTGAAGGCCGTCGAAGTGGTCGGCACGTCGCCGCTGCCCGGCATCGGCATCGAGGAAGACAAGCTGCCGTATGACGTGCAGAGCGTGACGGCCGAGGATATCGAGCGCGGCCAGACGATGAACCTGACCGACTACATGGCACGTAACCTGTCCGGCATTACGATCAACGAAGTGCAGGGCAGCCCGTTCCAGGCTGACATTGCGTACCGCGGCTTCCGCCTGTCGAGCATCCTCGGTTCGGCGCAGGGACTGTCGGTGTATCTCGACGGCGTGCGCGTCAATGAACCCTTTGGCGACGTCGTCAACTGGGACATGATTCCCGAATCGGCAATCAACAACGTGACGCTGGTGCCCGGCTCGAACCCGATCTATGGCCTGAACACGCTCGGCGGCGCGCTCGCGTTCACCACCAAATCCGGCCTGACCGCGCCCGGCACCGAAGTGAAGCTGCAGGCCGGCAGTTTCGGCCGCAAGCGGATTGACGTTTCCTATGGCGGCAAGTCCGACGACGGTTACCATCATTTCATCAGCGCGACCGCTTTCGACGAAAGCGGCTGGCGTGATTATTCCCCGGGCCGTCTTGGCAATGTGTTCGCCAAGATCGGACGCCAGCAAAATGACAGTAGCTGGGATCTTGCGCTGGTGGTCGCGCGCAGCAACCTGTTCGGCAACGCACTGCTGCCCAGCCGGAATTACGGCCCCGACGGCGCCGACAGTCCGACTGGCAGCATGTATGAACGCAAGCGTGACTGGATCTACACGCATTCCGACAATACGCGCAACGATCTGAACATGCTGACGTTCAATTTTCAGCGGCTGCTGAACGACAGCACCGAACTGTCGGCGATGGCTTATGTAAGGGAAGGCAAGCGGCGTGCATACAGTGGGGACGCCGAGCGCGAGGAGATCGCGCCGGGTACGTATTCTGATGAAGCCGTCGTCAACTACAACAACAGCCGCCAGACCAGTTATGGCGGCAGCGTCAACTACACCCGGCTCCTCGATGCGCATCAGCTGACACTGGGCGCCAGTACCGATGCCAGCCACATTCGCTATGGCGCGTCGCAGGCGGAGTGCGACGCCCTGAGCGCAAGCCGCTCGCCGATCGATTGCGGCGAGGCAGAGCCGACTTCGGGCGTGCGTGGCAAGACCTTTGCGCTGGGCATCTATGCGTCGGATACCTGGACCCTGAACGAGCGCACTTTCGTCACTGGCGCGGCACGCTTCAACCATGCCAACGTTGCCAACACCATCACCAATTACGACAACGGCGTCGGTAGCCAGCGGCCGAGCGAGAGCTTTAACTACAACAGCCTGAATCCTTCGCTCGGCGTCAGCTACAAAGTGGCCTCCGGGATTTCCATGTTCGGTAACGTCGGCCAGAGCAACCGTGTGCCGACCGTGATCGAGCTGGGCTGTGCCGACCCGAACGATCCCTGCCGACTGCCGACCGGCCTGCAGGCCGATCCTTACCTGAAGCAGGTGGTTGCGCGCACCGTCGAGTTCGGTACGCGCTGGCGGATGTCGTCCGACTCGGAGTTCACCGCATCGGTGTACCGTTCGGAGAACAAGGACGACATCCTGTTCCGTGCGGTGTCAGTCAGTGGTCTGGGTTACTTCAGCAATTTCTCGCGCACGCGCCGTCAGGGCATCGACCTGTCCGCACGTACCGAGGTCGGCCCGGTCAACCTGAATGTCAGTTACAACTATCTCGATGCGACGTATCAGGACGACGGCGAACTGTTCGGCGGCGAGCGCAACATTACGGTACGCCCGGGCACCCGCATCGCCGGCTTGCCGAAGCATACCTTCCGCATTGCTGCCGACTGGCGCGTGCAGCCGAAACTGGTGGTCGGCGGCACAGTGGTGGCGACGTCCAGCCTGGTCTCGCAGGGCAATGAGGATGGCCTGATTGCCGACGGCGAGAAGGCCAACGCCAGCGTGAAGGGCTACACCGTCCTGAACATGCATGCCAACTACGCGGCTGCCAAGGGGCTGGACTACTTCGTCCGTGTCAATAATGTGTTCGACACGCGCTTCGAGACCTATGGCCTGATGGCGTTGAATATGTTCGACCAGTACGGCAATCAGGCAAGTTCGTCGGCTACACCGCCGACGGTCAGCCGCTTCGTCGCGCCGGGCGCACCGCGCAATTTCATGGTGGGGGTACGCTACCGGTTCTGACGGTCATCGCGTCGTTGATGATGCACGTACAGAGCGGCGACCATGGGTCGCCGCTTTGCTTTTGCGGGTCGCCGACCCACACAGACCTGTTCCGGGAAGCGTCCGCATGCTATTGCGCAGCTCAAGCTGGAATTCCATAAATTCAAGGCTTTGCGAGAATTCCGGAGGGCGACCCTTTGCTAGAATGGCAGGCTTTTGCGGTCACCAGAATCGCACGCCGATAACCTTAACGGAGACAAGCCCATGTCCTCACCGCTGAAGCTCGAGATCGAGCAGTCGCTGGCCGTCATCACCTTCAACACCCCGGAGCGCGCCAACGTGCTCGACCTGGCGATGGCGCGCGCGTTCGCGTCGGCGATCGAACAGATCGCCGGCGACACCTCGGTACGTGCCGTGCTGATCACGGCCGCCGGCAAGCACTTCTGCGCGGGCGGCGATATCAATGCATTTGCCGACGCCTCGCGCCCCTTGCCCGAGATCCTGCAGGAATTGCTCGACCCGGTGCATGAGGCGATGAAGATGCTGACCCTGCTGCCCGTGCCCGTCGTATGCGCGATCAACGGGCCGGTCGGCGGTGGCGGCATTGGCTTTGCGCTATGCGGCGACATCGTGCTGGCGGCCGAATCGATGAAGCTGCGCGGCGGCTACTCGGCCATTGGCCTCACGCCGGATGTCGGCGGCTCGTGGTTCGTCACGCGCCGTGCCGGCGCGGCCAAGGCCAAGGAAGTCTTCCTGACGAACCGTCCTTTCCCGGCCGCTGAGTGCTGTGCGATCGGCCTGGTCGATGCGGTCTACCCGGATGCCGACCTCCCGCACGCGGCGCGCAAACTGGCGCTGCAGTTGGCGCAAGGTCCGGCACAGGCGCAGGCGCGCATCAAGACGCTGATCGAGTCGGCTCAGCATCACAGCCTGCAGAGCCACTTCGACCTTGAGCGTGAGTCCATGTTTGCGTCCGGCGCGACAGAGGACGGCCGCGAGGGCATTCGTGCTTTCATCGAAAAGCGCGCGCCGAAATTCCAGTAATTCGCACAATTAAAAAATTCGCCAAAGAGAAAGAACGAGGAGATACATGAAAGCTGTCGTATGCAAAGCCTGGGGCCTGCCTGAAACCCTGGTGGTCGAGGACCTGCCTGAACCGCAACCGAAGGCCGGCGACGTGCTGGTCGACATCGTGTCCGCCGGCGTCAATTTTCCGGATGTGCTGATCATTCAGAATAAATATCAGTTCAAGCCTGAGCTGCCTTTCACGCCCGGCAATGAGCTGGCCGGCACTGTGCGCGCGGTGGGCGCGGGGGTGAACGGCCTGAAGGTCGGCGATCGCGTGTTCGGCTATGTGCCGCACGGCGCGTTTGCGCAGCAGATCGTCGCGGCGGAGGGCAACCTGATCCGCATGAGCGACACGATGGACTTTGATACGGCCGCCGCGCTGACGCTGACCTACGGTACCTCCCATCACGCCGTAGTCGACCGTGCGCAGTTGCAGGCCGGCGAGACCATGCTGGTGCTCGGCGCGGCCGGCGGTGTCGGTCTGGCGGCGATTGAGATCGGCAAGGCGCTCGGTGCGAAAGTGATCGCGGCCGCGTCCACCGATGAAAAACTGGCAGTCTGCCGCGAGCATGGCGCCGACGAGACGATCAACTACAGCAGCGAAGACCTGCGCGAAGGCATCAAGCGCTGCACCGGCGGCAAGGGCCCGGATGTGATCTACGATCCGGTCGGTGGCAGCTACACCGAGGCGGCGTTCCGTTCGATCGCCTGGCGTGGCCGTCATCTGATGATTGGTTTTGCCAATGGCGAAATTCCGAAGCTGCCGCTGAACCTGGCGCTACTCAAGGGCGCATCGGTCGTCGGTGTGTTCTGGGGCGATTTCCTGCGCCGTGAACCGGCGCAGCACACAGCCGCGATGCAGGAGCTGATGCGCTGGCATGCGGCCGGCAAGATTCGTCCGCACGTGTCGGCCACCTATGCGCTCGAACAGACACCGCAGGCACTGCTTGACATGGCGTCGCGCAAGGTGACCGGCAAGATCGTCATCCGGGCGCGCTCATGAAATCCCAGCCGAAGGTCTATGCGATCGAGGGCCTGATTCCTGTGATTCACCCGACGGCTTTCGTGCATCCGACCGCCGTGCTGATTGGCGATGTGATCATCGGGCCCGGCTGCTATGTCGGTCCGAACGCCTGCCTGCGCGGCGATTTCGGCCGGCTGATCATGGAAGCGGGATCGAACCTGCAGGACACTTGCGTGGTACACGGCTTTCCGGGCAGCGACACCGTGATCGAGGTCGACGGCCATATTGGCCACGGTGCGGTGATTCACGGCGCGCGCATTGGCCGCAATGCCCTGGTCGGCATGAATGCGGTGGTGATGGACGGCGCAGTGATCGGGGAGTCTGCGATCGTCGCTGCGATGGCCTTCGTCAAGACCGGCATGCAGGTGCCGCCGAAAAGCCTGGTGATGGGCGCACCGGCCAAGGTGGTGAGAGAATTGACCGACAAGGAAATTGCGTGGAAGCGCAAGGGAACGCTGGAGTACCAGCAACTGGCCGTGCAATGCCTGCAGGAGATGAAAGAAGTGGCGCCCCTGACCGAGGTCGAGCCCGATCGCCGGCGCTTGCGCATCGATAACCCACAGGACTTGGTCAAGCCCAAATCCGACTGAGCCCACTGAGCCCACTGAGCCACTAAAAATCCCATGGACTATCAGACCCTCGAGATCGTGCGCGACGGCCATGTCGCCACCGTCTGGATGAACCGCCCCGAGGTCCGCAACGCGTTCAATGAGCAGTCGATCGCCGAGCTGACCCAGGTGTTTCGCGCGCTCGACAAGGAGCGTGCGGTGCGTGCAATCGTGCTGGCGGCGCGCGGCACGGCCTTCTGCGCCGGTGCCGACCTGAACTGGATGAAAAAAATGGCCGGCTACTCGGAAGACGAGAATCGTGCCGATGCGCAGGCGCTGGCCGCGATGCTGCATGCGATCTACGACTGCAGCAAACCGACCGTCGCGTGCGTGCAGGGTGATTGCTATGCGGGCGGCATGGGACTGGTGGCGGCCTGCGACATCGCCATCGCTGCCGGCGGCGTCGAATTCTGTCTGTCCGAAGTGAAGCTGGGCCTGATCCCGGCCACCATTGCGCCTTACGTGATGCGCGCCATGGGTGAGCGTGCCGCGCACCGCTATTTCCTGAGCGCCGAACGTTTTTCGGCGCAGGAAGCGCGCCGCATCGGCTTTGTGCATGAAGCCGTGCCTGCCAGCGAAGTCGATGCCACGGTCGCACGCATTGTGCAGGCACTGGTCGCGGCCAGCCCGCATGCGCTTGACGAGTGCAAGCGGCTGCTGCGCGATATCGGTGGCGAAACCATCGATGCCGGACTGATCGCCGACACCGCGCGCCGCATTGCTGCGGTGCGCGTATCGCCGCAGGGACGCGAGGGCATCCAGTCATTCCTCGAGAAACGCAAGCCGTCGTGGCTCACTGAGTAAGGGACGGCATGTCTGATACATCCCCGCTGTTGTCCGGCCTGCAGCACAAGCTGGAAGAACTCGGGCGGCAACACCTGATCCGGCAGCGACGCCGGGTCGAGACGCCGCAGGCGCCGGCAATGACCGTCGACGGCCGGCCGATGCTGGCGTTTTGCAGTAATGATTATCTGGGTCTTGCCGCCGATGCGCGTGTGGTCGAGGCCTTGTGCGAAGGCGCGGCTCGCTATGGTGCAGGCAGCGGCGCATCGCATCTGATCTCCGGCCACTCGGCCGCGCATGCGGCACTGGAAGAACGACTGGCGGCGTTTTTGTCACCTTGCCTGCCATCGGCGCGCGCGCTGTATTTCTCGACCGGCTACATGGCCAATCTCGCGGTGCTGTCCACGCTGGTCGGCAAGGATGCCGAGATTTTTTCCGAGGAATTGAATCACGCGTCGCTGATCGATGGCGCCCGGCTGGCACGCGCGACCCTGCGTATCTATCCGCACAAGGATCTGGACCAACTCGAGGCGCTGCTGCAGCAAGCGACCGCGCAGGACCGGCTGGTCGTCACCGACAGTGTGTTCAGCATGGATGGCGATATCGCACCGCTGCGCGAGCTGCTTGTGCTGTGCGAGCGTTACGGCGCCTGGCTGGTGGTCGACGATGCCCATGGTTTCGGCGTGCTCGGCGAAAACGGCCGTGGCGTACTGGAGCAACTGGCGCTGTCTTCGCCGCAACTCGTCTATGTCGGCACGCTCGGCAAGGCCGCCGGCGTGGCCGGCGCTTTCGTCGCCGCGCATGCGACCGTGATCGAATGGCTGGTGCAACGCGCACGTCCGTACATCTACACGACTGCCGCACCGCCGGCGGTTGCCCATGCGCTGCTGGCCAGCGTGGCCATCATCGATGGCGCCGAAGGGCGGCAGCGACGCACCCACCTGACGCAACTGATTGGCCGGCTGCGCGAACGGCTGACGCTTAAGCGCTGGACGCTGCTGCCGTCGGACACACCGATACAACCGGTCGTGATTGGCGACAACGCGGCCACCATGGCCGCCGGCGCTACATTGCTGGCGCTGGGTTTCTGGGTCGGCGCGATCCGTCCGCCGACCGTGCCGGCCGGCAGCGCCCGGCTGCGCATCACCCTGTCGGCGTCGCATACGCTGGCGCAGGTCGATGCGCTGGCCGATGCGCTTCTGGGAATCGAGGCCGCCGCATTGGCGCCGGCGTCCGCCACAGCTGAATCGGCATGAATACCCCTCCGAGTCCTGCAGGCGGGCCACTGCAGTTTGCCTGTTTCATCGCCGGCACTGACACCGGAGTCGGCAAGACCCTGGTGTCGGCCGCGTTCCTGCATGCGCTTGGCCAGGCCGGTCTGCCGGCGGTCGGCATGAAGCCGGTGGCCGCCGGTACCGAGCTGCGCGATGGCGTGCCGTGGAACGACGATGTCGCGCTGCTCGCGTCTGCGTCCACGCTGGCGCTGCCACGAGAGCTGACAACGTCTTACCTGCTGCATGAGGCCTGCGCGCCGCATGTGGCGGCCCGGCTGGAGAACCTGAGTATCGACCCGGCCGTGCTCATCGACGCTTACCGGCAGGTCGCCGCGCGTGCACCGGCCGTGGTGGTGGAGGGCGTCGGCGGCTTTCGCGTGCCGCTGACGGACAGTTTCGATACCGCCGATTTGTCTGCTGCGCTGCAACTTGATGTTATCCTCGTGGTCGGCCTGCGGCTGGGCTGCCTGAGCCATGCGCTGCTGACGGCCGAGGCGATCGCCGCGCGCGGCCTGCGGCTCGCAGGCTGGGTCGCGAACCAGATTGATCCGGCCATGCCGTACCAGGCCGACTCTATCGTTGCGCTGCAGGACAGGCTGGCCGCGCCACTGCTCGGCGTGGTGCCGTGGATGCCGGTGGCGTCGCCGGCGCAGGCAGCTGCCGCCATCGATTTTTCCGTGCTGGACCGCTGGCCCCGGCCTGCGCTCTAGCATTTTGTTTCTTGTCATGGGATTTCCGCATGTCGTCGCAAACCATCGAATTTTTTGCCGCCTCGAAGAAGGTCACTGACCTGGCGAAGGCGAATGAGATCTGGCCGGTGGCCGAGATCGCCGCGCTGTTCGAGTTGCCGTTCAATGATCTGCTGTGGCGTGCCCAGCAGGTGCACCGCACGCACTGGGACGCGAATGAGGTCGAACTGGCCACGCTGCTGTCGATCAAGACCGGTGGCTGCCCGGAGAACTGCGGTTACTGCCCGCAGTCGGCGCATCATGACACCGGCGTGAAGGCGGAGAAGATGATGGCGGTCGACGACGTGGTCGCCGCCGCGCAGGCCGCGAAAGAGGGCGGCGCGACACGCTTCTGCATGGGTGCCGCTTGGCGTTCGCCGAAAGATCGCGATATCGAAGCGGTCGAAGCCATGGTCAAGGCGGTGAAGGCGATCGGCCTCGAGACCTGCGCGACGCTGGGCATGCTGAAGGAAGCGCAGGCGCAGCGCCTGGCGTCAGCCGGTCTGGACTACTACAACCACAACCTGGACACCGCGCCGGAGTTTTACGGCGAGATCATCACCACGCGTGACTATCAGGACCGGCTTGATACGCTCGGCCATGTGCGTGAAGCGGGCCTGAAGGTCTGCTGTGGCGGCATCGTTGGCATGGGCGAATCGCGGATGCAGCGCGCCGGCCTGATCGCGCAGCTGGCCAACCTGAATCCGTATCCGGACTCGGTGCCGATCAATCATCTGGTGGCGGTCGAGGGTACGCCGCTGGCCGATCAGGAGCCGCTGGATCCGCTCGAATTCGTGCGCACCATCGCGGTGGCGCGGATCACCATGCCGAAGGCGCGCGTGCGTCTGTCGGCAGGTCGCCGCCAGCTTGGCGAGGGTGTGCAGGCGCTGTGCTATCTGGCGGGTGCGAACTCGATCTTCTACGGCGACAAGCTGCTCGTCACCGGCAATCCGGAAGTGGAAGACGATCGGGCGCTGCTGAATCGCCTCGGTATGCACGGCAAGCAGGTCTGATCAGCCAAATAAAAAACCGGGGATGTCCCGGTTTTTTTACGTTCATCCGCTTTGCAGCGAAGCTCAGCGGAAATGACAGCCGAACGCTTTGCGGGCCACCAGACCGACCAGTGCCGATTGCCCGCTGTGCTGGCTGCCTTCGGTCAGCAGGTCTTCGTACAAACGCAGCTCGGCGATGTCCATGTCGCCGAACGCTTCGCGCAATAACGCTTCGGTGTACAGGTGGTCGAGGTTTGGCGGGCCACCGGTCTTGTACTCGAGCTGCTTCGGTGTATAGCCTTGCAGCAGGATCAGTCCGTCCGGCTTCAGCGCCGATTTCATTCGCCGGAACAAGGCCGCACGCGTGTCCGGATCGGCGAACTGAATGAAGACGGCGACCACTGCATCGTATTCGCCGACCTTCCACGCAAAGTCCTCGACACTGCAGACTTGGAAATTCACTTGCGCACCGCTTGCCTGTGCGAGCTTTCTCGCCTTGTCGACGCCGACCGGCGAGATGTCGAAGGCATCGACTTCGAGGCCGCGCCTGGCCATCCACACACTGTTGCGGCCCTCGCCATCGGCAACGGCCAGCACGCGCATGCCCGGCTTCAACAGTCCGGCGTGGGTGGCCAGCCATGCGTTCGGTTCGGTGCCGAAGATATAGTCAGCCGTCGAGAAACGGCTGTCCCAAGTCGCGCGCGGATTAGAAAAACCTTTGGCCATCGATCAGTTCGCGCTCTTGCCCGCGCTGTCGGCCGGGCAGGTACGCAGACCCAGCAGCGTATAGGCGGGGCAGAAGCGGAACAGACCGGTGAGAATAGGGACGATGCCGATCCAGCCCCACGGGCCGATCGTGTTCATCAGCGTGAGTGCGATCAGGATGGCACCGCCGACGATACGAAGTGCGCGGTCAAGACTTCCGACATTGGCTTTCATTGAAGGCTCCCTGGTTGGGTCAGTTGGACGACTGCGGTTTGCGTTCGCGGCGCGGCGCATGCCAGAGCCGGTCGGCGAATTCGAATATTGCCATGCCTGCAATCATTGCAGCGACGAAAATTGCCGCCTTCGGATTGCCGGTGCCGAGCGCGGTCAGCGCCGGGCCCGGGCAGAAACCGGCCATGCCCCAGCCGATGCCGAATACCAGGCTGCCGCCAACCAGACGCAGGTCGATATCACGACTGGTCGGCAGGCGCATGGCGCCGCCCAGGAAGTTTGCAGTGCGCTGGTGCGCGAAGCGGAAGGCCAGTACGCCGACCAGGATGGCGCCGCCCATTACGAAGGCGAGTGACGGATCCCAGCTGCCGGTCAGGTCGAGAAAGCCGATCACTTTCGACGGATCGGTCATGCCTGCCAGGATCAGGCCAATGCCGAAGATCAGGCCGATGATGAAAGAGGACAGGGTATCGATATGTTGTCGCATGAGATTCTCCGAATCAGGACAGATGGCGCATCACGAACACGATGCCGACGCCGGCCCCCATGAAAGCCAGTGTGGCGATCAGCGAGCGCGGCGACAGCCGGGACAGTCCGCAGACGCCATGCCCGCTGGTGCAGCCCCCTGCATAGCGGGTACCAACCCCCACCAGCAGGCCGGCCGCCAGCAGCGTGCCGGTGTCGGCATCAATGGTCGGCTCAGTAAATGGCATGAACAGGTACACCAGCAAGGGCGCAGCGATCAGCCCGAGCAGAAACGCGAGCCGCCATTGCACGTCGCCCCGCATCGGGCGCAGCAGGCCGCCGAGGATGCCGCTGATACCTGCGATGCGGCCATTGCCGAGGATGAACAGGGCCGACGAGATGCCAATCAGCACGCCGCCGATCAGCGAAAGTCCGGGAGTGAAATGTTGCCAGTCAATCGTCATGTCAGAGTCTCGTTCAGGGTTTGCAATACAAGCCGTACAGCACTTCGAGGATAGTCAGCACTTTTTCACTGGCGATCCGGTAATAAATCTGCTTGCCGTCGCGCCGCGTCTCGACCAGCGCCTCTTCGCGCAGCACCGCGAGTTGTTGCGACAGCGTCGGTTGCTGGATGTCCAGCAGCTCCTCCAGTTCGCCGACTCGCCGCTCGCCCTGAGACAGCTGGCACAGCAGCAGCAGTCGGTCGGGGTTGGACATCACGCGCATCAGCGCACAGGCCTCATTAGAGGCGGCGCGCAGTGCGGGCAGGTCGAAGGTGGTTTCGGGGCTCATGGTCGTCCGGGCAGCAAACGAAGAGTTTCATTCTACTTCAAAACAAAATATGTTTCAGTAGAGTGTTTCTGCTGCCGGTGCGCCAGGCAAAAGCAAAGCAGACAGGCGGGAGCGGCAATGCCGGGGGCGGCGGTAAAGCGGAGGGCGGTAATAGCAGAGACTGCCGCCGGGCCGGCGGCATGTCGCCCGGTCCGGCGGGCAGGTGAGGACGGCCGATATCAGTTCTTTTCCGGCGCTGCCTTCTTCTCTTTTTTCACTTTGGCCTTCTTTTCTTTCTTCACCGGCGCTTCCTGCTCCGGTTCCGGTTCCCAGTACACGGGCGGCGGCGCGTTTGGATCGACTTTCGGCGGTGCACCGGCCATCGAGACCGGTATGATCGAGGCTGACAGGAGCAGGACGATCAGGGCAGCGGACAGTTTTTTCATGGTGCTTCTCACTTATTGCCGGGGTTTACAAAAAATCAGGTTTTCGACAGCGCCTGGTCGATGTCCCACAGGATATCGTCCACCGATTCGATGCCGACTGCCAGGCGGATCAGGTCAGGCG
The DNA here is from genome assembly GCA_030158675.1 of Burkholderiaceae bacterium. Taxonomy (GTDB): domain Bacteria; phylum Pseudomonadota; class Gammaproteobacteria; order Burkholderiales; family Burkholderiaceae_D; genus Pernthalerella. Next base: position 50,231 of record JAOASL010000040.1, on the reverse strand, counting down.
GCACACCGGCGGCCAACTGCTGTTCTTCCGACAGCTGCCGATGCGTGGTCGATGCCGGATGGATCACCAGCGTCTTCGCATCACCGATGTTGGCCAGGTGCGAAAGGAATTCGACATTTTCGATGAATTTCTGCCCTGCTGCTGCGCCACCCTTGATGCCGAAGGACAGAACCGCGCCGGCGCCCTTGGGCAGGTATTTCTGAGCCAGATCGTAATACTTGTTATTTGCTAGTCCCGGGTAATTGACCCAGGAGACTTTCGGATGCTCGCTCAGGTACTGCGCAATCTTCAGCGCGTTGCTGCAATGGCGCTCCATGCGCAGGTGCAGCGTCTCGACACCCTGCAGCAGCATGAAGGCACTCATCGGCGACAGCACCGGACCGAAGGTACGCATGCCTTCCATCCGGCATTTCATCGTAAAGCCGAAATCGCCGAAGGTTTCGTAGAAACGCACACCGTGGTAGCCCTCGGAAGGCTCGGTCATCGTCGGGAACTTGCCGTTGCCCCAGTTGAACTTGCCGGATTCGGCGACGATGCCGCCCATCGTCGTGCCGTGGCCACCGAGAAATTTAGTGGCCGAATGCATCACGACAGCCGCACCCCATTCGAACGGGCGGCACAGGTAGGGACTGGCAAAGGTGTTGTCGACGAACAGCGGCAGATCGTGTGCATTCGCGATCGCCGCGACCTTCTCGATATCGAGCACGTTCATCGACGGATTGCCGATCGTTTCCGCATACAGCAGCTTGGTCTTCGGTGTGATCGCGCGCGCGAAATTCTCCGGATCCTCGCTGTCGACAAAAGTGGTCGTGATGCCGAGTTTGCGGAAATTCACTGCCAGCTGCGTATGCGTGCCGCCATACAGGGTGCGGGCGGCGACAATCTCGTCGCCGGCCTGGCAGACGTTCAGCATCGCGATCATCTGCGCGGCCATGCCGCTGCCGGTGGCGAGTGCCGCGCGGCCATTCTCGAGCGCGGCGACGCGCTCCTCGAGCACGGCCACCGTCGGGTTCGACAGTCGCGAATAGACGTTGCCGAAGGTCTGCAGATTGAACAGGCTGGACGCGTGCTCGGCGCTGTCAAACACATAGGAGGTGGTCTGGTAGATGGGCACGGCGCGTGCGCCGGTGGCCGCATCGGGAATCTGGCCGGCATGCAGGCACAGGGTGTCGAAGTCGTAGACGTGGTCTTTTGCCATGATGGAGTGTGCGATTCGGACAGGGTAGGTCAGACGGGGCGGCGGGCGGAGATCACTTTCGTATTCACGCCGAACCAGCCCAGGCCACCGAACAGGCGCGCGTATTCGATTTTCACGCAGCGATCCATGACGACATCGAGTCCCGCCGCTTCGGCGACTTGCACGGCTTCGTCATTGATCACGCCGATTTGCAGCCACAGCACTTTCGCGCCGATCTCGACGGCATCGCGTGCGATCGGCACGCAGTCCTGCGGCTTGCGGAAGACATCGACGATGTCGATTTTCCCGGGGATGGACTTGAGGTCCGGATAGCATTTCTCGCCGAGGATCTCGTCGTACTTCGGATTCACCGGGATGATGCGAAAGCCATGCTCCTGCATGTACTTCGCGGCGAAATACGAAGGACGAAACCAGTCGGCCGACAGCCCGACGACCGCAATGGTGTGGTTCTCCTTCAGAATGCGCCGCAGTTGCGCGATCGTGCTCACAGCCAGTCTCCTTGTTTGTGCGCAAAAAAGTCGATGCGCACCGCTGGCGGCACGCGATCATCTACCGATTGTAACGGTCGCCGCAGGCAACGGATTTGGCTGTTTAAAAGGGTGCCGCAATAAAAAGGTGCCATAACGCCGGGGTCGCCGGAACGGCCTCCGCGGCGTTACGCTATCGGCGAGCCGTCAGCGCCCGGACGAGAACAGCGCGGCCCGCAACGATGTCGCCGGGCGTACCCAGGGTTTGGGCGGCACGCCGTGACGCTGCGCGAATGCGTCGGCCTGCTTGCGCGTCTGGAAAGGCCCGGACAGAACGGCAAACCTGACACCCCTGCCCGGCGTGTTGATAGCGACAATCCGCGCTTGCGACAGTGCAGGATGCCGGACACGCCAGGCACGCGCATCGGCCATCGTGCCGAGCGATATATGCTGAACGAATACGCTGCCCGGTGCAGCCGCACGAATTGCCTGAACTGCATCGCGTTCCGCGCGTGTCGCCGTGGGCGTGCGTACCGCGACAGTCGGCTCTTGTTTTGCAGAAGTGGCTTTGGATTGCGGTTTTGCGGTTTTGGTTTGCAGGCCGGCGCCGTTCGTGCCGCTGATCTTGGGCGCTGCCTCAGCCGCTGTCTCAGCCGCTTGGGTCTGTGCCGGCTCTTGCCTTGGCGGCGCCAGCGTAGCGTCGGACGTCGGCGGCACCTCGGCCGGCGCCAAGGCGGTAGCCGGCTCGCTGGCTTCGGTTGCGGCAGCTGAGCTACTGATGTCTGGTGCCGCTACCGGCGAGGTATTGGCAGTTGCCAGTGGTGCGGACGGTTCGGATGGCCCGGCGCTCTCGGATTTGTCGACCTGCTTGCCCGCAATCGTTATCAGCGCATCTTGTGCCCACTGCGGCAGCAGTTGCTTCAGCAGCGGCGAATCTGGAAGGTTCGGCGACTTGCCCGGCGCGATCAGCAGCACTAGTCCGATGGCGGCCGACACGAACACGGTCAGCGCAGTGACCAGTGTCCAGCGCAGGAAATTTCGCGGGCGGCTGCCTGCGGGCAGAATCTCATCGGGTTGCGGCGACGGCACGGGTGGCAAAGCCGGCTCGGTATCGAATCGGGAGTCGCGCCACGGCTCAGGCGGTAGCTCAGGGGACGAATCCGGTGTGGGATCAAACGGCGGTTCATCCAGCGTGGGTTCAGTGCGGTCGCCAGGATAATGCCGGTCGTTGCGCTCATTGCGGCTGGTCTTCATCTCTGCGGCATTTGCCGATCCGTCCGCGTCACGCTGACCAAGCGCGCGTCGAAAAATTTCTTCCGTATCGAACTTGTCGCTGCTGCTTCCCTTGTTGCTAGTGCTCACGCTGCGGCCTCATTAATTGCTGCGGTTACTTCAAATTGTCGGTTAAGAGCCTATCCCGCTATCCCGTTAGGCTGCTGGCGTCGTTGCGCCGTCTTGCCTATCCGGTCGACCTGTCTGCGACGATGCGCCTGGCCATCGATGTTTTGTTAAAGGCACTAAGAGTATCGAGTATCAATCCAGATGCCGCTGGCCAGTGCCCAAGGCCTTCAACCTATCGGACAGCCGCGCGGCCAGCGATCCAAGCGGCTCGCCACCGGCGCCTGCGGCCGTGTCCGGAACCGGGTCGGAGACGGGGGGCGCTTCGCTGTCGTCCGGCGCAAAGCTGGCCAGTGTACTGATCTGCTGCACTGAAATGCCGATCAGGATGTCCTGTTCCTTCACGCGCAGCAGCACGATTTTCTGCCGCGGTCCGACCGATAGGCTATCCAGAATACGGATGCGCCGTTGCGGCAAGCCTGCCATGCCGCGCCGCTGCAGACGCCGGACCAGGTACAGCACCGTGCCCAGCAAGGCGAGAACAGTGCCGAAGCTTACCGCGAAGGACAACCAGTCTGTTGTGCGCATGTCGTGGGTCCTCGTTTCTGGTCGGTGTCTGGCCGGTTGCGGTTGGGGGGAGCGGGTCCGAAGGCGATAGTGCTCAGCGCCAGTGTTGGCATGGTCGCTGCGACTCATCATGCGGATTTGCGCCGGAACGCGATCCGGATATTTTGCAGCACTTCGGTCCGACCGTGCGCGCTGAAATGCACCATCTGCGGCGATCAGCGCGGCCTGTGACACAATGTTGCCCCGATAGATTCCCATCTGAGGAAAACATGCACGACCTGGGCAAGCGCCTGCTGTTCCGGCTGATCCGAATCCTGCTGATTGCGACGGTCCTGATGGCCGGACTGGTCTTGCTTCATCCCGAACGCTATCTCGCAGCGGACGACCGGCCGGGCGATGTGTTCGGCGGCGCGCAGACCGCGCTCTTGCTCGCGCTGCTGGTGGCCGCCGTTGGCATCCGCGTCTGGCTGGGCTACCGGCGCAAGAAGCGCGCGACCAGGTAGCCCGCTGTCCGGATTGGCGGCTTGGCCCCCGGTGCGCCGCAGTCGCTACAGGTTCGGCAGCAAGCGGAAACAGGCGATGGCGACCAGCGTTGGCAAGGCTGCGCCGGCCAGCAGGCCGGCGGCGCTAATGGTGCCGTCACTGAAACGCGAGCGCAGGATCGATGCGCCGGCCGGGTTCGGCGCATTCGCGATGATGGTCAGGCCGCCGCCGGTGACGGCGCCGGACACCAGTGCGTATTTAAATTCTTCCGACAGGCCGTCCACCAGCGAACCCAGATAGGTCAGCGCCGCGTTGTCCGTGATGGCAGTCAGTGCAGTCGCGCCGTAATAGACCGAGGTCGCGTCCATGCGCATCAGCAGCGGCTCGAGCCACCATTGCTGCTGGCCGCCCAGCACCACCAGTCCGCCCAGGAAGAAGGCCACCAGCAGGCCTTCGCGCAGGATCAGCCGGTCCTGGTGCCGCGGATAAGCGGTGGCCGTGCCCATGAATAGCAGCAGCACCGCCATGAATGCGGCCGGATGATGGGCGAACACCACGATGCCGACCAGGAACAACAGATGCAGCGCCAGCAGTGGCAGCGGCACGCGCGCGGCATCCGGAGCGGCGGCCGCCGGCATTTGCCGGATCTCGCGGGCAAACAACAGGGTCAGCGCGGCGGCGTTGATCAGTACTGCGATCGCGGCCTTCCAGCCAAAATGCGTGAGCATGTAGGTCAGGTCGAATTGCCATTTGGCCGCCACCATCAGCACCGGCGGCGCGGCGAACGGCGTGAGCGTGCCGCCAATCGATATATTCACAAACAGCACGCCGAGCGTCGCGTAGCGCAGCCGGGTCGAGGCTTTCGCGAAGACCGGGTCGCGCAGCAGCAACGCCGCCAGCGTCATCGCTGCCGGCTCGGTGATGAAGGAACCCAGCAAGGGCACCATGGCCAGCGCGTTAAAGACGAATGCGAGCTTTCCGGGCAGCGGCATCAGCCGCACCAGCAGATCGACCAAGTGGCGCGCACCCTGCAGAACCGGACGGCTGCCGGCCACCACCATGATGGCGAACACAAACATCGGCTCGGTGAAATTGCGGCTGTCCAGATAGGCGACGGCGTCGCTCTTCGTCGTCAGCAGCGCCATCGCGACGATCAGCACCATGGCCCAAAAGCCGAAGACGACCTCGACTTCACCCAGTAAATGCCACAGCCCGGCATGCGCAGGCCGGGCGTGTGCAAGCCGCTCAAACACCGAGGTGGAAAAGGTATGAATCAGCGCCAGTGCGAACAGAACGGCGGCGATGAGCTGCAAGGTAGTAGGGGACACTGGGCGCTCCGGGTTTGCGTTTTGCCAACGCGCGAGGATAACGGGAAACACGCGGGTGTCAATCGACACAGCCGCCGCATCAGTTGGGAAATTGAAACGGCCATCCGCAGATGGCCGTTGATGGTATGCGCCGAAAAAATTCAGCAGCGAACGCGTCCGTCCGGTATCAGTCTTCCAGCAGACTGCGCAGCATCCACGCGTTTTTCTCGTGTATCTGCATTCGTTGTGTCAGCAGATCGCATGTCGGCTGGTCATTCGCCTGCGCAGCAATATCGAACATATTGCGCGCCGTACGGGCGACACATTCCTGGCCTTCGATCAGCTCGATCATCATCTCGCGCGCCTTCGGCAGCCCCGGGCTGGGCTTGATCGACGTCAGCTTCGCGAACGCTTCATAGCTGCCAGGCGCCGGCGCACCCATTGCGCGAATACGCTCGGCGATCAGGTCCACGGCGGTCCACTGCTCGGTGTAAAACGCCATGAATAACTGATGCAGCGTCTGGAACATCGGGCCGGTCACGTTCCAGTGGAAATTATGCGTTTTCAGATACAGCGTGTACGTGTCGGCGAGCAAATGACTGAGCCCGTCGACAATTCTCTGCCGGTCATCGGCGCTGATGCCGAAGTCGATCGTGGGTACCTTGCTCACAGCCATCGGGTTTCCTTTCAAATTATGCAGGGGGGCTGAATGCATTCAGTAGTTACAGGCGGTCATGCGGCCAGCGTCAACCTGGCCGCATGACCGACGTATGCCGCATCCCGTCTCAACTGAAGCAAACCGTCAGCCCCGGCACGTTGAGTTGTCCGAATGCAGTCGACCAGACATCCCCGCGCTGCACCGGCTGCGGATTGGTCCAGCTGCCGGTGGCAATGATCTCGCCGGCCTGCAGCGGGGTGAAGCCCGACTGCTGCTGCGCCTGCCGGTGCAGCCATAGCAGCGCATGCAGCGGACTGCCGCCGAGATCCTGGCCGAAGCCGGCGGCACACAACTGACTGCCTTCGGTGACGGTCTTCGACAACGACAGGCTGCCTGCGGCCAGTACGTCCGGCAGCCTGTGCCGCCCTTGCCGCGACAGCATCCGCGGTTCGCCGACGATCAGCTGGCGATGCAGGCCGAACGCCGCGACTGCGTCAGCCGCGTCAAATTCCCAATTCCGGAATGGCGACACCGCGACTTCGATACCGTGCGCCATCCATTCCAGACTGTCGGCCAGGTTGTCGAGCGTGGCTTCCGGTGCCGGCGTTCGCGCGAGCTTGAAGACGATGTGCGGCTCGATTCGAGGCTGCTGAGCCTTCATCAGTTTATGCACCGCCGTGTTATCGAGCGCGAATTCCACGCTGCTGTCGAACAGCGTGGTCCAGACGGGCTCGGCGATTGGCTCGGTTTTGCCATACATCTGCTGAACCTTGCGGTTGCTGAACGCAATTTTGCGTCCGACCGGCGTTTCGCCTTGAGCGATTCGGACCGTCAGCAGGCTGCGCGCGATGTCATACGCATCGTCGGCACTCAGCGGACCGTTGGCGGTCAGCAGAGGATGGAGGGTGCCACCTGCACGCGCCTTAAGCAGCGAGTGCGCATATCGGTTGGCTTGGGTTGACATCAGCATAGGGATCTCCTTCGGGGCTCGGAAAACTTATACTGCTCAGTCACAATTTAAACTTGATGATATAGATTATGGCGTGAAAGTGCAATTGGGCAATGTTCGATTGCACTTTTTTACATCTCGCAGGCCGGCTGACTTGCGGAAATTGCTTCTCGGTAATTACGGCAGCATTCCGGCAAAGTGCAGGTTTTGGGATATGAAAAGAAACATCTGCAGTAGACCGATTATCATCGGCGAAATTCGCAATTGCCACCCCTGATATTTATATTCCCTGTGGAAGTTTCCTTCGAGAAAGAAATCCAGCAGTTGCGGCTCGGTGCCGGTGAGACCTTTCATGGCGAGGGCATTCTCGCCATCACCAAGGGCTTGCTCGAATCCGGGGTGTCCTACATCGGCGGCTATCAAGGTGCGCCGGTATCCCACCTGCTGGACGTGATGGTGCAGGCCCGCGAGCTGGTCGCTGAGCTCGGCGTGCATGTCGAGGCCTGTTCGAACGAGGCGTCGGCGGCGGCCATGCTGGGCGCCTCCATCCATTACCCGCTGCGCGGCGCCGTTACCTGGAAATCCATCGTCGGCACCAATGTGGCGGCGGATGCGCTGGCCAACCTGGCTTCGCCGGGCGTGACCGGCGGCGTGCTGATGGTGATCGGCGAGGATTACGGCGAAGGTGCCTCAGTCGTTCAGGAGCGCACGCATGCGTATGCAATGAAGTCCGGCCTGCTTCTGTTCGACCCGCGTCCCGATTTACAGAATATGGTCGACATGGTCAAGCATGCATTTCGCGCGTCCGAAGCCTCGAACATGCCGGCGATGATGGAATTGCGCATCCGCGCCTGCCACATGCGCGGCAGCTTTGTTTGCAGCTCCAACCGGAAGCCGGTGATTTCCACGCTCAAGCCGCTGGCCGAGCCGGCGGATTTCGATTACGGCCGGCTGGCGCATCCGCCATCGACCTTCCTGCACGAGAAACTGAAAACCGAACAGCGCATACCGGCGGCGCGCAATTACATCCTTGCAAACCAGCTCAACGAGCTGCGCGGCGGTCGCCATGCCGGCATCGGGATCATCGTGCAGGGCGGCGTCTCGAATGCCTTGCTGCGCGCGCTGCAGGACTTCGGTGTGGCCGATGCCTTCGGCGACAGCGAAGTGCCGCTGTTGATTCTGAACGTCACCTATCCGCTGGTGCATGACCAGATTGCCGCGTTTGCTGCCGACAAGGACGCCGTACTGGTGGTCGAAGAGGGTTCGCCCGAATACATCGAGCACGAGATCGCCTCCGTGCTGCGCCGCCATGGTCTGGCGACGGCCTTGCATGGCAAGGACATGCTGCCGGCGGTCGGCGAGCTCAATCCGGAGGCGATGCTGCACGGGCTTGCACAATTTTTCGCGCGACACCTGCCGGCCATCGACGTGCAGCCGGTGCGATCACAACTCGAGGCGACCGCCACGCGCCGGCAACAGCTGGCCGTGCAGCTTGGTCAGTCGGAATGGCCGGCCGTGCCAGCCGCCGCCTTGCCCGCGCGTCCGCCCGGCTTCTGCACCGGTTGTCCTGAGCGCCCGGTGTTTTCAGCGCTGAAGCTCGCGCAGCGCGATGTCGGGCCGGTGCATGTGGCGGCTGATATCGGCTGTCATTCGTTCGCGACCTTCGAGCCGTTCTCGCTGGGCCACTCGATTTTGGGTTACGGCATGAGCCTGGCGTCGCGCGCCGGCGTGTCGCCGGTGATGCGCCGGCGCACGGTGGCCATCATGGGGGACGGTGGCTTCTGGCATAACGGCCTGCTGACCGGCGTGCAGTCGGCGCTGTTCAATGGTGACGATGCGGTGCTGCTGATTTTCAAGAACGGCTATACATCGGCCACCGGCACGCAGGACATCATTTCCACGCCCGGCAAGGCGAACAAGGCGATGGCGGTCGACAAGACTGCCAGCCTGACCGCGACCGACCGCACCATCGAGGACACGCTCGCCGGCATCGGCGTGAAATGGCTGCGCACCGTGCATTCGTATCGCGTGTCGACCATGCGGCGCGTGCTGCGCGAGGCGCTGACCACGGATTTCAAAGGCCTGAAGGTGATCGTCGCCGAAGGCGAATGCCAGCTGGAACGGCAACGCCGGATACGGCCCTGGCTGGAAGCGCTGGTCGCACGTGGCGAGCGCGCGGTGCGCGTCAAGTACGGCGTCGATGAAGATGTCTGCAATGGTGACCATGCGTGCATGCGCCTGTCCGGCTGCCCGACGCTGACGCTGAAGGACAACCCGGATCCATTGAAGGTCGATCCGGTCGCGACCGTGAACGACGGCTGCGTCGGCTGCGGACTGTGCGGCGAGAATGCCCACGCAGCCACGCTGTGCCCGAGTTTCTACCGCGCTGAGGTCGTGCGCAATCCGCGCTGGCACGAACGTGCTGTCGATGCCTTGCGCAGTGTCGCGCTGCGCGTGCTGCGGCCGGCGTGAGGGGGAACGAATGAACAAGCCGATTTCCCTGCTGGTCTGCGCGCTCGGTGGCGAAGGCGGCGGCGTGCTGACCGGCTGGCTGGTCGAGGTCGCGCGCCATTGCGGCCACCCGGCACAGGCCACCTCGATTCCCGGCGTCGCGCAGCGTACCGGCGCGACCACGTACTTTATTGAAGTCTGGCCGCAATCGCAGGCCGTGATCGGCGCCGCGAAGCCGGTGTTCAGTCTGAGTCCGGTGCCCGGCGCGCTCGACGCGGTGATCGCATCCGAATTGCTGGAGGCCGCGCGCTGTGCGTGCAACGGACTGCCTTCGCCGGAGCGTACGCTGTTCATCGCGTCCGACGCGCGTGCATTGACCAATACCGAACGCAGTTATCCCGGCGATGGTCGCCTCGACAGTGCCGCCCTGCTGGACATCGTGCAATCCGTCAGCCGCCAGCTGCATGTGCTCGACATGCCGGCGATCGCGCGCGAGCACGGCACCGCAGTCAGCGCGGTGATGCTGGGCGCGATCGCCGGCAGCGGGCTGTTTCCCTTTCCGCGTGCCGCGTACGAGGCCGCAGTGCAGGACAGCGGCCGCAGCGCGCAGGCCAGCCTGGCCGGTTTTGCTGCGGCATACGCGATCGTGGCCGGCGGCGAGCGCGCGCAGCGCGAGGCTGGCGCACGGCCTGAGCCGGCCGCACCGGCCGGTGCGACAGATGAGATGACAGGCCATCCGCAAGACGGCGCGCCAGCCGCTGTACCTTCCATGCCCTTGCCCGCAGCAATCAGCAGCATGCCTGAGCCGGTCGCTGCCATCGCCGCGCTGGGCTATGCCCGCACAGGTGAGTATCAGGACCGTGCGTACGGGCGCCTGTACCTGCAGCGTCTGCAGCGCGTGCTGGATGTCGAGCGCGCGACTGACCCTGAGGGCGAGCATGGCTATGAAGCCAGTCGTGAGGTCGCGCGCTGGCTGGCATTGTGGATGTGCTATGACGACATCGCGCGCGTGGCCGACCTGAAGAGCCGGCGTTCGCGTGCCGACCGTGTGCGGCGCGAGGCGCGCGCCGGCCCGGATGAGCTGCTGCGCATGCATGATTATTTCAAGCCCGGCATTCCCGAGATCGCCGCGCTGTTGCCCGGCTGGCTTGCGCAGCGCGTCAACGAATGGGGCCGCAAGCGCGCCGCCGAGCGCGGCGAGCCGTGGGCTTTGCCGCTCAAGCTTGCGTCGCACACGGTGTCGGGCACGCTGCTGCTGCGGCTGATGGCGTCGCTGCGCCTGCTGCGGCGCTTCGGCAGCCGCCATGCACATGAACAGGCGCTGATCGACGAGTGGCTGGACACGCTGAACGACAGCCTGTCAGCGGACTGGCAGCTCGGTTGCGAAGTCGCTGCCTGCGGCCGCCTGATCAAAGGCTATGGCAGTACCAATGAGCGTGCCAAGGACAACCTGCTGCATCTGTTGCGGCATGTCGCGCGCGCCGCGCTGCTGCCGCTCGGCGAGCGCGCGCAAGCAGTACGCAAGGGGCGCGAGGCGGCGCTGGCCGATGACGCCGGCAAGGCGCTTGACCGCGTACTGGCCGACACGGGCGCCGCCCCGCGGCAGTTGCGCGAACAACCGATACGCTGGCTGCCGGCATCTGTACGGAGAGAGGTGAAATGACGCAGACCGTCATCTACAAGGTCAGGGTGGAATTCGGCGACTGCGACCCGGCGCGCATCGTCTGGTTTCCGAATTTTTTCCGTTGGATCGACGCCGCATCGCGCCATTTTTTCGTCAGCTGCGGCGTGCCGCCATGGCACGAGACCGAAGCGACGATGGGCATCCTCGGCACGCCGCTGGTCGACACGCAGGCGAGTTTCAAAAAGACCGCCAGCTACGGCGACGAGCTGCAGATACACACCCGCGTCACCGAGTGGCGCGGCAAGAGCTTCGTGCAGAGCTACCGCGTCATGCGCGGCGATGACGAGATCATGAGCTGCGACGAAGTCCGGATCTTTGCCGCGCACAAGCCGGAAGGCGGCATACGCGCTGTGGCGATCCCGCCGGAATTCATCGCGCTGTGCTCATGAGGCTGTCATGTGACGGACGGCGTCATGAACCCATCGCAATCGGCGCCACGCCGATCAGGCGCAGGTGCAGGTACAGCATGAACACCGCCCAGGCGACAACGCCGATACTGACCGTCAGCAGATTGCCGGCCAGCGTGCCGGCCGGGTAGCGGGTGCCGCTGGCGCGGTCGCGACGGCGCGAATTGCGGTAGTCGACGATGGACCATGCGAGGAAGGCGCCGAACAGGATGACATCAGCGAGGTTGCCGTTGGCCAGCAGATGCGCGATGGCCCAGGCCTTCACGCCGGCGACCATCGGATGGCCGAATTTCGACTTGATGCTGTTGCGCGGCACATAGGCGGCGACGATGGAAATGAACGCCACCAGATTCAGCAGCAGCGCAATGTGGCGCAGCCACAGTGGCGGTAGCCACAGCACGACCGGTGCCAGCCGCGCCTGGCCGTAGCCGATGACGATCAGCACGAAGCCGGCCAGCGAGAGCAGGCTGATCACGCCTTTCCATGGCTTTTCGCCGAGGCGGTCGATCATGTCGGCGCGCCAGTCGTCGGCAAAGATGCGGGTCGAATGCGGAACCAGGAAGAGAATAAGACCAAGGACGAGCAGGGACATGAAGTGCTCCGGGAAGTAGGGTGACTGCGAGTGTACCCGAGGCGGCCGGCCTGCTTCGCACTTGATGCTTGCGCAGAATTTTTCCGCGACCATAGGCTAGAAAGTACATATCTGCGAGAATCGGCGCGCTGCACGCATCACCCCGACGGACAATTCAAAGCGAATCACCCATGCACGATTTCCATCATCTGGTCTATCTGGACCTGCAGAAGACCGGATCCACCTTCGTCAGTCAATTCCTCAACGATACCTGCCTGCTCCGGTGTGAAAAGGAGATCAAACATGGCCGTATCACGTCGGACTACCGTCCGGATGCTTATTACTTCATCACCATCCGGCATCCGCTGGATCAATATCAATCGCTGTATCGCTACGGCCTGGACGGCAAGGGCGGACTATACGAGCGGATCGTGAAAAACGGCCGGGGCAGCATTTATAAGGACGGTGCCGGCGGATTTCCTGCCTGGCTTGAATTCATGCTCGATCCTTCGAGCGCCAAATATTTTGGCGAAGGTTACGACGCGGTGCGCAATGGTCTGCCGGCATGGCAACGTGTGTTGATACCTGTATTGCATCCGGTCCGGCGACTCCTTGGCCGCCACGATGATTACTCCGGCCAAGGCCTGCGCGATTGCGGCTTCCTGTCCTTCCGCTTCCTGATGCTGTCCCTGCGTTTTCCGCTCAGGACGCTGTCACGCTGCGACGCGTCCGATTTATCTGCGTGCCTGCGCGATGCACAGATCTTTGATCGCGTGATCCGGCAGGAGCAGCTGAACGACGGGCTGCGCGCACTCGCAACGATCGACAAGCCCGAGTTTTTCGACCAGGCCAGGGTCGCGGAGTTTTTCCGCAAGCGCGAAACCCGCATCAATGCGTCATCCGAACAGCCGCTGGCGGAACCAGGCAGCGCGCTGATGGCGGAACTGCGACGCAGGGAAAAAATTCTTTTCGATTACTATCCATGACGGACCCCGGGCGCCGCAGCGGCCTGCCGGCACATGCCGTGTCATACGTCCTGCGCCCGATGCACACCCGCGCTAAATAAAACAAGCAATAAAACAAACAATAAAGCAAACGAGAAAGGTAGCCTTCCCATGCAGCCTCGCGTCAAGACCCGACAGATCCTCGCCGCCGTGATCGGCAATGCGCTCGAGTGGTATGACTTCGTCGTCTACGGCTTCATGACGGTGATCATCTCGCGGCTTTTCTTTCCTTCCGACAGTGAATACGCATCGCTGCTGATCGCGATGGCGACGTTTGGCGTCGGCTTCTTCATGCGGCCAGTCGGCGGCGTGCTGATCGGTATGTATTCCGACCGGCGCGGCCGCAAGGCGGCGCTGCAGCTGATCATTCTGCTGATGACGGTATCTATAGCGATGATCGCGTTCGCGCCGACCTATGCGGCGATTGGTGTGGGCGCGCCGGCGCTGATCGTGATCGCGCGGCTGTTGCAGGGCGTGGCCACCGGCGGTGAGTTCGCCAGCGCCACCGCTTTTCTGATCGAGAGCGCGCCGCCCGGGCGGCGTGGTTTCTTCGGCTCCTTGCAGATGGTCGGGCAGAGCGTTGCGGCACTTTGCGGCGCTACCGCGGGCATGCTGGTCACGCAAGGCCTGACGCCGGAGCAGATCGACAACTGGGGCTGGCGGTTGCCGTTCGTGTTTGGCCTGCTGATCGGCCCGGTCGGCCTGTGGATGCGCCGCCATCTCGAGGAGACCGAGGCCTTCGTCGAGGCGTCCAAAAAACCGAAAGTGCACGTCGGCCTGAAGTCACTGCTGCGCGAACATTTGCGCGATGTGCTGGTCTGCTTCGGGCTGGTACTGTCGTCGACGATCATGTTCTACGTCGTGCTGATCTACATGCCGACCTATGCCAAGACGCAGTTGCACATTCCGCTGAATGACGCCTTCACCGCACAGGTCGCCGGCTTGTGCTGCCTGACCGCGCTGATCCCGCTGTTCGGCTGGTTGTCCGATCGCATCGGCCGCCGTCCGGTGCTGATGCTGGCGGCGCTGCTGTATCTGGTGCTGCCGTATCCGCTGATGGGCTGGGTGCTGGCCGAACCGACGCTGATGCGGCTGACGCTGATGCAAGTGGTGCTGTGCAGCGCGATCGCTGTGGGCTTCGGTGCGATCTCGACCGCACTGGCCGAGCAGTTCCCGGTGCAACAGCGCTCGACCGGCCTCGCGCTCGCGTACAACGTCGCGGTGATGCTGTTCGGCGGCTTTGCGCAGTTGATCGTCACCTGGCTGATCGGCGCCACCGGTACGCCGCTGGCGCCGGCCTATTACGTGATGTTCGGCGCGGTGGTGGGCTTGATCGCCGCGGCATGTATCGCCGACCGCCATCTGCAGGAAGAGCTGCATTAGATGACTCGCCCTTTTTTCGCAGCCTGGCTGCTGTCGGGTATGGCGGCGCTGGCCGGACATGCGCACGCGGCCGCGCCGGCTGCCGGCCCTGAGCCGGTTTATGGTGCCGAACTCGAGGGCTTCGACTATCCGGCGCCGGTCGAGCGTTTCCGTTTTGAGTCGCAGCGACAGCCGCTGCAGATGGCGTATCTCGACCTGCAGCCAACGCCGAGCGAAGCGAACGGTCGCGTTGTCGTCCTGCTGCACGGAAAAAACTTCTGTGCGGCCACGTGGGAAGGCACGATGCGTTTCCTGCAATCGCAGGGGTATCGCGTCATCGTTCCGGACCAGATCGGCTTTTGCAAATCGAGCAAACCTGCCGCCTACCAGTATTCATTCCAGCAGCTCGCGCACAACACCCGGGCCCTGCTCGAATCGCTCGGCATCACGCGCTACATCGTGATCGGTCATTCGACCGGCGGCATGCTGGCCGCGCGCATGGCACTGATGTTTCCTGCGCAGCTTGAGCAGCTGGTGATGGTGAATCCGATTGGCCTCGAAGACTGGAAGGCCGAAGGCGTGCCGTCGCTGACCGTGGACCAGTGGCATGCGCGCGAACAGCAGGTGACAGCCGAACGCATCCGTAACTACCAGCGCAGCACGTATTACGTCGGCGAATGGCGGCCCGAGTATGAGCAATGGGTGCAAATGCTTGCCGGCATGTACAGAGGCCCGGGTCGCGACATCATCACCTGGCAGTCAGCGCTGCTGTACGACATGATTTTCACGCAGCCGGTGGTGTATGAATTCGGCCGGCTCGCGGTGCCGACGCTGCTGCTGATCGGCGAGAAGGACAGTACCGCGATCGGCCGGGAATTTTCCCCGCCCGACGTGAAGGCGCGGCTCGGCAATTATCCGGTGCTGGCGCGGCGCGCAGCGGCGGCCATACCCGATGCGCGACTCCGGCTGTTTCCACAGCTCGGCCATGCGCCGCAGATGCAGGATCCGCAAGGCTTTCATCGGGCGTTGCTGGAGGGGCTGGTGAAGAAATGAGCGCCGGCTGCCGCGATGAATGATGCGTTAAATATAACGATCAAAAAACAATACGAACAACGATGACCCATGAAGGAGACCCGGCAGCATGAGCACCGCCCCTACCGCCCAGGAACAATTCGACGAACGCGCGTCCGGCGCGCTGACTGCGGTCTACCTGACGCCCGACGTCGTTGCGCAGCGCGACAAGGTGCTGGCCTTGCTCGCGCCAAGGGAAGGCGAGCGCGCGCTCGACATCGGCTGCGGACCGGGGCTGACCACCGAATCGCTGGCGCAGGGCGTCGGCACCCGGGGCCGTGTGCGCGGCGTTGACATTGCGCCGGCCATGTTGTCGATCGCGCGGCGCCGTTGCGCGAGCCTGCCGCAGGTGTCGTTCGAACTGGCCGACGTGGCCCGCTTGCCGTATGCGGATGCCAGCTTCGATGTCGCGCTGGCCTCGCAGGTATATGAATACGTCGAGGACATCGACGGCGCGCTGCGCGAGCTTGCGCGCGTGATCCGTCCGGGCGGTCGCGCGTTGCTGGTCGATACCGACTGGGAATCCGCCGTCTGGGCCAGCCATGACGATGTGCGCATGCGCCGCGTAATTGAAACCTGGAACGAGCACATACCGCATCCGCAACTACCGCGTACGCTGAAGCGCCGGATGACGCAGGCCGGTTTCGACGATGTGCGCGTCGAGGTAGTGCCGCTGCTGAACGTCGCCTATGACCCGAACACTTACAGTGTCGGAATGATGCAGATGCTCGGCAATTTCGCCGCCGGCCGCAATGGCCTGACTGCCGCCGATATCAGTACGTGGAAAGACGACGCGCGCGCCATCGGTGCCGAGGGCGATTATTTCTTCAGCCTCAACCGTTTCGTTTTCATCGGCGTGCGACGCTGAGGCCCTTGCCGTAGCGCCGCAGCACGTCGTCGATCATGCTGTGCGCAAGTTCGGCCTCGCCGAAGAACACGCGGCCGGTAATCGTGTCCGACAACAGCGCTGCCTGCTGTTCACTGTGCGTACGCACCAGCGATTGCACTGACGGGTTCAGCCGCGTTGCCTGGTGCAGCACCGCGCGCACGTCGACCGCGCCGGGCACGGCGATCACCAACAGTGCGGCGCGCGCGATATGGGCCTGCACCAGGGTCAGCGCCTCGCCGGCATCGCCGGCCACCGCCGCCTTGCCTTGTTCGCGCAGCCGCCTGACCAGTTCGCGGTTACGCTCAATCACCACGTACGGAATCGATTCGTGTTCGAGCGCGTCAGCGATGCGCCGGCCAACACGACCCCAGCCGACCAGCACGGTCTGACCGGAAAGAAAGCGTGCCTCGGTCGACATCGGCAATTCGCCCAGGGTATCGGCGGAGCGCTCGAGCAGCTGCGTCAGGGCCGCATGCTCATGGAGCCAGCGCCGCAGCGGATTGACCAGCGTGAACAGCAGGGGGTTGAGTGCGATCGATACGATCGCGCCGGCCAGGATCAGCGTGCGTGCTTCTTCCGGCAGCAGACCGAGCGCCACGCCAAGGCCGGCAAGGATGAAAGAAAACTCGCCGATCTGCGCGAGGCTGGCCGACACGGTCAGCGCGGTGCTCAGCGGATAGCGCAGTGCCAGCACCAGCAGCATGGCCGCCAGCGACTTGCCGATCATGATGGTGGCCAGCACCGCCAGTGCCTGCAGTGGCTGTTCTACCAGGATGCGCGGGTCGAACAGCATGCCCACCGACACGAAGAACAACACCGAAAACGCATCGCGCAGCGGCAGCGATTCATCGGCGGCCTGATGGCTGAATTCGGATTCGCGCAGCACCATCCCGGCGAAGAATGCGCCGAGCGCGAAGGACACGCCGAACAGCGCCGCGGCACCGACGGCAATGCCGATCGCTGCAGCCACCACGCACAGGCCGAACAGCTCGCGCGAGCCGGTATGCGCGACCAGCCACAGCAGGCGTGGCAGGAATTTCCGCCCCAGCGCCAGCATCAGCGCGACGAACAGGGCCACCTTCAGCAAGGCGGCGCCCAGTGCCAGCAAGGCGGCACCGAGCGCTGCCGGCTGGCCGGCGCCGCTGTCACCGAGCCGGCCGAACACGGGCAGCAACACCAGTGCCAGCACCATCACCAGATCCTCGACGACCAGCCAGCCGACCGCAATGCGCCCGTTCACCGATTCCAGCGCGCTGCGCGCCTCCAGTGCGCGTAGCAGCACGACGGTACTTGCGACCGACAAGGACAATCCGAAGATCAGCCCGGCGCCCGGATGCCAGCCCCAGCTCCATGCCAGGGCCGCGCCGAGCGCTGTGGCGACCGCGATCTGCAGCAGCGCCCCCGGCAGCGCGATCTTGCGCACCGCGAGCAGGTCATCGATGGAAAAATGCAGGCCGACGCTGAACATCAGCAACATCACGCCGACCTCGGCCAGTTGCGATGCCAGTCCCGGGTGAGCAATGAAGCCGGGGGCGAACTGACCGAGCGTCACGCCGGCCAGCAGGTAGCCGACCAGCGCCGGCATTTTCATGCGCAGCGCGACATAGCCGAACAGCAGGGCGAGGCTGAAGGCAGAAGCCAGTGTGGTGATCAGCGGTACATGATGTTCCATAGGTACGCTCCGCCGTCCGGCGGGGGAGGTACCGACATCCTAGAGATTTATCGCGTGCCCGTATTGTCGGCGTCGACGTTATTGCCGCGCCGCTGCGAGATCCACCAGCCGGCCAGCACGACGAACAGCGCGCCGGTGATGCCGGCCAGGCTGAGGCGGGTATCGCCGGTGGCAAGCGGCGGCAGTTCGCCGTCCAGCAGGCTGGCCACGCGCGCCTTCAGCGCCAGGTCGGACGAGATCATTGCGCCGCCGAGATAACCGAGCAGCGCGCCGCCGGCCGTTACCAGCGCCGGCACGCGATCCATGATCTTCAGCACCAGCGAGCTGCCCCAGATCACGATCGGTATGCTGACCATGATGCCAAAGGCCACCAGCATCAGCTTGTGCTCGGCGCCGGCGTGCTCGGCGGCACTGGCGACGGCGACCACGTTATCGATGCTCATCACCAGGTCGGCGATGATGATGGTCTTGACGGCAGTCATCAGGCGCTCGCCGCCGTCGATATGGTCGTGGTTGTCGTCGTCCTGTATCAGCAGTTTCACGCCTATCCACAACAGCAGCAAGCCGCCGATGGCCTTCAGCCACGGCACGCCGAGCAACGTGACCGCGAATGCGATCAGCGCGACACGCACCACGATCGCGCCGGCGGTGCCCCACAGGATGCCTTGCATACGTTGCCGTGGCGGCAGCTTGCGGCAGGCCAGTGCAATCACGATCGCGTTATCACCGCCTAGCAGGATGTCGATCAGGATGATCTGGCCGACCACGAACCAGTTCAGCGACTGGAAAAATTCGAGCATATTCAGTATTCCGGAAATGAGGTTGAGCGGCAGTGGCGTCCTGCCGGAAGTTCAGCCGACGTGCGTTGCCGCCGCCCGCGATTGTATGCGTAATGGTCCGCGCCGGGGCAGCTCATGGCGCTGCCGGCACCTTGCTGCATGCTATGCTCGGCCGACTTCGCCGGGCATGCATGCCCTTTCGGAACCAGACCTAGGAGACTCGTGTTGAAACCTATTTTGCCTCTCGCCTTCGCCGCCTGCGCACTGGCCGCATCGCCGGCCTTCGCCGCCTGCCCGACCGATGCGCAGGTCGATGCCTATCTGGCTGATTTCACGCAGCGCAAGCCCAGCACGGGCTTTGGCAATGACATTTCGCTCGAGGATGCCGAGTGCGCCAAGCGCAAGCTGGCCGCCAGGCTGCCGCGGGTGCTGGGTAGTCCGATCGGCTACAAGGCTGCCTTCACCAATCCGGCGCTGCAGCAGCGCTTCGGCGTCAGCGGACCGAAATGGGGCACCATGTACGACCGCAATTTTGTCGACATCATCGCGGTACTGCCGCATGACTTCGGCGCGCGTCCGCTGTACGAGGCCGATCTGATCGTTGAAGTCAGGGATGCCGGGCTGGCTGAAGCGACTACGCCGCTCGAGGCGCTCGCTCACCTTGAGTCGGTGGTGCCTTTCATCGAATTGCCCGACCTGATGCTGGAGGGCCAGTTCAGCGGCGCCAACTTCATCGCCGTCAATGTCGGCTTCCGCGGCGGTGTGACCGGCGCCGAAGTGCCGGTGCAGCGCACGCAGGCCTTTGCCGACGCGATGGCGAACATGACGGTGGTGATGGTGGACGAGGCTGACAATCGCAAAGAACTCGGCCGTGGCCAGGGCAGCGCCATCATGGGCAATCCGCTGAACGCGGCGATCTGGCTGGCGAAGGAGCTGAAGAAGGAAGGTATCGTGCTGAAGAAGGGCGACCTGCTCAGCCTGGGCGGCTTCTTCCCGCCGCAGCCGACGAAGGCGGGCATGAAGGTCAGGATGCAGTACACCGGCTTGCCGGGTGATCCGACCGTGTCGGTCGAATTTAATTAGGTCAGCCGAAGCGATAGACATCACCCGGCACCGGCAGCCGCAGGTCGCCGCCGTGCGGCGCGGCCTGCAGGTCGTGTGCTATCTCGTCTTCGAGGCCGGGCTTGCGATGAATGACCACACCGGCCACGCCGTCGCGCAGCGCAGCCAGCCGCGCGGCCACCTGACCGGCGTGCATATGCCGGGTCAGCTCGGCCATCGCGGCCATCGATGCCGGATACGAACATTCCACCACCACCGCAGCGAGCTGCGCATCGCGCGCCAGCCTGTCCCAGAACGCTGAGCAGTCAGCGGTGTCGCCGGAAAATGCGATCGCCACATCACCGGCCTCGACCCGATAGCCACAGGCGGCGATGCCATGGTCGGCCGGTAGCGGCGCGATCCGGTAGCCCGCGATCTCGGTGCCGCCGGCCGGCATTTCCTGCAGCCGGATGAAGGGTTCCTCGACGCTGGGCAGGCGGGTGAAGTCGGGCCATACCTGATCGTTCAGCAGGTGCGCCTGCAAGATGGCGAGCACCTCGGCGCTTGCCCAGACCGTCAGCGGCGCATCGCGCCACGCGCCGACCGAGTCGGCCATCAGCGGCAGACCGGCCACATGATCAAGGTGCGCATGGGTCAGCACTACATGATCGATGCGTGCCAGCCGCTCCAGCGACAGCGTGCCCAGCCCGGTGCCCGCGTCGATCACGATCTGCTCGCCGATGCCATAACAAGTAGTCTGGCGACCGGGGCCGCCGATGCCGCCGTTACAGCCGATGAGTTGCAGCTCGATCATTAAGTGAGTGTCCTGATGCCCGTAGCCGGGCGATTGTCCGTGGTCGCAGCAGGCATCATAGCGCAGCGTTGCCGTCCCGCTTGGTGACCAAGGCCACAGTCTGGCAGAGGCGATGTCAGGCAAGAGCGGGCAGGGCGGCGGCGCATCGTCAGGCCGATGGCCGCCGTCCTGCCCGTCGATCAGACCGCCGTATTGGTCAGGCGCGCCTGGCGCTGCTCGTCGGTCTCGACCAGCGGCGGCTCGAACCAGCGGTACAGCACCGGCAGCACGACCAGCGTCAGCAGTGTCGACGTGATCAGGCCGCCGATCACCACCACCGCCAGCGGTCGCTGCACTTCCGAGCCGGGACCGGACGCGAACAGGAACGGCACCAGTCCGAGCAGCGCGACGGTCGCCGTCATCATCACCGGACGGAAGCGCTGCGCACAGCCGTCGCGCAGCGCCTGTTCGATCGGCACGCCTTCCTCGCGCAAGCGGCGCACGTAGGTGATCAGCACTACCCCGTTGAGCACCGCAATGCCCCACAGCGCAATGAAGCCCACCGACGCCGGTACCGACAGGTACTCGCCCGTGATGGCCAGCCCGAACACGCCGCCGATCGAGGCGAACGGCAGCACCGTGATGATCAGCGCGGCCAGTCGCACCGAATTGAACATCAGGAACAGCAGGAAATAAATCGCCACGATGGTCAGCGGCACGATCACCATCAGTGTGCCCATCGCGCGCTGCATGTTCTCGAACTGGCCGCCCCACGACAGGTAATAGCCTTCCGGAAGCTTCAGCTCGCCCTCGACGCGCTGCTGCACCTCGGCGACAAAGCCGCCAAGGTCGCGCCCGGTCACGTTGGCGCCGACCACGACGCGGCGCTTGCCGAGTTCGCGATTGACCATCGGCGGGCTGTCGACCAGCTTCACCTCAGCCACGCTTTCCAGTGGTATCACCGCGTTGTCGGCAGTGCGCAGCAGCGTCTCGCGGATCACGTCGACCGAGTTGCGGAAACCTTCCGGATAACGCAGCAGGATCGCGTAGCGTCGCTCGCCCTCATAAAGCTGGCTGACTTCGCTGCCGCCGAGCGCGGTCTCGATGATGGTGTGGATATCGGCCACGTTGATGCCGTAGCGTGCGATTGCGCGGCGGTCGATGTCGATGGTCAGCGTCTGCTGGCCCGACAGCCGGTCGACACGGATATCGCTGGCGCCTGGCACCGTCTTGACGATCCGCGCTACCTGCTCGGAAATGCGGCGCAGCTCGTTCAGGTCATCGCCGAAGATCTTGATAGCCAGCTGCGAGCGCACACCGGTCAGCATCTCGTCGACGCGCTGTGCGATCGGCTGGTTCATCACGATCTGTACACCCGGCAGGTCCGCCAGCACCTTGCGGATATCTTCTTCGACCTCCGTCTGCGAGCGACCCGATGCCGGATCAAGCGACACCACCGGATCGGATTCATTCGGGCCCGACGGATCGGCCGGCGACTCGCCGCGGCCGAGCTTGGAGACGGCCATCCGCACGCCCGGGATCTCGCTGATCCGCCGCATCGCCTCCAGGTCGATTTTGCTGGCCTCGTCCAGCGAGATGCTGGGCATGCGCACGATGGTCGGCGTGATCGAGCCTTCCTTCATGATCGGGATGAAGCTCTTGCCCAGGAAGGGCACGATCGCGAACGACGCCAGCAGCAGCAGGATCGCGGCCGCCACGGTCTTCTTCTGCGACCTCAGCGCCGCATTCAGCAGGGTGACATAGTGGCGTTTCATGAAGGCGATCGGCCTGGTGTCTTGGTCGGCGCCGCCTTTCAGGATGTACGCGCACAGCGCCGGCGACAGCAGCAGCGACACCGCCAGCGATACGGCCAGTGCAATCGCGATCGTCAGCGCGAGCGGCCCGAACATCTTGCCTTCCATGCCGGATAAGGTCATCAGCGGCAGGAACACCAGGATGATGATCGAGATGCCGTAAATGGTCGGCTTGGCGACATCGACCGTGCCTTCCAGCACGACCTGCACGCGCTCCTCCGGTTTCGCATGCCCGAGCTTGTGGAACACGTTCTCCACCACCACGACGGTGGCGTCGACCATCAGTCCTATCGCGATCGCCAATCCCCCAAGTGACATCAGGTTAGCCGACAGGCCGATCTTGTTCATGATCATGAAGGTCACCAGCGGTGTGATCACCAGCGTCGCGATCACCACCAGCGACGAGCGCAGGTCGCCGAGGAACACGAGCAGCACGATCACCACCAGGATCACGCCTTCGATCAGCACCTTGCCGACCATCCACAGCGATGCGTCGACCAGCTCGGTGCGGTCGTAGAAAGGCACGATCTGCAGCCCGCCGGACAGCATCTGCTTCGAGTTGATCTCGTTCACGCGCGACTTGATGCGGGTGACGATTTCCTTCGCGTTGCCGCCCTTGAGCATCATCACGATGCCGCCGGTCGATTCGGTCGTGCCGTTCTTCACCAGCGCGCCCTGGCGCACCGCCGGGCCGATCTTCACCTCGGCCACGTCGCGCACGAACACGGGGATGCCGCGATCTTCCTTCAGCACGATGTTGCCGACGTCCTCCACCGTGCGGGTCAGGCCGACGCCGCGGATCAGGAACTGCTCGGCGCCCTGCGGCAGGATGCCGCCACCGGAGTTGGCGTTGTTGCGCGCGATGGCGTCACGCACTTGTTCCAGGCCGAGATGGTAGTGACGCAGGCGGTCGGGATTCACGAACACCTGGTATTGCTTCTCGAATCCGCCGAACGAGTTGATCTCGGCCACACCGGCGATCGAGCGCAGCATCGGCCGCACCACCCAGTCCTGGATCGAGCGGCGTTCCATCAGCTCGGCCTCAGTCAGCTTGCGTTTGCCGTCGTCCGGATGGTCGAGCGTGTACTGGAATACTTCGCCAAGTCCGGTCGATACCGGGCCCAGCACCGGCGTGATGCCATCGGGCAGCCGCGAACGCACCTCCATCAACCGTTCCATGACCAGCTGGCGCGCGAAGTAAACATCCGTGTTGTCAGAGAAGACCAGCGTGATGATCGACAGCCCGCTGCGGTTCAGCGAACGCATGTCGGTCAGGCCGGGCAGGCCTGTCATCGCGATCTCCAGCGGCACGGTGACGAAGCGCTCGACCTCTTCCGGCGAGCGCCCCGGCGCCTCCGTCGCCACTTGTACCTGGATGTTGGTCACGTCCGGGAAGGCGTCGACCGACAGCTTCATCGCCGCGCGTACGCCGAAGCCGATCAGAGCGAGGGCGATGACGACCATCACCAGGCGCTGTTCCAGCGCCGCTTTGATAATTGCTCTCATCGGGTTACTCCAGCTCGGCGCGCTTGCGCTGGCTGTTCAGGTGGAAGCTGCCGTCGACCACGATCGGCGTGCCCTCGTCGAGTCCCTTGCGCACCGGGCGCAGCTCGCCGGCGGCGGCGTCGAGCGTGACTTCGGTCAGGCGGAAGCGCTGCTCGCCGAGATGCACGAACACGTAGTCCTTGTCGTTCTCACGCACCACTGCAGCGGCCGGCACCGCCAGCTGCTTGGAATACATGCCGTTGAGCTTCAGCGACGCCAGCATCTGCGGCTTGAGTTCGTATTTCGGGTTCTGCACTTCAGTGCGGATCGATACCGTGCGCGTGTCCGGCTGGACCGTGTCGCTGACATACACGATGCGGCCGGTCAGCGTTTCCTGACCGAGCGCGGACACCTCGACCTCGACGCGCTGATTCAGCTTGACTGAATTGGCGTCCTGTTCGGGCAAGGCGCCTACGACCCAGACATTCGACAGGTCGGCCACCGTGAACAGCGGGTCGCCGGGCTGCGCGACTTGTCCCTGGCTGACCTTGCGTTCGATCACAATGCCGGTGCGTGTCGACGTGATCGGCACTTCCGGCGCGATCGCACCGGAGTCGCGCAGCCGCTCGATCGCAGCGCCTGACAGGCCGATCAGCCGCAGCTGGTCGCTCGCTGCGCGCAACTCGGCGCGCGCCACCGACAGCTCGACTTCGCGCCGCTGCAGTTCGGCCGAGCCGATCACATCGGCCGCCACCAGCGCCTGCGCGCGTTCGACCGTACGCTCGGCCAGCTTGGTGGCTGACAGCGCGCGCAGGTAAGCCAGCTGCGCATTGGTCAGTTCGGGGCTGGCCAGCATTGCCAGTACCTGACCGGCCTTGACGCGATCGCCGACCTCGGCCAGCACATTCACCACCCGCCCGGTGACGGATGCGCCGATGCGCGTCGTCAGCCGTTCGTTCGCCTCGATCCGGCCGGCCACGCGCTGCGTGATCGCGATGTCGGCAATCGCGGCTTTCTCGACACGGAATTGCTTCGCCATTTCGGGCGTCAGCACCACTTCCATCGGGTCTTGTACCCTGGCGGCAGCCTGCGCCGGCTTCTTTTCCGGCGTGGCAGATTGCTTGCCGCAGCCGGTCGCAAACAGCGCGGCCAGCACGATGGCGAGCAGCAGGGGAGTCGGTTGGGCTGTCATGTTGTTATCGTTTTCTCGGGTCGTGAGGATTCGGTTCGTGGGGAGCATCACTTGTCGCTGGCGTAGCGGCCGGACAGCGTGTCAAGCTCGATCAGCGAGGCCTGCAGCTGGAAGCGTGCCAGCAGCAGATCCTGACGCACCGCGCGCAGCACGCGCTGCGCATCGAGCACTTCGAGGATGCCGCGCTCGCCGAAGCGATAGGCTGCTTCGGCCACGCGCAATGCCGCTTCGGACGAGCGCACCGCACCTTCCGACAGGGCCTCGACGCGTACGCGCGCGATCTCGACCGAGCGCCAGGCCAGCTCGAGCTGCTGGATCAGGTCGGCGCGGCGGCCTTCAAGCCGCACCTGGGTGCGTTCGCGCTCGGCAATGGCCTCGGCGCGCGGACCGCGCCGCTGGTCAAACAGCGGAATCTGGATCGATACACCGACAATGTCCTGCCGCACATCGGGCTCACGCAGCTGCGACAGCCGCAGGTCGACGCCCGGCAGCAGGCTGGCGCGCGCCTCGTTGAAACGCGACTGATTGCGCTGCAGCTCTGCCTCCAGCACGCGCACCTCGGGGTTCTGGCGCACAGCCAGTTGTTTCAGCTTCTCCAGTGACGGCAATTCGTGCTCCTCGGCCAGCACCGCGTCGAGCTGCCAGTTGGCCGGCAGCTTGCCGGCGGCCAGCCGGTTCAGCACAATCGACGCCTGAGCGATCTGCAGACGTGCGGTCGCTTCACGCTGGCGCGCATTGACGATCTCGGCATCGGCGCGGATCAGGTCGAGCTTGCCGGTCTCGCCGGTGGTCACGCGGACCTGGATGCGCTCGCGTGTCTGCTCAAGTAACTTCAGCGCCTCGGCGGCGGCCCCGGCCTCTTCGCGCCGCAGCAGGTATTCATAGGCGCGCAGCCGCACCTCGCCGACCAGCGCATTGCGCGTCTGCGCCAGCGACTGGACCGATGCCTGTTCGGCGTACAGCGCCGTGTTGACGCGCGCGCTGCGCAGCACCGGGTTCTCTATGGTCTGCGAGACGCCAAGGCCGCTCACATTGCCGGCGGCTGAGGTCGGCGTCGGAGTCGCATTGCGGCCTCCGCTCAGCTCAAGCCGCGGATTCGGATAGGCGCCGGCGCTGATCACGGCGGCGCTGGCGACATCGATCGTCCTGCGCGCGGCCTCCAGTGAGGGATTGTGCTGCAAGACGGTATCGACCAGGCCATCGATGCTGATCGTGACCGGCTCCGGTCCGGCCGGTTGCGACGGCAGCAAGACGACGGGCGCGGATGCCGGTGGCACCGTGGCAGCCGGAGCTGCTGTAGTCGGTTCGGTGGCTGCTGCCGCAGCCGGTGCCCGGTTTTGCGCCGGCTTCGCCAGCACTGCTTTGGCGGGTGCGCTGCCCCGGGCCGCCGACTTGGTTTTGGCGGCCTGCGCTGTCTGTGCATGAACTGCCGGCGCCAGCGGTCCCAGGGCCGACAGCAGGATGACGAGAGTGATCTGGCGCAGCGCGTGATGGGTTCGATCGGTCCCTTGTCCCGGGCATTCTTGTCGAATCCTTTGGAGAGGCATGCTTTTCCTTTGTTGGGTTTTTGCCTGGAGAAAAACGAAGTCCGAAGTGTAACCAGCGGTCGTCAGCTTTTCGTCAGGTTTATAGTGAAATTATGTCAGGAAAACAGAAGCATTTCAGAAAGGCATGTGCATGGCGCCGGTGGCGAGCTCGCTTTGATGAACAATGGACGACGGTCCGACCGCGATCCGACTGCCGGAGACTCACGGGCGGAGCGAATTGACGCAGAATCGCGGGTCGACATCCGCATTGCGGCATGTGTTCGCCGCCAAAACAGGAAAACAGATGAAGCCAGACAGATTAACGTGCGGCGTGGTGCTGCTCGCCGCAGGGCAGGGCTCACGCATGGGGGGCGTGCCCAAGTGCCTGCTGACCATCGCCGGCACGACGCTGCTCGAACGCCACCTTGCTGCCATGGCCGCAGCCGACATCGACCACATCGTGGTCGTCAGCGGTCATTATCACGACCGGGTCGAACCGCTGGCTGCCAGCTTTCCGGTCACGCTGGTCCGCAATCCCGATCCTGACGCCGGTCAGCCCTCGTCGGTTCGGCTCGGGGTCGAGGCACTGGGAGGCGACGTCGATCTGCTGATCGTCGCGCTTGCCGATCAGCCGCTGGTCGGCAGCGCCGAATTGCGCGAACTGGTAGAGGCCTTCGCACAGCGACCCGACGGCACCGACGTCGTCTACCCGGAAGTCCATGGCGAGCGCGGCAATCCGGTCGCGTTTTCCGGGGCGCTGATCCGTTCGATGCTGGCCTCGGGCCGGCTGGCCCTGCGCAAGTTCATCGATGACCATCCGCAGCGGGTGCACCGCCATCGGACGGCCAATGAACATTTCATCGTCGACCTTGACACCCCGGAGGACATCGACGCGCTCCGGCAGCGCACCGGCTGGCAGCTCGCGCTGCCCGCTGCATAAGCGCCTCTGACAAAACACTGCTGGCGACGGTGCGCCTGGCCAGCGACGTTTTGTCAGAGATAGTAAACCGCGTTCCAGGCGACGGTGATCATCCCTGCCTGACCCGCCCGGCCAGGTGGGCCAGCGCTTCTTGCACCTGATCGACCAGCACCAGGCACTGGTCGCCCGGCTTCAGCATCGCCAGCGCACGGTCGATCGCGACGAATTCACCATGGATTTCTTCGATGTGGCTGGCGCGGCTGGCGCCCTGCAGTCCTTGTTGCAGCAGCCCCAGCACCTCACCGTCGGCGCGGCCGCGCTGGCAGGCGTCCTCGTACAGGATCACGTTGTCGAATCCGCCGCCGAGCACCCGCGTCAATTCGCGCAGGTCTTCATCGCGGCGGTCGCCGGCGCCGCTGACGACCACGGTACGGCGCGCGCCCTCGCGGGCCGGCAGTGCATCGAATGCCGCCACCAGCGCGCGCATCGCATGCGGGTTATGTCCATAGTCGGCGACCACGGTGGCATCGCGATAGTGCATCAGGTTAAAGCGTGCCGGCGCGCCGCTGGCATCGTTGTTGAAGGTCTGCAGGCCATCGACGATTTCCTGCCAGGGCAGGTCCAGCGCCCAGCAGGCGCCGGCCGCGGCCAGCGCATTCTCGACCTGGAAGCCGAGCAGTCCGCCCTGCGTTAGCGGCACGTCCGCCAACGGCGTTCTGTGCACTTGCGCGCCTTCGGCGACGACGATCTCGCCGGCTTCGACGAACACCACGCGATGCCCGCGTGCGCGGTGCGTGACCAGCACCGGATGCGACGGATTGCGCGCGAAGAAGATCACCTTGCCCGGGCAGTGCGCAGCCATTGCGGCCACCAGCGGATCCGCAGCGTTCAGCACCGCGTAGCCGGGAGTCGCGACGTTCTGCACGATCATCTGCTTGAGCCGCGCCACGTCGGCCGGCGTATGAATATGGTTCATGCCGAGGTGATCGCCCTCGCCGATATTGGTGACGACCGCCACCGAGCATTTATCGAAGCCCAGGCCTTCGCGCAGCATGCCGCCGCGCGCGGTCTCCAGCACCGCCGCCTGCACATGCGGGTGCGCCAGCACGTTGCGCGCGCTCTTCGGTCCGCTGCAGTCACCGCTGTCGGTCTGGCGTCCGCCGACGTAGACGCCATCGGTATTAGTCATGCCCACGCACAGTCCTTTGCGCGCCAGCACATGCGCAATCAGTCGCGTGGTGGTGGTCTTGCCGTTCACACCGGTGACGGCGACCAGCGGAATGCGCGCATCCTCGCCGGCCCCGAACATCAGCTGCATCACCGCCTCGCCAATGTTGCGACCTTTGCCATAAGATGGATTCAGGTGCATGCGCAGACCGGGGGCGGCGTTCACTTCCACCACGCCGCCGTTCTGTTCTTCCAGCGGCCGCGTGATGCTCTCGCACACCACGTCGACGCCACACACATGCAGACCGACCATCGCTGCCGCATCAATGGCGCGCGCGGCGACTTCCGGATGCACGTCGTCGGTGACGTCGGTCGCGCTGCCACCCGTCGACAGGTTGGCGTTGTTGCGCAAGATGATGCGGCGACCCTGTTCCGGCACCGAATCCGGCGTCAGCGACTGGTCCGCCAGACAGGCCATCGCAATCTCGTCGAAGCTGATCTTCGTCAGCGGCGTCGCATGACCGTCGCCACGGCGCGTATCGGCATTCACCACATTAACCAGCTCACGCACCGTGCGCGCGCCGTCGCCGATCACTTGCGGCGGATCGCGCCGCGCGGCCGCCACCAAACGGTTGCCGACGACCAGCAGCCGGTAGTCGCTGCCGGGGAAAAATTTCTCGACCAGCACCGGGCCCTTGCCGCGCGCCGCCGTCGCCGCTGCGTCAAAGGCCTTGTCGAGCTGTTCACGGGTCAGGATGTTCACCGTCACGCCCTTGCCCTGGCTGCCGTTCTGCGGCTTGCAGACCACCGGCAGGCCGATCCGTGCGGCCACCTGCCATGCCTCGTCAGCACTGTTCACCGGCGCGCCCAGCGGCACCGGCACGCCGGCCGCATGCAGCAGATGCTTGGACAGGTTTTTGTCCTGCGCGATCGTCTCGGCCACCGCGCTGGTGGAGTCGACCTCGGCGGCCTGGATGCGGCGCTGGCGGCAACCCCAGCCGAGCTGCACCAGGCTGCCGCTGGTCAGGCGCCGAAACGGAATGCCGCGTGCGACCGCCGCATTCACGATCGAGCCGGTGCTCGGGCCGAGGCGCAGGTCTTCGTCGAGCTCGCGCAGCTCGGCCAGCATCTCGGCCAGGTCAGGGGCGGAGGTGGCCGCCGGCGGCACGCCGCTGTGCTGGTCGAACGCACGCTGGGCCAGCCGCAGCGCGAAGGTGAGCGCGCGGCGTCCGACCTCTTCCTCGCTGTACTCGACCACCACTTGGTACAGGTTCGGTACCGGCGTCGTATTCGTCAGCGAGAAGGACAG
Organism: Burkholderiaceae bacterium; assembly: GCA_030158675.1. Classification (GTDB taxonomy): domain Bacteria; phylum Pseudomonadota; class Gammaproteobacteria; order Burkholderiales; family Burkholderiaceae_D; genus Pernthalerella. The sequence goes on along the minus strand of JAOASL010000040.1, from coordinate 20,128 downwards.
CGGGCAGCCTGCCTTCACCTGTAGCGCCAGCATCACGGCCTCCAGCACATGCGCCAGCGTCAGCGGACCCTGGAAGGCCGGGCCGCGCAGTTCCCCGACGCCGGGGCAGAGCGCGCGCAGCCGCTCCTCAAAGCCGGGCAGGCGGTCGATCTCGCATTCGGCGGGCGTGCACAGCAGCTCCATCTCGATCGCGGTGTAGCGGCTCCACAGATTGGGCCCGCGCAGGATCCGGGTTTGTTTCAGTTCCATGTTGTCTAGTCGTCGATTGGCGTCGTCAGGCGATCACGATGGTGCGCGCCTGTGCGGTACCGTAAGTGTCCAGGGCGGTGCGGATGAGTTGCGTATCGAGCCCGAGCGCCCAGGCGGCGCCGACCGAAGCCAGCAGCACCTCGACCGGCAGCGCGGCGGCCGCATCGCTCAGGTCGCGTTCCAGGTGGAGGCGGTCGATCTCCCGGCCGTCGTGCGCTCGCACCAGCTGGCCGCTATCGATGTACAGCGCACGGCCGCCGGCTTCGCGGTGCGCGATCAGCGCGGGATGGCGGCCGTCGGCGGCGTACAGCAGCACATCGCCGTCGCACAGTCGTGCCATATCCAGCACGGTATCGTCGGTCGCATGCAGCACCGCTGCGCCGGTCTCGACCACGACGTCGACTTGCGTGCGCAGGATCTTGAAGCGATGCTCAGGCTCGGTCATCAGCTGTTCATCCAGGCCGGGCACCGGCTTGCTGTCGGTGACGATGCCGACCCAGCAGCGGTCATAGGCGAGGCCCTCGGTGAGCAGCGACATCGGGCCGTTCTCGAACACGGCGGCTTCGACGTTGCGATTGATCAGCAAGCGCTGGCCCGGTTCCCAGTGGGCGCAGTCGCCTGCCTCAAGCTGGCGCGTGCCGACGAACAGACCGTCGCCACAAGCAACGCCAACACGTACGCCGGACAGCTGCATCAGCCACGCCACCAGCCGCGCGATCTGCGTGGTGCCTTCGCTGCCGGACACGCCGACGATGGGAATGCGGCCGCGCTGGCCTTCGGGGAACAGGTGGCTGACGATCGCGTCGCCCACCGGTTGCGGCTTGCCTTCAGCCGGCTTCAGGTGCATCAGCAGGCTCGGCCCTGCGTTCACTTCGACCACGGCGCCGCCGCGCGCTTCCAGCGGCTGCGAGACGTCCTTGCACACCAGGTCGATGCCGGCAATGTCGAGGCCGACCACGCGCGCCGCCAGTGTGCACAGGTGCGCCACTTCCGGGTGGATCGTGTCGGTGCATTCGATCGCATGATTGCCATTGGCGATGATCAGCACCCGATGGCCGGCTTCGGGCACCGAGTCGGGCGTCAGCTGCTGCCGCTGCAGGTTGGCGAGGATCACGCGGTTGGTGCGCGGCTGCAGGGTCTCGAGCGGATGAATGTCTGCATTGCCGCGGCGCGGGTCGCAGTTCAGCTGCGCGTCGACCAGCTGCACGATGGTCGATGTGCCGTCTGCCGTCACCCACGCGCTTTCGCCGCGCGCGACGGCGACCACCTTGCCGCCGACCACCAGCACGCGGTGCTCGTCGCCTTCGATGAACTCCTCGACGATCACGTCCGGATCTTCCGCGCGGGCGACCGGGTAGGCCGCCCGCACTTCGTCCAGCGAGCGCAGGTTCAGCATCACGCCGCGTCCGCGGTTGCCGTCACGCGGCTTGATTACCACCGGCAGTCCGATGTCGTCGGCCGCGGCCACGGCCTCGTCGACGCTGTTCACCACCTCGCCGTAGGGCACCGGCACGCCGCACGAGCGCAGCAGCGATTTGGTCAGGTCCTTGTTGCCGGCGATGCCTTCGGCGATCGCGCTGGTCAGATCGGTCTCGGCGGTCCAGATGCGGTTCTGCAGCGCGCCGTAGCCAAGCTGCACCAGGTTGCCCTGATTCAGGCGGATATGCGGAATTTTGCGCTTTTTCGCACTGGCGACGATGTGCGCGGTCGACGGCCCGAGGTAGTACTCGTCGATCGCTTTGCGGATCTTCGCGAGTTCTGGTTCGACCTCGAACGGCTGCCGGTTGATCACCGCATGCAGCAGCGCCAGACCGGACACCAGCGCGGTGCGGCCGACCGTCTCGTCCGGCACGCGAAACACCATCCGGTAAGTGCCGGACTGGGTGGTTTCCCGGGTCTGGCCGAAGCCGGCTTCGAGGCCGGACATTTCGAGCAGCTCGATAATCACGTGCTCGAGCACATGGCCCATCCAGGTGCCTTCGCGCAGGCGCTGCTCGAAGCCATGCGGTACGCCCGGGCTGCAATGGTGCGCGGCCACTTGCGGCAGCACCGACAGCAGGCGGTCGACGAAGCCGGGCTGCAGGTTGCTCGGCCACGCTTCCAGCACACCCAGATCCAGCCAGGCCTCGATCACGGGCGTGTACGTCCACATATTGGGGCCGCGCAGATACGTGACGCGCAGCAGACTGATTTCCAGCGGGCCGGGAGGCAGGGTCCGGGTATCGGGGGAGTTCATTCGGTCGCTTGAGTGACAAAGAGGTAAGATAACGTCCGGGTTGGACGGGATCGCCGGTTTCGGCGACAATCCGCGCTTCCTGTCCAGGGACGGGTGGCACGAGCCATCCGGACATTCGATTAGCCAGCAAGACTTCTTTCCTGATTCATGCCGTCCAGCGCCACCAATACAGAAGAAGCACCAGGCACAGAAGCACACTCACGCGAAACTGCGGCGTTGCCGCTCAATCCCGGCGAACATCTGCTGGCGACGCTCGAGCCTGACCTGAACGGTGCGCTGCAGTTTGCGCGCAGTCGCGTGCTGCTGACGACGGAACGAATAATAAGCGATTCGGATGGCGGTCGGTGGAGCAGCTGGCCGCTCGACGCCGGCCTCACGCTGCATCATGGCGACCATGGCGGCGTGGCCGTGCTGGCACTGCATGACCGCGACCGGCTGGTGGCCCGCTGGCGCTTTACGCTGGAGCAGGAAGTCGGCGCGATTCGCTTCATCCAGAATTTCGAGAAGGTCCAGGCCGCGCGCGCCGGCCAGATCCTGCAGGCCGACGACGCCGGGCCGCGCTGCCCGAGCTGTCAGGCGGCGCTGCCGGAAGAGAGCGAGGAATGCCCGGTCTGCCACCGCGAGCTGCTCGAGCCGGTGTCGACCTGGGTGCTGTTCCGCCTGTGGCGCTTCGCCAGGCCCTACAAGATGCAGCTGCTGCTGGGCTTCATGCTGACCCTGCTGTCAACCGCCGCAATGATGGTGCCGCCTTACCTGTCGATGCCGCTGATGGACGAGATCCTGATCCCGACCCAGAAAGGCACGCAGATCGACATGCACGACGTGAAGGTCTATCTGTCCGGGCTGCTGGTCGCGGCACTGGCCGCGTGGGGCCTGGGCTGGTGGCGCACCTACCTGCTCGCGCTGGTGTCGGAACGGATCGGCGCACACCTGCGCACCGCAACTTTCGATCACCTGATGACGCTCAGCCTCGATTATTTTGGCGCCAAACGCACCGGCGACCTGATTGCCCGCATCGGTAATGAATCCGACCGCATCTGTGTGTTCCTGTCGCTGCACGCGCTGGACTTCGCCACCGATGTGCTGCTGCTGATCATGACGGCCGGCGTGCTGTTCACCATCAATCCCTGGCTGACGGTCGTGACACTGTTGCCGCTGCCCCTGATCGTCTGGATGATCCATAGTGTCCGCGACCGTTTGCGCTATGGCTTCGAGAAGATCGACCGTATCTGGGGCGATGTGACCAATGTGCTGGCCGACACCATTCCCGGCATCCGTGTCGTGAAGGCGTTTGCGCAGGAAAAGCGCGAGTCCGACCGTTTCCGTGACGCGAACATGCACAACCTGGCCGTCAACGACAAACTGAACCGTACCTGGGGCCTGTTCGCGCCGACCGTCACCATGCTGACCGAGGTCGGCCTGCTGATTGTCTGGGCCTTCGGCATCTGGCTGGTGATCCACCATGGCGTGACCGTCGGCGTGCTGGTCGCCTTCATCGCCTACATCGGCCGCTTCTACGGCCGGCTCGATTCGATGAGTCGCATCGTGTCGCACACCCAGAAGGCGGCAGCGGGCGCGAAGCGTATTTTCGACATCCTCGACCACAGCTCCAGCGTGCCCGACCCGACCAACCCGGTGCCGATGGCGCCGGTGCCCGGCACGATCGCGATCCGGGATGTCGGTTTCCGCCATGGCAGCCGCCGCATCCTGAAGGGCATCAACTTCGACATCCGCCCCGGTGAAATGATCGGACTGGTCGGCCACAGCGGCTCCGGCAAAAGCACGCTGATCAACCTGATCTGCCGTTTCTACGATGTCTCCGACGGCGCGATCCTGATTGACGGCACTGACATCCGCCGCTATGCCGTCGCCGACTATCGCAAGCACATCGGGCTGGTGCTGCAAGAGCCTTTCCTGTTCCACGGGACGATTGCCGAGAATATTGCGTATGGCAAGCCTGGGGCGACGCGCGCTGAAATCATCTCCGCCGCGCGCGCCGCGCATGCGCACGAATTCATCCTGCGGCTGCGCCATGGTTACGACTCCATCGTCGGTGAGCGCGGTCAGGGCCTGTCCGGCGGCGAGCGCCAGCGCATCTCGATCGCGCGTGCGCTACTGATCAATCCGCAGATCCTGATGCTGGACGAGGCGACCTCGTCGGTCGATACCGAGACCGAAAAGGAAATCCAGAAAGCGCTCGACAACCTGGTGGAGGGGCGCACCACGATTGCGATTGCGCACCGTCTGTCGACGCTGCGCCGCGCGGACCGGCTGGTCGTTCTCGAACGTGGCGAAGTCGTCGAGATCGGTTCGCACGACGAGCTGATGGTCAGGCAGGGCGCTTACTGGCGCTTGTATGAAGCGCAGGCGCGCAATGTCGACACCGAGGACCGGGTGCCGCCAGCTTTGCACATTCCATTGACCAAGGCAGGCAACGCATGACGGGGGAAACCAGCGGCAAGGCATGGATGCCGGTCGCGCACCGGCTGGTGCGCGATGGCTTCGGCCGGCTCGTGTTCATTGACGAATCCGGCAACGAGCATGTCGGCGTGGTGCCGGTACAGGCTTTCCCGGTCGATGCACCGGGCGAGAACGTGTCGCTGGTCGATGCCGATGGTCACGAGCTCGTCACCATCGCGCAGCTGTCCGGTCTCGATACGGACACGCGTGCCATGGTGCAGAACGATATCGCGCAGCGCGATTTTCTTCCTGTGATCGATCGGCTGGTAGATGTCAGTACCTTCGCGACGCCGAGCAGCTGGCAGGTACAGACCGATCGCGGCCCGACGACCTTCGTGCTGAAAGGCGAAGAAGACATCCGCCGGCTCAGGAATGGCGGCTTGCTGATCACCGACAGCCATGGCGTCACCTACCGCGTGACGGACATGCGCGCACTGGACCGCCACTCGCGCAAGCTGCTCGACCGTTTCCTTTGACCGGCGCGGCGCAACCGCGCATCCGGCGCTTTGTCAGCCGCCGGACGGTTCGCCGGCAATCGCGCTCCTCGTCTTCATGAAAATCACTGCGTGTCCGCTTCCTTTGCTTCCCTGATCCGATGGCCGCTGCCCGCGCTTGCTGCCTGGGCCGGCTGCTGGCTGCTGTATGCGTCGGCGTTGCACTTGGGCGCTCCTGCCGCGCTGGCCGCTGTGGTCGCCGCGCTGGCCGGTTTGCTGACCAGCGTGCTGACACCCGCACGCTGGCGGCGCATCGTGGTCTCTGCCGGCTTTCCCTTGTCGCTGCTGTTGTCCGGCACGCTGTCACTGCCGTCCTGGGCCTGGCTGTTACCGCTGCTGCTGTTCGTGCTGGTTTATCCGATGCGAGCCTGGCGCGATGCGCCGCTGTTTCCCACACCACCGCATGCACTGCAGTCGCTGGCGCGCGTCGCGCCACTGCCCGACGGCGCATGCGTGCTCGACGCCGGCTGCGGCCTCGGGCATGGCCTGCGCGCGCTGCGCGGCGCCTATCCGCATGCGGCGCTGGCGGGCATCGAATGGAGCGGGGCGCTGGTGGCGCTGGCGCGGCTGGCCTGTCCGTGGGCGCGTATACGGCGTGGCGACATGTGGCAAGCCGACTGGTCCGGCTACGATCTGGTCTACCTGTTCCAGCGTCCGGAGAGCATGGCGCGGGCCTTGCACAAGGCGAGCGCGGAACTGCGTGCCGGTGCCTGGCTGGCCAGCCTCGAATTCGCCGCGCCGGAATGGCAGCCGGACGCCGTGCTGCAAGCCGATGACGGTAAGCCAGTCTGGTTGTATCGCGCCCCATTGACGCCGGCGCCATGCGCTGGATTTCTCTGATTTCTCTTGAGCACCCCTGAAAACAGCACGCCGTGGTTCTTTGGCGATAGGCAGCATCGCACACGCAGGCTTGTTATGATCGCGACATCAGAACATCCACAAGCAAGGAGCGCATCATGAAAAAAATCCTGGTTTTGCCGGCCTTTCTGCTGGCTTTCGCCTCTTTCGCGCACGCGCAGTCGGTGGACTTCGTCGAGCCGAAAGATGGCGCTACCGTGCCGCAGACCTTCAAGGTGAAATTCGCTGTCGACGGCATGAAAGTCGCGCCGGCCGGTGATATGAACGAGGGCACCGGTCATCATCATTTGCTGATCGATACCGCCGACATCGGGCAGGGCGAGGCGATCCCGATGAACGAAAGCCACCGTCACTTCGGTAAAGGACAGACCGAAACCGAAATCACGCTGCCGCCCGGACGTCATCGCCTCACCATGCAGTTTGCCGATGGCGCGCATCGTTCTTATGGCGAGAAGATGCGCAAGAGCATAGAGATCAGCGTCAAGTGATGCTTGCCGCCGGAGCCGTTGCGGCTCCGGCGTGCCGATTTAGTTATACGTCTTGTAGAAGTAAACCACGCTCATCACTGCACCGACCGCGATGACCAGCCGCTTCAGCCATTGCGCCGGCAGCCGGCGCGCCAGCGCCGCCCCCGCATAGCCACCGATCGCGGCCGTCACCAGCGCCACCAGCGTATGCGGCCAGCTGATCGCACCGGCAATGATGAAGGTCAGCGCCGCCACCGTGTAATTCATTGCCGACGTCAGGTTCTTCAGCGCATTGATTTCCTGCATGTCCTCAAAGCCCTGGATCGACAGTGCCGCCAGCGTCAGTATGCCCATGCCGGCGCCGAAGAAGCCGCCGTAAATCGCCACCGCGGTCTGGAAAATCGCGCCGCCGATGCTGCCCGGCTTGTCCGACGGCGGCAGCTTCATGTGGCCCTTGGCCCAGCGAATCAGCTTGCTGACCTGCGAGCTGAACGCGAACAGCGTGGTGGCCACTAGCAGCAGCCACGGTATCAGTCGCGAGAAGGTGGCGTTCGAGATCGCCAGCAGCAAGAGGCCGCCGAGCAGGCCGCCGACCATCGAGATCACCGCCAGCAGCACTGCCCAGCGCCCATGGCGCATGGCCTCGCGCCGGTAGGCCCAAGCGCTCGAGATACTGGCCGGCCACAGGGCGACCGTATTGCTGGCATTGGCCATGATCGGCGGTACGCCGGCCGCGAGCATGGCAGGAAAGGAGAAAAAGGTGCCGCCACCTGCCATGGCATTCATGCCGCCGGCGACAAAGGCGCCTGCGCCGACCAGCAGCGCGTCAGTCATTTGCATCGGGGATTCGCTCTTGTGTGATTGCGGAGTGCGCGGATTTTACACAAGTCAGGTGCGCAGGCAGCGGGAAGCAGGGGTTAATCGATGCGGGATCCCGGCGCAGGCCGGGATCCCATGTCATCCGTCGATCAGCAAAAGCTAATCAATGACAAAAGTCCATCAACGACAAAAACTCAGCGCCCCCGATCTTTCGCCGATTGTCCGGCGATGCCCCAGTTGGTGCTCGGTATTTCCGAGATCAGTACACGAATGGTTTCCTTCGGCGCGCCGACGGCCTCGTGCAGCGCCTGCGTGACCTTCTCGATCACGGCGCGCTTCTGGTCTTCGGTGCGGCCCTCGATCATGTGAATCTGTGCGAACGGCATCGCGTTCTCCTTTCAGCTCATCAGGTTCAGGCAGCCTTGGCGGCGCGTTCCTTGCGCTCGCGGACCATCGTCAGGGCGGCGTCCTCGATCATGTCTTCCTGCCCGCCGACCATCTTGCGACGGCCGAGTTCGAGCAGGATCTCGCGTGCCGGAATGCCGTACTTCGCTTCGGCGCGCCTGGCAAACAGCAGGAAGGAGCCGTACACACCGGCATAGCCAAGCGTCAGCGAATCGCGGTCGATGCGGATCGGGAAATCCATGATCGGCACCACCAGCTCATCGGCCACGTCCTGGATATCCCAGACATCGACACCGGTCTCGATGCCCATCCGGTCGCATACCGCCACCAGCACTTCCAGCGGCGTATTGCCCGCACCCGCACCCAGACCCGCCGCGGCGGCGTCGATGCGGTTCGCACCGGCTTCGACGGCGGCGATCGAGTTGGCCACGCCCATGGCGAGGTTGTGGTGGCCGTGGAAGCCCAGTTCGGTTTCCGGTTTCAGCGCCTGCCGCACGGCGGCGATGCGTGCGCGCACATCGTCCGGCAGCATGTAGCCGGCCGAGTCGGTCACGTAGATGCAGTTCGCGCCGTAGCTTTCCATCAGCTTCGCCTGCTTGACCAGGCCTTCGGGCGTGTTCATATGAGCCATCATCAGGAAGCCGACGGTGTCCATGTCCATCTTGCGCGCCATCGTGATGTGCTGCTCCGCCACGTCGCCCTCGGTGCAGTGGGTCGCAACGCGAATGGTGTGCACACCCAGCGCATGCGCCATCTTCAGGTGATCGACCGTGCCAATGCCGGGGATCAGCAGCGCCGACACCTTCGCCTGCTTCATCAGCGGGATCACCGCGCCCAGGTATTCCTCGTCGGTATGTGCCGGGAAGCCGTAGTTGACCGACGAGCCACCCAGGCCGTCGCCGTGCGTGACCTCGATCAGCGGCACGCCCGCATTGTCGAGCCCCTGCGCGATCGTCTTCATCTGCTCGATCGTCATCAGGTGGCGCTTCGGATGCATGCCGTCGCGCAGCGTCATGTCATGCAGCGTGATTTTCTTGCCCTTCAAGTCCATGGTGTTCTCCTTTGCGTTCAGGCGGCGACGGTCGGTTCGAGCGTCAGGCGGCCGGCGATCATTTCTTCGGCAAACATCTCGGCAGTGCGCGCACCGGCGGCGGTCATGATATCGAGGTTGCCCGCGTATTTCGGCAGATAGTCGCCGAGACCTTCGACCTCGAGGTAGATCGACACGCGATTGCCGTCGAACACCGGGCCGTTCACCAGGCGATAGCCCGGCACATACTTCTGCACTTCTTTGATCATCTCGTGGATCGACGCAGTGATCTTCGCCTGGTCCGGCGTACTTTCGGTCAGGCAGTGCACGGTGTCGCGCATGATCAGCGGCGGCTCGGCCGGATTGATGATGATGATCGCCTTGCCCTTCTTCGCGCCGCCGACCTGCTCGATCGCACCGGCGGTGGTGCGGGTGAATTCATCGATGTTCTTGCGCGTGCCCGGGCCGGCACTGCGCGAGGACACGGTAGCGACGATCTCGCCGTAGGTCACCGGCTGCACGCGCGACACCGCAGCCACCATCGGTATGGTTGCCTGGCCACCGCAGGTGACCATGTTGACGTTCATCTCGCGCTTGCCGACGTGTTCCTTCAGGTTCACCGGCGGCACGCAGAATGGGCCGACTGCGGCGGGCGTGAGGTCAATCATCAGCACGCCGAGTTCATTCAGCTTGCGCGAATTTTCTGCATGCACATACGCCGAGGTCGCATCGAACGCGATCTGCACGCCGTCGGCGATCACATGCGGCAGCAGGCCGTCGACGCCGTCGGCGGTGGTCTTGATGCCCATCTCGCGGGCGCGCTTCAAGCCATCGGATTCGGGGTCGATGCCGACCATCCACACGGGCTCCAGCACTGGCGAGCGCTGCAGCTTGGCCAGCAGGTCGGTGCCAATGTTGCCCGGACCGATCAGTGCGCACTTGATTTTTTTGCTCATCGCTTCACTCCTGAAAAATTGAATCGTCCTGCGTCAGATAAGGCTGCGCACCACGCCGCCGTCGACGCGCAATGCGGCGCCGTTGGTGGCTGCGGCGAGCGGGCTGCATACATAGGCGACCATGGCCGCCACTTCCTTCGGGTCGATGAAACGGCGCAGCAGCGAGGTCGGCCGCGCGTCGGCGAAGAAGGCCGTCGCGGCGTCATCGAAACTGACGCCCTGGGCGCTTGCCAGTTTGTCGAAGAAGTCTTTTGCGCCTTCGGTCAGCGTCGGACCGGGCAGCACACTATTGACCGTCACCGCCGTCCCCGCGCAGGTTTCGGCCAGGCCGCGCGAGACCGACAGCTGCGCCGATTTGGTCATACCGTAATGCACCATCTCGGCCGGCGGACAAATGCCCGATTCGCTCGAAATGAAAACGATGCGACCGCGGTTGCGCAGCTTCATGCCGGGCAGCAGCGCGCGCGACAGGCGCACGCCGCTCATCACATTGGTGTCGAAGAAGCGCTGCCAGTCGGCGTCCGGAATGTCCTCAAAGGCCTTCGGATCGAAGATGCCCATGTTGTTGATCAGGATGTCGATCGCCGGGTCACCGGCAGTCAGCTTTGCGCAGCCTTCGGCCGTGGCCGCATCGGCGGCGATGCCGTGCAGGCTGGCATCCGGCAGCTCCGCGCGCAGTCGCGCCAGTGCCTTGGCGACACCCTCCACGCTGCGGCCGTTCAGGGTGACGGTTGCGCCCTCGGCCGCCAGTGCCTGTGCGATCGCATAGCCGATGCCGGCAGTCGAGCCGGTCACCAGCGCGTGTTGTCCTTTCAGTTGCAAGTCCACAGAGTCTCCAGTTTTTTATCAGTGTTTGCCGCCGTGCAGCCACGGCTTCAGCAGTCGCGTCAGCTGCGGCGCCACCACCCAGGTCATGATCAGCACGACCAGCACCGTGATCAGCATCGTGCGGGCCGCCAGCGGCCACGGCGCAATCGTCTCGCCGAGCAGCGTGAACAGCAGCAGCACGGTCGGGAAAATGCCCAGCCAGCTGACGACTGCCACCTTCCAGCGCGGCGGCGGTGTCTGCTGCGTGCCGGTCATGAACCAGTGCGCCATGCCGATCACCTGCATCTGCGCCGGCCCCTCGACCAGCGGCTCCATCGCCGCCAGCCCGAGCGCGCGCGCCGGCGAGTCTTGCCAGGCCTGCAGGTGCTGCTGCGTGTCGAACGCGAACACCACATGGTACAGCCCCGGTTCGGATCCCGGCTGTTCGCCGGGCCGCACCAGCTGCGCACCGAGGTGGCCATCGAATTCCTGCGCGGCGCGAATCATGTCGGCCATCAGTTTTTCGAAGCTTGCCTCATGCCCGGGCTTGATGCGGCGGGTCACCAGCACCGTGACGGCGCCCGGGTGGGCGGCCGTCGGCGAAGCAGGCGCGGGGGTGGCAGCGGCGGTCCCGTTCATGCTCACGAAAGCCGTCCTGGTCAGATGAAGCGCATCGACACGGAACCGAGGTCCTGGAAGCGCACGTTCACGCTGTCGCCGGCGGCCACCGGAATCGCTTCGGTCACGCCGCCAGTCATGATGAACGTACCCGCCGGGATTTCCTGTCCGCGTGCGCCGAGGTGATTGGCCATCATCGCGATGGCCGCCGCCGGATGGCCGAGCACCGCAGCGCCGGCGGCCATCGCAACGACCTGGCCGTTCTTTTCCAGCACCACGCCGAGCGTGCGCAGGTCGAGTTCTTCGATATTGCGTGAACGACCGCCGATCACGAAACGTGATGCCGACGTGTTGTCCGCCACCACGCTCTTGAGATCAAATTTAAAGTCGCGGTAGCGGCTGTCGATGATCTCGACTGCCGGAATCACGAAATCGATCGCCGCCATCACCGCGCCGACGTGACAGCCCGGGCCCTTCAGCGGCGCCTTGGTCACCACGCAGATTTCGGCTTCCACCTTCGGATGGATCAGCTCGGAGGTCTGGATGTCGCCGCCATCGGGGCGCGACATGTAGTCGGACACGAAGCCGAACACGGGCACGTCCACGCCCATCTGCTTCATCTTTGCGAACGAGGTCAGGCCGGCCTTCAGGCCGACGGTCTTGTTGCCGCGCGCTTCCTTGCGCGCGCGGATCATGTCCTGGATCGCATACGCGTCGTCGAAGTCCATCTGCGGATAGTCATCGGTGATCTTCAGCACGTCGCGTGCTTGCAGTTCCGCGTTCTCCAGATGGATCGCCAGTTTTTCTATGGTTGCTTTGTCGAGTTGCATGTTCTTTTCCCCGCGATCAGATGAAGCGCACTGACGTGCTGCCGAGCCCGCCGACCGAACAGTGCAGGCTGTCGCCAGCCTTCACCGGCACCAGCGGCGACTGCGAGCCCGACAGGATCACGTCGCCGGCCTTGAGCGAAATGCCGAGACGGCCCAGTGTATTGGCCAGCCATGCGACCGCGTTCACCGGTGAGCCCTGCACGGACGCGCCGCACGAGGTGCTGATGATTTCGCCATTTTTTTCCAGCACCATGCCGGCCAGCGCGAGATCGAGATCCCGCGGACTTCTGCGTGTGCCGCCCAGCGTAAACACGCCGCACGAAGCGTTGTCGGCTACGGTGTCCTGGATCTTGATCTTCCAGTCGCGGATGCGCGAATCGACGATTTCGAAACAGGGCATCACGCAGTCGGTCGCGCGCAGCACGTCGGCTGCGGTCACGCCCGGGCCGGTCAGGTCGCGCGCCAGGATGAACGCGACTTCGGCCTCGGCCTTTGGCGCGATCATCTTGCTGGTATCGACCGCCTCGCCTTCGTTGAACACCATGCCGGACAGCAGGTGACCGAAGTCGGGCTGGTTCACGCCCAGCATGTCCATCACGATCTTGCTGGTCACGCCGATCTTCTTGCCGACCACGGTCTGGCCGGTCTGCAGCTGGCGCTCGATCATGCGCAGCTGGATCTGGTAGGCGTCGTCGATGCTGATGTCGGTTTCACGGTTGGTCAGCGGCTCGACCGGCACGCGCGACACCAGCGAGTCATACAGCTCGTCGCCGTACTGCTGGATTTTCAGGGCATTCATGGCCATTTTTTCGGGTCTCCGGGTAATCAGATCTTGATCATTACGTTGCGCAGATCGGTATAGAACTCGAGCGAATGCACGCCGCCTTCACGGCCGATGCCGGACGCCTTCGATCCGCCGAACGGCGTGCGCAGGTCGCGCAGGAACCAGCTGTTGATCCAGCACAGGCCGACATGCACCGCATTCGCCATCCGCGTGGCAGTCGACAGGTCGGACGTCCAGATCGAGGTCGCCAGGCCATACGGCGTGTCATTTGCCAGTGCGACGGCCTCTTCTTCGGTGTCGAACGGCGCGATGTGGCAGCACGGTCCGAAAATCTCTTCGCGGATGATGGTCGAGGATTGCGGCAGGCCGGTCCAGATGGTCGGCTGCACGAAGTGGCCGTTCGCGTAGGCGCCCGGCAGGGTCGGCGTGCCACCACCGGTGACGACCGTTGCGCCCTCGGCCTGCGCCGTCGCGTAGTACGACAGCACCTTGGCCTTGTGTTCGGCCGAGATCAGCGGACCCATGCCCACGCCCGGCTCATGCGAGTGGCCGATTTTCAGGCCTTCGGCTTTCGCCTTCAGTGCGTTGACGAATTTTTCGAAGATCGGGCGCTGCACATACACGCGTTCGGTGCCCAGGCAGACCTGGCCGCAGTTTTCGAAAGCCGAGCGGGTCACGCCGGCCACCGCCTTGTCGAAGTCGGCGTCCGCAAACACCACCGCCGCATTCTTGCCGCCGAGTTCGAACGACACCGGACGCACGCCCTTGGCGGCAGCGGCCATGATCGCTTCACCGGTGCGGGTCTCGCCGGTGAAGGTAATGCCGTCCACGCCCGGATGGCGGGTCAGGAATTCACCGGCTGAGTTCGGGCCGAAGCCATGCACGACGTTGTACACGCCCTTCGGAATGCCGACCTTGTTCATCACCTCGCCCAACAGCGTGGCGGTAGCCGGTGTCTCTTCGGACGGTTTGACGATGACGGCGTTGCCGCACGCCAGTGCCGGACCCACCTTCCACGTCATCAGCAGCAGCGGCAGGTTCCACGGGCAGATCACGCCGACCACGCCGAGCGGCACGCGCACGCCATAGCTGATCGCCGTGCCGCCGTCCGGCGTGGTCATCTGGAAGCTCTCGGTCGGCGCGTTCTTGACGATGTCGGCGAAGATCTTGAAGTTGGCTGCGCCGCGCGGAATATCGATGTGCGAGGCCAGCGAATGCGGCTTGCCGGTGTCGGCCAGTTCGGCGGCGAGGAAATCGTCGAAGCGGTTATTGATCTCGTCGGCCACTGCATTGAGCAGCTCGACGCGCCTGACCACACTCATCTTGCCCCATTCGCCGTTCAGCGCTGCGCGCGCCGCCTTCACGGCGGCGTCGACTTCGGCCTGGCCGGCTTCATGCACGAGGCCGATCACGCTGTTGTCAGCCGGTGCGCGGTCTTCAAACGTCTTGTGAGTGGCGACGAATTCGCCGTTGATGAAATTCAGGAACTGTTTCATGGTGTCTTCCGTGATGAAAGGTAGGTGAGTTGCTTGTCAGGCCAGGCCAATGGCCTGCAGTCCGGCGCGCGCACAGGCTTCATCCTGTTCGGCCGAACCGCCGGACACGCCGATGCCGCCGATGCGCGCGCCGTCGGCGACGATCGGCAGGCCACCGCCGAAGATCACCAGGCGCGGGCGCTCGGCCAGGCCGATGCGCAGTATCTCGTCATTCGCGAGGATCTCTTTCCACTGCGCCGTCGGGAAACCGAAGCTGGCTGACGTGTAAGCCTTGTCGATCGCGATGTCGATCGAATGCAGGAAAGCACCCGGCATGCGCAGGAAGCCGGCGAGCACGCCGGCGCTGTCAGTGATGGCGACATTGATCGCAATGCCGAGCTCGCGCGCATGCGCGACGGCCGCGGCCAGCGCCAGATGGGCCGCGTCAGCGGAGATCACCGACTGGCTGACATGGACTGCAGCAGAGGAAGTGGCGTTCATGGAGGCTTTCATCGAAAAACGAACAGCATGCGTTCGAGAATAGGTCGGACAAGCAATACTGTCCAATACTGAATTTTTTGTTCACAATACCTTTTCGGTATTTCACTGAAAGGCAGGCCACGATGGACCTGAAGCAGATGCGCTATTTCCTCGCGGTTGCGGAGGAGCGCAATTTCACCCGTGCGGCCGAACGGCTGCACATGGCGCAGCCGCCGCTGACGCGCCAGATCCAGGCGCTCGAGGAAGACATCGGTGCCGCACTGTTCGTGCGCAGCGCGCGCGGCGTCGGTCTGACCGAGGCCGGGCAGGCGCTGCTGGCCGAAGTGCCGAACCTGCTGGCGCTGGCGCAGCGGGCGAAGGAACGGGCGGTGCTGGCCAGTGAAGGGCAGAGCGGCCGGCTCGACATTGGCATCTTCGGCTCTGGCGTGCTGGATGTCATACCGCGCATTCTGGCGCGCTTCCATGCAGACCGGCCGGAGGTGCGCATCGTGCTGCACAACCTGAGCAAGCACGAGCAGGTGCAGGCGCTGCGCGAACGCCGCATCAGCGTCGGCTTCAACCGGCTGGTGCCGCGCGAAGACGATCTGGTGGTCGAGGAGGTGCTGCGCGAAAGCATGACGGTGGCGCTGCCGGCGCATCATCCGCTGGCCCGGCAGGCCACAGTCAGCATTCCCGACCTGTCCGAGCAGCCCTTGATCCTGTATCCCAGGTTGCCGATCGCCGGACTCGCGCAGCAGGTAATGCAGGCGTTCCATCGCGAAAAATCGGTATTGCGGGTCGAGCAGGAGGTCGAAGACGTACTGACCGCCATTGCGCTGGTGGCGGGCGGTTTTGGCGCCTGCGTGACTACCGCATCGACGGCGAGCCTGCAGCTGCCGGGGGTGGTCTACCGTCCGCTGGTCAGTAAGCATCTGCGTGAGATCGAATTAAGCTGTCTGTACCGGCAGTCGGATGATTCATCCTTGCTGGCGGCGTTTGTGTCAGTGGTGCGCGAGTTTGCGGCAAAGGCCGGCGGGACGAAGCGGAAATCCTGACTGTGCGTGGCGCGTCCCGGCGCCAGCCGGGAGGCCACCACGCTTCAGCCATACGCCTGCAATCAGGTGTACACGTCCGTGAACGACGGCACCGCATCGCCGGTGTGATAGAAGATGCCGCTCCACAGCTTGTCTTCGGTCCAGGTCGTGACCGGACGATCCGGCTGCGCGAGGTAACCGAGGCCTGCGAAGGTCTCGTTGCGGTTGCCGCTCGGGTCGAAGAAGTAAATCGTCTCGCCGCGCGTGATGCCATGACGGGTCGGTGCGACGTCGATCTTCACCTTCTTCTTCGCCATCACGTCGGCCGCCTTCAGCACGTCATGCCATGAGTCGAGGAAGAACGATACGTGGTGGATGCCGGCCTTGGCACCGCCGACGAAGGCAATGTCATGCGGCGTGTTGGTGCGTGTCAGCCAGGTGGCCGCTTGAATTGCACCGCCCGGGCCGACCATGACTTGTTCGACCAGGTAGAAGTCCAGGCACTTCTTCATGAACTCGGTATTTTCCGCGACCTTGTTCACGCCGGTCTCCGGATTCAGTTCGCACATCAGCAGGCAGTGGTCGAGCCAGTGCGCGCCGGCGCCGGTGAGGTTGTCCGGCCACGGGTCCGGGTTGGTGGTGCCGACTTCGGTACCCACGTATTCCTTCTGCGCATACAGACGCATCTCGTGGCTGCTCGGCAGCTTGAACTGCAGCATGCGACCCGTTGCCGGCAATGCGCCTTCGGGCAATTCGGTGACCTTGATGCCGTACTGCTCGATGCGCGTCTTGAACTCGTCGAGATCGCTGTCTTTCTCGACCTTGTAAGCGACATGGTTCATGCCGGCCTGGTCCGACGCCGTCAGGATGATCGAGTAACGATCCCACTCATCCCAGCACTTGAGGTACACGTTGCCGGACTTGTCTTCCATGGTGACCTTCATGCCCAGCACTTCCGTGTAGTGCTTGACGGCTGCCGCCATGTCCATCACTTTCAGGCTTGCATGGCCGATTCGCATCACGCCCATTGCGTTCTCCTTTATTTATTGACTTCAGCAGGTGGGGTGGCCTGCGCTTGAAACCCCTTCGAAAACGGTTTGACCATCTTGCCCGCGACCTCGAGTGTCACCTCGGAGACTGGGCCGACCCGGCAGGCCAGGGTGTAACCCTGGCATTCCTCTTCTTCGCTCACATGCGCGCGGCTGACCGGCCCGAGCGACTCGACCGTGCCCTCGACGATCTTCACCTTGCAGACGCCGCAGCCGCCGTTCACGCAGCCGACCGGAATGCCCTTGCGGCCGAGCAGTGTCATCCCCTTCAGCAGGTTCTCGCCGATCGGACACGCATAGGTCTCGCCGGTCTGCATGATCGTCACCTGCTTCTTCGGACGAAAGTCGAACATGTTGAATCTTTCCTCAGACGCGCTTGAACAGCGCGCTGCGCGGTTTCGACGCATCGGCGGCGGTGATGAACTTCTCCGCGTAGATGTCGCGCTCGTACAGACGGCCCTGCATCAGTGTGCTGAGACAGGCTTCGATCATCGGCGGCGGACCGCACAGATATGCTTTGTGCCCGGAAAAATCGCCATTGAAATGCTGGCTGGCCGCTTCATGCACAAAGCCCTTGAAGCCATCGAAGTCGCTGGCGTCGTCTGACAGCGCCGGCACATAGTGGAAGTTCGAATGCTTCTGCGCGAGCGCCTTGAACTCGTCGTCGTAATACAGCTCGGCGACATTGCGCTGGCCGTAGACCAGCGTGATCGGCTGTGTCCAGCCGTTCGCCAGCAGGTCGAGGATCATCGAGCGCGGGCTTGACAGGCCGGAGCCGCCGGCCATGAAGATCAATGGCGCGCTGGACGAGGTGCGCACGAAGAAGCGGCCGTACGGGCCGGTCACATGCAGCTTGTCGCCGACCTTCAGCTTTTCGTGCAGATAGCTGGTGCCGGCGCCGCCGGCGACGATGCGTACATTGAGCTCCAGCTCGCCGGTGCGCGCGATCTCTTCGGGCGAGTTGGCGATCGAGAACGGACGGTCGCCTTCGATGCCCGGCAGCGCAATCTGCACATACTGGCCGGCCTGGAAGTCGATCGGCTTGTCCAGCTTCAGCCAGATGGCCTTGATGGTTGGCGTCAGTGTCTCGATGCGGCTGACGATGGTGTTGAAGTCGGTGACGGCGATGATGCGCGCATCCGGGTCCTCGTCGATGTCGGCCTCGACCGCGACATCGCTCTGCAGCGTGGCGCAGCAGGCCAGGGTCTTGCCTTCGTCGCGCTCGAAGTCCATCAGTGCGAACGGGTTGGCCGCACCATGGTCGACATAGCCTTCGGTGATCTGCACCTTGCAGGTGCCGCACAGTCCGTGGCCGCAGGCGTGCGGAATGTAGATGCCCTGCCGCAGTGCGGCGTCGAGGATGGTCTGTCCATCCTCGACGTCGATGGTCGCGCCGAGGGGTTCGATGGTCAGTTGTTGTGACATGGTCGTTCTTCTGTTGGGATAGGGGTCGGCCGTCGGATGTCAGGCAATGCGGTCAGAAGCCGGTGCCGCCCGCCGTCGCCGGCGAGCGGATACCTTCGAGCGCCGGCGTGCGGAAGCGGATCAGGCTCTTGTGACCCAGGTCATGATGCGCGAGCGATTTGCCCACGTCCGGGATGAAGCGCTTGTTCGAGCTGAACCACTGCGTACGCTTCCAGTCGATATCCTCGAACTCCGGATGCTCGCCGTACAGTTCCGGCAGCACGTCGCGGATCAGCGCGCCGAACGGCAGCGTGCGCGGCACCGGGATGCAGAAGGGCGCTGCGAACATCAGGTGGTTTTCCCAGCACAGATAGATCAGCTGCTTGCCATGGAACTGGTCCTCGGTGTCGCGCTGGATCAGCGGGTAGTCACCGATCGTCGGCATGATTTCCTGGATCGCCATCGCCATTACTCCTCGAGACCTTGCGGTTTCATGCGGCCGCTCCACTGACGGAAGTGCTGACGGTCTTCGCTGGTGGAGAATTCGCCGTTGTCCTCGCCGCCGTTGACGCCGTAGTAGCGCATCACTTCGCGCACCGGGCTGTCGCCGGGCGACGCCGGATTGATGTCGTCCGGATAGCAGGCGCCCTGATAGATCTGGTGCACCGGCAGCCAGGCCTGCGCATACTTCTTCGGCTCATGTTCGAAGATCTCGCAGCAGTGGTCGCTGCAGAAGTGATACTTCATGCCGCTGTATTCGGTCTCGCGGAAGCAGATCTGCGTCGGGTCTTTGTGCTCAGTGAACAGCATCGGCACCTGACAAACCTGGCACAGCATCGGCAGCACCTGGTTGTACCAGCGGCCTTCCTTGCCCTCGGCCTGTTCGGCCCAGTGCTCGAGGCGCGGGCGATAGTACTGGTCGAAGGTATCCGGATATTTCGACGACAGCCAGTCCAGCTCGTCCTTGCTCGGGATCCACGTATGGAAGGCCGCCGCATGGCCGTACTGGTAGAAGGTCGCCCACGCCTGATGGCTGATGTGGTCCTTGCCTTCGCAGGCCTGTTCCCAGCCCTTGGGCTTGCGGATGCCATAGCGCGCCAGATCGTCGAACAGCGCGCCGCCGTTCGACTCGGCATACATTTCCCACGCTTCCTTCCAGCTCATCACGCGCTTGGGCAGCATGTAGTCCTGCATCATCGCCACCAGCGTCAGCAGGCGGTAGCCGCGCCAGAACCACTTGTCCATCCAGCGCTGCACGATCGGCACGTTGCCCGGATCCTGCTCGAGCATGAACTTGATGCATTCGATGCCCAGCGTCATGTGGCGCGATTCATCCGACTGCGCGGAGAAACCGAAGGTCACCGTCGACAGGTCGCCGTTATGCGCGGCGCCCGACATGAAGGGGACAAACAGCAGGTTGGTCAGCACATATTCGAAGGAGAAGCTGACGGCGGTCAGGAACTCGAACGGGCCACCCGAATAGGCGTCCTCGAAGAAGCTCTTCGGCACGGACAGGTACCAGACATTGTCGAACCAGTGGTTCGCGTTGTGCATGCCGTTGTAGTACTTGTTGTAGTGCGAGATCGCGTGCGTCTCGGTCTGGAAGTGACGCAGCTCATCGACTGCCTGCATCTGCGCGGCCACGCGCGCGCCGGCGCCGGTGAACTGGCGGC
>JAOASL010000039.1 GCA_030158675.1 Burkholderiaceae bacterium | reverse complement strand
ATACCGGCCTGTCACGCCGGGGGTCGCGGGTTCGAGTCCCGTCCACTCCGCCAAACCCAGAAAGGCGAACCCTGTGTTCGCCTTTTTTTACGCTTGTTTACAACGATTAAGGGCCGCCAAGGCCTGGAGACCTGAGTGCACCATGCTTGAATTCATTCGCACCCATCGTCGGTTGATGCAGTTTCTGCTGCTCCTGATTATCTTTCCTTCGTTCGCTTTCTTCGGTCTCGAGAGCTACACGCGCATGTCTGATCGCGAACCGCCGGTAGCGAAGGTCGCCGGGCAAGAAATTTCGCAACGTGAATGGGACGCCTCACATACGCGTCAGCTGGAGCGCTTCAAGCAGATGTTTGGCGACCAGTTCAACCCGGCCATGTTCGATACGCCGGAAGCGAAAATCGGCGCTCTTGAAAACCTGGTCGCACAAAAGGCGATGTCGAAGAATGTTGTCGACAGCCATCTGACGGTGTCCGATGAAGCGATTCGCAAGACCATCCTCGAGATTCAGGGCCTGACCGACGCCGACGGCAAGTTCAATAAGGACCGTTATCAGCAGCTGCTGGCGGCGCAAGGCATGACGCCTGAGCGTTTCGAGGCCAGTCTGCGGCATGACTTGGCGGTTCAACAGGTCAACATGGCGATCCAAGGCACCGCATTTGCACCCAAGATGGTCGCCCAGCGTATCTCGTCGCTGAATCAGCAGAAGCGTGACATGCAAGAACTCAGCCTGACGGCACTGGAATTCAAGCCTCAGGTGAAAGTGACTGAGGCAATGGTGCAGGCGTTCTACGAAAAAAATGCCACGCAGTTTCAGGTGCCGGAAACGGTGAAGGCTGAGTATGTCGTGCTGGCCGCACCGGTGGTCGAAGCGCAGATTAATGTGACTGAGGACGACATCCGCAAGTTTTATGAAAAGAACCTCGGTCGTTACAAGACGGATGAGCAGCGTCGTGCCAGCCACATTCTGGTGAAGGCAGCGAAGGATGCGCCGGCCGCAGAAAAAGTGGCAGCAAAGGCAAAGGCAGAGAAACTGCTCGGGCAAGTGAAGAAGAATCCAAACGACTTTGCGAAGCTTGCGAAAGAAAATTCAGATGACCCCGGTTCGGCCGAGCGTGGTGGCGACCTGGATTTCTTCGGCAAGGGCATGATGGTCAAGTCGTTTGAAGACATGGCGTACAAGCTGAAGGAAGGTGAAATCAGCGATATCGTCGAATCCGATTTCGGCTTCCATATCATTCGCCTGACCGCGATCAAGCCGGCTGCGACCCGTCCGCTGGCTGACGTGAAGTCCAATATCGACGATGAGATTCGCCGCGCCGAAGTGGGCAAGAAATTCGCATCGATGGTCGAGACTTTCTCGAACATGGTGTACGAGCAGCCTGACAGCCTGAAGCCGGTGGCCGACAAGCTGGGCCTGAAGATCGAGACGGTATCGTCACTGACGCGTGAGCCGAATTCGGCGTTGCCGAAGACTGCGGCTTATAACCAGCCGAAATTCCTGGCGGCGATTTTCTCGAAAGAGGCGATCAAGGACAAGCAAAATACCGAAGCCGTTGAGGTAGGCTCGGGCATTTACATCGCAGGGCATGTGGTCGAGCACAAGCCAGTGGCAAAGATCCCGTTGTCCGAAGTGCGTACCCTCATCGAAGAGCGTGTCGCCATGCTCGAAGCCGAGAAGCTCGCACAGGCGGCGGGTGAGAAAAAGCTGGCCGAACTGAAAGCCGGTGGCAGCGCCGAATTCGGTGCAGTCAAGTCGGTGTCGCGTACCAACTTCAATGGCACGCCGGGTCCTGCCGTAGCGGCCGTGATGAAAGCCGATGCGACCAAGCTGCCCGCTTATGTCGGCGTGCCGGTTCCAGGCAAGGGCTACAGCATCTACCGGATCAATTCGGTCAATGAGCAGCCTGCGAATGAGGAGCAGGTGAAGTCCGAGAAGCAGCAAGTGGAAGAATTCGTGGCCGCGCAGGAAATGGCGGGCTACCTCGGTGTGCTGAAGAAGCGTGCGAAGGCTGAAATCCTGAAGCCGGTCGCAGCAGCGAAGCCAACGACGCCGGCAGCTCTGGTGAAGTAATTCGCCTCGCCTGAAAAAAAGCGTCCAGTGCCAACTGGACGCTTTTTTTTGCCTGCTGCTGTTCCGCAGGGACCTGAATGTGCTCTGCTGTTCAGGAGCTTGGGGCCAACTCAGAGTCCATCAATGCCTTGGTCGCTGTCGTAAAATCTGCGCCATCGATGCCGTCCATCGTCAGCATCTGAGCCTCACGATATCGGGTGAAATTGCGCTCTATCGAACGCAAGTAGGCCGGGTCATAGTGCTCAAGCAAAAGCGCTTCAACCAGCGATTCCGTCTTGCGCGCGTCTGCCAGCGCCATCCAAGTTCTGATGCGTTCATGGCCGTGCAGCGGTGCCAGGTGGGCTAGTTGGCTGCCGAGCAGCGCAGTATCGTCCACCAGGTGCGGATAATCTTCCATCAGCAACCGGACGCGATTGGCGACCGACAGCTCAACCCGCACGCAGGGAGAGGCGCGCATGCACTGCATCAGCATGTCTGGTACACGCAGATCGCCGATTTTCTTGCTTTCGGATTCGACGTAAATTACCCGTTGCGGTGAATATCCCCGTAAGGCTTGCCATAAGCGGCTGTCGAACATTTTTTGCGACGGCTGTGGCTCGGTCGGCAAGCCACCCAGCACTGACCCGCGATGGGCTGCCAGTCCCTCAAGATCCAGCACTTGCGCACCTGCGTTTTCAAGATAGTGCAGCAGGCGGCTTTTGCCGCTGCCCGTCGTTCCGCAGATGACACGGAAGTGCAGTTGCTGGGGCTGCTCGGCGAGCTGTGCAAGAACGCGGCGCCGGTATTCTTTGTAGCCGCCGTCGAGCTGTATCACCGGCCAGCCGACGCGCGCGAAAATATGCGCCATCGAGCCGCTGCGATTGCCGCCGCGCCAGCAATAGACCAGTGGCTTCCAGTCGCGCGGCATGGACTGGAAATGGCGCTCCAGATGAGCGCCGATATTCTTCGCGACCAGGGCTGCGCCAACCTTGCGAGCCTCGAAGGGATTGACTTGCTTGTCGATCGTGCCTACCAGCGCACGCTCATCATCGCTGAGCACCGGGCAGTTGATCGCGCCCGGCAGATGGTCAAGGGCAAACTCCGATGGCGAACGCACATCGATGATGCTGTCAAAATCGTCCAGTTGCGCAAGCACTTCGTCGGCGGGCAGCAGAGCAGGGAATTTCATTGGTCGGGATGTTCGGTCTTATTTCAGCAGCGGCTTAAGCCGTGACCATACATTGTCGAGCATGATCGCTTGCGCGCGCTGGTTGGGGTGAATGCGATCCGGCTGGAAAAATTTGTCTGTATCGTCCAGGCCGGCCAGAAGAAAGGGGACGAGGGTGACACCCGGCGCCTGTGCCAATTGCCGATACATCGCGGCGAAGCGCCGGCTGTAGTCCGGGCCATAATTTGGCGGCACCTGCATGCCTAGCAGCAGCACGCGCGTTCCGGCGGCTTTTGCGATGCCGATCATGTCACTCAGGTTGGCTTGCGTGGCCGGCAAGGACAATCCGCGCAGGCCATCATTGCCGCCCAGCTCAAGAATCAGTATCGCCGGTCGATGCTGTTTGAGTAGGTCAGGCAGGCGCGTTTTGCCTCCGGCCGTGGTTTCGCCGCTGATGCTGGCATTGATAACTGTTGCACCGTGGTTGCCTTCGACTAGCCGTTGCTGCAACAGGCTGACCCAGCCTGTGCCACGCGTAAGTCCGTATTCTGCTGACAAGCTGTCGCCGAGCACGAGCAGGTTTTTTGATGCAGAATAGCCCGGCACCGCCAGCGCCATCAGCCAAAACACCAGAGTGAGCCGGCACATCCTCTTCCAGACATCCTGCATGCAAGAAAACTCCAAGACGATTCCGGCAATCAAGGTTACCGGACTGACGAAAAAAGTAGCGGATGCCAGCGGCGAACTGACTATCCTTTCGGACGTGCATTTTACCGTGCAGCCCGGTGCGACCGTTGCGTTGGTAGGCGCTTCAGGTTCGGGCAAATCGACACTGCTCGGTTTGCTGGCCGGACTGGATACGCCCAGCGCGGGTGAAGTGAGCATAGACGGCACCGCTCTTTATCGACTCGACGAAGATGGCCGCGCTGCGCTGCGCAAGGAAAAAATCGGCTTTGTGTTTCAGTCGTTCCAGTTGCTGTCTCACCTGACTGCGCTCGAGAATGTGATGCTGCCGTTGGAGCTGCGCGGGGATCGTGACGCCCAACCTAAAGCGGATGCCATGCTCGCGCGTGTCGGGCTGGCGGCCCGAACCGGGCATTATCCGAAATTTCTTTCTGGCGGTGAGCAGCAGCGCGTCGCGCTCGCGCGTGCTTTCGTCACCGATCCGCCACTGCTGCTGGCTGACGAGCCGACCGGCAGCCTGGATGCCGCCACGGGAGCCGCTGTCATCGAGCTGATGTTCAGGCTCAACCGCGAACAAGGATCAACACTGGTGCTGGTGACGCATGATCCTGCGATAGCAGCGATGTGCGAACGCCGCATGACCATACATGCGGGGCAGATGATCGACGGCAGCGCTGCGTGAATGGCGCTGCATTCCGCGCGGCAGCGGACAAGGGTTTATCCGGTGAGGTTGTTCGCCCTGCTGTGTAATTCGTTCAGCGCCGCGCGGATGAACAAAGGTAGTTCTGACGCCGTGATGCCGACCGGGCCTATGCCATCGGCTACCATGCGGTCGGCTGCATGACCATGCAGCCAGGCCGCAGCCAGCGCGGCTTCGTGCATCGGTATTTGTTGGGCTAGCAATGAACCGCACAGGCCGGCGAGCACATCACCACTGCCGGCGGTGGCCAGCGCCGGATTGCCCGAAGTATTGATCATCAGCACGCGGTCCGGACAGGCAATCACACTTCCCGAACCTTTCAATATCACATGTACCTTGAAGCGCTGTGCGAGTTCGGCAGCGGCATCGAGCCGGTCGGCTTGTACGGCAACCGCATCGGTGCCGAGCAGTCGTCCTGCTTCCAGCGGATGCGGGGTCAGCAATGCGGGCGCGTGTCGCTGCGCCAGTCTTTGCTGCAGACCGGGTTCGGCAGCGATCAGATTGAGCGCGTCGGCGTCCAGCACCAACGGCAGCGGGCAAGCCAATGCGCGCGCTGCCAGGTTGGCAGCATCGCGCGACATGCCGAGGCCCGGTCCGATAACCACAGCGCCACTGTCCGACGCCACCCTATGCGCGTCCCGGCACATCAGTTCCGGATGCAGGGGATCGAATGCCGGCACCGCTGCCGCGAACGCCGCAAATACCCGGCCGGCTCCTGCCAGTGCGCCCATGCGGGCAGCAAGCAGCACCGCACCCCCCATGCCGGCCGCACCTCCGATCACTGTCAGGTCGCCGAAGCTGCCTTTATGGCTCGCATGCGGGCGCGGCGCAAATGCGTGCCGGAACAGGGCAGGGGTAGACAGCTCTGCCCGCGCATTGCCGAACAAGGCCGCATCGATATTCAGCGTCTCGACATGAACCAGTCCGGCATAGTCGCGACCATACGCCGTATGTAGCCCGGGTTTGTTGCCGATGAACGTAATCGTATGACTAGCGCGTACGGCTACTCCGCTGCTGCCGCCGACCAGGGCGCCAGTGTCCGCATCCAGCCCACTGGGAACGTCGATGGCAATGACAGGGCAATCCAGACCGTTCAGTTGCTCGACCGCGGCACGGTAATGGCCTTCCGGCGCCCGTGCGAGTCCGATGCCAAACAAACCATCGATGGCCAGCGCCCAGTTGGTGCCAATGTTGGCAAGCGCAATGAACGACACACCACTTTCTGCGGCTCTTTGCATGGCTGCTGCGGCATCGGCAGGCAGCCGGCCCGGATCAGTTGGAAGCACAACCGAGACCTGCTTGCCGTGGGCGCACAGTCTTGCGGCAGCATCCATGGCATCGCCACCATTGTTGCCCGGACCTGCAACGACGAGGATTGCACCGTCATCCTGCAGCAGCGACAAGGCCAGCGCGGCCGTCGCCTCGCCGGCGCGCTGCATCAGCGTACCGGCGGGCACCAGTGCCAACGCAGCGCGCTCGATCGCACGGATAAGGATTCTGTCGTAGAGCAGCGTGTCGCGCGGTTCAGTAGGTTTGGTCGGCATAGCGGTTCAGGCTCAGTCCGTCGATGTCGATGTCGGGCGGACGTCCCGAGATCAGATCAGCGATCAGTTTGCCACTGCCAGCGGCCAGTGCCCAGGCACCGGCACCATGCCCGGCGTTCACGAACACGTTGCCATAGCGGGTAGCGCCAAGCAAGGGAACGCCCTCGGGTAGCATGCCCGTTGGACCGCACCAAAACGTCGCGGTGCGATAGTTCGCCGCGTTCGGAAACCAGTCATCACCCACTTTGACCAGAGTATTTGCGGCCTTCTGATGCAGCTTGACGTTCGACGAACCGAGTTCTGCGCAGCCTGAAATGCGCAGTCGCTTGCCAAGCCGGGTCAGCGCCACACGATAAGTGTCATCGAACAGCGCGAGTTGCGGCGCAAGTTCAAAGTCTTGTATGGCCACCGACGCTGAATACACCTTGACGGGATAGGTCGGCAAGCTGATGCCGACATCTCTGAGCAGCCGGGCGCTGCCGGCACCGGCGGCGACCACGACCGCATCAGTGTCGAAGCTTTGACCATCGATGCGCACCGTAACCTGGCCAGCCTCAGACTGTATCGAGTCGACCGCACTGTTGAAGCGGAATTCCACGCCCATTTCCTGCGCTCGCTTTTTCAGCTGTCGCACAAACAGCGGGCAGTTGCCAGCCTGGTCATGCGGCAGATACAGCGCCGAATGAAAGTAGGTATGTTCCGATAGTGCCGGTTCGAGCAGGCGTGCTGCGGCAGGTTCCAGCAATTCGCACTGGGTGCCGCTCTCGGCTAGGGCATCCAGCAAGGGGCGCGCCTGTGCTGCCTCCTTGTCGGTGCGAAACACCAGAAGCACACCGCTGCGCTGCTCGAAATCCATACCGGGGCGGTGCGCCAGGCCGTCCATCATTTCGCGGCTGTAGCTGGCAAGGCGGTGCAGTCTCTGCTGGTTCTGCAGGAAACGCGGCGCAGCGGACTCGGCCAACAGACGGCGCAACCAGCCCCACATCGCCGGCTCGAACTTCGAGCTGAATGCCATCGGGGATTCGGGACGGAACAACATGCGCAGCAATCTGCCTGCAGTACCTGGCATGGACCAGGGATTGAGTGCAGCCGGCCCCATCAGATCGAGATTGCCGAAGCTCGCTTCCTGAGCGACATTGCCATAGCGCTCAATGACAACGACATCATGTCCCGCTTCTGCGAGATAGTAGGCAGTACAAACTCCGACGACGCCCCCGCCGATTACTGCTATGCGCATTTGACTCCAAAATTTGGAAACCTCGCAGCGGCATTGCGTGCGCTGCGGGGCGGGTCTTTGCCCGCGAAATTCGATATAAGCGACATAGGGTATCTGTAATCAGGTGGTAAAACAATCGCTGATGCCCTTCACCTGCGGGACTGTCTGGCCGCAAGTGTCTGCCGCGGAAGAGCAGCGGCAGGCAAAGCTTTGCGGCGTGCTATCAGGAAAGGCCTGGCGAATAAGGCAGCGTGAATGGATCAGCGGCTAGCGCCGGGGACAACGATGGACTCAATTGCCAGCCCGATCGACAGGAGGCGTGCATCCGCCATCGCCGGCGCTGCAACCATGAGTCCGACCGGTAATTCGCCTGGTCGATGGCAAGGCAGTGACAATGCGCAGCCGTCCAGCAGATTAATCAGCGAAGGGTTGCGCAACAACAGGCGATTAGCGGTGAAGAAGGCTTCGTCCGACGCCAGCAGCGCATCAGTACGTGGCGCAACGATAGGGACGGTCGGCATCAGCATCGCATCGTAGCCGGCGAGCATGGCACAGACATGGTCGATCCAGCCGCTACGGATTGCATGCAGCGCAGGCAAATCGTCCAGCGTATGGTCGGCGCCGACCATCATGCGCTGTATGACGCGGTGGTCGTACTGGTTCTTTGCTTCGGCCAGGAGCTGGCGGTGCCAGGCATACGCCTCGATCGGCGAGAACAGATTGATCTCGCGCGCCTCGGCCAGTATCTTCATCGGCACTTCGACGAGTGTGGCTCCCGCAGCGGAGAGCTTCGACAGTGCGGCGGTGAATGCGTGTGCAACGGCATCGTCAATGTCGTCCATCACCACATCTTCGGGCACCGCGAAGCGCAGCCCGCGCAGCGGTAGCGGTGACAACTTCAGGGGCGTGTCGGCGATCAGGCTATCAAGCAGCGCGCAATCGCGCACACTGCGTGCGATCGGCCCCAGTGTGTCCAGGGTCGGCGACAGTGGTACCGTACCGGCCGTCGGAACACGGCGCATGGTTGGCTTGAATCCGACCAGACCGCACAACGCGGCTGGCACGCGAATCGAGCCCCCGGTATCGGAACCGATGGCAGCCACGCAGATGCCTGCCGCGACCGACACGGCCGCGCCGGACGATGAGCCGCCGGGAATGCGTGTCGGGTCGGCCGGGTTGGCGGGCGTGCCGTAATGCGGATTGATGCCGATGCCGGAGAATGCGAACTCAGTCATGTTGGTCTTGCCGATGATGGCAGCGCCAGCCGATCGCAGCCGGGCGACGACGGTCGCATCGGCGCTGGCTGGTGGATGACCGCGAAGCACGATCGATCCGGCCAGCGTGGTCTCTCCGGCAACGTCGAGCAGGTCCTTGATTGAGACCGGCAATCCGGCCAGCGCGGAGACCGCCTGGCCAGACATGCGCAGTACATCGGCATGGGACGCCGCTTTCAGCGCCTCGTCACGGTAGAGCGCCGTGAAAATGGCTGACGATGCGTCTGCCAGATCCAGGCTGGCATACACCAGCTCGCGGCGGTTGAGGTCGTTCAGAGAGGCGATATCCATGGTCGGGTCCGGTTCAGTCCATAGCTAAGATAGCATGCGTACCACGGCGTACCGGAGGTAAGTTGCGGGTGCAGCAGGGTATAATGTGCGCATCCGATTTACTCCGCGATGCGCCCTGGTTGACCTAGGTTGCATGCAGTGCCCACGATGGGGCGGCCTGCATGTTGTTCCACCCGGGCCGTTCCGCATTTCTCCAGCAAAGCCATGCTCATTCTTCCGGGCTCCAGCGCCCTGTCCGCATTTCGTATCCAGCGACTCCTGACGCAGCTGAAGGCCGTCGAACCTTCTGTCACGGGCATCTCCGGCCGCTACTGCCATTTCATCGACAGCCAAATCAGCGGCGCCGATCGCGAAAGGCTGGCAGCGCTGCTCACCTATGGCGAGCCATTCGAGGCAAGCACGGAGGGCGAGACTTTCGCCGTGATTCCCCGTCTCGGCACCATCTCGCCGTGGGCCAGCAAGGCGACGGATATCGCGCATAACTGCGGCATGGCACACATCCACCGGATCGAGCGTGGCATCGTCTATTACGTGCAATTGAAGTCGGGCCTGCTCGGCAAGGCCAGGACCCTCGACGGCGACAAGGCGGCCGAGATCGCCACGCTGCTGCACGACCGGATGACTGAGATCGTGATCCGCGACCTGCAGCAGGCCGCAGCGCTATTTGACGAACTCGATGCGCAGCCGCTGAGCCACATCGATATGCTGGCCGGCGGCCGTGCTGCGCTGGTCGCCGCCAACAGCGAACTCGGTCTTGCGCTGTCGGACGACGAGATCGACTACCTGCTTGACGCTTTCGTGAAGGCCGGCCGTAATCCGACCGATGTCGAATTGATGATGTTCGCGCAAGCAAACAGTGAGCATTGCCGGCACAAGATATTCAACGCAGACTGGACGGTCGACGGAGAGCGTCAGGATCGTTCGTTGTTCGCGATGATCCGCAATACGCATCAGCTGCAGCCCAGGGGCACGGTGGTTGCGTACTCCGATAATTCGTCGGTGATCGAAGGTGCGGACGTGATGCGCTTTTACCCGCGCGCGGGCGAAGGACTGGCCTATCGCCCGTCGCAGGAACTGACGCATATCCTGATGAAGGTCGAGACGCACAACCATCCAACCGCCATTTCGCCTTTCCCCGGCGCGTCGACCGGCGCCGGCGGTGAGATCCGCGATGAGGGTGCAACCGGCCGCGGCGCCAAGCCGAAGGCGGGTCTGACGGGCTTCACGGTGTCTAACCTGATGATTACGCATTCGGTGCAGCCCTGGGAGAATGCGCGTGACGTCAACCTGGCGCTGGCTGATCGCACTGACCACGGCGGCGCCAGGATCACCGGCAAGCCGGACCGGATCGCATCGCCGCTGCAGATCATGATCGACGGCCCGTTGGGTGGCGCCGCATTCAACAACGAATTCGGCCGCCCTAATCTGGCCGGCTATTTCCGCACTTACGAGCAGAACGTCGGTGGCACCGTGTATGGCTACCACAAGCCGATCATGATTGCCGGTGGCATGGGCAGCATCTCGGCGCTGCACACGAAAAAAGAAGCGCTGCCGGTCGGCAGTCTGCTGATCCAGCTCGGCGGTCCCGGCATGCGTATTGGCATGGGCGGCGGTGCTGCATCGTCGATGGCAACCGGCGCGAATACAGCGGATCTGGACTTCGATTCAGTCCAGCGCGGCAACCCGGAAATGGAGCGCCGCGCGCAGGAAGTCATCAATGCCTGCTGGGCACTCTGCGAGCACAATCCGGTGCTGTCGATTCATGACGTGGGTGCCGGTGGCTTGTCGAATGCTTTTCCGGAACTCACCAACGACGCTGGTCGCGGTGCCGTGTTCGACCTGCGCAAGGTGCCGCTCGAAGAGACCGGACTGGCGCCGAAAGAAATCTGGAGCAACGAATCGCAGGAACGCTATGTGCTCGGCATTGCGCCGTCCAGCCTGGCACTGTTCCGCGAGATGTGCGAGCGCGAGCGCTGCCCGTTCGCCGTGGTCGGGATCGCCACCGAAGAGCGCCAGTTGCGTGTGCTGGATCCGGAACATGACAATTATCCGGTCGACATGCCGATGGATGTCCTGCTCGGCAAGCCGCCAAAGATGCATCGCGATGTGAAGCGCCAGAAGCAGCCGACCGCACCGGTCGACCTGACCGGCATCACGCTGGAACAGGCCGGCGAGCGCGTGCTGAAGCTGCCGACCGTGGCCGACAAATCCTTCCTGATCACTATTGGAGACCGCTCGGTGGGCGCGCATACGGTGCGCGACCAGATGGTTGGCCCTTGGCAAGTGCCGGTGGCCGACTGCGCAGTGACGACGATGAGCCATGAAGGCTTTCTGGGCGAAGCGATGTCCATGGGCGAGCGTACGCCACTGGCCGTAATCAATGCGCCGGCGTCCGGCCGCATGGCGGTCGGCGAAGCACTGACGAATATCGCTGCTGCGGCGATCAATGACATCACCGATATCAAACTGTCCGCCAACTGGATGGCTGCCTGCGGCAATCCCGGTCAGGACGCGGCCTTGTTCGATACGGTGAAGGCGGTTGGCATGGAGCTGTGTCCGGCACTCGGACTGTCCATCCCGGTCGGCAAGGATTCGCTGTCCATGCGCACCACCTGGAAAGACGAGGAGGGCGACAAATCCGTCACCGCGCCGGTCTCGCTGATCGTATCGGCGTTTGCTCCCGTCACCGACGTACGTCGCACCCTGACGCCGCAACTGCGCCGCGACTTCGGTGACACCGCGCTGATCTTCATCGACCTCGGTCGCGGTCGTAATCGTCTGGGTGCGTCGGCGCTGACGCAGGTGATGCAGCAGATCGGCGACGACGCGCCGGACGTCGACAGCGCAGACGACCTGAAGGCCTTTTTCAATGCGATCCAGCGCCTGAATCGCGAGCAAATGATTCTTGCGTATCACGATCGCTCGGACGGCGGCCTGTACGGCACCCTGTGCGAGATGTCGTTCGCCGGTCATGCGGGCGTGACGGTCAATCTCGACATACTCGTCACCGAAGGCGAGCATGCGACCGACTGGGGCGATTCGAAAAATTGGGCGAGCCAGATCGAGCCGCGCCGCAATGACCTGACCTTGCGCGCTCTGTTCTCGGAAGAGTTGGGTGCGGTGATTCAGGTTCGCGCCGAGCAGAAGTCGGACGCAATGAATGTGCTGCGCGAATTTGGCCTGGGCGCCTGCAGCCACATCATCGGCAAACTCAATGAGCGCGACGTGATCGAGTTCACGCGCGATGCAAAAGTCATCTACCAGAAGCCGCGCGCCGAACTGCAGCGGCTGTGGAGCGAGACCAGCTGGCGCATCGCGCGGCTGCGCGATAACCCGGCCTGCGCAGATTCCGAATACGATCGACTGCTTGATGACAAAGATCCGGGCATGACGCCCAGAATCAGCTTCGATCCGATGGTCGACGTGGCGGCGCCGTTCATTGCGACCGGTGTGCGTCCGAAGGTAGCGATCCTCCGCGAGCAGGGCGTGAACTCGCATGTCGAAACCGCATATGTGATGTACAAGGCCGGCTTCGATGTGATCGACGTTCATATGAGCGACCTGATCGCCGGACGTGCGCGACTGGACGATTTCAAGGGCCTGATCGCCGTCGGCGGTTTTTCGTACGGCGACGTGCTCGGTGCGGGTGAGGGCTGGTCGAAGACCATTCTGTTCAATCCCCAGATGTCGGATCAGTTTTCCGGCTTCTTCACCCGGGCTGATACCTTTGGCCTCGGTATCTGCAACGGCTGCCAGATGATGAGCAGCCTGAAGTCCATCATTCCGGGAGCCGCACCCTGGCCGAAATTCACCCGCAATCAATCCGAGCAGTTCGAGGCGCGCTTTGCGATGGTGGAAGTGGCAGAGTCGCCGTCGATTTTCTTTGACGGCATGGCGGGCACGCAGACGCCGATTGCCGTCGCACACGGTGAAGGCTTTGCGAACTTTGCTCACACCGGCGACGAAAGCCAGGCGCTGGTCGCCCTGCGCTTCGTCGATCACTACGGTCGTCCGACCGAGACCTATCCGTTCAATCCGAACGGTTCTCCGTCGGGCATCACTGCGGTTACCACACCGGACGGGCGCTTTACCGCAATGATGCCGCACGCCGAACGCGTATTCCGCACTGTCACGCATTCATGGCATCCGGACGGATGGAGCGAGGATGCGCCGTGGATGCGGATGTTCCGCAACGCGCGCAAGTGGGTGGGCTAAGAACCCGCAGAGCACGCTGCCTGCAGCTTTGGCATCGTGCCCCGTGCCGTACGGTACGTATTGATACGTGTGGTTTGCGCCGGGACGGCTGACCTGCGTGGTTGGTGAGTACCGTCTGGTCAGTCGCTAGGAGCCATCTGCGGCAGTCGGCCAATCGTGGCCTTCAGCACCTCGAAACAATCGGGATCGATGGCTGGCCCAACAGACTCGGACATGATCTGCAAGGTCTGGTCGACCGGGATCGCGCCGCGATAGGGCCGTGCGGCCGTGATGGCGTCGAAGATGTCGGCGCAAGTAATGATACGCGTCTCGATAGCGATGTCGGTGGCGGACAGGCCGCGCGGATAGCCATTGCCGTCAAGGCGCTCATGGTGCGCGCTGGCTATGCGAGCCAGCTCGCCGAATGCATCCATCCTCGACAGAATCGCTTCGGTATACATCGCATGCGCGCGTACTGCCGCCCATTCCTCCTCGTCCAGCTTGCCGGGCTTGTCCAGAATGCTGTTGCTGACCCCCAGTTTGCCAATGTCGTGCAGCAGCGCGCCGCGCTTGAGCCAGCGGCGGCGCCCGGCGGACAAGCCTATGGTTTCGGCCATCAGATCGGCATACAGCGCCACGCGCGCGCTATGGCCGCTAGTGTAAGGGCTTTTGGCGTCGACGATCTGACCGAAGGCAGCGGCGATGTCATCCAGATAGTCCTCGTCCAGTGACATGATCTGTGATGCCGGCTCCAGTGCCAGTACCGCTGCCGGTATATCGCCATCGGCCAATTGCTTCCAGAATGCTGCATCGGCAACGGACAGAAAAACATTGGCCAGTTCAGGATCAAACCATTGACCACGTCGGTGAGCGATCTCCTCCATCGCCGCCGTCGGGCCGCCGCTGGTGTGAAACACATCGATGACCTGCGACATCAGTGCAATGCGCGAGTAGAGCGGAATTTTCTGGCCTGCCAGCCCGTGCGGCCGGCCTTTGCCATTGTGGTGCTCGTCGAGATGGTAAATGCCGGTGGCCACTGATTCCGGGAAGCGCAACAGCCGCGCAATGTCGGCACCGCGCTGGCAGCGAGTCTGGATCAGTTCATCCGCAAAATCGCTGCCATGGCGAAAAATGCCCAGCACGGCACGGAATCGCTCAGCCAGCGGAGCCTGCAGCCCGGTGTGCGACAGCACGAAATTCAGCACCTGAGGCACGCTGTCACCGACGGTCTTGAAGTTGCGCTTGAAAGCCAGGTCGTCGGTGAGATAGAGCTCGCAGATACGTGCCGCATTGCTGCTGCAGCCAAGATCTTTCAACAAGAGGGTGTAATACAGGTTCCGGAGTTCTTCGTCCGGCAGGCCGATACGACGGCCGACCTGCATTCCGATCCAGCAGCAGCGCACGCAATGCCCTTCGGGCTGGCCCTCGGTGATGTCCAGTGCGTGGCTTAAGGCTGAGATCAGCTCGGACAGGCGAAGTCGGTGCATTTTCAGGTGCTGGCGTCGGATCGGGGAAGAAGCTGCCGTGTCAGGCGACGGGCGGCGTGCCTGGCCAGCCTGCTTGTGTCAGGGACACTTACTCTAACGGATTTTGGACGCTTCGTTGTGTGAGCGGAAGTTGCGAGCCATTGATGCCAGCCTGCAGCACAAACGCCCATGAAAAAGCCGGTGCAAGCACCGGCTTTTTGAACCGTTGGACTGATCCGGAAATTACTGGATCTTTGCCTTCTTGCGCAGGTCTTGCTGGAAGGTCTGCAGCTTGCGCTGCTGCAAGGACTCGGCGATGCGTTCCTTGACTTCATCGAAGCCCGGCTGCTGTGCGTCGCGCGTTTCTTCCAGCTTGATCACGTGATAGCCGAACTGGCTCTGCACCGGTACCGCTGTGATTTCGCCCACCTTCAGGCCAGCCATCGCATCGGAGAAAGGCTTGACGAAAGCGTCCGCCGGCGCCCATCCGAGGTCACCGCCTTGTTGGGCCGAACCCTTGTCTTTCGACGCAGAGGCTAGTTCATCGAACTTCGCTCCGCCTTTCAGCTTGGCGATGATGGCTTTCGCCTCGTCTTCCTTGTCCACCAGGATGTGGCGTGCGTGATATTCCTTGGACGGCAGCGTGGCTTTGAACTTGTCGTACTCGGCTTTCATTTCTTCTTCTTTGACCGGGTGCTTTGCGACGTATTCCTGCGCCAGTGTGCGAATCACGATCGACTGGCGCGCCATGTCGATCTGGCTCTTGATGTCCGGGCGATTCGAGATGCCCTGACGATCAGCTTCTTGCGTAAGCACTTCGCGGTTGATCAGTTCGTCCTTGATCATCGAGCGCATTTCGGGAGAGTCTTTCTGACCCTGTTGCACCATCTGCTTGACCATCGATTCGACGCGGGAGGTCGGGATGGCCTTGCCGTTGACGACCGCGACATTTTGCGCATATGCAGAGGTGGAAGCGACAGCGGCTGCGGAGGCGGCACACAGCAGCAGCAGACGGGCAGATTTCAGATTCATCATGGATAAAGTAGGGATATGTTGAACAAAAATGCCCTGCGACTATCGCAAGGCTTGTGCCTCGTCTGGGGTCAGCAGGGTCATTGCGAGCGCGTGTATTTCTTTTTTCATCATCTCGCGCAGGCAATCATACACCAGCCTATGACGGCCAACCTTGCTCAGGCCCAGGAATCGCGCTGACACTAGTGTCAGCTGGTAATGCCCGCCACCGGAAGCCGCGCCGGCATGTCCGGCATGCAGATGAGATTCGTCTTCGAGTCTGCATTCAATCGGATCGAATACTGCCTGCAGAAGTGCGTGAATGCGTTCCGGTCGGTTCATTCCGCCTCCTTCATATGACGTGACAGGTAAACGCTTTGCGCGATGACGAAGGCGATCATCAGTCCGAGGAAGCCGAACAGCTTGAAATTCACCCAGAATTCAAGCGGTTTGGTGAACGCGACATACAGATTAACCGCGCCCATCACGGCGAAGAACAGTCCCCAGGCCAAATTCAGTCGCGACCAGACGATGTCGGGCAGGGTCATTTGTTTGCCCATCATCGAGCGCATGAGATTCTTTCCGAACAGCAGCGGCGCTCCCAGCAGCACCAGCGCAAAGCACCAGTACAGCACGGTCGGTTTGAGCTTGATGAACTGCTCGTCATGGAAATAGATCGTAGCGCCGCCGAACAGCACAATGATTGCCAGCGACACCCACAGCATATGGTCGACCGGCTTGCGGCGCGCCAGCAGCCACAGCACCTGCGCGGCTGTCGCCAGGATCGCTACCGCTGTGGCCAGTAGAATGGGTGCTTGTTGCAAAGTGACTTCGCCGCCTGAGACCAGCACGGCAAGGTAGTGATTGCCGAAATTCTGCGCGAACTCCGGGTTGGCGCCGGTGAACTTGAAGACGGCGAAAAAAAGTATCACGGGGAAGAGGTCGAACAGCAGCTTCATGCGGGTTATCTGGATTGAGTGGTGAAGGTCAGGGATGCCGAGTTGATGCAGTAGCGCAGGCCGGTCGGCGGTGGTCCGTCGGGAAACACGTGGCCCAGATGGGCGTCGCAAACGCTGCAGAGAATTTCGGTGCGCAGCATGCCATGGCTGCGGTCGATGCGTTCGCTGACATTGGCCGGATCCAGCGGACGAAAATAGCTGGGCCAGCCGCATCCGGAATCGAATTTCGCGTCCGACTCGAACAGCGGCGTGCCACAGCAGACGCAGGTGTAAATGCCAGGTTCATGATGGTCATGGTAGCGTCCGGTAAAGGCGCGCTCGGTCGCGGCATGGCGCGTTACCTCATAGTCCAGCGGTTCCAGCATCGCGCGCCACTCGGCATCGGTGCGCACGACTTTCTTGCTCTGCATATTTTTCTCCATTAGGGCGGCGAGTCAGGAGCCGTTTTCAAGCAGGCATTCAGGACGAGCAGCTGACTTCAATACCGGCGGCCCAGTCAGGTGGCAGCGCGGCATATGCCTCGTTATCCGGCTGTTCGTCGAAGGGCTGCTGCAGCATCTGCAACAAGCGCCGGACTTCCGAAAAATCTTTTTGCTGCGCCTTGTCAATCGCGGTTTGTGCCAGATAATTGCGCAGCACATACTTTGGATTCACGCGGTTCATTGCGGCCTTGCGCTCCGCATCTGCGCTGCTTTCGTCCCGCAAGCGCTGCCGGTATTCTACTGACCATGCGTCGAATGCGCTGCGGTCGATGAACAAGTCGCGCAATGGCGCATCAGCAGTCTCTGAGGCGGATGAAAATCCCGAAAGCCGCCGGAAAAACAGCGGGAAATCGACACGGCTGGCGGCCAGGCTGTCCAGTAGTTTGCGGATCAGCGTGTCGTCCTCGTCGCGGTTTGTCGCCAATCCCAGCTTCGCGTGCCATAGCGCATTCATGCGCGTGGAAAAGGCTGGCTGGTAAATCGCCAGCGCATCCTGGACTTCATCAACATCACCAATCAGCGGCAGCATGGCTTGCCCGAGCGCATAGCAATTCCATTCGCCGATTTGCGGCTGCATCCGGTAGGAGTAGCGGCCGCTATGGTCGGTATGGTTACAGATGTGCGCCGGATCGAAGGCTTCCATGAAGCCGAACGGTCCGTAATCCAGCGTCTGTCCGAGGATGGACATGTTGTCGGTATTGAGCACGCCGTGCATGAATCCCACGGCTTGCCATTGCGCGACCAGCTCGGCGGTACGACGTGTCACTTCGCGCAGCAGTGCGTGGTAAGGACGATCGGCATCACGCAGCTCGGGATAACTGCGGGCGATGACATAGTCGGCCAGTGTCTTGAGTTCGTCGTGGCGGTCTTGCCAGAACCAATGTTCGAATGAACCGAAACGCACGAAATTCTGCGACATGCGGGTGACGACTGCCGCGGTCTCGGGCAGCTCGCGCATGACGCTCAGGTCCGAGCCAATGACACACAGCGCGCGGGTGGTGGGAATACCCAGTCCCGCCATCGCTTCCGAGCACAGGAACTCGCGGATCGATGAACGCAGCACGGCGCGTCCGTCGCCCATGCGCGAATAGGGGGTCTTGCCTGCGCCCTTCAGTTGCAGCTCCAGCGAGCTGCCTGGAATCCCCGTCTCGGCGGCTTCACCGAGCAGGATCGCGCGACCGTCGCCAAGCTGGCCGGCCCAGACGCCGAACTGATGGCCCGAGTAAACGGCGGCTAGTGGCTGCGATCCGGGCAGCTCATCATTGCCACTGAAAATCTCGGCGAAACGAGGCGTGTTGAACTCGGCCGGATCGAGCCCGATCAGTGCTGCTGCATCATGACTGCCGCAGACGAGGTAAGGCGATGGCAGCGGCGTCGAACGTAACCGTGTATGGAACGCAGGTGGCAGCGTCGCGTAGCTGTTGGTGAGTCGCAGCTCATCGAGGGGATGTTGGCGCAGCAGTGGCAGGTCGGGGCGATTCATGAATGGCATCTGTTACGATGGATGTCAGCCGGGCGTAGCTTGCCGGACTTAAAAATTTGGGCAAGCGCCTGGTCGTCATCCGAAGTCGGGCGGCGTCACTGAAGGTCATTATTTTGACAGAGAAGAGGAGAGTGCACTTGAACGCAGCGGAGCGCCTCGACATACCGTCGGTCAGGCACAGGGTTAATGCCGAAGAATGGCAGGTCCGTATTGATCTGGCCGCCTGCTACCGGCTGGTAGCAGTCTTTGGCTGGTCGGATCTGGTTTTTACGCACATTACCGCGCGGGTTCCTGGCGGTGATCACGCGTTTCTCATTAACCCTTACGGGCTGACGTTTGACGAAGTGACTGCATCGTCACTTGTGAAAATTGACTTGCACGGTAACAAGCTTGATGACTCACCTTTTCGTGTCAATCCGGCCGGCTTTACGATTCACTCCGCAATTCACGAGGCACGCGAAGACGCGCACTGCGTGTTGCATACGCATACGGTGAATGGCTGTGCGGTCGCGGCCCAAGAGAGCGGGGTACAGCCGATATCTCAGGCGTCCATCTTCGTTCTGAACAGCCTTGCTTATCACGATTACGAAGGCGTCGCCTTGAATGACGACGAGAAGCCGCGACTGGTTGCTGACTTCGGAGACAAGACTTATCTGATGCTGCGCAACCATGGCCTGCTAACCGTGGGCAGGACGGTGGCCGACGCTTTCCTGAGCATGTACAACTTTGAATCGGCTTGCGCTATTCAGGTCAGAGCGATGGCCGGCGGAACGCTTTTGCGTCCGATCCCGGAGCCAATCATCGCGAATGCGATGCATCAGGCACGGCAGGTCACGCAGTCCGAATACGGCGCGCTCGCCTGGCCGGCGTTGCTGCGCAAGCTTGAACGTTTGGATCCCGGTTACCGCAGCTGAGCTCTGTTTGCCATGAGCAAATTGGTGCGATGCGCCATAAAAAGCGGTTGACCAAAAGATAAGCGGCGCACAAGAATCGCCGTTGTTGCAGCAGAAAAATTAATCGGAGACACCATGGCGCAGTACCCGCAGAGCCCATTGATGGGCCGCATGATGAGCCAGCCGTTGCTCATTTCTTCACTGATCAGGCACGCTGACCGCTATTACGGCGATACCGAAATCGTTTCCCGGCGGGTCGAAGGCGATATTCATCGCTACAACTATCGCGAATGCCATCGGCGCGCGCGCCAACTCGCGAATGCGTTGACGCACCGCAGCATCGTTATGGGTGATCGCATTGCGACGCTGGCATGGAATGGTTATCGGCATATTGAAGCGTATTACGGCGTGTCGGGTATGGGCGCAGTGTTGCACACCATTAATCCCCGGCTGCACCCTGAGCAGGTTGCGTATATCGCCAATCATGCGGAAGACCAGTATCTGCTGTTCGATCTGAGCTTCACCGCGGTGATCGAGACGATCGCGCCGCTCTGCAAGACCGTCAAGGGCTTCATCGCGCTGTGCGACCGCGAACACCTGCCGGCTACCGACAAAATTCCGAACCTGCTTTGCTACGAAGATCTGCTCGCGGCGGAGTCCGATGAATTCGAATGGCCAGTATTTGACGAAAATTCAGCATCGAGCCTCTGCTACACATCAGGCACGACGGGTAACCCGAAGGGAGCGCTGTACTCGCATCGCTCCACTATCCTGCATTCGTTTGCGTCGGCACTGCCGGATGCGCTGGATGTCTCGGCGCGCGATGTGGTGTTGCCGGTGGTACCCATGTTCCATGTGAATGCGTGGGGCCTGCCATATTCGGTGATGTTGACTGGCGCGAAGCTGGTGCTGCCCGGTCCGGCGCTGGACGGCAAGTCGATCTATGAATTGTTCGAGCAGGAGAAGGTAACGTTTTCGGCAGGTGTGCCGACAGTGTGGCTGGGCGTGCTGAATTACGTCGGCCAGAACAAGCTCAAATTCTCGACGTTCCGCCGCACCGTGATCGGCGGTTCGGCCTGCCCGCCGGCGATGATGAAAACGCTGCGCAACGACTATGGCGTGGATGTCGTGCATGCATGGGGCATGACCGAGATGTCGCCGCTTGGTACCTGCTGCACGCTGATGAGCCAGCATCTGGATCTCCCGGAAGAAAAGAAACAAGCCAAGCTTGAGAAACAGGGACGTGCGATTTATGGCGTCGACATGAAGATCGTCGATGACGAGGGCAAGGAGCTTCCCTGGGACGGCACAACTTACGGCAACCTGCTAGTGCGCGGACCGTGGGTGGTATCCGGCTACTTCAAGTCTGAAGGCGGTGATGTATTGGAGGACGGCTGGTTCCCGACCGGCGACGTGGCCGTGATCGACTCCGAAGGCTATCTGCAGATCACGGATCGCAGCAAGGATGTGATCAAGTCCGGCGGCGAATGGATCGGTTCGATCGATCTGGAAAATATCGCGGTTGCCCACCCCGCCGTGATGCAGGCCGCCTGTATCGGCGTATTCCATCCGAAGTGGGATGAGCGGCCATTGCTGGTCGTCGTGAAGAAGCCGGGAATGGCGGTCAGTAAAGAAGAATTGCTGAATTTCTACGATGGCAAGATCGCGAAATGGTGGACCCCGGACGATGTCGTGTTTGCCGATGCGCTGCCGCTCGGCGCTACCG
This sequence comes from Burkholderiaceae bacterium, assembly GCA_030158675.1. Lineage (GTDB taxonomy): Bacteria > Pseudomonadota > Gammaproteobacteria > Burkholderiales > Burkholderiaceae_D > Pernthalerella. The sequence continues at coordinate 8,878 of JAOASL010000039.1, read as the reverse complement.
GCAAAATCCTGAAGAACAAGATTCGCGATGCCTACCGCGATTACAAGCTGCCGACGGCCTGACGGCCGCATGGGGACTGACGCTTGGAATTCGCACTGATCTCATTGCTGAACGGCCTCAGTTACGGACTGTTGCTGTTCATGCTGTCGTCCGGCCTTACGCTGATTTTCAGCATGATGGGCGTACTGAACTTCGCGCATGCGAGTTTCTACATGCTCGGCGCTTACTTCGGCTTTGCGATCAGTCAGAAGCTGGGCTTTTGGCCGGCACTGGTGGTCGCGCCGCTGGCAGTCGGTGTCATCGGCGCACTGGTCGAACGCTTTGGCCTGCGTGTTGTGCACAAACATGGGCATGTGTCCGAGTTGCTGTTCACCTTCGGCCTGTCTTATCTGGTGGTCGAAATCGTGCAGATGATCTGGGGCAGAGCGGCCGTGCCTTATCGTATTCCGGCCGAACTCGATGGTCCTTTGTTCACGCTGTACTCGACATCTTTCCCTATCTATCGCGGCTTCATGATGGGCGTAGCGCTGCTGATGCTGGGCGCGATCTGGCTGCTGCTGACACGCACCCGGATCGGGCTGGTCATTCAGGCTGCACTGAGCCACCCCGAAGCGGTCGAGGCGCTAGGCCACAATGTGCCACGCGTGTTCATGGCGGTGTTCGGTGGCGGCTGTGCGCTGGCAGGACTGGCCGGCGTCATCGGCGGCAATGCCTTTGTCACTGAGCCGGGGATGGCCGCCACCGTGGGCAGCATCATCTTCGTGGTCGTGGTCACCGGCGGTATGGGTTCGCTCGCCGGTGCGCTGCTGGCTTCTCTGCTGATCGGAATGATTCAGACTTTTGCGATTGCGCTGGACTGGTCGCTGCTGGGGGCGATGAAGCGTTTTGGCTTTGACATCGCGCCCGACGCGGGCCTCTACAGGTTGTTGTCGCTGACGCTGTCCGAGGTCGCGCAGATCTTGCCGTATGTGCTGCTGTTGCTGGTTCTGATCCTGCGTCCGCGCGGGCTGATGGGCACGCGGGAGACCTGAATGCCAGCCGCACCGATCCGTTTTCGTCCGCTGAACCTCGGCCGCTGGGCCGTGTGGGGACTGTTTGCGTTTGCACTGATGCTTGCGCCGCTGTTGTTCCGTTCCGGCGCCAGTCTGTCCGTGATGTCGATGATGGGCACGGTGATGATCTTCGCCCTGTCCTACAACATGCTGCTCGGGCAGGGCGGGATGCTGTCGTTCGGTCATGCGGTGTATTCCGGATTGGGCGCGTTCATCGCCATCCATGCGATCAATCTCGCCGGTGTCGGTACGCTGCCGATACCGCTACCGCTGATTCCTCTGGTTGGCGGCATGGCGGGACTGCTGTTCGGCGCACTTTTCGGTTATGTGACGACCAAGCGTTCGGGTACGACGTTCTCAATGATTTCGCTCGGCATCGTCGAACTGGTATTTGCCTGCTCGCTGATGTTTCCCGGCTTCTTCGGCGGCGAGGCCGGCATTTCGGGTAATCGCGTATATGGCACGCCATTCTTTGGCCTGAGCTTCGGACCGCAGATCCAGGTCTACTATCTGATCGCTGGCTGGCTCTTCATCAGTACGGCTGCGGTGTTCGCCTTCTCGCACACTCCGCTGGGTCGGATCGCGAATGCTGTGCGTGACAATCCGGAACGCGCTGAATTTATTGGCTACGACACACGGCGCGTGCGCTGGATAGTGCTGGTGTTGTCTGGTTTTTTCGCCGGGATTTCGGGCGGATTGTCGGCGATCAATTTCGAGATCGTCTCGGCTGAGAACGTCAGCCTGGCGCGCTCTGGCGCCGTCTTGCTGTTTACTTTCATTGGCGGCACGGGCGTCTTCTTTGGGCCGCTGCTCGGCGCCATCGTCGGCATTTTCATGACGGTGATGTTGTCCGAATTCACCAAGGCCTGGCAGCTGTATCTCGGTCTGTTCTTTATTTTGATGGTGATGTATGCGCCGGGTGGACTGGCCAGCCTGATCATGGCGAACCTGCGCATCGTCAAATACAAGAAAGTCGCGCGCGTGCTGCCTGCCGGGCTGGCGATCCTGGCATCCAGCCTGTTCGCGACCGCCGGCGCTATCGTGCTGATTGAGATGCTGTACCACTGGTCGCTGGAGTCAGCGCAGGGAACGACGCTGGGCCTGTTCGGTCTGGTGGTCGACACAGCAAGCGCGGGCGGCTGGATCAGTGGCTGCGCGTTGCTGGCGGCCGGCGGCCTGTCTTTCCGGCTGACCCGCGCGCCATTCGTCGATGCGTGGGACCAGGTGAATGCAGAGATAGAACAATTGCTGGCGAGGAGCATGACATGACCGCTATTGCGCTCGATATCCGCCAGCTGAAAAAACGCTTTGGACAGTCTGAAATCATTCGGGGTATCGATCTGCAGGTGAAGCAGGGTGAACGGATGGCCATCATTGGTCCGAACGGCGCCGGCAAGTCGACACTGTTCAACCTGCTGTCTGGTCGCTATGTGCCGACCAGCGGAAAGGTGCTGCTGAAGGATACTGATATTACCGGCCTGCCGCCTTACCGGATCAATCGGCTCGGATTATCGCGCAGCTTTCAGATCACCAACATCTTTCACCGGCTGTCTGTATTCGAGAACCTGCGTTGTGCGGTTCTGTGGTCGCTGGGATACCGCTACTCATTCTGGCAAAAGCTGAGCGCGTTGCGCGATGCGCGTGAACGGGCAGAAGCAGTGATGGAATCGATTGGCCTCGGTTGGCGGCGCCATGTGCCGGCCGGCATGCTCACCTATGCTGAACAGCGCGCGCTCGAGATCGGAATCACCATTGCCGGCGGCGCTGATGTGATTCTGCTCGATGAACCGACTGCCGGCATGAGCCGCTCGGAGTCCGATGCGGCGGTCGAATTGATCGCGCGCGTCACGGAAGGGCGCACCCTGATGATGGTCGAGCACGATATGAGCGTGGTGTTCGGACTGGCCGACCGAATCGCTGTGGTCGTTTATGGCGAGGTGCTGGCCTGCGATACGCCTGCCGCGATCCGTGACAACCCGCGCGTGCAGGAAGCCTATCTCGGCGGTCATGCGGCATTGCAGGAGGGCGAATGAGCGCGTTGCTCGAAATTCGTGATCTTCAGGCGTTTTATGGCAAAAGCCATGTGCTGCACGGTGTCAATCTGGATGTGCAGAAAGGCGAAATCGTCAGCCTGCTGGGGCGCAATGGGGTCGGTCGATCGACGACAGTCAAGGCAGTGATGGGGCTAGTAACAGCCACGGGTTCGGTGCGTTTTGGCGGCCGCGACATCCTTGGTCTTCCGGCATTCCGGATTGCTCACCTAGGTTTGGGCTATGTTCCTGAGAACCGCGATATCTTTCCGACGCTGACAGTCGAGCAGAACCTGCTGCTGGGGCAGAAGCGCGGCCATACCTCGCGCTGGAATCTGACTGATATGTATCAGATGTTCCCGCGCCTGCAGGAGCGCCAGCATACGGCCGCAGGCGTGCTGTCGGGCGGTGAACAGCAGATGCTGACATTGTGTCGCACCCTGATGGGCGACCCCGACCTGATCATGATCGACGAGCCGACCGAAGGGTTGGCGCCGAAAATTGTGGAACTGGTCGCTCAGTATTTGCAGGCATTGAAGGAGCGCGGCATTTCGGTGCTGCTGGTCGAGCAGAAACTGGCGATTGCGCTCGATATCTCGCAGCGTGTCTATGTGATGGGGCGCGGATCGATCGTTTTCGAAGGCACACCCAAGCAATTGCAAGAGAGCCCCGCCATCCGCAAGGAGTGGCTGGAAGTTTGACAGACAGCCTGATTACGCAGCTTGATAAAGCCGCGAGCGGCCCGCGGCAAACACTATTCAACAGGAGGAGTACAACCATGGCTCACAACTTCCGCTCATCTGTCCTCGCAGCTGCGCTAGCAGTCACATTTGCGGCGCCGATCGCACAGGCTGATGTCGTCAAAGTCGCTTTCATCGATCCGCTGTCTGGTCCGTTTGCTCCGGTCGGCCAGAACCTGCTGAAGAGCTTCCAGTCGGTCGCAGAAGTTGCGAACCGCGATAAATGGTCGCCTGGCCATACCTTCGAAGTGACTGGCTTTGATAACAAGGCGAGTCCGCAGGAATCGCTGACGGTGCTGAAGGCTGCCATTGATCAGGGCTATCGCTACGTTGTGCAAGGTAATGGCTCGGGCGCGGCCGGCGCGCTGATTGATGCCATCAACAAGCACAATGAGCGCAATCCCGGCAAGGAAGTTGTGTTCCTGAATTACGCGGCGGTGGATCCAGACCTGACCAACAGCAAGTGCAGCTTCTGGCACTTCCGTCTCGATGCAAACTCCGACATGAAGATGGAGGCGCTGACGACCTACCTGTCAAAAGACAAGTCGGTGAAGAAGGTTTATATCATCGGCCAAAACTACGCCCACGGTCATCAGGTGACCCGCGCCGCGAAGGAATACCTGAAGCGCAAGCGCCCTGATGTCGAGATCGTCGGCGATGATCTGCACCCGATCGGCAGCGTGAAAGATTTCTCGCCCTATGTCGCGAAGATCGCTGCCAGCGGTGCCGACGTGGTCATTACCGGCAACTGGGGTTCCGACCTGGCTCTGTTGGTGAAGGCAGCGCGCGACGCCAGCCTGAAGGCCAAGTTCTACACCTACTATGGCTACACGACCGGCGTGCCAACCGTGATGGGCGCCGCAGCTGCAAATTATGTGCGCTATGCCGGTACCTGGAACGTGAACAACGAAACTTACGCCGGCAAGGATCTGGTCGAAAGCTTCAAGAAGAAATTCAATGACGACTATTACGGCATGACCACGTATTCCGCAATTCAGTTGCTCGGTCTTGGCATTAACCAGGCCAAATCAACTGACCCGGTCAAAGTGGCTTTTGCGATGGAAGGTCAGCGCTTCAAAACACTGAACGGCGATGTCGAGATGAGGAAGACCGATCACCAGCTTCAGCAGCCGATCTATATAACTACCTGGGTGAAGGCGAACGCTAAAGACGTGAAATTTGATCAGGAAAACACAGGTTATGGCTGGAAGACTGAGCAGAAGATCGACGCGTATGTTGCTGCGCAGCCGACATCTTGCAACATGAAGCGTCCACAATAACAGACCTCTTTTTCAGCATTGATTTCAGCGGATGTCCTGTTGTCGGGGCATCCGCTGATTTTTTTTGTCGCGAGGTATTCTCTTCGCCACACTTGACTGGCATCGATGGACAAAGCCCGCTTGCATCCTGCAATCTGCCTCGTTCCTGAACTCGTCCGGAGAATCCCATGCGGGGCACCTGCCACTGGCTGTCCGTACTGCTTCGTCTTGCGGCAGTGTCCGCATTGGCGATTGCGGCACTTCCTTCGCTTGCGCAGCCGATACGAATCGGCCTGAGCGGCCCATTCAGCGGCGGATCCAGTCCGATGGGCGAGAGCATGCGCAATGGTGTGCGGCTGGCGGTCGAGGAAATCAATGCGATTGGCGGCATCCACGGTCAGCCGATCGAATTGATCGAGCGCGATGATCAGGCGCGTAATGAGCTGGGCGCGCAGGTGGCTGCCGAGCTGGTAAAGATGAAGGTGGCGGCCACCATCGGTATTGTCAACACCGGTGTCGGGCTTGCGTCGATCGAGTACTACCAGAGAGCGCGTATTCCGCTGCTGGTGGCGGTCTCCACCGGTCCTGCGCTGACGCGCAAGTATGCGCCGCCAGCCAGCACTGCGAATTTCATCTTTCGCGTATCGCCAACGCTGGATCTTGAAGCAGCGATACTGGCCGCAGATCTGAAGAAGCGCGGCAGCCAGCGGGTTGCCTTGCTGGCCGATGACACCTCTTATGGTGACAGCGGCGTGGCCGCATTTACCGCTGCTGCGCGAACGGCCTCGTTAGAGGTTGTGGCCACTGAGCGATTCACGATAGGGGCGATCCGTATGGATGACGCACTACGACGCGTACGCAGTGCCGGTGCCCAAGCCGTGGTCGCCTGGGGTATCGGTCCGGAGCTCGCACAAATTGCGAAAGCGATGACAATGTCCCGCTGGCGTGCACCGCTTCTAGGCAGCTGGACACTGTCGATGCGCAATTTCATCGATGCAGCCGGTTCGTCGGCCGAAGGTGCGCTCATGCCGCAAACTTTCATTCAGGACGCTGGCTCCACAGCGAAAAACAGCTTTCTGCTCGCTTACGGCCGACATTTCAAGACGGATTTGATTCCTTCACCGATGAGCGCTGCTCAAGGTTACGATGGCATGCACCTGCTAGCGCTCGCGCTGCGGCAGGCACGGTCGACTGAGGGCAATGCGATACGGCAGGCGCTCGAGAACCTCGACAGTCGCTATCAGGGCGCCGTGACCAGCTATGACTACCCGTTCTCTGCAGCCGACCATGATGCAATTACGACCAATATGATCGTGATCGGCAAAGTCAGTGGTGGGCGCGTCGACTATGCGTACCGGGAAGACCAGCGCCGTAGCGCACTGCTGAGAGTGAAATCGAAATAATACGGTCGTGCTTTTCTGCGGTATAGTTATCGGCTACACCTGCTTGCGCAGAGCTGGCAGCCACGACCACGAGAGGAGATTTTCTTCATGACCGCGACCTATCAGGAGCACGGCGACATTGCCGTCATCACGCTCGACAACCCACCGGTGAATGGCTTGGGCCATGCGACACGGAGCGGCATCGTCGATGGCGTGAACCGCGCGCTGGACAACGCTGCAGTGAAAGCGATTGTGCTGATCGGTTCGGGTAAGGGTTTCTCGGGTGGCGCAGATATTCGCGAATTCAACTCGCCGAAGGTCTTGCAAGAGCCGTCGCTGCATACAGCCATTCGCATGGTCGAGGGGGCTAGCAAGCCGGTGATTGCAGCAATCCACGGAATGGCAATGGGTGGGGGGCTGGAGCTGGCTCTTGGCTGTCATTACCGGGTTGCGGTGGCTGGCGCCCAAATTGCGCTACCTGAAGTCAAACTTGGCATTCTTCCTGGCGCTGGCGGCACGCAACGCTTGCCGCGTGTGCTCGGTCTCGAGCGCTCGTTAAACATGATTGTGTCAGGCACGACGGTCATGTCCGAAAAACTGGCTGGCTCGAAATTATTCGATCAGATGATTGATGGAGATCTGATCACAGCTGCCGTCGCATTTGCACGCAGTGTCGCTGACCACCGACCCTTGCCCAAGGTGCGTGATCTCCGGGTCGATATGCCGAATGCGGAAGGCTATCTGCAGTTCGCTCGAAACACAGTGCGAACGGTCGCTGGTCCCTTTCCAGCGCCACTGAAATGCGTCGATGCCGTGGCGGCGACAGTTACGAAAAAATTTGAAGAGGGACTGGCTTATGAGCGCAGTCTTTTCCTGGAACTGGTGCAAACACCTGAATCCAAGGCGCTGAGGCACGCGTTTTTCGGTGAGCGCGCCGCATCGAAGATTCCCGATGTACCGGCCGATACATTGCTGCGTGAGATCAAGTCAGCAGCGGTGATCGGTGCCGGGACGATGGGGGGGGGTATTGCGATGAACTTTGCCAATGCCGGTATTGCGGTCAAATTGCTCGAGATGAAGCAGGATGCCCTCGACAAAGGTCTCGCCACTATCCGCAAGAATTACGGAAATTCGATGAAGAAGGGCAAGCTCACCCAAGAACAGTTCGATAAGCGTGTCGGTCTAATCAGCGGGACGATGTCTTACGATGACATTGCAGCTGCCGACATAGTGATTGAAGCCGTATTCGAGGATATCTCGGTTAAGGAAACAGTCTTCAAAAAGCTTGACGAAGTGATGAAGCCCGGCGCGATCCTCGCTTCGAATACATCGACACTGGATGTTGACAAGATCGCCAGTTTCACAAAGCGGCCGCAGGACGTGATCGGAACGCATTTCTTCAGCCCGGCAAACGTGATGAAGCTGCTGGAGATCGTGCGAGGTGCGAAGACCGGCAAGGACGTGCTGGCGACGGTCATGGCGCTGGCTAAGAAAATAAAAAAAACCGGCGTGGTCTCCGGTGTTTGCGATGGTTTTATCGGCAACCGTATGGTTGAACAGTACATTCGTCAAGCTTTCTTCCTGCTTGACGAAGGATGCTTGCCGGAGCAGGTTGACAAAGCTGTCGAGAAATTCGGATTCGCCATGGGTCCTTTCCGGATGAGTGATCTCGCAGGTAACGACATTGGCTGGTATATCCGCAAGCGTCGCTACGTCGAGAAGCCGGATGTCGTTTACTCGAAGATCGGTGACAAGCTGTGCGAGAAAGGACGGTTCGGCCAGAAGACCTCGGCCGGATGGTATGACTACAAGCCGGGCGACCGCAAGGCATACCCGTCAGACGAAGTGAACCAGTTAGTCATTGCACATTGTGCTGAGATCGGTGTGGAGCGCCGCAAGATCAGTGATGAAGAAATCGTCGAGCGTTTGGTGTACGCGCTCGTGAACGAAGGTGCACTGGTTCTTGAAGAGGGCATCGCGCTGCGCGCATCTGATATTGACATGGTTTACCTGACCGGATATGGCTTCCCACTGTTCCGTGGCGGCCCAATGTTTTATGCTGACACGGTAGGCTTGCCGAATGTGCTGCGCTCGGTTCGCAAGTATGCGAACGGACATCATCCTGAGGCATGGAAAGCTGCTCCTCTGCTGGAGAAGCTGGCAGCCGAAGGCAGTTCGTTTAACTGACGCCTTTGGATATTGCCGCGTCATTCAAAACAACGTTTGCGACGAAGCCCACGGTTTGGATAGTTACTGAAGTTACCAGTAGTTTTCGGTTAAAAAATGCCCTGCCGTCATCCGACGGCAGGGCTTCATTCCTCTTGCGTGCAGGCGCACGCGCATGTCCTCGATCATCTTAGGATTTCCGCACAACATTACCCTCGAACCTACAGGTGTGATAGTGCAGCCTGCTTT
>JAOASL010000038.1 GCA_030158675.1 Burkholderiaceae bacterium | reverse complement strand
CACGCAGGTTAAAATAAAATAGCCCAGCAAGTGGGCTATTCAGAGTTCTTGGTGGCCCGGGGCGGAATCGAACCACCGACACAAGGATTTTCAATCCTCTGCTCTACCGACTGAGCTACCAGGCCAAGACCAAAATTATAGCAAAACATTCCGCCCCTGCAAACCCCTATGCTGAAAGCGCCAAGGTTTGCGCGGCTATAATGCTTGCATGACGATTTCCTGTGACATCTGCGTGATCGGCAGCGGCGCGGTCGGCAAGGCGGGCGCGCTGGCGCTGGCGCAGGCCGGACTGAAAGTTGTGCTGGTTGCGCCTGCATTGCCGGCGCATGACGCCGCTCCTCCTGACAACTGGGATCTGCGCGTGTACGCGCTGAATCACGTTGCGCGGAATTTGCTCACCTCACTCAAGGTGTGGGACGCGATGGATGAAAATCGCATCGCAGCCGCCGATGCAATGGCCGTCCATGGCGACGACACCGTGCGTTCCGGTCAATTGTCTTTCGATGCCTATAGTGCTCGCGTCGGTGCGCTTGCCTGGATCGTCGAGGACAGTAACCTGAATCGTGCGCTTGATTCGGCGCTGCGGTTTTCCACCGGGGTGAAGCTGGTTCAGGGATCGGCAGTGCAGATGCGTTGCGATGCTTCTCGTGTGTCGGTCACGCTCGATTCTGGGCAGGTGGTCGACTGCGCGTTGCTGGTCGGTGCCGACGGCGCGCATTCCTGGGTGCGCACCCAGGCTGATATCGGCCTTGACTATCGTTCGTACGGGCAAAGCGCCGTGGTTGCGAATTTCAGCTGCGAGCATCCGCATCATGGCGTCGCCAGCCAGTGGTTCCTGGGAGCGGATGGCATCGTCGCGCTGTTGCCGCTGCCCGGCGAGCGTGTGTCGCTGGTCTGGTCGGCGCCGGAGCCGTTCGCTGGCGTGCTGTTGCGTGAATCCCCTGAGCAGTTGTGCGAACGCTTGCAGCAGTTACCCGGCCAGACTTTGGGCCGGTTTGCCATGCTGGCGCCGTCGTTGCCGCGGGCTTTCCCTTTGCGGTTGATTCGCTCGCAATCGCTGGTCGCAGATCGTGTCGCACTGATCGGCGATGCGGCGCATGTGGTGCATCCGCTGGCCGGGCAGGGCATGAATCTCGGCTTTGCCGACATCGATGCGCTGCTCGCTGCGCTGGACCGGCGCGAGCAGGCCACTGATTGCGGCGATCTGCGCACGCTGGCGCGTTATGCGCGCTCGCGCAAGGAAGAGGTACTGCTGATGCAGGTGGCCACCGACGGCCTATATCGCCTGTTCTCGTCCGAGTTCGAGCCAATCCGTGCCATGCGCAATCTCGGCATGGCCGCGCTCGACAAATTACCTTTCCTGAAGCGCCGCCTGATGGCGCACGCTTTTGGACGTCCTCTTTACTCTTCCACTGGTGAAAAATCATGATGAAAAATCTGCGCTGGCTGGCCTTGCTGGCGGCTGGAATGTTATTGGTTTCGACTGCGGTGGGTGCGCAGGAAGCGAAGATCAAGAAGGCGCTGCAGAACCGCTTTGGCAACGACGCGTCGATCGACAGTGTGACCAAGACGCCTTATAGCGGTCTTTATGAAGTCAAGGTGGGCAGCGAAATTGTCTATGCCGATGCAGACGGACGTTATGTCTTCATCGGTCGGGTGATCGACACCGAAAGCTCGAAGGACCTGACGCAGGCGCGCATCGACGAACTGAATCGCGTGAAGTTCGCCGACCTGCCGCTCGATCTCGCCATGAAGAACGTCAAGGGTAGCGGCAAGCGTGTGATTGCGGTGTTCGAGGATCCGAATTGCGGCTACTGCAAGCGCTTCCGTAAGACTCTTGCAGAGATGAAGGACATTACCGTCTACACCTTCATCTATCCGGTGCTGGGCGAAGACTCGAATAAAAAATCGCGCAATGTGTGGTGCGCGGCCGATCGCGTGAAGACCTGGGACGACTGGATGGCCGACGGCAAGGTCCCGCCGCAAGCGCCGGAATCCTGTTCATCGGCGCCCATTGACAAGGTGGTCGAGCTGGGGCGAAAAATCCGCGTTAGCGGCACGCCGACGATTTTGTTTACCGACGGCTCGCGGATTCCCGGCGCAGTCGATGCCAAGACGCTTGAAGCGAAGCTCGCATCGGTGAAATAAGTTCATCTGAAATCTTTCCCCGGCCAGGAAATCCTGGCCGTCAAATCCGCTACCATCTCTCGAAATTCCCGACGCAAAATTACGCATCGCCGCATTCCTTCGTCAGGGCCTGCATTCCAATAACAACAGGAGATCAGTGATGTTCCGAGCCATTCTGCTCAACCGGAACGAAGACGGTTCCACACGTGCAGAAATTACCCAAATGGACGACGCCCAGTTGCCCGCTGAGGGCGACGTGACGGTAGCGGTCGACTATTCCACGATCAATTACAAAGACGGCCTGGCGATCACGGGCAAGTCGCCGGTGGTGCGCAAGTGGCCGATGGTGCCCGGCATTGACGGCGCTGGCACGGTGCTCGCGTCTTCGCATCCTGACTGGAAGGCGGGCGACCGTTTCCTGCTCAATGGCTGGGGCGTTGGTGAAAGCCATATGGGCTGTCTGGGCGAACGTGCCAAGCTGAAAGGCGACTGGCTGATTCCGCTGCCGCACGACGTGTCTGCGCGCACCGCAATGGCCATCGGCACGGCCGGCTATACCGCGATGCTGTGCGCGATGGCGTTGGCCGAGCAAGGCGTAAAGCCCGAGCATGGCGAGGTGCTCGTCACCGGCGCGTCAGGCGGCGTCGGCAGCATTGCCATCGCCATTCTGGCTGCGCGCGGCTACAAGGTTATTGCGTCAACCGGCAAGCTGGCGGAAGCCGATTACCTGAAGTCGCTGGGCGCTGCCGATGTGCTCGACCGGGCCGAACTGTCGTCGCCGGGCAAGCCCTTACAGAAGGAACGCTGGGCCGGCGTGGTCGACTCGGTGGGTTCGCATACGCTGGCGAATGCGGTCGCGCAGGTGCGTTACGGTGGCACGGTCGCGGCCTGCGGGCTGGCGCAGGGAATGGATTTCCCGGCTACGGTCGCCCCGTTCATTTTGCGCGGTGTCAGACTGATTGGCGTTGACAGTGTGATGGCGCCGCGTGCGCGTCGCCTTGATGCCTGGTCCAACCTCGCTTCGGAAATGCAGCCAGATACGCTGGAACGCATCACGCAAGAGATCGTGCTGGCCGACGCGCTGGCGTGGGCACCGAAAATCCTCGCAGGCGAAGTGCGCGGACGGCTGGTGGTCAATGTCAACGCCTGAGGTGCGTACCCGTAACCTCACCTGATCGGTGCCATGACTTCACGCCGCGCTTCGCTGTTGTACGCAATCCGTCCGCATGATCTTGCGCTGCACTTGTTCGAGGTGGTGCTGACGATTGAGCATCCCGATCCCGATGGGCAGGTCGTCTCGCTGCCGGCGTGGATACCGGGCAGTTACATGATCCGCGAATTCGCGCGCAACATCGTGCAGATCCGTGCAGAGTCCGGCGGCAGGAAACTGCGTCTGGTCAAGCGCGACAAGCACAGCTGGCGTGCCGCCCGCTGCACCGGTCCGCTGCGCATCATCTATCAGGTGTATGCGTGGGATTTGTCCGTGCGCGCCGCGCATCTCGATCAGACGCATGGCTTTTTTAATGGCGCCAGCGTATTTCTGCGCGTGCATGGGCAGGAGGCCCAGCGGCATGTTGCCGACATCCAGCCGCCGGAAGGCGATGCTTTCAAGGACTGGCGTGTCGCGACCGCACTGCCCGAGCTGAAGGCGCGGCGACATCGTTTCGGCACCTATGTTGCGCAGGATTATGACGAGCTGATCGACCATCCGGTCGAGATGGGGTCATTCGAACTGATTCGCTTCGATGCGCACGGCGTGCCGCACGAAGTCGCCATCACGGGACGCGTGCCCGGACTCGATGGCGCCCGGCTTGCAGCCGACCTGAAGAAGATCTGCGAGGCGCAGATCGCATTCTTTGAGCCGACGACGAAGCGCGCACCGATGGACCGTTATGTCTTCCTGACGATGGCCGTTGGCGATGGCTACGGTGGGCTCGAGCACCGCGCGTCGACCGCGCTGCTGTGCGCGCGCGCCGACCTGCCGGTCAAGGGACAAGCGGAGATGAGCGATGGCTACCGTGGTTTTCTCGGGCTGTGCAGCCACGAGTATTTCCATACCTGGAACGTCAAGCGCATCAAGCCCGCTGCATTCGCGCCTTATGACCTCACGCAGGAAAATTACACGCCGCTCTTATGGCTGTTCGAAGGGTTCACCAGCTATTACGATGACCTGATGTTGGTACGCGCCGGACTGATCGGTCCGAATGCCTATCTTGGCCTGCTGGCAAAGACCTGCAATGGCGTGCTGCGCGGCAGCGGCCGGCTAAAGCAAAGCGTCGCGGAGTCCAGTTTCGACGCGTGGACCAAATATTATCGACAGGACGAGAACGCACCGAATTCAATCGTCAGCTACTACGCGAAAGGTTCGCTGGTGGCCTTGCTGCTGGATCTGACGATTCGGCAGCAGACCCGTGGCACTCGCTCGCTGGATGACGTGATGCGGGCACTCTGGCGCCGCTATGGCCGCGATTTCTACTTGCCCGGCAAGGGCATGGGTGTGACCGACGACAGTGTCGAGGCGCTGTTCGACGAAGTGACCGGACTGAAACTGAAGCCCGTGTTCGACCTGGCGGTGCGCGGCACGCGCGACCTGCCGCTGGCCGATGCATTGGCGGCCTTCGGCATCGCAATGGATGACGGCCAGCGCGGCAAGCAGCTGACGCTGGACGTGCGCGCGAAAAAAGACGGCGCCGACTGCCGGCTGGCCTCGGTGCATGAAGGGGGTGTCGCGCATCGAGCCGGGCTGTCAGCAGGCGATGTGCTGGCGGCGATCGACGGCTTGCGTGTGACGGCGTCCAACCTCGATACACTACTGCAGCGCTACCGGCGCGGCGACACCGTCACCGTTCATGCCTTCCGTCGTGACGAGCTGATGAGCTTCAGCGTCGTGTTGCAGCCGGAATCGGCGCCGCAGTGGCATCTGCAATTGAAGGATAAGCCGGCCGCCGCCGTCAAGCTGCGCGCCGCATGGCTGCGCTCGCGCGGATGAGCGGCGACTCATCCGCCGCGCAGAAGCACATCAGATTTAAAACAAATAAACAAAGCAACCGACTCAGGAGACAAGCATGAAAACTTTCCGTATTGCCCGCGCGCTTGCGCTGTCGCTGTCCTTATCGCTGGCATGGCCTGCACTTGCCGCCGAACTGCCAGTCGCCGCGCCGGCGGATCACGACATGTCGCAGGAGCGGCTGTCGCGCATCGGCACGGTGATTCGCAGCGAGATTGACGCCGGCCGCACGCCGGGTGCCGTGGTGATGATTGCGCGCAACGGCGCGATCGTGCATGCGGAAGCGCTTGGCTGGCAAGACAAGGACGCCGGCAAGCCGCTCACGCGTGATGCGATCTTCCGCGCCTATTCGATGACCAAGCCGCTGGTGTCGGTGCTGACGATGATGCTGGTCGAAGAAGGGCGACTGCAGCTGACCGATTCGATGTCGAAGTTTTTCCCTCAGTTCGCCAACATGCAGGTGCTGTCGAATCCGGCCGACCCTAACAGCGCACGCGAGCCCGCGAAGCGGCAGATCACAGTGCAAGACCTGCTGCGACACACGTCGGGCCTGACCTACGCTGAGTTCACGCGCTTTGACAGCGTCAAGGCGGCTTATTCGGAAGCCGGTCTGTTCTCGTCGCAGGTGCCGATGAAGGCGCTGGCGCTGACGCCGGAACAGCAGATCGATGCGTTCGCGCGTGCGCCGCTGGTCTGGCAGCCGGGCAGTACTTTTGAGTACAGCCTGTCGACCGACTTGCTTGGGCGCGTGCTGGAGCGCGTGTCGGGCAAATCGCTGAGCGTGCTGCTTGACGAAAAACTGCTGGCGCCGCTGGGCATGCATGACACGCACTTCGTCGTGCCGGCATCCAAGGCCGCGCGCATTGCGGAGCCGCTGAAGGTCGACCCGGCGACGGGAGGCCCGACGATGCCGCTGCTGAATGTCACGCAGCCCACGGGCAATGAATCCGGCGGCGCCGGCATCTCGACTACCGCTGACGACTATCTGCGCTTTTGCCAGATGCTGCTGAACGGCGGCACGCTCGATGGTCGCCGCTATCTGTCGCGCTCGACGGTGGCACTGATGACCTCGGACCATCTCGGCCCGAAGGTCGCAACGCCGGTGCAGCCGGGTGAAGTGCTGATGGGAGTGCAGGGCTATACCTTCGGCCTCGGTTTCATGGTGCGTCAGGGCGCCGGCATCGCCGCCGTGCACGGATCCGAAGGCGACTTTGCCTGGGGCGGCATTGGCGGCACCTTCTTCTGGGTCGATCCGCGCGAGCAGCTGGTCGGCGTGATGATGGCGCAGACGCCTGGCGCGATCCGTCAGCCGTATCGCCGCATGATCAAGACGCTGGTGTACCAGGCGCTTGAATAAGGCGCTCTATCAAAATGTCGCTGGCGGTGTTGTGGGCGCCTTGCCAGCGACCGCACGGCTTCGCGGCGCTCATTTTGAAAGAGACTATAAGAATTAGTTGAGCAGAAAATCGATCAGCTGCGTGAATGCGTGCTGGTCGAAGCTGTCATTGCCGAATCGCCTCAGCGCCGGATGCAGAGGAGGTTCGACGCGCCGTTTCAGGTAATCATCCCAGTGCGCGAGCTTCCAGTGGTCGCGCGCGTCGTTTCTCGCTTCGATGCGACGTTTCGCCTCGGCGCTCGACAAGTCGATCCAGGCGATGCGGCAGGTCGTGTCCGCCGGCAGGCCCAGTTCCGTCGGCCGGAAGAATTTGCCGGCCATGATCTCGCGCGTAAACGGACCGACCAGCATCGCCTGCATGCCCAGATCCAGATTTTCCCGCGTGATGTCGAGCAGGCCCGAATATTCGCGGTCGCGCAGCTGCTGCAGATAGGTCGGGCTGTCACGGTCATCCGGGTCGCCGGTCAACAGTCCCATGATGTGCGAACTGAATGCGCCGTAAGCCGTGTCCTTGTCGAGGAAAAAAAAGTCCCGGCCAGTACGTGCTGCCAGCAGCGGCAGCGCGCGTTTGGCGAGGGTGGTCTTGCCAGTGCCGGCGTGGCCGGCGAACAGGATGAGGCGTCGGTTGCTCATGTAGAGAGAGAGGTGGCGGTTGGACATCGGTGCGGCAGGGGCCGGGCCGGAATTTTAGAACTCGTCTGTTGGCATGATGCCGCAAGCCCGGCTGTTTTCAAAACAGGCAGCGTGACAGAAACGCCGTCTCTGTGCTGCGATGCGCGGCACGGGTGCGTGACATCTGATCCCGCGCCACAAACGCTGTGATGGCCTGAACGCAGGCACACAGTTGCAATCGAATCGGGCGTTGCTTTCTGCGCAGGACCTCTTTTATGCCGGAAAACATTGCGCCGGTGTCGGATTTGCCTTTGCCCGAATTGCCTGAATTGTCCGAGGTGCTGGTCTTCAGGGCATTGCAACTCGGCGACATGCTCTGTGCTGTGCCGGCATTGCGTGCGCTGCGTGCCGGCTTGCCGAAGGCGCGCATCGTGCTGATCGGTTTGCCATGGGCCGAACACTTTGCCTGCCGATTCAGCATGCTGGTCGACGAGTTCATTGCCTTTCCCGGCCATCCGGAATTGCCGGAGCCGGCCAGCGATCCTCACGGCTGGCCGGCATTCCGGCGGCGCCTGCGTGCGCGTCGTGCCGATCTTGCCATCCAGCTGCACGGCAGCGGCGAAGTGAGCAATGCGCTCGTGCGCGAATTCGGTGCGCGTCGCACGGTTGGGTTTACACAATCCCCGCTCGTCGATGGCCCGGGGTTTTTTCCTTATCCGTCTCACGGACATGAGAGCGACCGACTGCTCAACCTGACAGATGCGCTCAGCCTGCGCGCCACCGACCGGCGTCTGGCGTTTCCACTGAGTCCGGCAGACGATGACGCATTGAACGCCAGCGGTGTGCCGGCACAATTGGACGGCCGTCCTTATGCGTGTCTGCATGCCGGGGCGCGCGATCCCGGGCGTCGCTGGCCGGTTACGGCGTTTGCGGCGGCGGCCGATCAACTCGCGGATGCGTTCGGCTGGCAAATTGTGCTGACCGGCTCGGGCGACGAGCATGAACTGGCGCAGCAGGTCGTGCGCATGATGCGACATGTTCCGATCAATGCTGCGTTGCCGCTAACCATAGGCGCGATGGCCGCTTTGATGGATGGCGCGCGCGTGCTGGTCTGCAATGACAGCGGCGCCTCGCATATTGCCGCCGCATTGCGGCTGCCTAGCGTGGTGGTGTTTCGTCGCGACAGGGTCGATCGCTGGGCGCCTGCCGACCGGCGACGGCATCGCTGCGTGCTTGATCCTGCCGGACAGCGGGTCGACCAGGTCATCGCGCAGGCAAAGTGCCTGATGGCTGCGCCCATGCTGTCTCAGCGCCCGCCGTCAGCCAGGGATTGAGGCGCGGGTCGTTGTACATCTTGAACTGGCGGTAAGGCTTGAAATAGCTGTCGCCGCACCTGATCTCCTGCAGCAGTCTTGCAAGACAGTCGGCCAGATCATCGCGCTGCGCTCGCAGTGCCTGTAATTTTGCGCTGCAGGTGGCAAGATGTTCAGCATCGGCATCTTGCCGCCTGGTTTGTGCGTGCATATGGAAGATCTTCAGCGACAAGATGGACAGACGGTCGATCATGGCGCCGGCAGTTTCGCTGTGCTGTCGTGCGCCGGGTTTGCACGCAACGCCGATGAGTTGCTGCAGCAACGCCTCGTCGATGCGCTCGACGGCATCATTGCGTTGTTGATTGCAGCGGTCGATGTCGCGCTTGCAGCGCACGATCTGCCAGTCCGGCACGTCGGTCCGTCGGGCCTGATCCTCGGCGTGCCAGAGCAGCAGATTGCAACGATGGTTTTCAGCGACGGCGGCCATCAGTTCGTCAGCTGCGCGTCCCGCTTCAAACGAGGGGGTCTCGCTTAGCTGCGTGTCATGAAAACGGATCAGCGTGTCGACTTGCAGGTAGCCCATTGCGGTCGTGGAGCAGGAATCGCGCCTGTTGGCAGCTCACCTTCCTGAATTGCGGAAAATTTGATTTGGTCACAGGTTTTTCCAAACCGTACCCGCCAGAATATTTCCAGAAATTAAAATCAAAGGAAGAGCTCCCATGAAAAAGAAAGTTTTCGCGGCGACGATCGGGCTGACGCTCGCTGCAGCCACTGCGCTGGTGCACGCCAAAATGAACGCCGACGAGATCACGGCTGCACAGGGTGCGTTTGCGAACAGCGGTTGCACCGCTTGCCATAGTGCGACCGATACGGTGGTCGGCCCGTCGCTGAAGGACATCGCCAAGCGCTACAAGGGGAAAAAAGTCGAGGCCGAAATTGCCGACCGCATTCGCGAGGGCAGTACCGGGCGCTGGGGCGATGGCATGCATCCGGCAAACGGCGGCGTCGAGCCAGACGATGCGAAGCTGCTGGCAAAGTGGATCCTGAACGGCGCGCCGTAAGGCTACTGACGGTTAGTTAAGAAAAATCCATGCGTCCCGGCGTGTGCCGGGACGGTAGGGGCAAGACGGGTGATGGATGGCTCGCCGCCGAGGCCGCCCGTGACTTCGTGCTTATTGCGCGCAGCTCAATTCGGCCATGATGCGGCGGCGCTCTGCCGGATCGGACTCCTTGGCCAGCTTTTCCATCAGCGCGGCGATACGTTCGCCTTCTGCTTTCATACTTGGCAATTCCGACATCTGCGGCGCGGCGTTCGCCTGTACGGCCGGCTTGCCGGCGGACGAGCTTGCGCCGCCCTCTTCGGCATGCGCAAAAGCGGCGACAGCCAGGCCAGCGGCACCCATCAGTAATGATAGTTTTTTCATATCGTTCTCCCGGAGAGGTCTATAAGCATTTTTGCCATTATAGGCAGCTGCCGGAGCGAATTCATTGATTTAAAGTATTGACTTCCGCTTTTCGGGTATCCTTGCCGCCTCTTGAATTTGCCACCCAAAGGATCTCTATGCCTCTCGTCAGGATCGACATCGGCCGCGGCCATCCGGCCGGCTTCGGACGCGCCGTTGGCGACATCGTGTATCGCGCGATGACCGCGGAAATCAATGTGCCCGCCGACGACAAGTTCCAGATCATCAGCGCGCACGAAGCGACTGAGCTGAATATTCCGGCAAGCTATCTCGGCATTGAATATTCGCCGGGCATCGTGTTCATTCAGGTGACGCTGAATGGCGGGCGCACGACCGAACTCAAGAAAAAATTCTACCGTCGTATTGCCGATGACCTGCATGCCGAACTTCAGGTGCGCAGGGAAGATGTATTCATCAGTCTTGTCGAAGTCGACAAGGAAAACTGGTCATTCGGTAACGGCGAAATGCAATACGGCCCGAAGTAAACCAGCTGCGCAGATGAAAGGCATGCTTGGGGAGCGCGTCGGCTCGCACCTGAAGCTGACGTTCTACTTTTGCCTGCTGACCGCAGCAGCGGTCGGGCTGTTCCTGAAAGATGCGCCGGCGGCCGCAACGCTGCTGCCGCTCGTCTACCAATGGAGCGTGGTGGGCTACTACGGCACATTGGTATTGCTGGCGGCGCTGCTGTTGCTGCCACTGAGCCTGTTCCACCCGACCCGCTGGCTGTGGCCGGCGCTGGGCTGGGCCTGGCTGTTGTATCTCGCCATGGATGTCGCGGTTTTCAATCTGTACCGCTTCCATCTCGACTGGCTAATGGTCGACATGTTCGTGAACGACTTCCGTGGCATGGGCATACCGGGCTTCGTGCTGGCGGTTGCGCTGGTGGTCGCGCTGGTGCTGCTGGGGGCGGTGTGGTGGCTGTACGCGAGCCGCCGCTCCGGAAGCCGACGGCACTGGCCGTGGTTTGCGGCCGGCTTGTTGCTGATGCCGGTCGCACTGGCGGCCAACTCAACAATCCACATCTGGGCGGCGCATTTTTCGCGTGACGAAATCACACGTTACCGCCCCTTCTTGCCGATTTACCATCCGGTCGAATACGGCAAAAAAGCGATGCTGATCAGCCATTGGTTACCGCAAATTTTTCCTGCTGCATACGGCAAGGTCGATGTATCGGCATCGAAAGGCGCGGGTGTGGTCAGGTATCCACTTGCGGCGCCGCAGTGCGCCGCTGGCAAAGCGCCGCCGTCTATCCTGATGATTGTGCTGGAGAGCTGGCAGGCCGACGCCATGAATCCGCAGGTCACGCCGAACATTGCGCGCTTCGCGACACAGGGCACGCGCTTCGCACAGCATGTGTCGAGTGGTGCGGCGACCGTGCCTGGCTTATTTGGACTGATGTACGGGCTGCACCCGAATTATTTCCCGCTGTTGCGTGCGACTGCCGGTGGGCACGCGAGCGTTTTCACGCAGACGCTGGATGCACAGGGCTACCGGACGCGTGTGTTCACCTCGAGCAATCTCGACGGGTTTTCGCTGCGCCGGCTGTTTTTTCCGGCCGTCGCCGACGCCGATTACGTCGATCGTCTGCCTGACGCGACCCTGGTCGATCGCTACATCGGCACGCTTGGCAGCCCGTCAGCGGAGCCTCGCTTCGACTTTCTGTTCCTGACGTCATCGCATTCGCCGTACAACTACCCGCCCGAGCATGCGCGCTTCAAGCCACTGCCCATGGTCGAGGGCGGTTATGCGCTGGACCGCGATGCGGACAATGTCAGGTACAAAAACGATTACTTCAACAGCCTGCATTATCTCGACGCGCTGGTCGGCAAGGCCTTGGCCGAAGCCGAGCGCAAGGGAAAGCTGAAGAACACCTGGGTGATCATCACCGGCGACCATGCCGAGGAATTCAATGAGAATGGCCTCGGTTACTGGGGCCACGGCAGCAATTTCAGCCGTTGGCAGACGCAGACTCCGATGATTGTCCGTGCCCCCGGCCATGCTGCGGCGGCGAAGGTGCAGGCGATGTCGCTGCACCAGGATGTGGTGCCGACCCTGATGACGCGAGCACTCGGCTGTTCCTCCCCGGTTGCCGATTACAGCCACGGCGCCGATCTGTTCGCGCTGCCGGAGCGGCACGGCACGCTGATTGCCTCCTATATGGCGGATGCTTACCTGATCGACGGCGTTGTGCTCGAACGCACGGCGAGGCGGCGCTATGACTGGCATGACATGCGCAATGGCCTGTCCCTCGAATCGGCGAACGATGCGGCACAAGCGCTGCGCAAGGAAGAGGGACGATTCCTGTCCCGCTGAGCCAGTTTGAGCAAAATGGCTCAGCAAATAGAGGCCTTGCCGATGAGTATTCCGGCGGGTCGTTCGCGCTTGGCTCGTACTGCGGTATCCGGCGCAGAAGCGATTTCACGTGCAGGGAATTGCCGCCAGGTGCGTGCACTGTGTCGTCGCACCGGCTATAAGCCGAAGTCTCATCGATCAAAATAGCAATCCGATTGCGCACAATCCGATGACGATGAATCCGGGCAGGCAGCGCTTGAGTCAGTCGCGCGACTCGGAGGTCATCGCCGTGGGGATTGCCCTGTAAAGAACACATCACCAGGCGAAAAAAAGCCGCTCCGAAGAGCGGCTTTCAATTGCTGCAGTTCTATATCTGTCGGTACAAGACCGACGAGAAATTAGAACGAGTGCGAGATGCCAGCACCGATGCCGCGGGTAGCGGAACCAGTCGTGCCCTGATAGGACACCATCGAGCCATCCGAACCCTTGTTGAAGAAGGCATACAGAGCCGTACGCTTCGACAGGTTGTGTTGCAGCGAGATGTTGAACAGCGACGGATCGATGTTGCTGTCGGTGGTCTTGGTCTTCGAGTAGTTCACGCCGACCTTGGTTGCGTCGGTCAGGCCGTACGATGCGCCGACCGTGTAGGTCTTGCTATCAACGCCGGAGCCCGACTTGTCGCTGTGGTCGATGTAGTTAGCAGCCAGCTTGATGCCGCCCATCGTGTAGGTCGCACCAACGATCCAGTTGCTGTAGGAGTCTTTGCGACGCGAGATAGCGCCCGACACGTACAGGTTGTCAGCAGCGTACGACAGGTTACCGATGGTAACTTGGCTTGTGTCGTCGCCGTTCTTGGTTGCATACAGAACGTTAGCCGACACCGGGCCGAACGAACCAGCGTAGGTCACCGAATTCGGGATAAAGAAGCCGCCGGTCGAGCCTTGGTTAATACCACCACCGTCGCAAGCCGATGCATTGGCGCAAACCGGGACCAGGAAGTTGTTACCCGCCAGTGCCAGCGTGCTGACGTAGGTGCCGATGAACGGCGAGAACTGCAGGCCCAGACCGACGGTGCCCATCTGGCCGCCAACGGTGACGTAGGCCAGGCGATTGAACAGAGTATTCGTACCCAGGGAACCCGGGTTGTTGATCGAGCCGGTGTTGGTCTCGAGGCCGCCCTGCAGGTGGAACGCGGTCTTCAATCCGCCGCCCAGGTCTTCCTCGCCCTTGATGCCCCACAGAGTCGTGCCCCACTCACCAGCGCCCGAGAAACGGGTGCTCGAGCCGTGGTTACCGTTGGTCAGGCCAGCTTCCAGCGTGCCGTACAGGGTAACGCCATCAGCCAGTGCAGCCGACGAAGCGGCCAGAGCCAGTGCTGCCAGAGCAACTTGAGTCTTTTTCATCGAATTATCTCCAAAATGTTGTGATGCTAAGATTTCGCTTTCGCTGTTCGGCCGCTTGATGCGATTCTTTCAGCGAGGGCGAGCCTCCGAGACCAGAGCGATCCAGAAGTCAGCATGCATTGAAGCAAAAGTTGGTGACCCCGGCAAAACTAATTTTTCATCCATAGAGAAATTGGCAATATTTTGTCGTTGATATGCAACACTTTTTCCATTTACAAGACAATTTGTTAATTTATTGATGCAAATCGACTCTTTTATCTGCGCATTTGATCGAATTTTGCGCGTAATCAGCGGTGTCACGGCAGGTCAGCGCCCGAATCCTGCAACCGACTTGGCTGAATCGACAATGACCGACGAAGAGCGGCGGCACAGTGCCGGATTGATGCGGGTAAATCATGTCGGCGAGGTGTGCGCGCAGGCTCTATATGAGGCGCAGGGCGGCTTCGCGAAAAGCGATCTGACCCGTGAGCAATTTGCGAAAGCTGGCGAGGAAGAGGCGGATCATCTGGCGTGGACCGCTGAGCGCTTGCACGAGCTGGGGTCGCATACCAGTGTGCTCAATCCAGTCTGGTATGCCGGCGCCTATGCGCTGGGCGCTGTCGCCGCCAAGCTCGGCGATGCCTACAGCCTGGGTTTTGTCGTCGAGACAGAAAGGCAGGTGGAGGCTCACCTGAACAGCCACCTTGATCGTTTGCCCGTTCAGGACCTGCGCTCGCGCGCCATCGTTACCCAGATGCGTGACGACGAGATCGCGCATGCCGACGCGGCGCGTGACCTTGGTGCCAGCGAATTGCCGGCACCAGTAAAAACCGCGATGCAGCTGATGGCCAAGATAATGACCAGCGCGGCCTACCGGCTGTAGGCGGCACGGTCAAATACTGCCCGTCAGGCGGTCGGCGCGGCCTCGGTGAGGTCGTCGATAATCTCGAAGGAATGCGTCAGTTCGGCCGATTTTTCCAGCATGATCGACGCCGAGCAGTATTTCTCGTGAGACAGCTTGATCGCCCGTTCGACCAGGTTCGGCTTCAGATTGCGACCGCGGACGGTGAAATGGAAGTGCACCTTGGTGAAGACTTTCGGATCCTTGTCCGCACGTTCCGATGTCAGCGACACATCGCAGCCGCGAATGTCCTGGCCGCTCTTGCGCAGGATAACCACCACGTCATAGGCCGTGCAGCCGCCGGTGCCGGCGAGCACGACTTCCATCGGGCGCGGTGCCAGGTTGCGGCCGCCGCCTTCGGGCGCGCCATCCATCGTTACCAGGTGGCCTGAGCCAGTCTCGGCCACGAAAGTCATGCCGGACAGGCCGGTCCAGCGTACGGTGCATTCCATAAGAATCTCTTGGGCAGAAAAGCCGCTTATTTTAAGGGCAAGCGCCTCGATTTGCTTTGGGTTTGACGGCAAGTCCTTGAAAACACTATAATCGCCGGTTCCCCGGTATGCTCGGACGGGGATTCAGATAACAAGGGCGTGTCCGCGAAGGGTTGTTCAGTGCGCGGAACCACCGGAACGAGCTTTCATTTTATTAGGATTCATCATGAAGACCTTTTCCGCAAAAGGACACGAAGTCCAGCGCGATTGGTTTGTGATTGATGCCACGGACAAAGTCCTCGGTCGTGTCGCCAGCGAAGTGGCACGCCGTCTGCGTGGCAAGCACAAGCCTGAATTTACCCCGCACGTCGATACCGGCGATTTCATCATCATCGTCAACGCGGCCAAGCTGCGTGTGACCGGTGCCAAGGCGATCGACAAGAAATACTACCGTCACTCCGGCTACCCGGGCGGTATCTACGAAACGAATTTCCGCGACATGCAGGCGAAGCATCCGGGCCGCGCGCTCGAGAAGGCCGTCAAGGGCATGCTGCCGAAAGGCCCGCTGGGCTATGCGATGGCGAAGAAGCTGAAGGTTTATGCCGACGCTTCGCACCCGCACAGCGCACAGCAACCGAAGCCTCTTGAATTCTAAGGAACAGCCATGATCGGTAACTACAACTACGGAACCGGCCGTCGCAAGAGTGCAGTGGCCCGCGTGTTCATCAAGGCCGGCAGCGGCAAGATTGTCGTCAACGGCAAGGATGCAGCGGAGTACTTCTCGCGCGAAACCGGCCTGATGGTCATCCGTCAACCGCTCGAACTGACTAACAATGTCGAGCGTTTCGACATCATGGTCAACGTGAATGGCGGTGGCGAGTCCGGCCAGGCGGGTGCGGTCCGTCACGGCATTACCCGCGCACTGATCGACTATGATGCATCGCTGAAGCCTGAGCTGTCGAAAGCCGGCTTCGTCACTCGCGACGCACGTGAAGTCGAGCGTAAAAAAGTGGGTCTGCGCAAAGCACGTCGCGCAAAGCAGTTCTCGAAGCGTTAATCCGCAGCTTTCGATGCAATTCAGAGCCGTCGGGTTACCGCCCGGCGGCTTTTTTCATTGAGGGAGCGTCCCTGGAAGGACGGCAGTCTGCATTGCCGCTGCGGTCATCAGAACGTCGTGGGACATGCGTAAAATTTCTCCTCAGTCAGGTATCAGGAGTCTGGAATGATCAAAGTTGGAATCGTTGGCGGCACCGGTTACACCGGCGTAGAACTGCTGCGCATCCTGGCGGCGCATCCCGAGGTCGAACTGACGGCCATCACTTCGCGCAAGGAAGACGGCATGCCGGTCGCCGACATGTTCCCGTCGCTGCGTGGCCATGTGAAGCTGGCGTTTTCCGCGCCTGAGAAAGCGCAACTTGACCAGTGCGACGTGGTGTTCTTCGCGACGCCGCACGGCGTGGCGATGGCACAGGCGCGCGAACTGCTCGCTGCCGGCGTGAAAGTGATCGATCTTGCCGCCGACTTCCGCATCAAGGACACCGCCGTATTCGAGCAGTGGTATGGCATGCCACATTCCTGCCCGGACATCCTGGCGGAGGCGGTCTATGGTTTGCCCGAAGTGAATCGCGACGCGATTCGCAATGCGCGCGTGATCGGCCTGCCGGGTTGTTATCCCACATCGATGCAGCTTGGCTTCAAGCCACTGCTGTCGCAGGTCGTGCCGCTAGTCAATGAGACTGCGCTGATCGCCGACTGCAAGTCGGGCGTGTCGGGCGCAGGCCGCAAGGCCGAGGTTTCGACCTTGCTGGCCGAGGCAGCAGATAATTTCAAGGCGTATGGCGTGAAGGGGCATCGTCACCTGCCGGAAACGGTGCAGGGGTTGGAAGCGATTGCAGGCCGCAAGGTAGGGCTGACATTCGTGCCGCACCTGGTGCCTATGATCCGCGGCATTCATTCGACGTTGTACGCACCGCTGCTGCCAGAAGCGCGCGACACCGATTTTCAGGCGCTGTACGAGCGCCATTTCGCGAACGATCCGTTCGTCGATGTCATGCCGGCGGGCAGCCACCCGGAAACGCGATCGGTACGCGCGTCCAACATGCTGCGCATCGCGGTGCATCGCCCGGGGGGCGGGGACCTGCTGGTGATCCTCGTGGTGGAGGACAATCTGGTCAAGGGTGCCGCCGGGCAAGGGGTACAGTGCATGAACCTGATGTTCGGGCTGGATGAAACCACTGGCTTGAAACACGTGCCGATTCTTCCCTGATGACTTGGTTGACCGGGGTGGCTGCTCAATCTCCATGCAGCCTGCGGGGTTGAATCGCCGCCATCTGCGCGCATAATCAGGGGTATCCAGCGCGACAGGCAGTCGTTGCGGCAAGCGGTTTGTCGTTGTGGCAAGCCCGATTTTCTATCTGCTCGTCCGTGTCGCTGTCAGCGGCTATCGGGGCCAGCGGCTATAATCCCGAACCAACATGGTTCAACAGGCAGGAGCTTTAACATGAACGCAATCACGGAAATGCCGGCACCCATCGTATTTACCGACAGCGCTGCAAGCAAAGTGGCCCAGCTGATCGAGGAAGAGGGCAATCCGGACCTGAAGCTGCGCGTTTTCGTTCAGGGCGGCGGCTGCTCAGGCTTCCAGTACGGTTTCACCTTTGACGAGATCGTGAACGAAGACGACACCACGATGCTCAAGAACGGTGTGCAATTGCTGGTTGACTCGATGAGCTATCAGTACCTGGTCGGTGCCGAGATCGACTACAAGGATGACCTCGAAGGCGCTCAGTTCGTGATCAAGAATCCGAATGCGACGACGACCTGCGGCTGCGGATCCTCGTTCTCGGCCTGATCATCTTTACTTTGGCAAAAAGCGCGGAGTGATCCGCGCTTTTTGCTTTTCAGTGGCGGGCTTTTCAGCGGCAATATCGCGCGCTTTCCCACGCCTGCAACGCAGATACGTCCTTGCGTCCTGTCTTTTGACTCATGCCGGGTAGAGCGCTCCCAAAATGCGTGGCCCGCGTGCACCGGTGACATCGGGCAGATTGCCCGGCAAACGCTGGCAGAAGCGCGCTGCCAGCCAGGCAAAGGCAATCGCTTCGACATGGGTCGGCGAGATGCCCAGCACTTCAGTGCTTTGCACCGGTGTGCCGATTTCTTCCTGCAGCATATTCATCAGGCAAGCATTCAGCGCGCCGCCGCCGCATATATACACCGCTTGCGCGTGTGGCGCGTCATGTCGGATCGCCTCCGTCAGCGAGCGGGCGGTAAAGGCGGTCAGCGTCGCCTGCACATCGACCGGCGCCAGCGCAGCGAAGTCGGCCAGCCGTGCCTGCAGCCATGCTGGATTGAAGAGGTCGCGCCCGGTGCTTTTCGGCGCTGGCAGCGCGAAATAGGGCTCAGCCAGCAGACTCGCCAGCAGCTGCTGATTGACCGTGCCGGTTGCGGCCCAGTCGCCATTCAGGTCGCACGGCGTCGCGAGATGCCTGCCGGCCCAGAGATCCATCAGTACATTGCCCGGCCCGGTGTCATAGCCGAGCACGCTGCCATCAGCATGCAGCACGCTGATGTTGGCGATGCCGCCGATATTCGCGATGACGCGCGTGCTTGTGGCACTGCCGAATACGGCCCGGTGGAAGGCTGGCACCAGCGGCGCACCCTGGCCGCCGGCAGCGATATCGCGACTGCGGAAGTCGGCGACAACGTCAATGCCGGTCAGCTCGGCCAACAGCGCCGGGTGGTTGATCTGGCGGGTGTAACCGAGCGCCGGATTGTGCCGGACGGTCTGGCCATGCGCACCGATAGCCCGAACCTGCGCGGCATCGACGCCGGCTGCGGTCAGTAGCTGTTGAACGCATTCCGCGTACAAATGCGCGAGTTCACTGGCGGCCAGAGCTTCGCGATGGATTTCGTCAGCGCCGGACTGCTGCAGCGCGAGAAGGGCTGCACGCAAGGCATCGGGGAAGGCAACATAGGCCGCATGCAAATGGCCATCGAACGAGGTCAGTACGCCGTCGACGCCGTCGAGGCTGGTACC
Organism: Burkholderiaceae bacterium; assembly: GCA_030158675.1. Taxonomy (GTDB): domain Bacteria; phylum Pseudomonadota; class Gammaproteobacteria; order Burkholderiales; family Burkholderiaceae_D; genus Pernthalerella. The sequence continues at coordinate 11,305 of JAOASL010000038.1, read as the reverse complement.
GGACATCAGTCCAATATACGGCGAAGGGGAGGGTGACGGAGGGGGCGAAGAAGCGGTCATACCGCCATGTTAACCGACGGGTTCGCAGAACCCGCCGGCCAATGCGCAGATCAGCGAGCCGCCAGTTGCAGCTTTTCGCCGGACATCAGCGAGAAGCGGTGGCCCATGTCGGAGGCAATGGTGCGGAAGCGTTGCAGTTCGACGCCTGCCAGCGATTGCGCATGCGGAATGACGATGCTGTTCGGGTTGAGCGCGACATTGTTCACGCGGAATTCGTAGTGCAGGTGCGGTCCGGTCGACCAGCCGGTGCTGCCGACATAGCCGACGATCTCGCCCTGCGCAACGCGCATGCCACGGCGCGCGGCGACGCGGCTCATGTGCGCATAGGCGGTGCTGTACAGATTGCCATGGCGGATCACGACCATGTTGCCGTAACCGCCGGCATTGCCGGCAAACTCGACCGAGCCGTCGCCGGTCGAGCGGATCGGCGTGCCGGTCGGCGCAGCGAAATCGATGCCCTTATGTTGCTTCCACTGGCCCGAAATCGGATGGACGCGCATCGAGAAACCGGAGGTCACCCGAGAGAACGCCAGCGGCGATTTCAGGAAGGCTTTGCGCAGCGCCTTGCCCTGCAGGTCGAAATAACCGCCTTCGTCACCGTTACGGCCGAACCAGACCGCCTTCAACGTCTTGCCGGCATTTGTGAATTCCGCGGCCAGCACGCGACCGGTACGCACCATTTCGCCATCCTGCCAGGCGGTCTCATAGACCACCTGGAAACGGTCGCCTTTGCGCAGGTCGGAGGCGAAGTCGATGTCGGACGAGAAAATCTCGACCAGCTGCGTGGCTACCGAGTCCGGTATCTGAGCCGCATCGGTCGCCGCGAACAGGGACGAGCGAATCTCGCCAGAGCGCATCTCGACGCGATTGTCGAAGGCGACCGGCTGCTGTTCAGCGGCAAAGCCGGCGCCGCTGCGTCGAATCACCAGTTTGCGGTGGTTGTCATCACGGCCATCGCCGAGCAGCGCGGCGGCTGAGAGCAGCCGTCCGTCACCGTCGATGATCGCTTGTACGCGGCGACCCGGGCGCAGCCCGAGCAGCGGCCGTGCCGCAGCATCGCTGCGGATGAAGCTGGCCGCTTGCGGGTCATTGACGCCGAGGCGATCCAGCAGCGCGGACAGGTTATCACCCGGGCGAATACGTTCTTCGGCGACGAATTGGCCGGCCGCTGGTGACAGGGAGGCGATCTGCGCGTTCAGGTCAGGGACGGAAAGCTCTTCGACCACCATTGTGACAGGCAGGTCGGCAGCATCCGGCACCATCGGTGCAACGCCCGCGGCGCCAAAGGCGACCAGCGAGAGCACAACGGCGGATCCTGAAATGACGCGAGCCTTGGATGAAGTGCGCAGCGCCGGCAGCAAGGCAGTTGCGACTTCCAGCAATTTGGTTCTCAGACTCATGCAATCAGATAAAATTCTCGGTTTTGAGTCGGCAGCCGGATGGCGGCCGGATTCATTCAGGCAAAACAAAGCGCGCATTATAGCAAATGCAAATCGGCGCATTCTTGAACGCATACAAGCACTTATGAACCCCACTTCTCCGCTTGACAACGCGCAGCCGGGCCGGGCTGGCACGGCCAGCCTGCCACTTTCCAATACCGTCAGGGAGGCGCTGGCGATCGTCAAACGGGGCGCGGAAGAACTGCTGATCGAAGCCGAGTTTGCGCAAAAGCTGGCGCAGTCCGAAAAGACCGGCCAGCCGCTGCGAATCAAGCTTGGCCTCGATCCGACCGCTCCCGACCTGCACCTTGGGCACACGGTCGTGCTGAACAAGATGCGCCAGTTGCAGGATCTGGGCCATACCGTGATCTTCCTGATCGGTGACTTCACGTCCATGATCGGGGATCCGTCGGGTCGTAACATCACCCGCCCGCCGCTGACGCGCGAGCAGATCGAAGAGAACGCGAAGACCTATTTTGCGCAAGCCAGTCTGGTGCTCGACCCGGCACGCACCGAAATCCGCTACAACTCGGAGTGGTGTGACCCGCTCGGCGCGCGCGGCATGATCCAGCTGTCGGCGCGTTACACGGTCGCGCGGATCCTTGAACGTGAGGATTTCACCAAGCGCTTCAAGGCCGGCACCCCGATCTCGGTGCATGAACTGCTGTATCCGCTGATGCAGGGCTATGACTCGGTCGCGCTGAAATCCGACCTCGAGATCGGTGGCACCGACCAGAAATTTAACCTGCTGGTCGGTCGCGAGCTGCAGAAAGACTACGGTCAGCCGCCGCAATGCATTCTCACCATGCCGCTGCTGGAAGGGCTGGACGGCGTCGAGAAGATGTCGAAGTCAAAGAACAACTACATCGGCATTACCGAGCCCGCCAACACCATGTTTGCCAAAGTGATGAGCATTTCCGATGTTGCTATGTGGCGCTGGTACGACCTGTTGTCGTTTCGTTCGCTGGCTGAGATCGCACAGTTCAAGGCGGAGATCGACAGCGGGCGCAATCCGCGCGATATCAAGGTGCTGCTGGCGCAGGAGATTGTCGAACGTTTCCATTCTCGCAAGGCAGCTGAGGATGCGCTCGCCGATTTCGACAACCGTGCTCGCGGCGGTATTCCGGACGAGATTCCGGAAATCAGCCTTTCCGGCGCGCCGTTGGGCATCGGCCAGTTGCTCAAGCAGGCCAACCTGTGTGCATCGACTTCTGAAGCGCTGCGCATGGTCGAGCAGGGCGGCGTACGCATCGATGGCGCGGTCGTCAGTGACAAAGGGCTGAAGGTTGAGGGCGGTAGCTTCGTGGTGCAAGTCGGCAAGCGTAAATTCGCGCGCGTGACCCTGTCGTGACTGCGCCGGCATGATCGGACTGTTGCAACGGGTGTCTGAGGCCAGCGTCACGGTCGACGGCGATATCATCGGCCAGATCGGCAAGGGGCTGCTGGTGCTGCTGTGCGCGGAGCGCGGTGACACCAGCAAACAAGCCGATACACTGTTGGCGAAGCTGCTTGGCTACCGCGTGTTTTACGATACCGGCGGCAAAATGAACCTGAACGTCGCGCAGGTCGGCGGCGGCCTGCTGTTGGTGCCACAGTTCACGCTGGCGGCGGATACGCGTTCCGGCACGCGTCCGTCGTTCACGCCAGCCGCGCCGCCGCAGCAGGCACGCGAGCTGTTCGACTACACCGTTGAGCATGCCCGCGCCAGCCATCCGCAGGTCGAGACAGGCCGCTTTGGCGCAGACATGAAGGTGGCGCTGGTCAACGATGGTCCGGTAACCTTCTGGTTGCAGGTATCTCCAACTGCCTGAAACACTGTCTGAAAGCCGTTTTTCAAGCAATCTTCAAGCAGTTTTTAGCAATTTGCCGAGGAGCAGGCTATGAAACTCTCGAGCCATTCGTTTGCCAATGACACCCCGATCCCCGGCGAATTCGCGTTCGCCGTCACCGATCCGGGCAGTCACATTGCGCTGTCGTCCAACCGCAATCCGCATCTCGCGTGGAGCGAGCTGCCGGCGGGTACGCAGTCGCTGGCGCTGATTTGCCACGACCCGGATGTGCCGTCAGTCGGTGATGACGTGAATCAGGCCGGTCGCACGATTCCGGCCGCGCTGCCGCGCGTGAACTTCTATCACTGGGTGCTGGTGGATCTGCTGCCGGGCATTCACGAAATCCAGGCCGGCGAATATAGCCATCAGGTCACCGCAGGCGGCAAGCCGGGCCCCGATCTGCCGAATGGCGCGCGACAGGGACTCAATGACTACACTGCCTGGTTTGCCGGCGACGAGACCATGGCCGGTAATTATTTTGGCTACGATGGTCCCTGCCCGCCGTGGAATGACGAACGCATCCATCGCTACCTATTCACGCTGTACGCGCTCAATGTACCGAAGCTGCCGGTACAAGGGCATTTCACCGGCACCGAGGCATTGCAGGCGATGGTCGGGCACATTCTCGGTCAGGCGGCCGTCACTGGCTTTTATTCGTTGAATCAGGATCTCGCGCACAAGCTCGGCGCGGGCCGGGAGCGCTGATGGAGGTCTTGCTGATCCGCCATGGCGAAACCGCCTGGAATCGTGTGCGCCGCATGCAAGGGCACATCGACATACCACTGAATGACGAAGGGCAACGGCAGGCGCGCGCGCTGGGCACGGCGCTGTCGGTCGAACGGCCGGCGGCGATCTATTCGAGCGACCTGCAGCGCGCGCGTGCCACGGCGCAGCCGGTGGCGGATGCGCACGGGATGACGGTCCGGCATGACCCGGCATTGCGCGAGCGCTGCTATGGCGGGTTCGAAGGCATGATGTACGAAGAACTGGCCGAGCGCTTCCCACAGGCGTTCGCCCAGTGGCGTGCACGTGACCTGCACGCACGGTTCCCGGCCGGCGAGCGCGAGGCTGAAACCCTGATGGAGTTCCACCAGCGCTCGGTAAATGCCGTGACTGAACTGGTGCGCCGTCATCAGGATTGCGAAGAAGGCAAACTGGTCATCGTCACCCACGGCGGCGTACTCGATTGCCTGTATCGTGAAGCGACCGAGCTGGCGGTCGATGCAGCGCGCAATTTCGGCATCGTCAACGCAGCAATCAACCGCCTGCGCTGGAACGGTCAGCGCTTCAGCCTGCTGCAATGGGCCGATGCCGCCCATCTCGAGGCGGCCGGGCTCGACGAAATCGACCGTTCCCATCCGGCTGCCTGAAATTTCGGCAGGCTTCTTTGCCGGTCTGATGAAAATTTAGGCAGGGATGCGTTTACAATACGCACCCTTTCCTGAACGAATCTTTCATGCAGCTCGGCTCCTATCAACTTCGCAACAATGTCTTCGTCGCGCCGATGGCTGGCGTGACGGACCGGCCTTTCCGGCAGTTGTGTAAGGAACTCGGTGCTGGCTATGCGGTATCCGAGATGGCGGCATCGAATCCGCGCGTCTGGGCCAGCGAGAAGACCGCGCGTCGCATTAACCATGACGGCGAGATGGCGCCGAAAGCCGTGCAGATCGCGGGCGCCGATCCCCAACTATTGGCTGATGCCGCGCGCTTTAACGTCGAGCGCGGCGCGCAGATCATCGACATCAACATGGGCTGCCCGGTAAAGAAGGTCTGCAATAACTGGTGCGGCTCGGCCTTGTTGCGTGATGAGCCCCTGGTGGCTGCCTTGTTGCAGGCGGTGGTCAGTGCGGTCGATGTGCCGGTGACTCTGAAATTCCGCACCGGTTGGGACCGGCAGAACAAAAACGCGCTGACGATTGCGCGCATTGCCGAAGACAGCGGCATTGCGATGCTGACGCTGCATGGCCGCACACGTGCCGACGCTTACCGCGGCGAGGCGGAGTACGACACCATCGCCTCAGTCAAGGCAGCCGTGCGACTGCCCGTGGTCGCCAACGGTGATATCGATAGCCCGCAGAAGGCGCGCCACGTGCTGCAAAAGACGGGCGCCGATGCCGTGATGATCGGCCGCGCTGCGCAGGGCCGTCCGTGGATATTTCGCGAGATCGATCATTACCTGCGCACCGGCAGCCTGCTGCCGGCGCCGTGCATCGACGAAGTGCGACATCTGATGGCGCAGCATCTACAGGCGCACTATGCGTTCTATGGCGAATACCTCGGCGTGCGTACCGCGCGCAAGCATATTGGCTGGTACGTGCGCGACCTTGAAGGCGGCGAAAATTTCCGCCAGCAGATGAACCGGATCGAGGATTGCGTGCAGCAGCTCGATGCCGTCGATCGCTTTTTCGAATCGCAATTGGCCTATGGTGAGCGGTTACAATATGCGCCCCCCGCGCAGCCACTGGCTGCCTAGCAACATTCCAGCAAGACAGAACACTATGAGCAAAGACAATATCCAGGATGTCGTACGCAAAAGCCTCGAAAAGTACTTTCGCGACCTGGGTGAGCAAGAGCCGAGCAATGTCTACGACATGGTGGTCTTCACCGTCGAAAAGCCTGTTCTTGAGGCAGTGATGACGCGCGCCGAAGGCAACCAGTCGCACGCGGCAGAAATGCTCGGCATCAATCGCAATACGCTGCGCAAGAAACTGCAGCAGCACGGTCTGCTCTGACCGATAGTCCTTTCATTTCTCATTTTATTTTCATGATCAAACAAGCCCTGATTTCTGTCTCGGACAAGACCGGCGTGCTCGAATTTGCGCGCGCGCTGGCGGCGATGAACGTCAAACTGCTGTCCACCGGTGGCACTGCGAAACTGCTCGCCGATAACGGGCTGCAGGTCACCGAAGTCGCCGATTACACCGGCTTTCCCGAGATGCTCGACGGTCGTGTGAAAACACTGAATCCGAAGGTACATGGCGGCATCCTCGCGCGCCGTGATTTCCCGACGCATATGGAAGCGCTGGCGCAGCACGGCATCCCGACCATCGACATGGTGGTGGTCAACCTGTATCCGTTCCAGCAGACCATCGCGAAGGATCAGTGCTCGCTCGAAGATGCGATCGAAAACATCGACATTGGCGGTCCGGCCATGCTGCGTTCGTCGGCGAAGAACCATAAGGATGTGGTCGTGATCTGCGACCCGTCCGATTACGAAACCGTACTGGCCGAGATGCATGCGCACCAGGGCGATGTCGGCTACGAAACGCGCTTTGGGCTGGCCAAGAAAGTGTTCGCGCATACCGCGCAATATGACGGCACGATCATCAACTATTTCAGCGCGCTCGGCGCAGACCGTCAGCACGAGACGCGCTCGGCCTATCCGGACACTCTGAATCTGCAATTCGCCAAGGTGCAGGACATGCGCTACGGCGAGAACCCGCATCAGTCGGCGGCGTTCTACCGCGATATCGTTGTCGTTGACGGGGCGCTTGCGAATTATCGCCAGCTGCAGGGAAAGGAGCTGTCGTACAACAATATCGCTGACGCGGACGCTGCCTGGGAGTGCGTGAAGACCTTCGACGGCGTGGCCTGCGTGATCATCAAGCATGCGAATCCATGCGGTGTGGCGGTCGGCGTTGATGCGGTTGAAGCGTATGGGAAGGCGTTCCAGACCGATCCGACCTCGGCGTTTGGCGGCATCATCGCGTTCAACTGCGAGCTCGACGGCAAGGCGGCCGAGGCGGTTTCCAAACAATTCGTTGAGGTGCTGATCGCGCCGTCGTTCACGGCCGACGCGCTCAAGGTCTTTGAGAGCAAGCAGAACGTGCGTTTGCTCGAGATTCCGCTGGCCCGCGCAGTGAATGCCTATGACATGAAGCGCGTCGGCGGCGGTCTGCTGCTGCAGTCGGCGGATGCGAAGAATGTGCAAGCAGCCGAGCTGAAGGTGGTGACGAAGAAGCAGCCGACGCAGCAGCAGCTGCAGGACCTGATGTTTGCATGGCGGGTTGCGAAGTTCGTGAAGTCGAATGCGATCGTCTTTTGCGGCAACGGCATGACGCTGGGCGTGGGTGCCGGCCAGATGAGCCGTGTCGATTCGGCGCGCATCGCATCGATCAAGGCGCAGAACGCCGGATTACAACTGGCAGGATCGGCGGTCGCGTCCGACGCCTTCTTCCCGTTCCGCGACGGCCTCGATGTCGTGGTCGCCGCTGGCGCGACCTGCGTGATCCAGCCGGGCGGCTCAATGCGCGATCAGGAAGTGATCGATGCCGCCGATGAGCAGGGTATTGTGATGGCGCTGACCGGAACACGGCACTTCCGCCACTGATCCGGTCGTTGCTGAAAAAAGCCGCTGCACAAGGTAGCGGCTTTTTTATTCGTCATAGATGCCGATATTTGAGGGCAGCCTGATGGCCCGTCCAGCTTTCCGCGCTGTCATAATGCGCACATGAAAATCCTCGGCATCGATCCCGGCCTGCGCGTGACCGGCTTCGGCGTGATCCACCATGAGGGGGCGCGTCTGACGTATATCGCGTCAGGCACCATTCGCATTCCTGATGGCGATCTGCCGTCGCGGCTGAAGGTCATACTCGACGGCGTCGGCGAGATTGCGCGTACCTATCAGCCCGACTGCTCGGCCATCGAGATCGTCTTTTCCAACGTGAATCCGCAATCGACCCTGCTACTTGGGCAAGCGCGCGGCGCGGCGATTTGCGGACTGGTCAGCGCGAATCTGCCGGTCGCCGAGTACACCGCGTTGCAGATGAAAAAGGCTGTCGCCGGTCATGGCAAGGCGCAGAAGGCGCAGGTGCAGGCGATGGTGCAGCGTCTGCTGAAACTCGACTGCCTGCCCGGCACCGACGCGGCCGATGCGCTCGGCGTGGCAATCTGCCATGCGCATGCCGGTGTGGCGCGTTCAATGCTGGGTGGCATCGCGCCTGAGCTGGCGCGCAAGGGCTTGCGTGTGCGTGGCGGTCGTCTGATCGGCTGAAGCCGTCATCGAATTCTGCTTCCTTCGCACGCCGTCCGGTGCGCTATCATCCCGCCATCTTTTTCCCTGAGGTTTATTCATGATCGGTCGCCTGTCAGGCCTTCTGTTCGACAAGAACCCGGCGCAGCTGCTGGTCGACTGCAATGGTGTCGGCTATGAAGTCAGCGTGTCGATGAGTACCTTCTATAACCTGCCGGCGACCGGCGAGCGCGTTACCTTGCTCATCCATATGGTCGTGCGTGAAGATGCGCAGCTGCTGTACGGCTTTGGCACATCGCAGGAGCGTGAGTTATTCCGCCAGCTGATCAAGATCAGCGGCATCGGTGCGCGCACGGCGCTGGCTATCCTGTCGGGCATGTCAGTCAATGACCTGGCGCAGGCGGTGACGCTGCAGGAGGTCGGGCGCCTGACGAAGATTCCCGGCATCGGCAAGAAGACGGCCGAGCGGTTGCTGCTGGAGCTCAAAGGCAAGCTTGGCGCCGACATTGGCGCGGCGCCAGGCGCACCGGCAGACGAAAGCAGCAACGACATTCTTAGCGCGCTGCTGGCGCTCGGCTATTCAGAAAAAGAAGCGCTGCTGGTGGTCAAGCAGGTACCGTCCGGCAGCTCGGTGTCCGACGGCATCCGGCATGCGCTAAAGGCCTTGTCGAAGGGTTGAAGCGGCTGCCTGAAGCTACAATGCAGCGATGAGCATACAGACCGACGATTTCAGCGAACGCCGCATCATCGATGCGGCCCCCGTATCGCCCAACGAAGAGGCGATCGAGCGTGCGCTGCGGCCGCACAATCTCGACGAATACATCGGCCAGGAAAAGGCGCGCGGTCAGCTGGAAATTTTCATTCACGCAGCGCGCAAGCGAGGCGAGGCGCTCGACCACACGCTGCTGTTCGGCCCGCCCGGACTCGGCAAGACCACGCTGGCCCATATCATCGCGCGCGAGATGGGCGTGAATCTGCGGCAGACCTCCGGACCGGTGCTCGAGCGCGCCGGCGACCTCGCGGCGCTGCTGACCAATCTCGAGAAGAACGATGTGCTGTTCATCGACGAGATCCATCGGATGTCACCGGTGGTGGAGGAGATCCTCTATCCGGCGCTAGAGGACTACCAGATCGACATCATGATCGGCGAGGGGCCGGCCGCGCGTTCGGTGCGGCTGGATCTGCAGCCTTTCACGCTGGTCGGCGCCACCACACGCGCCGGCATGCTGACCAATCCGTTGCGTGACCGTTTCGGCATCGTCGCGCGGCTCGAATTCTATACGCCGGCCGAACTGGCGCGCATCGTCACACGCAGTGCATCGCTGCTGAATGCGCCGATCGTCGATGACGGATCACTGGAGATCGCGCGCCGCAGCCGGGGCACGCCACGCATTGCCAACCGGCTGCTGCGCCGTGTGCGTGACTATGCGGAAGTGAAAGGCAACGGCGAGATCACGAAAGTGATCGCCGATGCCGCACTGAAGATGCTGGATGTCGATCCGGTCGGCTTTGACCTGATGGACCGCAAGCTGCTCGAAGCAGTGCTGTTCAAGTTCAATGGCGGCCCCGTCGGCATCGACAACCTGGCAGCCGTGATCAGCGAAGAACGCGACACCATCGAGGACGTGCTTGAGCCTTACCTGATACAGCAGGGCTATCTGCAGCGCACACCGCGCGGACGGATCGCCACGCCTGCTGCCTACCAGCACTTCGGCGTGGCAGTCCCTCGCACGAGTCCGAACGGCGACTTGTGGGAGCAAGGCTGACGGCGAGTAGTCACGGCCTGTCGGCTCGCTGATCCTCGCTGTTCCTGAATGACTTCTTGTGTTGACTCCGCTGCCTGTGTTGTCGCCGCTGTACTGAAAAGCGACGGGTCGTAATACAGCGGACGGACAATTTTGGATTTATCGCCAGATTGCTCGCGTTACTGATTTCTTGAGTTGAAAAACGCTTTCGGCATATCCGCCGGAGGGTATCTCAGGGAGTTCAGATGAAAAGCGAGGGGGCAGGTAAATCAACGCAGGGCATCATTCCCGCTGCAGTGGATTCCGCAGATGAAATAGCTGAGGTTTCCAGCGCTGAGGTTCATTCATCTTCGGTTATCCCGCACATGGTTGTGCGTACGCCTGTTCAGTCGTCGGCCAGCGCGGGATTTTTTCCGCACGTCAAATTCCACGAGCTACCGCCAGATATTTTGGGAAAAATTCTTGATTTGCTGACCACGGATCCGAATTTTTGCAGGGCACTGACCCGTCTTGCTGAGACCGGCAAGGAATTTAATCGGATCATCGTCGATTTCGTCAATAACTACAGTGCCAGTTCAGCGCGGGGAGTCGCGAAACCGGCGCAGGTTCAGGTCTGGAAAGCGCGGGCCGAATTCATCAAAGAAAATGTCGGGAAAATAGCCGAGGATTTTGAAGCAAGCCAGAAAATATTTTCCGGGATGGCAGCTACACCACCCAACCCGTTATCTGATACCAGGGCGGCCAAGGCCGCGCAATTTGACGGACTGACCGGCATTGAATTCAAGCTGCAGGATAGCGCGCTTGATCCGGCAGAGGTGGCCGGATTGCTGTCTGCACTTGAAGGAAAAGTCATCAAGCTCGATGCCAGAGGCATTGGCCGGGAGCGTTTTCTGAACGAGGTCATACCTGCGCTCAGGTCGGTGAACCCCGGTTGCCCGATCGTGCTGGAGGCGTCAGATAATCAGCTCGGCAGCGACGACCTGAAGCCGTTGCTTGATTACATGGCGACCAGTCCGCGGATATATCGGCTTGATTTGAGTGGTAATCCCGTTTGTACAGGACAGGGCCGCGCTGCCGAATTGCTGCAGTTATTCAATTTCGCCGGGCCTTTGACGCATTTAAATTTATCCGGCACGGGCTTTAATGACGCGACCGCGGTGGAATTGAAGGAAACGGTGGCCAATGCCACGGGGCTCACGAAGTTGTACTTAAGTGGTAATCGCCTGACTGAAACGGGAGCGATCGCAGTGATGCAGGCAA
>JAOASL010000037.1 GCA_030158675.1 Burkholderiaceae bacterium | reverse complement strand
CCAGCATTATGAGTGCTGTGCTCTAACCAACTGAGCTATATCACCACGAAGCCCGGCATTATGGCGATGCCAACTGTTTGTGTCAATCGACATTTTCTTTGATTTTTTGCATCACCTGCTGTGCCGCGCCCTCGGCAAGGCAGTCGATGACTATCTTGTCTTCCATTCCGCGCAGCCAGGTCAGCTGCCGTTTCGCCAGCTGTCGCGTAGCCGCAATGCCCGTTTCGCGCAGCTCGGCACGGCTGATCCGGCCATCCAGATATTCCCAGGCCTGCCGGTATCCCACGCAACGCATGGATGGCAGCCCAGGGTGCAGGTCACCGCGCGCGCGCAGCGCCTGAACTTCGTCGAGCAGCCCGGGATGCGTGTCCAGCATCTTGTCGAAGCGCTCCGCGATCCGCGTGTGCAGCACGCTGCGGTCGGAGGGCTCCAGCGCGATCTGCAGCAGTGTGAATGGCAGTTCCGGTGGCGCCAACTTTGCCAGCAATGCCGACATTGGTTGACCCGTCAGCAGGATGATTTCCAGCGCGCGTTGCACCCGCTGCGTGTCGGTGGGCTTCAGCCTGCCGGCCGTGATCGGGTCGAGCGTCTTCAGCCTGTCGTGCAGTGCTGTGATGCCGTGCCGCGCGATTTCCGTGTCCAGTTGTGCACGCAGCACAGGGTCGGCCTGTGGCAGGTCGTCGAGCCCGTCGCGCAGCCCTTTGAAATACAGCATGGTGCCACCGACTAACAGCGGCAGCCTGCCGCGCGCCCGGATCTCGGCGATGAGCCGCAACGCGTCGTCGCGGAATTGCCGGACCGAATACGACTCGGCCGGATCAAGGATGTCGATCAGGTGGTGCGGCACGGCGGCCAACTCGTCAGCCGTCGGCTTCGCAGTACCGATGTCCATGCTGCGGTAGACCAGCGCGGAATCGACTGAAATGATTTCAGTGGGAAAGTGGCGCGCGATCTCCAGTGCGGCCGCCGTCTTGCCTGACGCGGTCGGCCCCATGATGGCCACCGTCAGTGGCTTTTTCATGCGGGCAGCGGGCGCTTTGCGATCAGCCGCACCGACAGGAAGTTCAGCGCGCCGAGTACCGTCGCCATAATGGCCATCGGATACAGCGTGCCGTTGTGTGTTGCGCCGACGATGCTGCCGACGACGAACGCAAAGACCATCATGATCGCGCCCATCAGTCCGGCAGCAGTGCCGGCCTGGCGCGCAAACGGCGAGACCGCGCCCGACTGCGACACCGGGAAGTTGATGCCGTGCGCGACCATTGCGAGAAACATCGCGAGCACCACGACCGCCCAGTGCCACAGGCCGAACAGGGTTGCGGCGAGAAAGTACAGCCCGGCGGTCAGTGAGCAGGCCGTACCGATGCGCAGTGCCCGCTCGCCGCTGATGCTCTTGAGCATACGACGGCAGATCAGCGTGCCGGTCATGTAGCCCGACACCCCGAGGCCGAAGCAGTAGCCGAACCATTGCGTGGGCACACCCAGCACATTGATCAGCACGAAGCTGGAACCGGAGATGAACATGAAGATGCCGCCATATGACAGGGCGCCCGGCATCACGTTCAGCCAGAACTCGCGCGAGCCGAGCACCAGCCGGTAGTTGGCGGCCAGGCCGCGCAGATGGGTTGCCTGCGGGTTCTTGTGTTCATTGGTTTCCGGCAGATGCAGAATGCAGGCCGCCATCACGCAGGCAGAGAACACGCCGAGCGCCACAAAGGCAGCACGCCAGCCGAACGCTACCTGCAGATACGAGCCGAGGATGGGGCCGACAATGGGGGCCAGCGAAATCCAGGTACTGGCGCGCGCGATCAGCCGCGCACTGTCGCGCGCATCGTAAGCGTCGCGCACGATCGCGCGCGAGATCATCACCGCCGCGCAGCAACCGAGTGCTTGCATGAAGCGCGCAGCGATCAGCATTTCAATGGTCTGCGACAACCCGCACAGCGCGCTCGCGGCAACGTACAGCGCAAGCCCAGCCAGCAGCACGGGGCGGCGCCCGTAGCGATCGGACAGCGGCCCCACCACCAGCTGCGCGCTCCCGAACCCGACCACGAACAGTGACAGCGTCAGCTGCACGGTTGACACCGGCACGCCGAAGCCACTGGCCAGACTGGGCAGCGAGGCGAGATAGAGATCGGTCGACAGTGGCTGCATCATCAGCATCGTCGTAATCAGCAGGAAAACCGGCGCCTGTGCGAATTGCGGCAGCGGGGATATTTTCATCGTCATTGCCCGCGCAGGAAGAGCTTGTCGAGATCGGAGAGTGCCAGCTGCACCCAGGTCGGCCGGCCATGGTTGCACTGATCGGAGCGTTCAGTGGTTTCCATTTGCCGCAGCAGGGCGTTCATCTCCGGGATGGTCAGTTGCCGGTTCGCACGCACCGCGGTATGGCAGGCGAGCGTGCCAAGGAGCTCATTGCGCCGCTCGACCAGCAGGCGTGAGCCGCCGAATTCGCGCACGTCGCGCAGCACATCGCGTGCCAGTGCCTGCGCATCGCTGTTCTTCAGCAGCGCCGGAATCGCGCGCACTGCAAGCGTGGTCGGTGACATCGCGGCGATGTCGAAGCCGAGCGCCGCCAGCGTCTGCACATGTTCTTCGGCCGTGCCCACTTCGACCGGATCGGCATGAAAGGTCACCGGTATCAGCAAGGGCTGCAACTGCACGGCATCGGCTTCGAGTGCCTGCTTGAACTGCTCGTACAGGATGCGTTCGTGCGCCGCGTGCATGTCCACCAGTACCAGCCCGACACGGTTCTGGGCGAGCACATAGATGCCATGTAGCTGCGCGAGCGCAAAGCCGAGCGGGAAATCGTCGTCGTCGCTGGCTGCGGCCATCGTGCTCTGCTGTGGAAACAGTGACGACAGCGCACCACCGCCGGCCGGTGCGACCGGATCGGCGCGCAGTGTGTCCGCGAACATCGCGCCGTAGGTGGCGCGTTCCTGCGCAACGCCGAACGATGCCTGACGCAGCGGCAGGTTGGCCCACGGTAGCGCGCCTGACACAGTCGACGACAGTCCGGCGGCCGGCGCCGGCACATCGCCCTGGGCTGTGGCCGAAGTGCGCGCCAGCGTGCGGCTGACCGCATGAAAGACGAATTGATGAACTGCGCGGCTGTCGCGAAAACGCACTTCGATCTTCGACGGATGCACGTTGACATCGACCAGCGCGGGGTCGAGGTCTAGCTGCAGCACGTACGAAGGAAAGCGGTCGCCGTGCAGCACATCCTGATAGGCGGCGCGCACTGCATGGGTCAGTAGCTTGTCACGCACGAAGCGGCCGTTCACATAGAAATACTGCGAGTCGGCGCGCATGCGCGCCGCTGTCGGCAAGCCGGCAAAACCATGCAGGCGCAGCGGGCCGGCCGCCTCTTCCAGCGGCAGGCGTGCCTGTGCGAACTCGTCGCCGAGAATCTGCGCGCTGCGTTGCGCCAGTGCGCTCTCCTGCCAGTGCTCGGTGGTCTTGCCATTGTGCGTGACGGTGAAGCGGACATCGGGACGCGCCAGCGCGATCCGGCGCACGACTTCGACGCAATGACCGTATTCGGTCTGTTCGGACTTCAGGAATTTACGTCGTGCCGGCGTATTGAAATACAGATCTTCCACATCGATCAGCGTGCCCTGCGCGCCGGAGGCCGGGCCGGGCGACTGCGGATCATGCCCGGTCACCTGCCATGCATGGGCAGCGTCTGCGGTGCGTGAGGTCATTGTCAGTTGCGCGACGGAGGCGATCGACGCCAGTGCTTCACCGCGAAAGCCGAGCGTGGTCACGTTTTCCAGGTCGTGCAGGTTGGCGATCTTCGAGGTCGCGTGGCGCGCGAGCGCAAGCGGCATCTGTTCTGGTGGAATACCGCTGCCATTGTCGGTAATGGCAATGCGCTTCACGCCGCCCGCCTCGAGCCGCAGGCTCAGCTGGGTGGCGCCGGCATCGAGCGCATTTTCCAGCAGTTCCTTCACCACGGCCGACGGCCGCTCGATCACCTCGCCGGCGGCAATCTGCGAGATCAATTGGTCGGGAAGCTGGCGAATGGCGCGGATGCCGCTGACGGGAGTGCTCATTGCGCAATTATACCGAGCCAAGGCTGCGGCTTTCCCCAGCGACGATGGCCGGAAGCCGCGTGTATCATCAGTGCTTTGCTACCGCCCGCGCCGCCTCGCCGCTTTCATCATGGATTTTTCGCAAGTGCTTGACCTGATCCTCCATGTCGACAAGTCGCTCGGCAATTTGCTGGCGCTATACGGGCCGCTGGTGTACGCGGTGCTGTTTGCGATCGTGTTCGCCGAGACCGGGCTGGTGGTCTTTCCTTTCCTGCCCGGCGATTCGCTGCTGTTCATCGCCGGCGCTTTCTGCGCGAACGGCCTGATGAACGCGCCCGTGCTGATCGCGCTGCTGGTCGTAGCGGCGGTCATGGGCAATACGGTCAATTATTTTGTTGGTCGCGCGATCGGCACCCGGGTCTTTACGCGGGACTATCGCTGGATCGATCGTTCCGCGCTGGAGAAGACGCATGGGTTTTTCGAGGCGCACGGCGGCAAGACCATCATGCTGGCACGCTGGCTGCCGGTGATCCGCACGTTCGCGCCTTTTGTCGCCGGCATCTCGGCGATGGGTTTCGGGCGCTTCCAGTTGTTCAATGTCAGCGGCGCGCTGCTGTGGGTGGTGGCGCTGGTGATGGCCGGCTACTTCTTCGGCAACATCCCGGTCATCCGCGATCACCTGAATACGATCGTGCTGGTGGGCGTGGCGGCTGCGGCCGGTCCGGTGGCGCTGGCGGCGCTGATCCGGCTGGCGCGCCGGCTGTTCACCAAAAAAGCCGGTTCCGGCGCCTGACGCCTACCGTCGTCAGGTCACCCGGCCGCGATTCAGCGTCGGGTTCTTGCTCAGGTAGCGGGTGATGCCGCGCGTCAGCGCGTCTGCCATCTGGTCCTGATATTTCTCGTCGGTCAGCTTGGCTTCTTCTTCCGGGTTCGAAATGAACGCGGTTTCCACCAGGATGCTCGGAATATCCGGCGCCTTCAGCACCGCAAATCCGGCCTGCTCGACATGCGGCTTGTGCAGCCGGTTGATCGTGCCGATCTCGTTGAGCACATGCCGCGCCAGCTTCAGGCTGTCGCTGATCTGCGCCGTGGTCGACAGATCCAGCAGCACGCTGGCCAGCTGCGGGTGCTTGTCGCGAATGTTGATCCCGCCGATCAGGTCGGCGGCGTTTTCCTTGCTTGCCAGCCAGCGCGCGGCAGTCGAGCTGGCGCCTTTCTCCGACAGGGCGAAGACCGACGAGCCGCGCGCGGTTGGTTCGATGAAGGCGTCTGCATGGACCGACACGAACAGATCGGCCTGCACCTTGCGCGCTTTTTGCACGCGCGTTTGCAGCGGCACGAAGTAGTCGCCGTCGCGGGTCAGCATCACACGCACGTTCGGCTGTTGCTCCAGCCGCGCTTTCAGCCGTCGCGCAATTGCCAGCACCACATCCTTCTCGTAATTGCCGCCGCGACCGACGGCGCCCGGATCTTCGCCGCCATGGCCGGGATCCAGCGCGATCGTGATCATGCGCGTGAAGTCGCCCGGCGCCGTGCCCGCTTCGGCGGGTGCCTTGCCTTGCGGTTCGCTGGCAGTGCGCGCAGCAGTGGTGCTGGCCGGTGTCGTGGGCGCTGAAGCGGAAGTGGCAGGGGATGCGGCCGCCGCCGCCGCTGTGCCCGGTGCCGGCAGGCGGTCTTTTTGCAGCAGCTCGGCAATCGGGTCGACCGGATGCGCCGGGTACAGGTCGAACACCAGCCGGTGCCGGTAGGCGCCGACCGGGTCGAGCGCAAACACTTGCGGCTGTATCTCGCCCTTCAGATCCAGCACCATGCGCACCACGCCCGGCCGGTTCTGGCCGACGCGTACCTGCGCAATATTCGGGTCGTTCGGCTGGATCTGCGCGACCAGGCTTTTCAGCTTCGCATCGAGATCAACGCCCTCAATTTCCACCACCAGACGGTGCGGATCTTTGACCACAAAATGGCTGGTCTTGAGCTTCTCGTCGGTTTCGATGGTGACACGCGTGTAGTCGACCGCCGGCCAGACGCGTACGGCGGCGATCTGCGCGGCTTGCGCGAAGCGCGGGGTAATCAGTGACAGCAGGAGAGTGGCGCCGGCTTTGAGAACAGTGCGGCGCGGTGCGGACTTCACAGATTCGGGCTGAGGTGCAGTTTTTCCAGACATGATGCGCCCAGATCGGAGTGTGCGCGCAATTCTACCTCACGGCCTTCACCTTTTGCATTGAGGAAAATATCGATGTCGGCCGCAGGCAGCACACCGGTGGCCTGCTCCGGCCATTCAATCACACAGATCTTGCCGGTGCCAAAGTGTTCACGAAAACCGGCGTCGATGAATTCCTCCGGACTGCCCATTCGGTACAGGTCGAAATGCAGCAGCTCCACCATTTGCCCGGCCAGTGAAATCGTGTACGGCTCGACCAGCGTATAGGTCGGGCTCTTGACCCGGCCCGTATAGCCGGCTGCGTGCAGCAGGGCGCGCGTCAGAAAGGTTTTGCCGGCGCCGAGGTCGCCGTGCAAATGAATGGACAGTCCGGGCGCAAGCACGCGCGCCAGCGCCATGCCGAGCGCCTGGGTGCCTGCTTCATCTTTCAGGAAGTCCTGCCAGTGCCTCATCACTTAAAATGCCTGTCTGCGCCGACCGGCGCTTGCCCAATGATTCTCAACGATTTCATCCATTCTTTCACCGTGCCGCATTCCCCCGAACAGCTTGCCGCGCTTGCGCAGTCGATCAAGGACTGGGGACGTGAACTCGGTTTTGCCGAGATTCGCATTGCCGACGCCGATCTGGAGAATGCCGCGCAACAGCTGCGCGACTGGCTCGCGGCCGGCTTTCACGGTCAAATGGATTATATGGCAGCGCATGGCGACAAACGCGCGCGACCGGCGCAGTTGGTGCCCGGCACGGTGCGCGTCATCAGCGCGCGCATGGATTATCTGCCGCACAGCGCCGGCGCCGACTGGCGCGAGCGCGAAGCCGCGCGCCATCAGCAGGCGTCGGCAGCGGTCATATCCGTCTATGCGCGTGGTCGTGACTATCACAAGGTCGTGCGTTCAAGACTGCAACAACTAGCCAGCCGGGTCGAGCAGGCGATCGGCGATTTTGCTTACCGCGCTTTCACCGATTCCGCGCCGGTGATGGAAGTCGAGCTCGCGCAGCGCGCCGGCCTCGGCTGGCGCGGCAAGCACACGCTGCTGCTGAGTCGCGACGCCGGCTCCATGTTTTTTCTCGGCGAGATCTACACCGACCTGCCATTGCCGGTCGATGCGCCGGGCAGTGCACATTGCGGCGAATGCCGCGCCTGCATGGATGTCTGCCCGACGCAGGCGATTGTGGCGCCCTATCGGCTGGATGCGCGCCGCTGCATTTCTTATCTGACTATTGAGCTGAAGGACAGTATTCCCGCCGAGCTGCGGCCCCTGATTGGCAACCGGGTCTATGGCTGCGACGATTGCCAGCTGCACTGCCCGTGGAACAAGTTCGCGCAGCGCAGTGCGCTGCCGGATTTTGATGTGCGCAATGGCCTGGATGCCGGCAGCCTGGTCGACTTGTTTGCCTGGACCGAAGAAGTGTTCGAGCGGCGCCTCGAAGGCAGCCCGATCCGGCGCATCGGTCATGAACGCTGGCTGCGCAATCTCGCGGTCGGTCTGGGTAATGCGGCTGACGCGCAGCGGGGCGACCCGGCCATTATGGCGGCGCTGCTGGCTCGCGCCGCCCATCCGTCGGCGCTGGTGCGTGAACATGTACAGTGGGCGCTGGCTCGCCACGGTGCCGGATGAATCCGGGCTGACCGGCAGCCGACACGCCTGGGGTCGTCGTGATGGTTGTCAGGGCGACCACGAGCCGACACAATACGCGCCGAGACAACAATAATCATTTCCCCTACCGACGGAGACCCGTATGTCGACTAGCCCGCTACCGCGCCGCTCGCTTTTGCTTGTCCTGTTGTCTGCCTGCCTGTCCGCCACCCTGTGCGCGCCGATGGCGTTCGCGCAGGCGCCCATCGTCATCAAGTTCAGCCACGTGGTCGCGAAGGACACGCCGAAGGGCAAGGCCGCCGAGAAATTTCGCGAACTGGCCGAGGCGGCGACCAAGGGCCGGGTGAAGGTTGAGCTTTACCCGAACAGCACGCTGTACAAGGACAAGGAAGAACTGGAGGCGCTGCAGCTCGGCGCGGTACAGATGCTGGCGCCATCGCTGGCGAAATTCGGTCCGCTGGGGGTGAAGGAATTCGAATTGTTCGACCTGCCGTACGTCTTCACGGACAAGCAGGCGCTGGATCGCGTGACCGATGGTCCGATCGGGCGCGACCTGCTGAAGAAGCTCGAGGCCAAGGGCATCCTCGGTCTGGCCTACTGGGACAACGGCTTCAAGATGATGTCGGCCAATCGTCCGTTGCATGTACCGGCCGACATGAAGGGACTGAAGATGCGCATCCAGGCATCGAAGGTGCTGGACGAGCAGATGCGTGCGCTCGGCGCGAATCCGCAGGTGATGGCCTTCTCCGAGGTGTATCAGGCGCTGCAGACCGGCGTCGTCGACGGCACCGAAAACCCGCCATCGAATCTGTACACGCAAAAGATGCACGAAGTGCAGAAGCACCTGACCGTGACCAACCACGGTTATATTGGCTACGCCGTCATCGTCAACAAGAAGTTCTGGGAAAAGCTGCCGGCGGACATTCGGACCCAGCTCGAAGGCGCCATGCGCGAGGCGACCGTCTATGGCGACAAGATCGCGCAGCAGGAAAATGACGCGGCGCTGGACGCGGTGAAAAAATCGGGCAAGACCGTCGTCTATGTGCCGACCGATGCTGAGAAAGCCGAGTGGCGCCGCGCGCTGCTGCCGGTGCAGCAAAAAATGGCAGATCGCATCGGCAAGGACCTGATCGACACGGTCAACAAGACGGTTGCAGCGAAATAATCCACCTGAGATCACAACTCCGCGAGTTTCCGGGGACGGGAAGATAACAACGATCATGATGAAAATTCTCGACCATCTCGAGGAGTGGCTGATTGCGGCGCTGATGGCGGCGGCGACAATCGTCGTCTTTGCCGCGGTGCTGCACCGCTACGCGTCCGGCCTGCCGATTCCCGGCCTGCAGGACTGGCTGCTCACGCTCAACACCAGCTGGGCGCAGGAGCTGACCATCTACATGTTTGTCTGGATGGCGAAATTCGGCGCCGCTTACGGCGTGCGCACCGGCATCCATGTCGGCGTCGACGTCCTGGTGAACCGGTTCGGCGAGCGCGGCCGGCGCGGCCTCATTCTGTTCGGGCTGCTGGCCGGTGCGCTGTTCACCGGCATCATCGCTGCGCTTGGCGCCGATTTCGTATACGAACTGTCGGGCACTTCCAGCACGTCCGAAGTGCTGGAGCTGCCGATCTGGATCGTCTATCTCGCCATTCCGGTCGGCTCGGCGCTGATGTGCTTTCGCTTCCTGCAGGTCGCGTGGCGATTTGCAGGCGGCGGCGAACTGCCGGTGCATGACCATGCGCATGTCGAAGGTCTGACCGAAGATGCAGCGGAGGGCCGGCAATGAATAGCTTCTTTATCTTCGCGCTATTGCTTGTGCTGATGCTGACCGGCATGCCGATCTCGATCGCCCTCGGCCTGACCGTGCTGACCTTCCTGTTCACGATGACCGAGGTGCCGGTGCAGGCGGTGGCGCTGAAGCTGTTCACCGGCATCGAGAAGTTCGAGATCATGGCGATTCCGTTCTTCATCCTCGCCGGGAATTTCCTCACGCACGGCGGTGTGGCGCGCCGGATGATCAACTTTGCCACCTCGATGGTCGGCCACTGGCACGGCGGGCTGGCGCTGTCCGGCGTGCTGGCTTGCGCCTTGTTCGCTGCGGTGTCGGGGTCGTCGCCGGCGACCGTGGTCGCGATCGGTTCCATCCTGCTGCCGGCCATGCTCAAGCAGGGCTATCCGAAATCGTTTGGCGCCGGCGTGATCACGACCTCGGGCGCGCTCGGCATCCTGATTCCGCCATCGATCGTGATGGTGATGTATTCGGTATCGACCAATACATCGGTCGGCAAGCTCTTCATGGCCGGTGTGGTGCCCGGTATCCTGCTGGCCGCGCTGCTGGGACTGACGACCTGGGTACTGGCGCGCAAAAATGGCTACCCGCGCTTGCCGCGCGCATCGCTGGCCGAGCGCTGGCAGGCATTCCGCAAAAGCGTCTGGGGGCTGCTGCTGATCGTGATCGTGATCGGCGGTATTTACAGCGGCGCATTTACACCGACCGAAGCGGCGGCGATGTCGGCGGTCTATGCGTTCGTGATCGCGCTGTTCGTGTACCGCGACATGGGCTGGAAGCAGGTGCCGAAGGTGCTGCTCGATTCGGCGGCGATGTCGGCAATGCTGCTGTACATCATTACCAATGCCGTACTGTTTTCCTTCCTGATGACCAGCGAGGGCATCCCGCAGGCGATGGCGGGCTGGATGCTGGACAAGGGCATGGGGCAGGTCGCTTTCCTGCTGGTGGTGAACGTGCTGCTGCTGTTGGCCGGCAATGTGATGGAGCCGTCATCGATCGTGCTGATCATGGCGCCCATCCTGTTTCCGGTGGCGACTGCGCTCGGTGTCGATCCGGTCCACTTCGGCATCATCATGGTGGTCAACATGGAGATCGGCATGTGCCATCCGCCCGTCGGACTGAACCTGTATGTGGCCTCCGGCATCGCGAAGATGGGCATTACCGAACTGACGATTGCAGTGATGCCGTGGCTGTTGACGATGATTGGCTTCCTGCTGATGATTACCTACCTGCCGCAGATTTCGTTGTGGCTGCCCCGAATGGTGTTCGGGGATTAATCGCAGGAGCAAGCCATGAGCGTGAATCCCGCCCTTTTTTCTCCGCAGCTGTTCGACGCCGTGGTGGCAGCGCCCTTCGGCGGCATCGGTGTGCGCGTCGATGGCGATGCGCTGCGCGAACTGGTCTACCTGCCGCCTGAATACGAAGCAAGGGCGGGGCGTGATCCGCTGGCCAAAGAAGCGGCCGCACAGGTCAGGGCCTATCTGAAAAATCCGGATTTTGCTTTCTCGCTGGCCTTGCCCGCCATCGGCACCACCCACCAGCGCAAGGTGTGGGAGACGATCAATGCTATCCCGCGCGGTCAGGTACTCACCTATGGCCAGGTGGCGCGCCGAATTGGCTCGGCACCGCGTGCAGTCGGTCAGGCGTGCGGAGCGAACTGGTATCCGCTGGTGATTCCCTGCCATCGCGTGACCGCCACGGGCGGCATTGGCGGTTTTGCCCGTCATGACGGTGGCTTTCATCAGAACGTGAAGCGCTGGCTGCTGCAGCACGAACGGGTGCCGGGTTACTGCTGATGGCCATTGCCGCGACGCGCAGCGAACGCGCGGGACAGGCGATCGTCGATGAGTTTTGCGACGCGCTGTGGCTGGAGGACGGGCTGTCGAAGAACACGCTCGAAGCGTACAAGCGCGATCTGCTGCTGTTTGCCGACTGGCTGCAGGCCGAATCATCAAAGTCGCTGTACGAGGTCGGCGAAAGCGACTTGAACGGCTACTTTGCGTTTCGCCACGCTGACAGCAAGGCCAGCTCGTCGAACCGTCGGCTGACCGTGCTCAAGCGTTTTTACCAGTATGCGCTGCGCCATCATCGGATTGCCGCCGATCCTTGCCTGAAACTGAAGTCGGCGAAGCAGCCGCCGCGTTTTCCGAAGACCTTGTCCGAACAGAACGTCGAGGCGCTGCTGGCGGTGCCCGATGTCACTACCTTGCTGGGCTTGCGCGATCGCACGATGCTCGAGCTGATGTATGCGAGCGGCTTGCGGGTGTCCGAGCTGGTGTTGCTGAAGACGATCGAGGTCGGCATGAATGAAGGCGTGCTGCGCATCACCGGCAAGGGCAACAAGACGCGGCTGGTGCCGTTCGGAGAGGAGGCGCGCGTCTGGATCGACCGCTATCTGGCCACAGGCCGCGGCGCGATCCTGAATGGCAAGATTGCCGATGCGCTGTTCGTGACCGCGCTCGGCGGCCCGATGACGCGGCAGATGTTCTGGACGCTGGTGAAGAAATACGCGCTGCGTGCGGACATCAATGCGCCGCTGTCACCGCACACGCTGCGGCATGCGTTCGCAACGCATTTGCTCAATCACGGCGCCGACCTGCGTGTGGTGCAGCTGCTGCTTGGCCACGCCGATATCTCAACTACGCAAATCTATACACATGTCGCGCGCGAACGTCTGAAGAAGATCCATGCGATGCATCATCCGCGCGGGTGAATCTGGAACGGTGCCGCCCGTCTGTGCTACCGGAAAGCTGTTGCATAATGTGCCGACCTAAAAAAAGAGGGCTTTATGAATTCGCTGCTGTTCGCCATCGCCGCCTATTTGCTCGGTTCCGTGTCATTCGCGATCGTCGTGAGCAAATTGTTCAGGCTGGACGACCCGCGCACCTTCGGCTCAGGCAATCCCGGGGCCACCAATGTGCTTCGGACCGGTAACAAAAAAGCGGCGGCACTGACGCTGCTGGGCGATTGCGTAAAGGGGTGGATTCCGGTCGCGCTGGCCGTGCATTTCAGTGAGTCGCTGGGCCTGGGTGCCGCAGGCGTTGCGCTGGTCTCGGTGGCGGTGTTTGCCGGCCATTTGTGGCCGGTATTCTTCCGTTTCAAGGGAGGCAAGGGGGTGGCGACGGCGCTGGGTGTGCTGCTGGGCCTCAATCCGCTGCTCGGGCTTGCGACACTGACGACCTGGGGCGTGGTCGCGTATGCGTTCCGCTATTCGTCACTCGCTGCACTGGCCTCGGCCATGTTCGCGCCGTTCTACTACACGCTGTTATTCGGCATTGATGCGATCGGACTCGCCGTGCTGATCATGAGCGCGCTACTGCTCTGGCGTCATCAGAAAAATATCGGCAATCTGCTGGCCGGCAAGGAAAGCCGGATCGGCAAGAAGCCGAAATAAGCGCCGGTTTTCCTGCTGGCCGGCGTGCTCCGGCTTATCCCCGTACCGACGAGTCCGCGTCAGGCTCCGGGCCGTCAATCGCGTCCAGCGGCCAGCGCGGCTTCACGTTGAAGCCGTAATCAAAGCGCGCCGCTGCGGGATTTTTCTGCAGCCGCAGCGCGCCGGCGAACGCAATCATCGCGCCGTTGTCGGTGCATAGTGCCAGTTCCGGATAGAACACCTCAAAGCGCTTGCGTGCCGCAGCCGCATTCAGCCCGGCGCGCAGCTGCGCATTGGCACCGACACCGCCGGCGATCACCAGCCGTTTCATGCCTGTCTGCTTCAGCGCTGCCACGCATTTGGCGACCAGCACGTCAACGATCGCGTCAACGAATGCGCGCGCAATGTTGGCCTTGTCCTGCTCGCACAGGTTGGTACGCTGATTCTTCACCAGCGTCAGCACTGCGGTCTTCAGTCCCGAGAAGCTGAAATCGAGGTTCTTTGAATGCAGCATCGGACGTGGTAGCTGGTACGCCTGTGGGTCACCGAATTCAGCCAGTCTTGAAATCGCCGGTCCGCCCGGGTAGCCCAGACCGAGCAGCTTGGCCGACTTGTCGAAGGCTTCGCCGGCGGCGTCGTCGAGCGTCTCACCAAGCAATGCGTAGCGGCCGACACCATCGACGCGCATCAGCTGCGTGTGCCCGCCTGACACCAGCAAGGCGACGAAAGGAAATTGCGGTGGCTGCGCCGACAGCAAGGGCGACAGCAGATGCCCCTCCAGGTGGTGCACACCCAGTACCGGCTTGCCCAGCGCCAGCGCCAGGCCATTCGCCACCGAGGCGCCGACCAGCAGCGCGCCGGCCAGTCCCGGACCCTGCGTGTACGCGATCGCATCGATCGCCGACAGCGGCACGCCACTCTCTTCGACCACTTGTTCGAGCAGGGGAATCGCGCGCCGCACATGGTCGCGCGAGGCCAGCTCCGGCACGACGCCGCCGTACGCTTCATGCATCGCAATCTGCGAATGCAGCGCATGGGCGCGCAGGCCGCGCTCGGTGTCGTACAGCGCGAGCCCGGTTTCGTCACAGGAGGATTCGACGCCGAGAATGATCATCTGGAGAGAGGGAGGGAATGTGGCAAGCTTCTTGCAATGCCGTATTGTAATTTAAGAGAAGGCGAGTCCATCGCCACCGACAGGAGATTGCCAAAACATGAATGATTCGCGAAGGCTCAAGATTGTTGTGGTTAATTCGCTGGTCGCGCCGGATGGCGCCGACGCCGTCGCGATCGAGCAGGCCGACCGCGCCCGTGCATTGCGCATTGGACTGCTGGAGAACGGTTACAACATCCTGGCGGCGTTGCCGCCCGGCGATGACCTCGAGGGGCAGATCGCCAGGTTGCAGCCGGATCTGATCATCGTTGACGAGCAGTCCGACGCCGCGATTCAGCGCGTGGTTGCAGCCACCGCTAACGCACGTCGCCCCATCGTCTGCTTTACCGAGGATGACGACCGCCAGAAAATGCACTCCGCGATTCGTGCCGGTGTCTCGGCTTACGTGGTGCAAGGGTTGTCCGCAGAGCGCGTGAAGGCGGTGCTGGACGTGGCGCTGACCCGTTTCCGGGTTGAGCAGGAACTGCGCGAAGAACTCGAGGAAACGCGCAACAAGCTGGCCGAGCGCAAGACCATCGAGCGCGCCAAGGGCCTGCTGATGGAGCGCCAGCAATGCTCCGAGGACGAGGCGTACTCCAGGCTGCGCCGCCTGGCAATGGACAAGAACCTGAAGCTGGTCGACGTGGCGCAGCGCATGCTCGACGTGGCCGAACTGCTCGGCTAAGCGCTTGTCCGCGCCGGTCGCTTCGCGCTGGTGCGAGCGCACCAGAATGGCGCCATGCGCTGCGCTTTTCTGGTCAGCCGACGACCAGCAGGTAAAGCAGCAGCAGGTTCAGCGCCAGCGAGCTTGCGCCAATGATCTTCCAGGTCGCCAGCGGATCGCGCTGCGCCAGCGGTGCGGGTGCCGGCGCCAATACCGGCCGCGATGCGCCTCGCTCCAGCGCGAGCAGCATTTCTTCTGCGGTTTCGAAGCGATCGGCCGCTTGCCTTGCGACTGCTTTCAGCAGCAAATTCTCCAGCCATAGCGGCAAGTCAGGACGATACCGGGTCGGCGGCACCGGCTCGCCGAAACGCGGTCGCTGGAAAGGTTCGACCTCGCCATACGGGTAATGGCGGGTCAGCGCGTAGTACAGCGTGACGCCGGCGGCATACAGATCGGTTTGCGGCGACGCCGGCTGTCCGTCAAATTGTTCCGGCGCGAGGAACGACGGTGTGCCGGCCTGCGGCGACAGGTCTTGCTGTTCCGCTTCCAGGCCGCTCTGGGCGACGCCCAGGTCGAGCACGCGCAATTCGCCATCGTCGCCGAGATGCACGTTGGCCGGCTTAATATCGCGGTGAATGATGCTGCGCCGGTGCAGCGCGCCGACGGCGCGCACCAGCCGGGTTGCGTGGGCCACCAGATCGGGTACGGTCAGATGGCCGCCGGCCTCGAGCAGCGCCTGCAGCGTGTGGCCCTCATGCCAGGTGCTCAGGTAGTACAGGTAGTTCTTCGCGTCCGGCGCGACCACCTGCGGAAAGAAGCGCGCGACCACGCGCCGGGCCAGCCATTCTTCATGCGCGAAGGCACGGGTTTCCTGCGGATCGTCGGCGCGTTCCGGCGTCAGCGTCTTTAACACCAGCTTGCGCTGTGTGCGCGGGTCGAGCACGCGATAGAGCAGTGTCGCCGCCGAGCGGTGGATCAGTTCCTCAATCTGATAACCATCGAGCGACTGGCCCGGCTTCAGGCGCGGCGGCACCGGCAGCTGGCGGGCGCCGGACAGCGCATCGCGCAGATTTTCTTCGGGCAGTTGCCGGATGAGCACCACCAGTGCGCTGGCATTGTCCCTTGATCCGGCCGCCAGCGCCGCGTCGACCAGCGCCTTCGCGGCGTCTTCAGCACGCGCCGGATCTTCCGTCAGCGTTTTCATATGCCAGGCGATATCGTCCTGCGGCAGCGCGCTCCAGATGCCGTCGGAGACGAGCAGGAAGAGGTCATTGCGCTGCATTTCGCCCATGCCGTGGTCGATCGCGAGCTGCGAGTCGATACCGATGGCGCGCGTCAGCACATGCTGCATTTCGGGACGATCCCAGACGTGGTCGCTGGTCAGTCGCTTGAATGTGCCATCGCGCAGCAAATACAGCCGGGTGTCGCCAACATGCGCGAAGTAGTAGTAGTTGCCGCGCACGACCAGCGTCGTCAGCGTGGTCGCCATGCCGCCACGTTCGGAGCGCGCGCTGCCCTGCCGCTGTACCCAGCTGTTGATTGCCTTGATCACGCGATCGAGTGCCTGCGTGACCGGCCAGGTGTCGGGCGTGGCGTAGTAGTCGGTCAGCAGTCCGCGCACGCTGTACTCAGCTGCTTCGCGGCCGCCGTCGCTGCCGGACACGCCGTCGGCGACGGCGGCGATCATGCCCTTGGTCGAAATTTCCGGTTCAGCTGGCGTGACCATGCCAACGAAATCTTCATTGCGTTCGCGGACGCCGGTGGCGGTGTGATGCGCGGCGGTGAGCAGTAATGGCATGGGTGTCGGGCGCGGGTGTGCCGATGGTAACGGAGCTTCGGAGAAGGTGAAAGACGCCGGACCACAGTGCAGACCAGGACCCGGTGTCATTCATGCAGGATGACGGATCAGATTTTTGCTGATGTCATCGATGCGCTGCCCCAGGTGGTGCGCCAGCGTGTCTTCACTGACGACAGTCCGATCAGCGCGAGTACGGCGAGCGATGCGAAGATCGTCAGCCCGAGCTGATAGCTGCCGGTGAGCTGTTTCGAATAGCCCATGCTCGACGCCAGATAGAAGCCGCCGACGCCGCCGGCCATGCCGACTAAGCCGGTCATTGTGCCAATCTCCTTGCGAAAGCGTTGCGGCACCAGTTGGAATACGGCGCCATTGCCCGTACCCAGCGCCAGCATCGCACAGACGAACACGATCACTGCCGTCATTGCCGAGTTCAGGCCGCTGCTCGCGATGAACAGGAAGACCGATGCCAGCACGTACATCAGCGACAGCGTCTTGATGCCGCCGAAGCGGTCGGCCAGCGTGCCGCCGATCGGGCGCACCATCGAACCGGCGAACACACAGGCGGCGGTGAAGTAGCCGGCGGTCTGCGGCGCGAGTCCGTATTGGGTATTGAAATAAATCGTCAGTGATGATGCCAGGCCGGAGAAGCCGCCGAAGGTCACGGCGTAGAAGAACATGAACCACCAGGCGTCTTTGTCCTTGAGCACCTTCAGGTATTCGGATAGCGACTTCGGCGGCGGCGCTGTCGGCGCATCCTTTGCGAAGAGCAGATAGACCGCCAGCGCCACCATCAGCGGAATCAGGCACAGCCCGAACACGTTTTGCCAGCCGAAGGCAATGGCGAGACCGGGGGCAAACAGCGCGGCGATCGCCGTGCCGGAGTTGCCCGCGCCGGCAATGCCAAGCGCCGTGCCCTGATGCTCCGGCGGATACCAGCGCGACGCCAGCGGCAAGGCCACCGCGAACGCCGAACCGGCCACGCCCAGCACAACGCCCAGGGTCAGCATATGGTTGAACTGCGACAGGTCGCCGAGCCAGGCCCAGACCATGCCCGCGATCACGACCACCTGGCCGATCAGTCCGGCTTTCTTTGGCTTTAAGTGATCGACCAGTACGCCCATCACGATGCGCAGCATCGCGCCTGCCAGCAGCGGGGTGGCGACCATCAGCCCCTTTTGTGCCGGCGTGAGATGCAGGTCGGAGGAAATCTGCACGGCGAGCGGGCCGAGCAGCACCCACACCATGAAGCTCAAATCGAAATAGAAAAAAGAGGCGAGCAGCGTCGGTGCATGCCCGGCTTTCCAGAATGATGATTTTTTCATGGCTCCGTTGCCGTCGGTGAAGTGGAGCCTTCCTCTTTGCAAGCGCTATGCCATGTGAATCGTGCCGGTTTTTGCGCGAGCGAAGTGCATTTGTCCTTCACGCGTGCGCCGACCGACTACGCCGCACCGCAGCAGTGCGTGATGTCCTTGTGAATCCTGCTTGCGGTGCGAATTCGATGTGAATTTCTCTGGCACTGCTTTTGCTAAACAGGGATCACGTTTAATTCAAACGGCTTTAATGGCGAAGCCGGTAACCGCAGGAGCTTTAATGAAGAAGCTGAAATTGGTCATGGTCGGCAATGGCATGGCCGGAGTGCGTACACTCGAAGAGATCCTCAAGATCGCGCCCGATATTTATGACGTCACTGTCTTCGGCGCAGAACCTCATCCGAACTACAACCGTATCTTGTTGTCGCCGGTGCTGTCTGGCGAACAGACCGTTCAGGAGATCGTCTTGAACGACTATGACTGGTATACGGAAAACCAGATCACTCTGCACGTTGGCAAGAAGATCACGCAAATCAATCGCGCCAGGCGTGTCGTGATTGCGGACGATGGCACGACGGCGGAATACGACCGGCTGCTGCTGGCGACCGGATCGAATCCGTTCATGCTGCCCGTGCCCGGCAAGGACCTGAAGGGTGTGATCGGCTACCGCGACATCGCTGACACTAACGCGATGATTGCGGCGTCGCAGACAAAGAAGCATGCGATCGTGATCGGCGGCGGGCTGCTCGGTCTCGAGGCGGCCAACGGACTGAAGCTGCGCGGCATGGACGTGACGGTGGTTCACCTGCCGGCCTCGCTGATGGAGCGCCAGCTGGATCCGACCGCCGCGAAGATGCTGCAAAAATCACTCGAGAATCGCGGCCTGTCTTTTCTGCTGGAGAAGAACACGCAGGCATTGGTTGGCGATGACAGCGGCCATGTGAAGGCGATCCGCTTTACTGACGGCAGCGAACAGCCGGCCGATCTGGTGGTGATGGCCGTCGGCATCCGGCCCAACACCACGCTGGCGGAATCCGCCGGCCTGCATTGCAATCGCGGCATCGTCGTCAACGACACCATGCAGACCTTCGATCCGCGCATCTATGCGGTCGGTGAGTGCGTGAACCATCGCGGCATCGCCTACGGCCTGGTGGCGCCGCTGTTCGAAATGGCAAAGGTCGCGGCCAACCATCTGGCCAACTTCGGCATCGGCCGTTATCAGGGTTCGATCACATCGACCAAGCTGAAAGTCACCGGCATCGACCTGTTCTCGGCCGGCGACTTCATGGGCGGCGAGGGCACGGAAGAAATCATGTTGTCCGACCCGATCGGCGGCGTTTACAAGAAGCTGGTGATCAGGGACGACAAGCTGGTCGGTGCCTGCCTGTATGGCGACACAGTGGACGGCAGCTGGTATTTCCGCCTGGTCCGCGAGGGCAAGAACATCGCCGAGATCCGCGACTCGCTGATGTTTGGCGAGGCCAACCTCGGCCGTCCGGGTGATGTGGGCCACGAAGGTTTCAGCCAGGCGGCGAGCATGCCGGACACGGCCGAAGTCTGTGGCTGCAATGGTGTCTGCAAGGGGGCGATCGTCAAGGCGATCAAGGAAAAGGGTCTATTCACGCTGGACGACGTGAAAAAGCACACCAAGGCTTCGGCGTCCTGCGGTTCGTGCACGGGTCTGGTCGAACAGATTCTGGTAGCCACTGCCGGCGGTGATTATTCGTCTACGCCGAAGACCAAGCCAGTCTGCGGCTGTACCGACTATACGCATCAGGAAGTGCGTGACACTATCCGCGCGCAAAAGCTGCTGACGATTCCGGCGGTGATGCAGTTTTTCGAATGGCGCACACCGAACGGCTGCGCGAGTTGCCGTCCCGCGCTGAACTACTACCTGATCTCGACCTGGCCGCATGAGGCCAGGGACGATCCGCAGTCGCGCTTCATCAACGAGCGCGCGCACGCAAACATTCAGAAAGACGGCACATACTCGGTGATCCCGCGCATGTGGGGCGGCGAGACCAATGCGTCCGAATTGCGCCGCATTGCCGACGTGGTCGACAAATTCCAGATTCCGACGGTGAAAGTCACCGGCGGCCAGCGCATCGACCTGCTCGGCGTGAAGAAGGCTGACCTGCCGGCGGTCTGGAAAGACCTCGGCATGCCTTCCGGCCTCGGCTATGCGAAAGGGCTGCGCACGGTGAAGACCTGTGTCGGTTCCGAATGGTGCCGCTTTGGTACGCAAAATTCGACGCTGATGGGCCAGCAACTTGAGCGCGCGCTGGCACGCATGTATGCGCCGCACAAGGTGAAGCTGGCGGTGTCGGGTTGCCCGCGTAACTGCGCCGAGGCCGGCATCAAGGACGTTGGCGTGATCGGCGTCGATTCCGGCTGGGAGATTTATGTGGCCGGGAACGGCGGCATCAAGACCGAGGTGGCGCAATTCCTGTGCAAGCTGAAGACGCATGAAGAGGTGATGGAGTATTCCGGCGCGTTCCTGCAGTTGTATCGTGAGGAAGGCTGGTATCTGGAGCGCACGGTGCATTACGTGTCGCGTATGGGACTGGACTACGTGAAGAAGGCGATTGTGGAGGATCACGAACGCCGTAAGGCCCTGTACGAGCGCCTGCTGTTCTCGCTCGACGGTGAACCGGATCCGTGGCAACAGCAGTCCGAGGCGCGGGTGGACGCGCGGCAGTTTGTGCCGCTGGCAGTGTAAGCCCGCGCCCGTTAAAGATCATGGGTCCCGTGAAAATCGGGACCCCTTGCCCGACACTTCAGAACTCAGATTCGACAGGATCCACCATGCCCCAACAATGGAAACCCATTTGTGCCGTCAATGACATTCCGGTGCTCGGTGCACGCGTCGTCAATCGCGCCACCGCCGATGATGTCGCCATTTTCCGCAACAGCGAGGACAAGGTCTTCGCGCTGCTCGATAAATGCCCGCACAAGGGCGGCCCACTGTCGCAGGGCATCGTATTCGGCGAGCGCGTCGCCTGCCCGCTGCACAACTGGAACATTGAATTGCCAAGCGGTTGCGCTGTCTCGCCCGATGAAGGCTGCACACAGAAGTTCAGCGTGAAAATCGAGGACGGCAACGTCTTCCTCGACCTGAATGAACTGAACGCCGATTCGCAGCAGGCGACATGAAGGAAGTCAAGACCACCTGCTGTTATTGCGGCACGGGCTGCGGCATGATCGTGAGCACCGACGGCGACACGATCACTGCGGTGCGCGGTGATCCTGACCATCCGGCCAATTTTGGCCGCCTGTGCACCAAGGGCAGTACGCTGCACCTGACGATGCAGCCGGCGCTGCAGCAACAGGTGCGGCTGCTCGCGCCACAGCTGCGCGCATCGCGCGCTGAACCGCGCGCGGATGTGTCGTGGGACGAAGCCGCCGGCTTCGTTGCCAGCCAGATCGCCGAGACGATCCACCGGCATGGCCCGGACAGCGTCGGCCTGTATGTGTCCGGCCAGTTGCTGACCGAGGACTACTACGTGTTCAACAAGCTCGCGAAGGGCTTACTGCGCACGAACAATATCGATACCAACTCTCGGCTGTGCATGTCGAGTGCTGTCGCGGGCTACAAGCAGACACTGGGCGCCGACGCACCACCGGCCTGCTATGAAGACCTCGACCATGCGGACCTGATCTTCATCGTCGGATCGAACACGGCGTATGCGCATCCCATCCTGTACCGCCGTATCGAGGACGCGCGCAGGACAAATCCCGACCTGAAGCTGATCGTCGTCGACCCGCGCCGTACCGATACGGCGCGCGATGCCGATCTGTTCCTGCCTATCTTGCCCGGCACCGATGTCGCGCTGTTCAACGGCATGCTGCATCTGTGTCTTTGGGAGGACCGTGTCGATCTGGATTTCATCGCCAATCACACGGAGGGTTTTGCCGAACTGAAGGCGACCGTACGCGATTACACGCCGGCCTTCGTCGCGCAGACCTGCGGCATTCGCGAAGAGGATCTTGTGATAGCGGCGCGCTGGTTCGGCAACGCAAAAGCGGCGCTCTCACTGTACTGTCAGGGCCTGAATCAGAGCACGCAGGGCACCGCCAAAAATGCGGCGCTGATCAATCTGCATCTCGCGACGCGGCAGATCGGCAAGCCGGGCGCGGGACCGTTCTCGCTGACCGGGCAGCCGAATGCAATGGGCGGACGGGAAGTTGGCGGGCTGTCGAATCTGCTGTCTGCGCACCGTGACCTGGCCAATCCCGCGCATCGCGCCGAAGTGGCCACGCTGTGGGGCGTCGACGATGTACCGGCGACGCCCGGCAAGAGCGCGATCGAGATGTTCGAGGCTGTGCGCAACGGCGAGATCAAGATTCTGTGGATTGCCTGTACCAATCCCGCGCAATCGCTGCCCGACCAGAAACTGGTGCGCGAGGCGCTGCAGCGGGCCGAGCTGGTGATCGTGCAGGAAGCCTATGCGACCACCGCCACCGCGGCCTTTGCGGATGTGCTGCTGCCGGCGACCAGCTGGGGCGAAAAAGAGGGCACGGTCACGAATTCGGAGCGCCGCATCACGCGGGTGAACCCGGTGTTGCCGAAGCCCGGGCAGGCGCGGCATGACTGGGAGATCGTGGTCGACATAGCGCGTCGCATCGAGGCCCTGCGTGGACAACCGCATGCGCTGTTTCCTTACGAGACGCCCGAGCAGGTGTGGAACGAACATCGCGAATCGACGCGGGGGCGCGATCTCGATATCACCGGCCTGTCATATGCGCTGCTGGCGGACAAGGGGCCGCAGCAATGGCCTTTTCCTGCGGGTGCCACGGCGGGCCGCCAGCGCCTGTATGAGGACGGCATTTTTCCGACTGCAAGTGGCCGCGCAAAATTCGCCAACACGGTCTGGCAGCCGGTCGCAGAAAAAGTCGATCCGCGTTTCCCGTTCAGGCTGAATACGGGTCGCCTGCGTGACCAGTGGCACGGCATGAGCCGTACCGGCACAGTTGCGCAGTTGTTCGCGCATGCGCCGGAACCGGTGGTGTTGATGGCGGCCGAGGATCTGCAGCGGCGCTTTCTTTCCGACGGCGATCTGGTCGAAGTGAAGAGCCGGCGCGGCGCGCAGATTGTACCGGTGCAGGTCAGTGATGAGATGCGCAGCGGGCATGCCTACATTGCGATGCACTGGGGTGACGAGTACCTCGGCGGTCGCGATGCGCTTGGCGTGAACGGACTGACCTTGCCGGCCGTCGATCCGGTGTCGAAGCAGCCTGAGCTCAAACATGCAGCGGTGGCAATCAGGAAAGTCGATCTGCCCTGGCGCTTCCTCGCTTTCGGTTGGGTTGAACAGGATCAGGCTTTGCTGTTGCAGCGCATGCTGCGCGAGCAGATGAAGAAGTGTGCTTTTGCGTCGGTGACGCTGTTCGGTCGGGACAAGATCGGCGTGCTGTTCCGGGCTGCGAATGAACAGGCGGTTGATGTCGCGGCGATACAGCAGGGATTCGAACTCGATGCCCTTGATGTGCTGCGCTATGACGATGCGCGTCGCTCGGTGTCGCGCCGCGTGCGCGTGGCCGACGGCAGGCTGGCGGCGGTATCACTGGCCGGCGATGTCGCGGCCGAGCGCTGGTTGCGCGCCTTCCTCGAAGAAGAGCGACCGGTGGCGGAGTTGGGTCGACAGTTATTGCAGCCAAGCGCCCAGCCGCCGCAAGGCTTCAGGGAGCGCGGAAAGATCGTCTGCAATTGTTTCAATATTGCGCAGGCCGACATTGCTGAAGTGTTGGCTGGTACATCGGATGCCGATCTGGCGACGCGGGTCGATGTGCTGAAAGAGCGACTCAAATGCGGGACCAGTTGCGGTTCCTGCGTGCCTGAATTGAAAGTGCTTGCCTCCCAATCAGGACGCGTCAAATTTTTGCAAGCACCCGAACCTCATTGAGAGTTCCTGGCACCCATGCTCATTTCGAAGGAGATGAACATGGCGCTGCCAACAGACGGTACCTCTCAATGGAACAAGCGCACGTCGACCGACGCGCTTCTGGAAGCTCCCGCTGCGAAGCGACGCCGCGCCGACGGGACTCAAACATGCGCTGGCCCGGTGATGGCGCCCAGAGGGCCGGCCGTATCGCCGTTTGGCGTACTGCCGAACGATGTCATTCATCAACTACTTCAGCAGATGAAGGGGAGCACACGGCGATCTCTGGCGATCTGTTCCCGCTCATGGGCTGAAACGCTGCGACGTTTTCGCTGGGATGACGCCGGGGCGCTGGTCGAGAACGGTGTGATTCGGGAGCTGGCCACTGATGACGGTTGGATCCAATTCAATCGCACTGAAATGAAGTTTTCGGGATTGACCGTCGCGCGTTTTCATTTTCAGATCGGCGATCTGTCTACGCTGCCTCGAAAGGCGCGCTTGAGTGACCATGAAATCGGTTTTCGGCTTGGTTGCAGGCGCACGCATGTGGTGATTCAAAGCGAAGCGACACCGGAGCTGATGGCAGGGCTGGCGGCGGCTTCGGGCTGGAAGTCGCTATCGCTGGCGATTGATCTGGCGACGCAAGACTTGCCGGCGCTACTGAACCCGCTGATCGACGGGCAGGCGCAGCATGCTGCCACGCTGTCGCGTGAACTGGCGTTGACGATGGGTTCGCAGCGCCATGGCTCGCTTCAGAAGCCTCGGGCCACGACAGTACCGCCTGCCTTGGAGAACGGCCGTCTCGAGCTGGTCAGCCTCACCCTTTTGCGGAGCCAGAGTCTGACCGAGGCATTGTCACAGTTCGGGTGTGGCCACAGCGTGCGCCATCTGGCCATTCACACAGACAGCCAGACCGCCGCCGCCGATGCACTTGGGGCCATCGGTCCGAGATTCCCGCGCTTGCAAAATCTCAGCGTGACTTCAAGTGAGCGTTGCTGGGCGCCCGGTGAAAGCTGGCGGACTTTCCTGCAGGAGCATAAGGAACTACAGATGTTCTCGCTGCGTTTCGAGGGCGTCCCGTCGCCCGAATTTCAGATGGATTTTTCACTGCTGAAGGTCAGGCGCTTCGATTTGAAGATGCGTTGTTTCTCAGACCCCCAAGGTGAACTGGCTTCATGGGTACGCGAAAACCAGCAGCTGGAAGAGTTCAATCTGCAGGCTGCGTCGCTCGCTCAGGATCATTGGCATGATCTGCAAGGGCTGGCACAGGCGGTCGCCGAAAATCGCTCGATACGGAAATTGTCTGTGATGGGATTTGCTGGCGACATATCAGGCTGCGCCACCGAAAGCCGCGAAAAGATGTATCGGCCGGAATTCATCGACCTTCTCGAGCCGATATCCGGCAATGCGTATTTAAAGGAACTCGCCTTGCCATGGGATCTGTCGGAGATCGCAGAGAGTAAGGATCTGCCGGAAAGCCGCTTGTTGTCGCACCTTGAACGACTTGAGCGCTTGAATCCCGGGCTGACCCTGGCGACGCTGAATGACATTTTTGGACCGCACGCCGCAAAAGTTTCCCACACGCTGCAGGTGCCGGCAGACGTATTCATTGCGCGTTTCGGTTGGAGGGAAGCGAGGCCGCATCCCGGTCCGGAAGAATTCGTGAAACTGCAGGTCGAGATGCCGACCTGGGGACAGGGCGCGTTCAGGGCTCTGGTCGAATTCACCTCGAGTCAACCCGAAGCGAAGGACAAGCTGGTGTGGGAACGCTTGCTTAACGGCGAGCTGAAACCGGCAAGTTTCCGGATTGTGGATATGGTCGGTCGGCCGGGCTGATCGGCTGGAAATTCGCATGACTCTCATGCGGGGCAAGGCTGTGGTCGCGGGGCGCCGACGCCGACTGAGCGAACGGGAGTGGATGTGCCGGTGTAAGCTTGCGGTATGTCCAGTCATCATGAAATATTCCACGCCGGCCCCTTCATTCGCGAGATCGGCCGCGGCAAAAAAGGTGCGCGCGACATGTCGCACGATGATGCGCGCACCCTCTACGCGGCGATGCTCGATGGTCGCGTATCCGATCTTGAGCTCGGCGCCTTCCTGATCGGCATGCGCATTAAGGGTGAGTCGGTGTCCGAGATCGCCGGTTTTCTCGAGGCGGCCGAATCATCGTTCACGCCGTTGCAGGCGCCCGCCGGAGACTTCGCGCCGCTCGCCATACCGAGCTACAACGGCTCGCGGCAGATGCCGAACCTCACTCCGTTGCTTGCGCTGCTGCTGGCGCGCGAGGGAGTGCCTGTGCTGATTCACGGTGTGACGGCCGACCCGGGCCGGGTGACGACAGCCGAGATCCTTGGCGAGCTCGGCATGGCACCACTGTCCGATGCCGGTGGTATCGCTTCGGCATTTGCTGCGTGCCGTCCGGCGTTTATCCCGATCGCTGTACTGGCACCGAAGCTCGATCGCTTACTGCAGCTGCGCCGTGTGCTTGGTCTGCGCAATTCGACGCACACGCTGGTGAAGTTATTGCAACCATTCGCGCAGCCGGCGCTGCGGCTGGTGTCGTATACGCATCCTGAGTACCTGACGATGCTGACCGATTATTTTTCAACGGCGGCGCCGGCATCGCGCGGAGATGTATTCCTGATGCGCGGTACCGAAGGCGAAACGGTGGCGAATGCGAAGCGTGCGAATGCTGTGACCTGTTTTCATGGCAACCACGCGATACAGCTGATCCCGCGGCAGGAGCCGGTCGACGAGCTGCCGCCGCTGCCGGTGAGCAGCGATGCCGTCACGACGGCCGTCTGGATACGCGAGGCGCTGGAGGGCAGGCAGCCGGTGCCGGCGCCTATTGCCGAGCAGGTCGCGCAGTGCCTGCAAATCGCCCGGCAGATGAAACAATGACGCAGTCCTTTGATGTGGCCGTGATTGGCGCTGGTGCGGCCGGCATGATGTGCGCGTCGGTCGCGGGTCAGCGCGGGCGGCGCGTCGTACTGATTGACCACGCCGAAAAACTGGCGGAGAAAATTCGTATCTCCGGCGGCGGCCGCTGCAATTTCACCAATACCGATGCTGTGCCGGCGAATTACTTGTCGCAGAACCCGCATTTCTGCCGCAGCGCTTTGTCGCGCTACACACCGCAGGATTTCATCGGGATGGTGAAGACATACCGGATTGCTTTCCACGAAAAGCACAAAGGGCAATTATTCTGCGATCGCTCGGCCGAAGACATCATCGCGATGCTGAAGGCCGAATGCGATGTCGGCGGCGTGCAATGGATGATGCCGGCAGGCGTGAAATCAGTGACGCGCGAAGGCGAGCGCTTTCGCATCAGCACTGCGGGCGGCGAGGTGCTGGCCGATAGTCTGGTGATTGCGACCGGCGGACTGTCGATACCGAAAATCGGTGCAAGCGATTTCGCCTTCCGTCTCGCAAAGCAGTTTGATATGCCGCTGGTCGAGACCCGACCGGGACTGGTTCCGCTGACTTTCGATGCGACCGGGTGGCAACCATTTGTCGCGATGGCCGGCATTTCGCTGGAGGTCGATATCGAGACAGGTGAAAAAAAAGCGCGCGGCCATTTCCGTGAGGATTTGCTGTTCACGCACCGTGGCCTGTCCGGCCCGGCGGTGCTGCAGATTTCCAGTTTTTGGCGCGAAGACCGGGCGCTGACGCTGAATTTGCTGCCGGCACTCGATGTCGCGCAGGTGCTGACGGGCGAAAAGACCCGCATCAAGAAGACCTTGGGCAACTGGCTGTCGCAGTATCTGCCGACCCGGCTGGCCGAAGGCTGGCTGGCGGCGAACGGGTTTAGTGCTGATGCGCGCGTGCCTGATTTGCCGGACAGGCAATTGCGCTTGCTGGGCGATTCGCTGAATCGCTGGTCTGTCACGCCGAATGGCTCGGAAGGCTACCGCAAGGCGGAGGTCACGCTGGGCGGTGTCGATACGCGTGCGTTGTCGCAGCAGACGATGATGGCCAACCAGCAGCCCGGGCTGTATTTCATCGGTGAGGCAGTCGATGTGACGGGCTGGCTGGGCGGCTACAATTTTCAGTGGGCCTGGGCGTCCGGCGTGGCGGCAGGGTTGTCTGTTTAGTATGGTTGGCATCCGATTTACGCGCTGCAAAGGCAATTTGCCAACCTGCTTCCTTTCGGGCGGCATCGCTGCTATAATCGCCGACTCTGCGTGATCCAACGAATCCAGATTAATTCATGACCACTATCCGTCTTAAAGAAAACGAGCCCTTCGAAGTCGCATTGCGTCGTTTCAAGCGCACCATTGAAAAAACCGGTCTGCTGACCGAGTTGCGTGCACGTGAGTTCTACGAGAAGCCAACGTCCGAGCGCAAGCGCAAGAAGGCGGCTGCAGTGAAGCGCCATTACAAGCGCATCCGCAGCCAGTTGCTGCCTAAGAAGCTGTACTGATCGACCGCCTCACCGTTCGGTGAGGCGACGCAGAACGCAAACCCGCTCCGGTGTTCACCGCAGCGGGTTTTGGTATTTATTGGCTTGATTCGGGAGAAGCAATGAGCCTCAAGGAAAAAATCACGGAAGACATGAAGGCGGCGATGCGTGCCAAGGAAAGCGAAAAGCTGGCAACCATTCGTTTGCTGACCGCTGCGATCAAGCAGCGTGAAGTCGACGAGCGCATCGAGCTCAGTGATGAGCAGGTACTGGCTGTGCTCGAGA
This sequence comes from Burkholderiaceae bacterium, assembly GCA_030158675.1. Taxonomy (GTDB): domain Bacteria; phylum Pseudomonadota; class Gammaproteobacteria; order Burkholderiales; family Burkholderiaceae_D; genus Pernthalerella. Next base: position 4,632 of record JAOASL010000037.1, on the reverse strand, counting down.
AAATGCTCAAGCAACGCAAGGACTCGATTACCCAGTTCGAGGCGGGTGGTCGCCAGGATCTGGCCGACATTGAAAAAGCCGAGATCACCGTGTTGTCTGCCTACATGCCGGCGCAGCTGTCCGACGCCGACGTGCAGGCCGAAGTACAGGCGGCGGTCGTTCAGGTTGGTGCGGCCGGCCCGCAGGATATGGGCAAGGTCATGGGCGTACTGAAAAACAAGCTTGCCGGCCGCGCGGACATGACTGCGGTGTCGGCGATGGTGAAGGCGGCGCTCGTCAAGTAAACCGGCAAGGGCTGTTGCGCCCCGCCCGTAACACACCGTGATCCCGCAGAATTTCATCCAGGATTTGCTGAACCGCGTCGATATCATCGACGTGGTCGGTCGCTACGTCCAGCTGAAGAAGGGCGGGGCGAATTTCATGGGGCTATGCCCCTTCCATAACGAAAAATCCCCCAGCTTCACGGTCAGTCCGACCAAGCAGTTCTACCATTGCTTTGGTTGCGGCGCGCATGGGACGGCGATCAGTTTCCTGATGGAGTTCTCCGGCATGGGCTTCATCGAGGCGGTCAAGGATCTCGCGCAGAACGTCGGCATGACCGTGCCGGAGCAGGAAGACCGGCTGTTGCCGGAGCAGCGCGCCGAGGTGAGGGCAAAGAGCCTTGCCTTGTCGGACGCGATGACACAGGCGACCAGTTTCTATCGGCAGCAGTTGCGTGGTGCCCGCCATGCGATTGATTACCTGAAAGGCCGAGGACTGACCGGCGAAGTCGCCGCCAAGTACGCCATCGGCTATGCGCCGGACAGCTGGGACAGCCTGCGTACCGTGTTTCCCGACTACGAAGATGAGGCGCTGGTTGAGGCTGGCCTCGTGATCGACAAGAGCGATGAGCAAGCCAGCACGCGCAAGCGTTATGACCGCTTCCGGGACCGCATCATGTTCCCGATCCGGAATACCAAGGGGCAGGTCATTGGCTTTGGCGGCCGCGTGCTCGGCGTCGGCGAGCCCAAATACCTGAACTCGCCGGAGACGCCGCTGTTCCAGAAGGGCAGCGAACTGTATGGCCTGTTCGAGGCGCGGCAGGCGATTCGCGACAAAGACTATGTGCTGGTCACCGAGGGCTACATGGACGTGGTCGCGCTGTCGCAGTTCGGATTCGAGCAGGCAGTCGCCACGCTCGGCACCGCATGTACGCCGATGCATGTGCAGAAGCTGCTACGACAGACCGATCAGGTGATCTTCAGCTTCGATGGTGATGCAGCCGGCCGACGCGCAGCGCGGCGCGCGCTGGAGGCCTGCCTGCCGCATGCGACAGACAACCGCACACTGAAATTCCTGTTCTTGCCGACCGAACACGATCCCGACAGTTATATCCGCGAATATGGCAACGCAGCGTTCGAGCGCATGGTGCATGAATCGACGCCACTATCGCAGTTCCTGATTGCCCAGGTCACTGACGGGCAAGACCTGACGACGGCCGAGGGGCGCGCGCGCGCGCAGTTCGACGCCAAGCCGATGCTGCAAGCGATGCCGCCGTCGGCGCTGCGGTTGCAGCTGCTGCGGCAGCTTTCACAGATCACCGACAGCACCGTGCAAGAGCTCGAATCGCTGTTCGAGCTGGCCCGGCCGGCTTCGGGCCGACGGCAGTCGAAGGCGCCGCCGATTGTGCGCCGGCGCGCGCCGGTCGAACTCGAGCGCAAGGTGCTGCGCATTGTGCTGGCTCACCCGGAATTCGCCGCCGATCTCAACGAAGAGGCGCTGCAGGCAATCGGACAGAGCGCCCCCGATCGCGGTGAAATGCTGCGAGCAGTAGTGCAGGCTGCGCGCGGTGTGTCAGGCGGTGCCGGATTCGCCGCGCTGGCGGAGTTGTTGCGTGACCAGGGTAGTGAACTTGACAAGCTGATCGCCGAAGTTGCTGCCGAGACGCCGTCCGAGCCCGAGCTGGCTCGGCGTGAGCTTGCCGGCGCGGTGCGGCAGACTACAATGAAAATTCTGCGCGCCGAGCAGGATCGGCTGGTGGCGACCGGACTGCCGGACGAAGCTTCGCGCGTTCGCTATCGCGAACTGGCGGCCGTTCTTGATCGCTTGCGCGCCGAGGCAGAGCGCGATCTTGCTGCCTGATCATTCGCTGCATCCAGTCTGGGAAATCCGGGCACGGTCCGTCATCTGACATCAAGACAAATGAAGATTAATGAAGATGCAATGAACAGGCTTTTGGCGAACGTTCCTCAGGGGGATGCGTGTTTCATCGTGGTACAATCAAAGGCTTTTTATTCAAAGTCTTACAGAGTTTCACCGACAGTTTTACAGTGTTGACCTTGCCGGACAGGCGGCCACCCGGAAGCGGCAGAACGAAGCGGCGCACGATGCGACCCAACTGCCCAAATGAAGCTAAATATTAGCGCGGCCTCCCCTCTGGTTCCCTATGCAGCATCGGCTAATTCCCAATGGTGGATCGATCCATGGCGACAACCAAAAAACCCGTTAAGAATTCTGCAACCAAGGCCAAAGCCGCGAAGGCGGAGCCAGCGCGCTCCGCTGCCGCAAGCGTGAAAAAAGCCGCGCCGGCGGCGGTCAAGACTGCGACGAAAAAAGCGACGCCGGTAGCGCCCAAGCCAAAGGCCACGGCCACCAAGGCTGTGGCGAACAAAGGCGCCGCCAAAGCTGTCTCAAAAGCCGGTACCGCAGCCAAGGCCTCATTGAAAAAGCCAGTCAAGGCGGCCGCTGTACCGGGCAAAACCGCTGCAAAGACAACGGGAACGGCTGCGGCCAAGACCGCTGTCACGCCCAAAGCATTAGCAAAGAAAGCCTCTGTGACAACCAGGAAAACTGAACCGAAAGTAGTAGTGGTGAAGAAGGCCGCAAAAACGCTGGCCAAACCCGAAGCGAAGCAGGTGGAGGCAAAAGCCGACCACAAGATTCTTTCGGTCAAGCAGACCACCGACGCGGCCACGCTGGCCGCGATTGACACGTCGGGCTATGTGCTGCCGGCCGTCAAAGTGCCGGGTCGCCGAGGCCGCAAGCCGCGTGATTTCCAGCCTGAGAGCGATGAAATCGCCCAGCTGAATGCCGTCGAGCGCGCCGAGCAGATGAAGGCCGTAGACAAGGCCAAGGCACGCGACCGCAAGAACAAGGAGAAGCAGTTCCTGAAGGATGCGTTTTCCGACTCCGAAGCGAGCGAGGAAGAACTCGAGCGCCGTCGCCAGAAACTGAAAACGCTGATCAAGCTCGGCAAGGACCGCGGCTTCCTCACCCATTCCGAGATCAATGATCACTTGCCGGAGAACATCGTTGATCCGGAAGCGATCGAGGGCATCATCGGCACCTTCAACGACATGGGCATCGCTGTCTATGAGCATGCGCCGGATGCTGAAGCGCTGCTGCTTTCAGATAACGTTGCCAATGTGGCCAACGACGATGACGCAGAAGCGGCTGCAGAGGCCGCGCTGCAGACCGTTGACTCCGATTTTGGCCGTACCACCGACCCGGTGCGCATGTACATGCGCGAGATGGGTTCGGTCGAACTGCTCACCCGCGAAGGCGAGATCGAGATCGCCAAGCGTATCGAGAGCGGTCTCAAGGACATGATCCAGGCAATCTCAGCCTGCCCGATGACGATCTCCGAGATCCTCGTGCTGGCTGAACGTATCCAGAAAGACGAGAGCAAGATCGATGAAATCGTCGATGGCCTGGTCGACCCGAATGCGCCCGACAATGCTCCAATCTCGACGCCTAACGTAAAAGCGGTGTCGTCTGACGACGAAGACGACGACAGCGACGACGGCGAGGAAGACGGCGAAGAAGAAGAGGAAGATGGCGCGGCCGGTGGCGGCGCGGCCGGTTTCTCGACCGAGCAGCTCGAGCAACTCAAGCGCGATTCGCTGGAAAAATTTGCGACCATCGCCTCGCAGTTCGAGAAGATGCGCAAGGCCTACGAGAAGGAAGGCTATAACTCCAAGCCCTATGTAAAGGCACAGGAATCCATTTCGCATGAGCTGATGGGCATTCGCTTCACGGCGAAGGTCGTCGAGAAGCTGTGCGACACGCTGCGCTCGCAGGTCGACGAAGTGCGCCAGATCGAGCGCCAGATCCTGGATGTGGTGGTCAACAAGTGCAACATGCCGCGCACTCATTTCATCAAAGTCTTTCCGGGCAATGAAACCCACCTGGACTGGGTTGATGGCGAGGTGAATGGCGGCCATGCCTACAGTACGATACTTGCTCGCAATGTGCCGGCCGTGAAAGAACTACAGCAAAAGCTGATCGACCTGCAGTCACGCGTGGTGCTGCCGTTGCCTGACCTGCGCGAGATCAATCGTCGCATGGCAGCAGGTGAAACCAAGGCACGCAAGGCCAAGCGGGAAATGACCGAAGCCAACCTGCGCCTGGTGATCTCGATCGCGAAGAAATACACCAACCGCGGTTTGCAATTCCTCGACCTGATCCAGGAAGGGAATATCGGTCTGATGAAGGCGGTGGATAAATTCGAATATCGCCGCGGTTACAAGTTCTCGACCTATGCGACCTGGTGGATTCGCCAGGCGATCACGCGATCAATTGCTGATCAGGCACGCACGATCCGTATTCCGGTGCACATGATCGAGACCATCAACAAGATGAATCGCATCTCGC
>JAOASL010000036.1 GCA_030158675.1 Burkholderiaceae bacterium | reverse complement strand
AAACCCTGATCACTCCTGAGCCAACAATTTGGCCACGCGTAGGTGAAATCCGGATCAGACATCCTCAATCCGGTTCAACTCCACCCCGGGCCACCAGCTTCAAAGAAGCCCCTGCCAGCGATGACAGGGATTTTTGCATTTCTGCGATGTTCGGCTATTCTGAGCCGATCAATAAAAACGGTCTCTTCACACAGTGTCGAAGGACATCCATGCTTCAACTACGCCCAAATTGCGAGTGTTGTAATAAAGATCTTCCGCCCGAAACTTCGGAGGCTCGTATCTGCTCATTCGAATGCACTTTTTGCGCTTCATGTACCGACATGGTGCTGAAAGGCTGCTGTCCTAATTGTGGCGGGGAACTGGTAGTTCGCCCTCGCCGACCAGCTGATAAGCTTGCAAAATATCCTGCTTCCACAGTCCGCGTGTTCAAGTCAGATGGCTGCGCCAAAGCTGGCTGAAGATTTTTGGTGGCGACCGTCCGACAACTAGACGTTGTGACTTATGGATCCGACATCCTCAGTCCGGTTCGATTCCGTTCCGGACCCCCAAGAAATTCCTAAAAATCCTCAGCCTACGTGCCGGGGTTTTCCCAATGAAAGCAGTATTTTCAACCAGTTGCCCGGTAACTGAAGGACATTACTACGGCGAGAGGAAAAGCAGAGGAAGGATATGCAGGAGACACCAAAGATCACCAGTCTTGTTCTTTTGCACAGACCGAAAGACATTTCACGGTTGAGTTTTAGGAACACTGTGCAAGACGAAAAATTACTTTAAAACCAATCTAACGTGAATGAATACTGATAACCCATGGCTTCGACGCCAAATCGTTTTGCTCGGATCCGGCGTACTATTCGTACTCGCCGGATGCACCATCACGCGCCAGTTGGATGCACATGTAGCGGCATACACGTATAGCACCTTCGATTTTTCGGGCGACGCATACAGCCGAGCCCGAAGGTATTGCGATGCAAAAGGGCATAAGCTGAGCCACGTAGGCACAGACTGTGGTTTTGTTTTATGTACCAGTACTTTCGAATGTTCCCCCTGAATGGGCTTCAGTTACTTGTCTGACGTCGGGCAGCCGAATTGGGATTGCTGAATAAGCATGCGTATTGCGCTTCTCGGTGCCACCGGCACCATTGGGCGGGCCACTGCCAAGGTGTTACTCAGCCATGGACATGAAGTGATTTGTCCCGTTCGGACTCAAGCTGGCTTTGACCGTAGCCTGACGGTCAATAAGACCCGCGAATTGCTTCCTGGTGTCGAACTTCACTTCGGTGAAGCCTCGTCAATGTTTGGAATGCAGCTAAACCTGCTGCGGCCTGAGCGCATTGATGCGATCGTGTCATGTCTGGCCTCTCGCACGGGTACGCCCACCGATGCCTGGAAGGTGGATTACCACATGCACGAGCAAATATTAAACGTCGCGAAATCAGCTGGTGTAAAACACTTCATATTACTTTCAGCAATTTGCGTGCAGAAGCCGTTGCTCGGCTTTCAGCAGGCCAAACTGGCTTTTGAAAAAGCCTTGGCAGGCTCGGGAGTTCGCTACAGCGTCGTCAGGCCGACGGCTTTTTTTAAATCATTGTCCGGACAAGTTCAACGCCTGCAGATGGGGAAGCCTTATTTGTTATTCGGCGACGGACGCCTGACAGCATGCAAGCCAGTCAGCGATCACGACCTGGCACAGTTCATAACAAGCTGTCTCTCCGATACTGACAAGCACAACCGCATTTTACCCATCGGAGGACCAGGTGCCGCCATCACGCCGATTGAGCAGGGCGAATATTTATTCAAACGAATGGGTAAAAAGCCGCGCTTTCGGCATATTCCAATCAAAGTAATCGATGCCGTTATTTATGCGTTGCGCGCCGGCGGGCATTTACTACCAGCACTAGCGGACAAGGCCGAGCTGGCAAAGATTGGGCGATATTACGCCACTGAATCGATGCTGGTTTGGGACCCAACGCTGATGAAATACGACGCTGAAGCCACCCCATCCTGCGGGACGCAAACCCTGTTTGAATACTACGATCGACTGGTGTTGGGTGAGGAGCAGGCTCAATTAGGCGACCATGCGGTGTTCTAATTTTATTTAATCCCGGGTGCCACATCCATGAAGCGAGGGGGCGTCGCATTCCAGCCAGCGCCCTATGAAAATTTGGCCACGAGACATTCGAGTCGGGAAAATGGTTAATCAAAGATTTCGCTGAGCCACGATTTGTGTTTGTAATGCTTTTTGTGCTCATGGTGCGGCAGCTCATGATCTCTCGGAGGATAATGCGCCGCCGAAATCCTGTCATTTCGGTGCTCCGTGGCTTGTGCAGCGGGCGGCGAGGCCTGAGCGGCGGCACGTTCGAGCAATTTATCGAGCTCGCCACGATCCAGCCAGACTCCACGGCACTGCGGACAATAATCTATTTCCACTCCCTGACGCTCACTCATCATCAGTAATTTATCGACACAAGTTGGGCATTTCATAGGTAGATCCTCCTCATAAAGTCCGGCTATTCGCTAGAACCCAATCCGAACAAATGCAGCAGACTGGTGAACAAGTTGAAGAGCGAGACGAACAGCCCAACGGTGGCCATAACGTAGTTGGTCTCACCGCCATTCACTATGGCGCTCGTCTCAAACAAGATCAGTCCGGCTGACAACAACGCGACAACCGCCGATACTGCCAACGCCAGCGCAGGCAATTCGAAGAAAACCGCGGCTAGGCTGGCTAAAATGGCCACCACCATGCCGGCGAAGAGCATGCCCCCCATCCAGCTGAAATCGCGCCGTGTAGTAAGCGCCCACGCAGACAAGGCAAGGAAGATTGCGCCGGTTGCAGCAAGCGCCATTGCGATCGTGGTTCCGCCACCAGGCAAGTTCAAGGTGCGGGAAAGTAACGGCCCCAGCGTATAGCCCATGAAGCCTGTAAGGGCGAACACAGTCGGCAGAGCCCAGCCGCTGTTTTTCAGTTTATGGACAGCAAACAGTAGCCCGAAATAGCCGGCCAGCGTAACGATGATGCCGGGTGAGGGAAGTTCGAGAGTCGAACTGAGCGCGGCCATGCTGGCGGCAAACACCAAGGTAAGGGACAGCAACGCGTAAGTGTTGCGCAGCACACGATGTGCATTGGCTGGCAATGTCGTGAAACCACTATGGGGTTCCACGCGACTGCCGACGCGAGCTGTAACGGGGGTTCCGAGTTTTTCCAAGCAGGCCTCCACAATTGAAGATCAAATCCGCAGATACACAATTGCGGTGTATACACGGCCAACGAATTATCAAGAATCGACAGCTACCGAAAAAGCAGATAATTCCGGATAAGAACTTCGGCTATTTCTGTGTTTATTGAATTCAAATATTTCGGTTGAATTCGACACCCTCCTGACCCGGTATCCAAAAGGCGCTCAATGGTTTCGCTTCGACGACCTGCAAACACGAATCCTGCGCGATTGTTAATATTGGGGCGCGAGTGATCTGTAATTTCGGGAAGGAGTGCAAGAAATGGCTATGCAGTCTAGCGGTTGGTACAAGACGATTTTTCTGGCTGTCGCGCTGATGATCGGCGGCTGCGCAGGATACGGGCCTTCCAAAGAATTTATAGGCCTTACCCGCAGTGAAACCATAACGCGCCTAGGTGCGCCCAATCCAATGCCGGCCGATCTCGACAGCGCCCCTCGGCTGGATTTCCCGCGTGGCCCCGCTGGCAAACACACCTACGCGGTCTATTTCGACTCACAAGGTATCGTGACGGGATATCGCCAACTGCTTACCACTGAAAATTTCGCCAAGGTTGTTCCAGATTTGGACGAGAGCGAAGTGGTGGATTTGATCGGGGTAGCCAAAAACACATTCGGACTTGGACGCGGCCGTGGCTATGTCTGGAATTACCGCTACGTGACACCGCTCTGTCACTGGTTTCAAGTTGAATTCACTGCAGAGAAAAAGGTTCGTTCCGCCGGATATTCTCTGCCTCCGGAATGTCGCGCCGCTAGGCGGGGATCAGGGGGTTGATATGATCGGATATTGGAACTTTATACAGCCGTGTCGCCGACAATAGAAAACTGGCACACTGGGGATTATTGGACTCTCGATAACGGTAGGTATCGGACTTCAGGTATGTCTGAATTTTGCTGGGCTGGCTGGATGTAGCATTCATGATTGGTGGGTATGCCCCATATCGTCGCCTGGCGCGTGAGCAGCGGGGGGACAGTTTAAGAGCGATGGCATCCCCTGCGCCGGATTAGTCCATGACAATGAATTTTCAAAAACGAACATCTAGCCAGTCAGAAAATCCATATGAAAAAAAACAAGCACATTGACGTAGGCGTCGCCAGCAAGCTGGGGAAATACAGCGATGCCGTGCTGAGCGGGGATGGCCAACGCTGGTTATACACATCCGGGACGCCAGGGCTGGCCGCCGACGGCAGCTTGCCAACCGATTTTGAAACGCAGGCGCGACTGGCATGGTCGCATGTGATGGCAATGCTTGATGCAGCGGGCATGGATGTCGGTGACATCGTGAAATTGACGCAATCCCTGACGCGCCGCAACGATCTGGAAGCGTACCGCGCAATCAGAAACGAATATTTGGGGGAGGCTCGGCCGGCATCTATGCTGAGTTTTGTCTGCAGTCTGGTCATGCCGAACATGCTGATTGAACTCGAAGTGGTGGCTGCACGATAATGCCCTTTTACCAATCTGCCGGCCGGCTTGACCCATAGCTTCTGCTATGCCCCGAACATCCTCGGCGGCGACGCAGACGGGCCAGACGAATACGCCGCCTCAAAAGCAAAATGCCCCAGCAAGACTGGGGCATTTTTTTCCGACTCAATCGTCAAACTCACTACGGAGTCTGGCAAAGGCCAGTTGCAATCAGTAGGCAAGAAGATTCGTGCTATCTGCAGGATATCCCCAACGTTAGCCTCAACACTCGCTTCTGCTAAGTGCTTGATTAACGGTGCCCGTCACACACATTGCATGTGACGCTAATTGCTTAAATGACTTGAACGTTGGTGGCTTTCTCACCCTTAGGGCCGTTGCCCTTGGTGAAGCTCACGCGCTGGTTCTCAGCAAGGCTCTTGAAGCCATTGGCAGTGATGTCCTGAAAGTGAACAAACAGATCGCTGCCACCTCCGTCAGGAGTGATAAAGCCGAAGCCCTTAGAATCGTTGAACCATTTGACGATACCGGTTTGAGTACTCATAGTGTTTTTCCTTAAATTTAGAAAGTGTTGGAGACGATGCATAGCATGGCTGCGCAATCGCCGTACGCACATCATGCAAGGAAAAAAACGGGGGAGTCAGACGGGAATCGCTCTGCGTGAGAGCCAAACAGGTAAGAGACCTACGGTGATCAACTTGTTGAAGTGCAAGAGCATAGTACACTACTTTAGATCGACCACCTAGGCTTTTCTCAAAAAAGCTGCGCACCAGAAGATTTCCGCCTTCCCGCGCTTCCACGGTTAACTCAAAAAAACAGGCAGGGGCTACCTGTCGCCGCTCGAGACGGTGTCTGTGGTGCGCCGCCAGAGCCTTGGTCAGCGAGGATAGGGCTTTTGCTTCCCGGGTATCAGCAAAAGAGAAGCTTCCAGCCTGCAGAATCCGTGTATGATTACGGCGCTGTTGCAGAACGCTCTCCGCTGTAACAGCTGTTGTCTGACTCGGTTCGCAGTCCTCTATACCGCTGCTGACCATGCTGACGTGCTGATCTCCTCGGCTCGCTGCCCGTCAAACTCCCCTCGCACGGCGAGCCTCACTTTACGGTTGCTTTTGTAGCGCCGGCAAACCCTCGGCCCTGGCCGCAGCGTATCAGCCAACATGCTGAACAATTTTCACCGAACATCAGCTCGCTTCAATGCGTGCAAATTATTATGTATACCACCACAGAAAAAGCATTCTCGGTGGGCAAGTATCTTGTCTCACCCCTTACCCGATTCAATGAGTCGGGCCAATATAGCGCCTCGGTGTCAATTCGCAACGGCAGTCATGACCGCGTGTTTCGTTTCATACCGGAGTTCTCGACAAAGGAAGACGCTGCTCAATACGCCATTGCCGAAGGCCGCCGCTGGATTCGGCATCGATTTGTCTGAACCTGAGTCGACCGTTTGTCGCAACCTTTAATAACTCACACAAGGGAAAACCATGGCCAAGGAAGAATTGATTGAAATGCAGGGCACTGTCGACGAAGTTTTGCCTGATTCGCGCTTTCGCGTCACGCTGGAGAACGGGCATACCTTGATAGCTTATTCGGGTGGAAAAATGCGCAAGAATCACATTCGCATCTTGGCAGGCGATGCCGTCTCGCTTGAGCTCTCACCATACGACCTAAGCAAAGGACGGATTACTTTCCGACATTTGGCGCCACGTACCGGATCACAGTACACAGCACCGAAGCGAAGAAATTTTCGATAAACCGAGGCAATTGCACAGACTCAAAAATATTTGATGCCCTGCGCCTTTGCCACCTTGTCCGTTCCACAACTGCACACGCTCAGTTAGCGGACAGTCACGAGCACAAAGTCTTCTCTGAGCCAGCTCGGGTTGCCTTCGCCGCATGATGCGTGATGGGGAAAGTGCTTCATTGAAGCCTATCCAATGGCTGCAGCGAAGAAATTCTTCGCGAATTCCCCAGCCACTGGCAATGCCAGCCAAGAGGCGTATAGTTGGTCTTCTATTTCCCTTCCCCGATCTGACTCTTTCCTGTCCGCCTGCCCTAGCCTACAGGCGCTCCCGTTGGATTCCTTTCGGAAAACTTCCGTCTATGGAGTCCATCTCATGATGAATTTATCAGATCTCGATGTTACGACCGCCGGAATAAATTTTTCGGTTCAACCTACTTTTCGTTTTGGAAACCAGCGCAACCTTTCGACGCCGACCTGTTTTATATCAAACGAAACACTCTACGAATTAGCCTTTTGGCGGGACTGCAAAAGTGATTTGCCCGAAGAAATTTTTCGGCAACTTGAAAAGGAAATCACCGGGGTCGCAGCTCGTATTTCCCTTGCCTTAGTTGAAGGAACGCCTTTAGTGATCAGATGTAAAAACTTCACTATGGCCAGTAAGTGACTACGCGTATCACGCTTCGGTACACGAATGCGGGAAATTACGATTTGATTGTCCAGTAACCGGGTGACCCTTAAACACCCAGCGGCAGTTTCTCTGGTTTGAGTCTTTCAGAGCCGCCAAATGGGTGATACGCGATGTGGCCACACGAGCGACGCGCGAGGTGAAAGAGCGTTCGACCGCACCGGGTTGCCTGATTATTTTTCGGATTTTCCATGCATGACCATGATGGTCTGCTGCATCAGTGCGCACAGCGTCTCCTTACCCTCCCTGACAGCAAAGACTTCCGCCTTGGCGACAATTAAGGTGCGCCCTGGCCTGACTACCTGACCGCGCGCAATCAGTTTCTCGCCATCGGCCGGCGCAAGCAGGTTCAGCTTGTATTCAACCGACAGGACGGACGCATTGTCAGGGGCCACCGTCATCGCCGCATACCCGCCTGCGGTGTCAGCAATCATGCCGACGATGCCACCGTGGACGAAGCCATGCTGCTGTTCAATGCCGTCCCAATGCGGCACATGGATTTCAGTCAGGCCATGCTGTATGACCGGCATGGTGGCCTTGATCAGATGCATCGCGTTCTGTCTGGCGAAGCTGGCAAGAACACGCTCTGCCATACCGAGATCAGAGAATTGATTCATTGAGAGTATCCGTCGGAAGCATGGCCTGGATGCAGACAAATCAAAGGCCGAAAAAAGATTATCGTCATTGGAAATGTTCTGCTAATAGGAACTATCTGACGATGACAAGCGCTCGTGAAAAACACCAGAACAACCGCCGCAGGCTTACGCTACCACGGGCGCGGGCATTCTTTTCGAACGTTTGAACAGCCACAGGATGATCATGAAGTTCATCAGATTCCACGCGATGCCGTTGATGAACGCCGCCTGATAGCGTCCGGTCATATCGAAAATAACGCCGGACATCCAACCGCCCAGTGCCATGCCGATCAGGGTGCCGAAAATCACGCTGCCAACGCGTGCGCCCGCTTCGGCCTGCGGAAAATATTCGCGGATCACGATCGCATACGATGGAACGATACCGCCCTGGAAAAGGCCAAACAAGGCGGAAAGCAAGAATAGCGATGCCAGCCCGTCAAACGGCAAAAAGAGCGCGAGCGCAATGCACTGTAATGCGGCGCCGACCAGCAAAGTCTTGAGGCCGCCAATGTGATCGGAGAGCCACCCGGACGCAAGCCGGCTGACGATACCGAAACCCAGCATCAGCGACAGCATTTGTGCGCCGCGTGTTGCACCGAATCCGAGGTCGGTGCAGTAAGCGACAATGTGTACTTGGGGCATGGCCATCGCAACGCAACAACCGATGGCGGCCACGAACAACGCACGCTGCGCATTTTTCGGCGCCAGGCCGAAGGGCGCATCGCTAGTGTGTGCGGATCCACCGATCGCGGCGATCGCTGCCGGCTGAAGTGGCGGCCGCTGCCGCAATTTCAAACTAAGCAAGACCATCCCCAACGCGCAGACCAAGCCAAGCCAGCCATAGGTTTCGCGCCAGCCGATTTGCTGTACGCCGTATTGCACGATCGGAGGCCACACCGTTCCGGCCAGATAATTGCCGCTCGCACAGACAGCTACTGCAATGCCGCGGTGTTTCTTCCACCACAACGACGTATCGGCCATCAGCGGAACGAACGCACTACCCACACCAAGAAATCCAATCAGCAAACCGTGCGCGATACCGTACACATAAATATTCGATGCCGAGCCCGCAATCGCAAAACCAGTGAGCACGCCGACCGCGCCGACTTGAATAACACGGCTGACGCCGAAGCGGTCTGCCCATCGCCCGCATACGATGCCTCCTAAGCCAAAACCCATCATGGTCAGGATGTAAGGCAGCGTCGCGTCTGCACGACTCACGCCGAACTCGGCCTGAATTTCAGGCAGCACCACCGACAGAATATACATGCCGCCATTGCCCAGGGTCGCAATGGCCAGCGCGGCAAGCAGCCGGGATGCGGCGTAACGGGAATCGATCAGGCGGCTGTCGGCAGGGGTGGTAAATGAGTTCATCGAACATTGACTGGCGTTAGCGGAAACCAAAGTATCCCGCGCAGTCTAAAGCATGCCGATGCCACCTTGCGAAGTTGGCCTGGGCAAATCACATATCGCGACAATGAAATCACTGCGCGAGCATGCGTCGTCGAATCAACCCTTGAGCGCTAAATGTGCCTGGTTGCGTCCGCTCTGTTTGGCCAGATACATTGCTTTGTCGGCTTGATTCAGCATTCGCTTCATTTCCTGATAAGCGTCCATGTCCGGCATCGGATAAAGCACCGAGACACCGAGGCTGATGGTGATCCGGACCTCGTCGCTGTGATAGCTCGTACAAGCAATAGACTCAATTCCCTGACGCAAGCGCTCAGCTGCAATGAACGCCGCATCTTCGTCGGTGCTCGGCATCAAAATCAGGAATTCCTCACCACCGAAACGACCTAGCACATCAATTTCGCGGATGTTGCTCTGACAGAAGCGCACCAGATTTTTAAGAACCTCGTCACCTGTGGCATGGCCATAATTGTCATTGACATGCTTGAAGTGATCTATATCGAACAAGATCAGCGCCAGCGGCGACGCATAACGCTTGCTGCGGCCAATTTCCACCTCGATCCGGCGTTCGATCTCCAATCGGTTCCATGCACCTGTCAGGTAATCCGTGCGCGAACGATTCTCAATCAGGTCCGTGTAATCTTCTAGCCGGCTCATCGATTTGCGAATGCCGAACAGCCCGAGGAAAAGCAACACGGAGATGCTCAGCGACAGCAAACTGTCCACCATGCGGTCGTCGTTAAGAAATTCCCATCCCGATGTGAAATGCTGAAATGGAATCAGGCGCCGCACCGCCATCAGTCCCAGCCCGGTAGCCAGAAGAATCGCCGCCACTTTGTGAAAACGCACCCGAATGGCAAGCAATATCACCAGCAACGCCGCAGCTACCTGGATCAGGAACGAGATCAGATAAAAGACATAAGAGCTATTGGACATGCTTTGTGCCGGCTTTATCGATCGGATGCATCAAATACCCCCAGATGCCGCAACGCGAGCGCCAAAATCCCGTGTCTGCCGCTTTTTTCTTATGCTATACCGAGTTTCACAATATTTGTACTATTGGTTAAATCGATATTCAATTCGAAATTTTTTATCACATGGAAAACTACCGAGTGCCGGCATTCAATATGACAAGCTGCTGTCATTCAAGCCCTCAGGGCATTTGCACAGCCCTCGCGCTTGTATAAGCTTCATTCAGCGGGCGCCAGGCTGGCCAGGCTCCGCTGTATTACGGAGGCATTCGACGATGCGATGTACAAGAAATCAGCTGCCGGCAGCACCGTCCGTATAATGCGAATGGACTGATTCTCTCCGGAGCTCTATGGATTCCGTGCCCTTGTGGGTGCAAATCGTTGCCCTCGTCGCGCTGACGGCCACGTCTGCGTTTTTCTCCATTTCGGAAACCGCGCTGATGGCGCTGAACCGCCACCGCGTCAAGCACCTGGCGCGACGCGGCTCACGGCTTGCCCAGACAACGCTGTGGTTGCTTGACCGTACGGATCGCATGCTATCGCTGATCCTGATCGCGAACACGCTCATCAATGCACTCGCGACGGCGCTGGTTACCTCGGTTGCCATCTCAGCCTTCGGAAATAACCAGGAAGTGCTGACCATCGCGACTGCCGTCGTCGCCTTCCTGCTGATCGTGTTCGCCGAGATCACGCCGAAGGTCATCGGCGCAACCTACCCGGAGCGCATTGCGCTGCCTGCGTCGTTTGTGATCAAGCCACTGATTTTCATCAGCAGGCCCTTGCTCTGGTTCGTGAACCTGTTCGTACGGGGGCTGCTACGGCTGCTACGTATCCGCACCGGCAACGATGCGCGCGACCAGCGGATCTCGCCGGAAGAGCTGCGCTCGATGGTGCTTGAGGGCGGCAATTTCATCCCGGTCAAGCACAAGAGTATCCTGCTGAACCTGTTCGACCTCGAACGCGTGACCGTTGAGGACGTAATGACGCCGCGCTCACAGATCGAAACGCTGAACCTGTCGCTGCCGGTTGACGAGATCAAGCACGAGTTGACGACCTGCTATCACAACAAGCTGCTGGTGCACGACGGTGAAATCAACCAGATCGCCGGCATCCTGCACGTGCGCAAAGCGATGGCGCTACTCAACCAGGTGGACGAACTGACGGTCGAGCACTTCCGTGAATTGCTGACCTCACCGTATTTCATTCCGCCCGAGACCGACCTGTTCACACAACTGCAGTACTTTCAGGAAAATCAAGAGCGTTTGGCCGTGATCGTCGATGAGTATGGCGAGGTACAGGGACTGGTCACGCTGGACGACATCATCGAAGAGATGGTCGGCGAATTCACCACGTCGACCCCGGGGGCGACGCGCGCCGATCAGTTCGGCTGGGACGCGCGCGGGGAATGTTTGCTTGAAGGATCCGTCTCGCTGCGCGACATCAATAAGCGGCTCGGCCTGAACCTGCCGATCGATGGTCCGAAGACCGTCAACGGCCTGCTGCTGGAAACTCTGCAGGAAATCCCGGACGCGAGCGTCAGCGTCAAAATCACCAACTGTGTGATCGAGATCGTCCAGGTGCAAGAGCAGGTGATCAAGATGGTCAAGCTGTACCGGCCCGCCTGATCCTTCTCGCGCCTGGCAAGCCGCCGGGCGAGTGGCCTGTTGCTCGGTTACGTCATTACCCACGGCACTCAACCGACCCGCCCCCGCTTCACGGCGGCAAGCGGATAGCCTGCGTTTGACTGCCGCGAAGCCGCTGCATGATCGCCCGGCTGCAATTTTCTCCCGGACTCATGCGCCCCAATCCCACGCCTGCCTCTTCCCCCTCTGGCCTGCCGCGCGCACTGCAGCAGTCTGGCAAACTCGGCCCGCAAGAAATCGATGCCATCCAGCGCAAGGCGCTGAACGACAAGATACCGTTCATCGAAGCCCTGCTGCAAAGCGGCACACTCGACGCGCGTTCACTTGCGATGTTCTGCTCAGCGCATTTCGGCTATCCGCTGCTGGACCTGTCGGCGCTGGACCTGCACGCGCTGCCGCAGAAAGTGATCGACGACCGCCTGATGCAGTCACACCGTGTGGTGGTGCTGGCCAGGCGCGCGCACAAGGTCTCGGTAGCCATTGCCGACCCGACCCAGACGCAGGCACTGGACCAAGTGAAATTCCAGACCGGGCTGCCGGTTGATCCGGTGGTGGTGATGCTGCCGCAGCTGACCGACCTGATCGCACGACTGTCGCAGAGCGCGGAACAGAATCTGTCCGCGCTGATCGGCGATGACCTCGACAACATCGCACTGGTCGACGAGCCGGCCAGCCAGGGTCAGGACAGTGCGTCGAGCGAGATCGACGATGCACCGGTGGTGCGATTCCTGCAGAAAATGCTGACTGACGCGATCAATCTGGGCGCGTCCGATCTGCATTTCGAACCGTTCGAAAAATTTTACCGGATCCGTTTTCGCATCGACGGCGAATTGCGCGAAATAGCCCAACCGCCGCTGGCGATCAAGGAAAAACTGGCCTCGCGCATCAAGGTGATTTCGCGGCTCGATATCGCCGAAAAACGCGTGCCGCAGGATGGCCGCATGAAACTGTCGGTTTCCGGGACACGCAGCATCGACTTCCGTGTGTCAACGCTGCCCACGCTCTTCGGCGAGAAGATCGTGATGCGTATCCTCGACGGCAGCCAGGCGCAGCTCGGCATCGATGCGCTCGGCTATGAGCCGGAACAACGGACATTGCTGCTCGAAGCAATTCACCGTCCGTACGGCATGGTGCTGGTCACCGGGCCGACTGGCTCGGGCAAGACCGTCTCGCTCTACACGTGCCTGAACCTGCTGAACAAACCCGGCATCAACATCGCGACCGCCGAAGATCCGGCCGAGATCAACCTGCCCGGGGTCAATCAGGTCAACATCAACGAGCGTGCCGGCCTCACCTTCCCGGTGGCGCTGCGCGCCTTCCTGCGGCAAGACCCGGACATCGTGATGGTCGGCGAAATCCGCGACATCGAGACCGCCGACATCGCCATCAAGGCGGCGCAGACCGGTCACATGGTGTTCTCCACCTTGCATACCAATGACGCGCCGTCGACGCTGACGCGGCTGCTGAACATGGGCGTGGCGCCGTTCAACATTGCATCGGCCGTCACGCTCATTACTGCGCAACGCCTCGCACGCCGGCTATGCAACTGCCGCCAGCCTCTCGAGACGCCATCGGATATTTTGCTTAGCGCAGGCTTTGCTGAAACGCACCTTGGCGACTGGACGCCCTATCGTCCGGTCGGCTGCGAGCGCTGCAACGGCAGCGGCTACAAGGGCCGGGTCGGGGTGTACCAGGTGATGCCAGTCAGCGAGGCGATCGAGGCCATCATCCTTGCTCACGGCACCGCGCTCGATATCGAAGCACAGGCACGCCGCGAAGGCGTGCTGACGCTGCGTGAAGCAGGTCTGCTGAAGGTCAGGCAAGGACTGACCAGCATCGAAGAAATCCTCAGCTGCACCAATCAATAATTCGGACAAGGAACTCACGATGGCCTCGCCCTCAAGCCCGGCAAAAAAAACTGTAGACATCCTGTTCGCCTGGGAAGGCAACGATCGTAGCGGTCGGTCTGCCACCGGAGAAATTCGCGCGCCGAATACGCCGACAGCCAGCCTGTGGTTGCGCCGCCAGGGCATCCAGGTCACGCGACTGAAGAAAAAGCCCGTGCCACGCAACCGCAAGGTGAGCGAGAAAGACCTGTGCGCCTTCACGCGTCAGCTGGCCACGATGATGAAAGCCGGTGTGCCTTTGCTGCAGTCCTTCGAAATCGTCGCGCGCGGCCATGCGAACCCGGCGGCCAGCCGGCTGCTGCTCGACCTGCGCGCCGATGTCGAGACGGGTACCAGCCTGGCGCAGGCCTTTCGGCGCTATCCGCAATATTTCGACCGCCTGTTCTGCAGTCTCGTCGCCGCCGGCGAACAGGCCGGCATTCTCGAAGATTTGCTGGCGCGGCTGGCGACGTACAAGGAAAAGACACTGGCGCTGCGCGGCAAGATCCGCGCAGCAATGTTTTATCCGGCGGCCGTGCTGGCCGTGGCGGTGATCGTCACCGCCG
This sequence comes from Burkholderiaceae bacterium, assembly GCA_030158675.1. GTDB lineage: Bacteria > Pseudomonadota > Gammaproteobacteria > Burkholderiales > Burkholderiaceae_D > Pernthalerella. The sequence continues at coordinate 18,899 of JAOASL010000036.1, read as the reverse complement.
TGATCATGATCTGGGTGGTCCCCTCGTTCAAGAGCGTATTCGAAAGCTTTGGCGCCGAGCTGCCGCTGCCGACGCTGTTCGTGATCTGGCTGTCGGACCAGTTTGTGGCTTACTGGCACCTGGTCTTCGGCGGGACCGCACTGGCCGGCGCGCTGTTCATGCGCTGCTGGAAGCGCTCGCCCGCGATGCAGGCCGCGACCGATCGGCTGCTGTTACGACTGCCCGTGTTCGGCGCAGTAATACGCAAAGCCGTGATCGCGCGCTGGACGCGCACGCTGGCCACGATGTTCGCGGCCGGCGTGCCATTGGTAGAATCGCTCGAGCCCGTCGGCGGCGCGGCCGGCAATGCGGTGTACCATGAAGCCACGCAGCGCATCGCCGCCGCTGTCGCCAGCGGCACCAGCCTGAACGCAGCGATGCAGCAATCGCAAGTCTTTCCTTCGCTGGTCACGCAAATGGCCGCCATCGGCGAAGAGTCCGGCGCCCTCGACGACATGCTGCGCAAAGCCGCAGAATTTTACGAAGAAGAAGTCGATGCGGCCGTCGCATCGTTATCCTCATTGCTGGAACCCCTGATCATGGTGTTCCTCGGAGGACTGATTGGAGGATTGGTGATAGCAATGTACCTGCCGATTTTCAAGCTCGGGGCAGTGGTCTGATGGAGGCGCTGATACCCTGGCTGTTCGGTGCGGCACCCGGCTCCGTCGTCGCCACGCTGACATGGACGCTGCTCGGTCTGGTGATAGGAAGTTTCCTCAGCGTGGTGATCCACCGGATCCCCGTCATGCTGCAACGGGAGACCGAGAACTTCATTGCGCTCGAGCGCAATGAACCTGCGCCGCACAGCGAGCGCTACAACCTGCTGTTGCCGCGTTCAGCCTGCCCCGCCTGCGGCCACCGTCTGTCGGCGCTGGAGAACATTCCGCTGCTCAGCTGGTTATGGCTGCGGGGCCGCTGCCGCCACTGTCATGCGCCGATCTCGGCGCGTTATCCGCTGGTCGAGCTGCTGTCAGCCCTGTTGTCGGCGCTACTGATCTGGCGCCTCGGCAGCGGCACGACCGGCATCGCGGCGCTGGCGCTGGCATGGGCTCTGGTGGCGCTGGCCGGCATCGACCTCGATACCCAACTGCTGCCGGACGACCTCACGCTGCCATTGCTGTGGGCCGGGCTACTGATCAACCTGAATGGACTGTTCGTGTCGCTGCCGGACGCCGTGATCGGCGCGGCGGCCGGCTATCTTTCGCTGTGGACGGTGTACTGGCTGTTCCGCTTCGCCACCGGCCGCGAGGGCATAGGCTATGGCGACTTCAAGTTGCTGGCTGCACTCGGCGCATGGCTGGGCTGGGCCATGCTGCCCCTGATCGTGCTGCTATCGTCGGTGCTGGGCGCAATCGTCGGGATGGTGCTGATCGCGCTGCGCCGGCAGCAGCGCGGCAATCCGATTCCGTTCGGTCCCTTCCTTGCGCTGGCTGGCATGGTCGCGCTGGCCTACGGTCCCGGACTGATGGACGCGTGGCTCGGGCGCGGACCATGAGCAGGCACTAGAGCGAGACCTTGTTACACCCTCGGGAATGCACAGATTGCCAACTCAAAAATTTTCCGTCGGACTGACCGGCGGCATCGGCAGCGGCAAGTCGTTTGTCGCCGAGCTTTTCGCGCAGCATGGGGCAAGCATTGTCGATACCGACGTGATCGCGCATCAGCTGACGGCAGCGGATGGCCGCGCAATGCCGGCCATCCGCGCGGCGTTCGGCGCCGATTACCTCAACGTCGATGGCTCGCTGAATCGCGCGGCCATGCGCGAACGGATATTCGCCGATGAGGGCGCGCGTCGCCAGCTGGAAGGTATCCTGCATCCTCTGATCACAGCCGAGACCGGCGCCGCTGCAAAGGCCGCTGGCGGCGACTATGTCATCTTCGTGGTGCCGCTGCTGGTCGAGTCGGGTCACTGGATCGACCAGGTTGATCGTGTGCTGGTGGTCGACTGCCCCGAAACGCTGCAGGTCGAGCGGGTGATGCTGCGCAGCCAGCTGCCGGCGGCGCAGGTCGAGGCCATCATGGCAAGCCAGGCAAGTCGGCAGCAGCGGCTTGCGGTCGCCGATGACGTGGTCGTCAATGACGGTGCCCGGACCGCCGTTGCGGCCGTCGTTACCCGTCTGCACGCGCAGTATCTGGCGCTGGCCCGAAAAAAATGACTTGCGATGTAGTTCAAAGGTTTGTAATTTCCGACGGCATGGGTCAGAATCCATCACCTAATTCCTAGTTAACTTGCGGGGACAAACCCTTGACCGTTTACGAATACCCTTTCAATGAGCGTATTCGCACGCTGCTCAGGCTGGAAGACCTCCATGAGAAGTTCGATTTCTTCATCCGTCACGACCACCCGCTTCAGCATCATGTCGCGCTGACGACCATCTACGAAATGCTCGAAGTCGCCGGTCGGGCTGACCTCAAATCGGACCTGCTGCAAGAACTGGAAAGACAGAAAAACACCCTGCTCGGCTTCAAGACCAATCCGAATGTCGAAGCAGCTCGGCTGGATGCGGTGTTGACTGACATTGAGCAGACCAGCGCGGCCCTGATCGGCATGCAGGGCAAGACAGGCCAGCATATCCGCGACAACGAATGGCTGATGAGCATCCGCGGCCGCACCATCATCCCCGGCGGTGCCTGCGAATTCGACCTGCCGTCCTATCACGCCTGGCAACAGCAGTCGGCCGAGCAGCGCCGCAATGACATCCTGGGCTGGTTCGCTCCGCTCGATCCTCTGTTCGCCGCCATCCGCATCGTGCTGCGGCTGCTGCGTGAGTCCGGCCGGGCGACCCAGATCATCGCGATCGCCAGCAGTTATCAGCAGATGCTGCAAGGCCGCAGCTACCAATTGCTGCGCGTGCACATCGACGATAGCCTGGGCGCCATCCCCGAAATCTCGGCCAACAAATACGTGCTGTGGATACGCTTCACCAGCCAGGGCGGCGACATGAAACCGAAGCCTTTCGAGGGCGATGTGCCGTTCGAACTCACCCTGTGCAACTTCTGATATCCGTTAAACGAAGATGGTAGCCATTGTCGATTGCCCGACCTGCGGCAAGAAAATCGAATGGACTGAGGCAAACAAGTACCGCCCGTTCTGCTCCGAACGCTGCAAGCAGATCGATCTGGGGGCCTGGGCCGAGGAAAAGTACAAGATCGCCGGCAAGCCACCGGACGAGGAAGCGGATCCGGACGAATTGCAGTAAGCGTCTCTGACAAATTGTCCAGCGCGTCGGCGCACGCGCCGGCATCTGGCCAAGGTGACGAAATTACCGCTGCGGAGCGCTCTTCGCCGGCGCGTCGTCGTAGCGCACGCTGTCCAGCGACACCAGCAGCGGTATCGTGGCCGGCAGTATCGGCTCCACCTGCACGCTGCCCTGCCATGCCAGTTGTTGCCCTTCGAGCGCCTCAGGCTCGCCCTGCCAATCGCGGCTAATGTAGAAATGCAGACGCACATGCGCGTGCGGATAGACATGCTCGACGCCGCACCAGGGCTCGGCCGAGAGGATCGTCACGCCGATCTCCTCGATGAATTCGCGCTGCAACGCATCGAACACCGACTCACCAGGCTCCACTTTCCCGCCCGGGAATTCCCAATAGCCGGCGTACGGCTTGCCTGCAGGACGCCGGCCAAGCAGCACATCGCCGTTCGGCTTCATCAGGATGCCGACGGCGACGTCGATCGGGCGCGTAGCGACTGTCGTCACCGTCAGGCCGAGTGCTTGCCGGCCCAGTCGCGCGCAAACTGCCACGCCACCCGACCGGAACGCGAGCCGCGCTGCAGAGCCCAGCGCAAGGCTTCCGGCTCAGCCTCTTCCAGCGCCGAACTCGGTACGCCGAAATGCGCCAGCCAGTGCCGCACGATGTCGAGGTAATCATCCTGACGGAACGGATAAAACGACAGCCACAGGCCGAAACGTTCTGACAGCGAAATCTTTTCCTCAACCGTCTCGCCCGGATGCAGGTCACCATCGTCGACATGGCGATACGTTTCGTTATCGGAGAACTTCTCCGGCAGCAGATGGCGGCGATTCGATGTCGCATAGATCAGCACATTGTCCGACTGCGATGCAACGCTGCCATCGAGCGCGACCTTCAGCGCCTTGTAGCCACCCTCGCCCTCCTCGAACGACAGGTCGTCGCAGAAGATCACGAAATGCTCGGGACGGCCCGCGACCATCTCGACGATATCGGGCAGGTCGACCAGATGCTCCTTGTCGACTTCGATCAGGCGCAGTCCCTGCGGCGCGTATTGCGCCAGGCAAGCCTTGATCAGCGACGACTTGCCGGTGCCGCGCGCGCCGGTCAGCAGCACATTGTTGGCCGGCTTGCCGGTGACGAACTGCTGCGTGTTCTGCTCGATCTGCGCCTTCTGCGGGCCAATGTTGCGCAAATCATCGAAGGCGATGCGCGCCGGATTGCGTACAACTTGCAGATAGCCTCGGCCATCGCGCGGCACGCGCCAGCGGAATGCGATGGAGGCGTTCCAGTCGACCTCGACGGTCGGCGCGGGCAAGAGCTTTTCAACGCGCGCGAGAACCGCTTCGGCGCGCTGCAGGAATTGTTCGAGTTCTTTCATTTGTCTCGGTATTTTTTCTTAGGGATCGCGACTTCGGCGTCAGGAGCGATAGTCCGCATTGATCGACACATAATCATGCGACAAATCGCAGGTCCAGACCGTCGCTGACGCATTGCCACGCGCCAGCGTCACGCGTACGGTGATCTCGCTCTGCTTCATCACGCGCTGCCCGTCCTCTTCCTTGTAGTCCGGGTGGCGCCCGCCGTTCTTCGCCACCCACACCTCATCGAGATACAGGTCGATCTTGCCGACCTCCAGGTCGGCCACGCCTGCATAGCCGATCGCGGCCAGGATGCGGCCGAGGTTCGGGTCGGACGCGAAGAAAGCCGTTTTTACCAGGGGCGAATGGCCGATCGCATACGCGATCTTGCGGCATTCGTCGGCGTCGCGTCCCTGCTCGATGTTGATCGTGATGAACTTGGTCGCACCTTCGCCGTCACGCACGATCAGCTGCGCCAGCTCCTGCGACAGCCAGGTGACGGCCGCAGCCAGCGCCTGATACGCGTCCGATTCGACGCTGCTGACTTCCAGCTCGCCGGCACCAGTCGCCACCAGCATGAACGAGTCATTGGTCGATGTGTCGCCGTCGATGGTGATGCAGTTGAACGAGGCATCGGCCGCGTCCTTCACCATCTTGTCGAGCAAGGGCTGCGGAACCTTCGCATCGCAGGCGACGAAGCCCAGCATGGTCGCCATGTTCGGACGGATCATGCCGGCGCCTTTCGAGATGCCGGTCAGCGTCACCTTCTTGCCGGCGATCGTGACTGTGCGCGACGCCGCCTTCGGCAGCGTGTCGGTGGTCATGATGGCCTGCGCGGCACTGAACCAGTTGCTCTCTTTAAGGTTCGCGATGGCCAGCGGCAGGCCGGCGACCAGCTTGTCGACCGGCAGCGGCTCGAGAATCACGCCGGTCGAGAAAGGCAGTACCTGCGACGACGCGCAGCCGAGCAGCTGCGCCAGCGCATCGCAGGTCGCTTGCGCATTCGCCAGACCGGCCTCGCCGGTGCCCGCGTTCGCATTGCCGGTGTTGACCACCAGCGCGGCGATCGGCTGGCCCGACTGCGCGGCCTGCGCGAGGTGTGCCTTCGACAGCTGCACCGGCGCCGCACAGAAACGGTTGGTGGTAAACACGCCGGCGACCGTCGCGCCGGGCGCGAGCTTCATCACCAGCAGATCCTTGCGGTTGGCCTTCTTGATGCCGGCCTCTGCATAACCGAGTTCGATGCCCGGAACAGCTTTCAGCTTGAAGGGAGTAGGGAGAGGAAAGTTAACGGCCATGGTCGTGCGATCGGATAGATGATGTCGTTCAATGCGACGGGTCCCAGCTTTCGCGGGGACGACGTTTCAAAAGCGCTCTGCTCTTGAATTCATCGTCCCCGCGAAAGCTGGGACCCATCATCGATAATACTCAAGCCGGCCTCTGGCCGGCAGCGTAAGCGCCTGTCCCGTCAGGCCAGCTTGCCGTGGCACTGCTTGTATTTCTTGCCGCTGCCGCAGGGGCACGGATCATTACGGCCGACCTTCGGCAGCGCATTCGCAATCCTTGATGCGGCCTCACGCAGTTCGTCCGCTACCGGCGGCGGTGCCAGCAGCTCTTCCGGCGACGCGGACGGATTGAAGTCAGCGTGCTGGTAATTCACGTTCTCGAGATGCGAACGCGACATTTGCTCCTCGGCCGCGGCGATCTCTTCCTGCGACTGGATGCGCACCGTCATGATCACGCGCACCACGTCATTGCGGATCAGGTCGAGCATCTGCGCAAACAGCTGGAAGGCCTCGCGCTTGTATTCCTGCTTCGGGTTCTTCTGCGCGTAGCCGCGCAGGTGAATGCCCTGGCGCAGATGATCGAGCGCAGCAAGATGCTCGCGCCAGTGCGAATCCATGCTCTGCAACATCACGTTGCGCTCAAATCCGCCGAAATGCTCCGCACCGGCAAGATCGACCTTCGACTGGTAGATCTGGCCGGCCGCCGCGATCAGGCGCTCCAGCAAATCTTCGTCGCTCAAATTCGGCTCGGCTTCCAGCATCGCTGTAAACGGCACATCGATCTGCCACTCCAGCAACAATACGCCCTGCAAGCCGGGAAGATCCCACTGTTCTTCCATCGAGCCTTCCGGCACGTACTGACGGAACAGGTCGGTGAACACGCCGTGACGCAGCGCGAGGCTGGTCTCGGTCATGTTATCGGACTCGAGCAGCTCGTTGCGCTGCTGATAGATCACCTTGCGCTGGTCGTTCGCGACATCGTCGTACTCCAAGAGCTGCTTGCGGATATCGAAGTTGCGCGCCTCGACCTTGCGCTGCGCCGATTCGATCGAACGCGACACGATGCCGGCCTCGATAGGCTCGTCTTCCGGCATGTTCAGCCGCTCCATCACCGCGCGCACGCGGTCACCCGCAAAGATGCGCAGCAGCTGATCGTCGAGCGACATGTAAAAGCGCGACGAACCCGGATCGCCCTGCCGACCGGAACGGCCGCGCAGCTGGTTGTCGATGCGGCGCGATTCGTGGCGCTCGGTACCGATGATGTGCAGGCCGCCAGCGGCCACCACCTGATCGTGCAGCGACTGCCATTCATCGCGCAGCGTCTGCGCGCGCGCGGCCTTCTCTTCTGCGGACAGCGACTCGTCGGCTTCGATGAACTGGATCTGCTTGTCGACGTTGCCACCCAAAACAATGTCGGTACCACGGCCGGCCATGTTGGTGGCGATGGTGAGCATCTTCGGGCGTCCGGCCTGCGCCACGATCTCCGCCTCGCGTGCATGCTGCTTTGCGTTCAGCACGTTATGCGGCAGACCTTCCTTCGTCAGCATGGCGGCGATCAGCTCGGAGTTCTCGATCGACGTGGTGCCGACCAGCACCGGCTGGCCGCGCTCGTAGCAATCGCGGATGTCGGCCAGCACCGCGTGGTACTTGCCGTTGGCGTTCTTGAATACCTGGTCCTGCCGGTCCTGGCGCAGGCTCGGGCGGTTCGGCGGGATCACCACCGTCTCGAGCGCGTAAATCTCCTGGAATTCGTAGGCCTCGGTGTCGGCGGTGCCGGTCATGCCGGACAGCTTGCCGTACAGGCGGAAATAGTTCTGGAACGTGATCGACGCCAGCGTCTGGTTCTCGTTCTGGATGCGCACGCCTTCTTTCGCCTCGACCGCCTGGTGCAGGCCGTCAGACCAGCGGCGACCGGCCATCAGGCGACCGGTGAATTCGTCGACGATCACGACCTCGCCGTTCTGCACGACATACTGCTGGTCCTTGTGGAACAGCACGTGCGCGCGCAGCGCCGCATACAGATGATGGATCAGCGTGATGTTCGATGCGTCATACAGCGACGCACCTTCGGCCAGCAGCCCCATCTCGGTGAGGATGCGCTCAGCCTTCTCATGGCCGGCCTCGGTCAGCAAAACCGCGTTGGCCTTCTCGTCTTTCGTGTAGTCACCGGGCACTTCGACCTTGCCCTTGCCGTCCGGCGTCTCGTCGCCGATCTGCAGCGTCAGCAGCGGCGGCAGCGCGTTCATCTTCAGATAAAGCTCGGTATGGTCTTCTGCCTGGCCGGAGATGATCAGCGGCGTCCTGGCTTCGTCGATCAGGATCGAGTCCACTTCATCGACGATCGCGAAGGCGAGTCCGCGCTGCACCCGCTCATGGGCCGCATAGACCATGTTGTCACGCAGGTAGTCAAAGCCGAATTCGTTGTTCGTGCCATAGGTGATATCGGACGCATAGGCCGCCTGCTTCGCATCATGCGACGCCTGCGACGGGTTCACGCCGGTCGACAGGCCCAGCCAGCCATACAGGCGACCCATCCATTCGGCGTCACGCTGCGCCAGGTAGTCGTTGACCGTGACGACGTGTACGCCCTTGCCGGTCAGCGCGTTCAGATAGGCGGGCAATGTCGACATCAGCGTCTTGCCTTCGCCGGTAGCCATTTCGGCGATCTTGCCTTGATGGAGCACCATGCCGCCCAGAAGCTGGACATCGAAGTGGCGCATCTTCAGCACACGCTTCGAAGCCTCTCGGCAAACTGCGAAAGCCTCGGCGAGAATGTCATCGACGGTTGCCCCGGCGGCCAGCCTCGCCTGTAGCTCGGGCGTCTTCGCCTTGAGCTCGTCGTCGGACAGTTTCTCGAGTTCCGGCTCAAGCGCATTGATCGCTCGGACGGACTTTTGCAGCTGCTTGAGCAGGCGCTGGTTGCGACTGCCGAAAATCTTAGTCAGTAGGGACATGCCAAATGTCGAAAGTATCAGAGCCTTGCGGCGGTTGAGGCGCGCCTTCGTGCGCGCACGTGCCGGCGTCGGCCAAAGCCGCGATTCTAGCATGTGCCCCCTTCTTGACAGACTGCCACTTCAGACGTGATTGACCCTGTGCTAAGGTTGCCGAATGGCGAAAAATCCCCCGAACTTCACCCCGGCGCGGCGGCCCGGCCCGCGGCCGGGCGCAAAGGGCGTGTTCGAATTCCTGCAATCCGGCGACAAGCTGGCCGGCCTGCTGCCGGCCGCGCGCCGCATCGGACGATTGCAGGACGAATGCGAACGACAGCTGCCAACCCTGTTCGCCAGTTGTCGGGCCCTGCAGATCCGCGAAGGCCAGCTACAGGTCGCCGTACCGAATGCGGCGCTCGCGACCCGGCTGCGGCAGATGTTGCCGAAATTGCAGGAGGGCCTGCGCGAAAAAGGCTGGCCGGTGGAAGGCATCAAGCTGAAAGTACAGTTGCTGCCGTCAGAACCGCAGCGAACGATCGCAAAACCGGCCGGGCATGAGCTGCCGCGCGACGCGGTCAGTTCATTTGAGACGTTAGCGGCATCATTGGAAGAAAGTCCGCTGAAGGAAGCGCTGCAAAGTCTGGTGGCACGCCGGCGCGCACGCCCCTGAATTTCAGCGCGTGTCGCGTCAGGCGCGCAGCGGCTTGTTGAAAACCACTGAAACTCTCTTTCAAAATGCGCGCCGTGCAGACAGTGCAGACGTGGGGCAAGACGCCCCCAACGCCGACTGCAGCATTTTGATAGAACGTCTTATTTTTGCGGCCGCCAGTTCACCGGTGGCTGCCAGTCATTTTTCTGATGCTCCGGCAGCACGGCACGGAGTTTGGCGCGAAAAAACATTTCAGCGTCCTCCGGGTGCACGAAAAATGCCGGTGACAGTCGCCTGCCGTGGTCCAGGAAAGCCACCACCCAAAACTCGCCTTCCTCATACAGGCAATATCCTTCGTCCGCCCAGTATTCATCCAGATAGAAATCGCGCCGGAAGCGACACCCCTCAGCCGTCATGTCGTCGTGAATGCGGTTGTAGTATTTAGCGCGGTCGAATCCTGAACTGGCCTCGATCTGGTCCTTGTTGAACAAGTAGGCAGCGTCGAAAACGTACATCACACCCGTTTCTCCCCCGAAGGTCTTTCGTGCATCTGTTCGCGGATTGCTGAACCAGAATCTGAGTAACTCGGCCATAGGCGTCTCCCTGCGACCACGATCGAATTGCATTGCCCCCTCCGGGCATAGTCGGAATCGTTCCGGCTGACAGCCTTTCTCGTATTAATGAACCGTACCGCACACATTTCGATGAAACAGAGAGCAACGCACATCGCATAGACCGTCAGAGGCCAATGCAGTCCGGCTGCAGCAGAACGTCGCAATCAGCAAGCGTCGGTACAGGAAGAACAAACGACGCGCGATTTTTCAGGAAAAAAAACGGAGAGGAAGGAAATTGGCGAAGCCACGGCGTAGTGCGGGCATCATGCGCAATGAAGCCAGTGAAACTGTTGGAATCGTGTCGCACGCACAAACGCTCGGCGAATCAACGCTGCACTCAGCGAACGTCTTCTGGCTGGCGTAGCGCCTCGATCAGTGTTGCCGCGACAATCATCGTCGCGCCCGCATATTCGCCGGCCGACAACACCTCGCCGCCGATCAGCACGGCGGAGAAAATCGCCACCAGCAGTTCGCCGACCTGCAACACAGCAGCACGACTGGCCTGCACGTGAGTGACGCCATAAGTAGTCAGCAAAGTGCCGCCCATCAGCCAGATAAAGGCAAACAGGCACAACAGCGCCCACACCGTGCCTGGCAGCGCCGGTATCGCGGGCGTATGAATCGCCAATCCGGCAAAAGCGACGAAACCACAGCCGACGAAAGAAATCAATGTACGGCTCGCGAGCGGTATGGCCTGCGCTGCGCGATTCGTTATGCCCGCCGCCGTATACGCGAGGCCCGCGACAAGCGCCGCCACGTCGGCAAAGGACAAGGGCTCGCTGAACGCCTCGACGCCTCCCACGATGGTAAACACGCCGACAAGGCACAGCACCACCGCCAGCAAGCGCCGCATGCCCAGACGTTCTTTGAGAAAGATTTTCCCGCCCAACGCACCCCATGCAGGCAGCAGGAAGAACAGCAGCATTCCGCGCACCACCGAGCCGTCCATTAGCGACCAGCTGAACAGGAAGTTGGCGAGACCGAAGAAGAAACCGATCAACAGCAGCAATATCCACTCTTGCCGCCATGCCCGCCGCTCACGCCAGATCAGCGGCAGCGACACCAGTCCGACCAGGGCATACGCAGTAAGCGCGATTGCATGGCCGTCGAGGCCTTGTGTGCCGAAATATTTCAGCGGCCACCAAGCGAACCCCCAGATGACGCCGCTGAGCACCAGCGACACAACGGCGAACGGTGCTTCTTTCAGCGGAACGGACTCGGACACATCAGACCCCGGCCCATTCCAGTTCGAGCTGAGTCGAATAGGCCGCCGGTGCGGCCGCATCAGAATCAAAGCTGACGATCTCGTACGACTCGGGGTCGGCGAACAGCGCGCGCAGCAGCTTGTTGTTCAGTCCGTGTCCGGACTTGTGCGCGGTATAGCTGGCCAGCAGCGGATGGCCCGCGAGATAAAGATCGCCCATTGCATCAAGGATCTTGTGTCGCACGAATTCGTTCTGGTAGCGCAGCCCGCCACTGTTGAGGATACGGAACTCGTCCATCACGATCGCATTCTCCAGCGATCCGCCACGCGCCAGGCCCATGCCCCGCAGCATTTCAACGTCCTGCATGAAACCGAAGGTGCGCGCGCGCGCGATCTCTTCGATGTAGGATTCAGCGCTCAGATCGACCTCGGCGGTCTGTCCGGTGCCGTCGATAGCCGGGTGATTGAATTCGATGAAGAAGCGCAGCCGGTAGCCATGCCAGGGCTCGAGGCGCGCCCACTTTTCGCCAGCACCCTGCCCCTCGCGCACTTCGACCGGCTTGATCACGCGGATGAACCGCTTGGCAGCCGACTGCTCGATACAGCCAGCCTGCTGCAGCAGGAAGACAAACGAGGCAGCCGAACCATCCATGATCGGTATTTCTTCGGCCGTCAGATCGACGACCAGGTTGTCGATCCCGAGGCCCGCACAGGCGGACATCAGGTGCTCGACGGTAGACACACGCACGCCGTCCTTTTCCAGCACGGAGGCCATGCGCGTGTCGCCCACGCCCATCGCGTTGGCGGGCAGTTCGACCGGCGGCTCGACGTCAACGCGTCGGAACACGATACCGCTGTCGACTGGCGCCGGATGCAAGGTGAGCACGACGCGCGTGCCACAGTGCAGGCCAACACCGGTCGTGCTGACCTTTTCGCGGATGGTGCGCTGACGAATCATGCAGGCTGCAGGCTCAACTGGTCGAGCAGGGTCTCGGCATTCGACACCTCGAATTTGCCGGGCGCCTCGACGTTCAGCTGGGTAACCACACCGTCGCGCACCAGCATCGAATAACGCTGTGATCGAATGCCCATGCCGCGTTCGGTCAGATCCAGCGGCAGGCCGATCGCCTTCGTGAAATCGGCACTGCCATCGGCCATCATGCGCACGATGCCGGTCGCGCCCTGGTCACGTCCCCAGGCGCCCATCACGAATGCGTCATTGACCGAGATGCACCAGATTTCGTCGACACCTTTGGCACTGAGCGCTGCCGCATGCTCGACATAACCGGGCACATGCTTGGCAGAACAGGTCGGCGTATAAGCGCCGGGCAGGCCGAAGATGGCAATCGTCTTGCCTTTGACGAGATCAGACACAGGGAAGGTATTCGGGCCGAGCGCGCAGCCTTCGGTTTCGACTTCGATGAATTCAGCCAGGTTGGCTTCAGGAAGACGGTCGCCGATTTTAATGCTCATACAAATCCTTATCAGATAAATACAGTGGAAATAAAATGGGCGAAGCCGACCTGAGGCCGGCTTCTTTGCATTTTTGCAAAACCCTCCTGCTGAGGACGGGCAAGGCCAAAGTATGCCTTGCCCGTCAATTTCCTGCAGGGATCAGTCGGCCTGACGACGCAGGAAGGCCGGAATATCGTAGGTTTCCGTGCCATTCCGCTCCATCGCACGTACCGTCTCGGAAGCCGACTCCCGTTGCCAGACGGCCGGCTTGCGCGCCGGCTCGGCCGAATGCGACACCGACGCCGAGCCGACCGCCATCGTAGCGGACGGCTCATTGTAGGTGCCGGTGCGCGCCATCGGCAGCTGCGACGGCACCAGTACCGGACGACGGCGACCCAGGCCCGTGGCAACCACGGTCACGCGCATGGTTTCGCCCATCTCATCGTCGTACGCGATGCCCTGAGCGATCGAGGCGTCGGGAGCGGCGAATGCGCGCACCGTCTCCATCACCTGCTTGATTTCTTTGCCCTTCAGCGAGCGGCTTGCGGTCACGTTGACCAGCACGCCGCGCGCGCCGGACAGGTCGATGCCGTCGAGCAGCGGCGACGCGACGGCCTGTTCCGCCGCGATGCGCGCGCGATCGACGCCGGACGCCACCGCCGTGCCCATCATCGCCTTGCCCTGCTCGGCCATGATGGTCTTGACGTCATTGAAATCGACGTTGATATGACCGGGCACATTGATGATCTCGGCGATGCCGGCGACCGCATTGTTGAGCACGTCGTCCGCATGGCCCAGCCATTCGATCATGCTGTCATCTTCGTAGATCTCTTCGAGCTTCTCGTTGAGGATCACGATCAGGGAATCGACATACTTGCTGAGTTCGTCCAGCCCTTCATTGGCGATATCCATGCATTTGTCGCCCTCGTACGAGAACGGCTTGGACACGACCGCCACCGTCAGCGCGCCCTGCTCCTTGGCCACCTGCGCAATCACGGGTGCAGCGCCGGTGCCGGTACCACCGCCCATGCCGGCGGCGATGAACACCATGTGCGCACCGCGCAGCGCATCCTGGATGCGTTCACGCGTTTCTTCCGCCAGCTGCCGTCCGACCGCTGGCTTCATGCCGGCGCCCAGACCGGACTCGCCGATCTGGATCACGTTGTGGGCGGTTGAATGCGTCAGCGCCTGCGCATCCGTGTTGGCGACGATGAATTCGACACCCGACACGCCCTTGTTGATCATGTGCTGCACGGCATTACCGCCCGCACCACCCACACCGACCACCTTGATGATCGTGCCCTTCGTGTTTTCCACCATATCGATTTCCATGTTGACTCCCTCGGTGATGCAGTTTTCAGTCGGCAGCCATCACTGTGCGTGACGGCTGACCACTGCCAACTGCCGTTCATTTGAAAATTTTTCCAACAACCTACCGCCTGGCATGTATCGCTTCCTGTCACTACGTCACTGCCGCTTCACTGCATACCGACTGCCTGCTCCTCTACTGGCCCATGTCACTGCTGTCTGTCTGGCGTTGCCGACATCAGAAGTTCCCGAGAAACCATTCCTTCATTCGCTGCCATACCGCCTTCGCCGAGCCCCCCTGGCGCACCATCACCTGGCCGCGCAGGTATTGCCGCTTCGCTTCTTCGAGCAAACCCAGCGCCGTCGAATAGCGCGGGCTCTTCACCACGTCGGCCAGCTGGCCGTCGTAGACCGGCACGCCGACCCGCGCGGGTTTGAGGAAAATGTCCTCGGCCAGTTCGGCCATGCCCGGCATCATGGCGCTGCCACCGGTCAGCACCACGCCGGACGACAGCACTTCCTCGAAGCCGGACTCACGCACCACCTGATGAACCAGCGCGAACAATTCCTCGACGCGCGGCTCGATCACGGCCGCCAACGCGGCCTTGGACAGCGTGCGCGACGCGCGGTCGCCCAGGCCTGGCACGTCGAGCACTTCGGTCGGATCAGCCAGCACCTGCTTGGCAATGCCGTGCCGGACCTTGATCTCTTCGGCTTCCGTGGTCGGCGTGCGCAGCGCCATCGCAATGTCATTGGTGACCTGGTCGCCGGCGATCGGGATCACCGCGGTGTGGCGGATGGCGCCCTCGGTGAAGATCGCAATGTCGGTGGTACCGCCGCCGATGTCGACCAGCACCACGCCCAGCTCTTTCTCGTCGGCCGTCAGCACGGCGTCGGCCGATGCCATCGGCTGCAGCAGCAGATCCGTCACTTCCAGCCCGCAACGGCGCACGCACTTCACGATGTTCTGTACTGCAGACACTGCACCGGTGACGATATGAACCTTCACCTCGAGCCGGATACCGCTCATGCCGATCGGCTCGCGCACGTCTTCCTGGTTGTCGACGATGAATTCCTGCGGCACCGTATGCAACAGCTGCTGGTCGGTCGGAATATTGACCGCCTTCGCCGTCTCGATCACGCGCGCCACGTCGGTCGCCGTCACCTCCTTATCCTTGATCGCCACCATGCCGCTCGAATTGAAGCTGCGGATATGACTGCCGGCGACACCGGCCCACACATTACGGATCTGGCAGTCGGCCATCAGCTCGGCCTCTTCAAGCGCGCGCTGTATCGATTCGACCGTGGCCTCGATATTCACCACCACGCCCTTCTTGAGGCCGCGCGATTCGCTCTGGCCGAGACCAATGATCTCGTGACGACCGCTGGGCATCACCTCGGCAACTACCGCCACCACTTTCGAGGTGCCGATGTCGAGTCCGACAATCAGGTTCTTCGCGTCTTTTGTCATGGCTTTAACGGGCTCTTCATCATGTCGTTTCTCAATTCGGTCGGTTCGGTTCGCTGCGCTCGGGTCGTGCCGCTCAGGTGGCGCTTGCCGGCGCATTGGCCGGCGTATTGGCCGGCACAGGCGCGGGCAGCGGCTGCGCGCGCGGCCGCAGCGCCAGTCCGTTCGGGTAACGCAGGTCGAGCGTCGCGATGCGGCCGGGCAGCGCAGATGCCAGCTGCGGATACACACTCGCCAGCCGATCGACCCGCGCCTTCATCTCGTCGCGTGCATGCGTGCGTCCAAGATTCAGCTCGATGCCGTTTTCCAGCTTCGCCGTCCACGCATAGCGGCTGGACAAACGCAGTTCGCGCGGCGTCAGATCAAGCGGCGCAAGCCATTGGCGCAGGTCGGCGAAACGCTCTGCGACTTCGTGCGCACTGCCATCCGGCCCCTCCAGCACGGGCAGCACGCCCTCTTCCTCAGCCTCGTCCAGGTTGGCGGTGAACAGCAGACCGTCTACCGATATCAGCCGCCCCTCCTGCCCGCCCCAGGTGCCCAGTGCGACATACTCGTCCACCAGCACGACCAGCCGGTTCGGCCATTCGCGCCGCACCGACGCCTGCTTCACCCACGGCACGGTCTCGAACGCGGTGCGCGCGGCATTCAGGTCCACGGTGAAAAAATTCCCACGGATGCGCGGCAGCGCACCGCTGCGCACGGTAGCCGCATCGACGTAGCGCAGCGGTTTGCCGTTCATGCCCTGCACATGAATACGCCGCAAATCGAACATCGACTGCTGCGCGAACCAGCGATAAGCGCTCTGTGCCAGGACGAGCACAAGCACCCCGAGCAGCAGCCGGGTGATCGTGTTCATGGTCCTGACATCACTCCACATCGCGTGTATCTCCGTTCAGTCCGGCGTCCACTCGGCCGACGGCCGCAGGTCGAGTGCGGCCGTGCGCAGTATTTCTACGCACAGCTGCTCATAAGGCAGGCCGGCGACGGCAGCCGACATCGGCACCAGCGAATGCCCTGTCATTCCCGGCGAGGTATTAATCTCCAGCAGGAAAGGTGCGTTGTCGGTCGCCCGCAGCATCACGTCGGCGCGTGCCCAGCCGCGGCAACCGAGACTACGGTAGCTGTCCAGGACCAGCTGCTGCACTTGCTGCTCCTGCGCGGCCGACAGTCCGCTCGGGCAAAGGTACTGCGTCTGGTCCGAAAAATATTTGTTCTGATAGTCATAGTTCGCATCCGGCGCGACGATGCGCACCACCGGCAGCGCACGCGCGTCGTCGCCACGGCCAAGCACCGGGCAGGTCAGCTCCATGCCGCTGATGAATTCCTCAGCCATCACGGCGCTGTCAAAACGGGCCGCCAGTGCATACGCGGCCGGCAGCTGCGCGGCTTCGGTGACCTTGGTCAGGCCGAGCGTCGAACCCTCGTGCGCCGGCTTGACGATCAGCGGCAGACCGATGCGCGACGCCACCGCATGCCAGTCGCTGTCCGTGCCGAGCATTTCGAAGCGCGGCGTCGGCAATCCGTTGAACATCCAGACGCGCTTCGTCATCGCCTTATCCATCGCAATGGCGGACGCCAGCACGCCCGGCCCGGTGTAGGGAATGGCGAGCTGCTCAAGCGCGCCCTGCAGCGTGCCATCCTCGCCGTAACGGCCGTGCAACGCGATGAACACGCGATCGAACCGCGCTGCTGCCAGCTCCGCCAGCGAACGCTGGGCGGGATCGAACGGATGCGCATCGATTCCCTGCGACTGCAATGCCTTCAGCACGCCACTGCCCGACATCAGTGAAATCTCGCGCTCGGCGGAGCGCCCGCCGAACAGCACACCGACCTTGCCAAATTCCTGTTTCAGATCCTTGCTCATTCCTGTCCCCGCGCCGACCGCCGCTGCGCCAGCTGCTGCAGCTGCGCCGGCACATTTGAAATCGATCCTGCACCCATCGTCATCACCACATCACCGTCCTGTGCCATCTTCAGCAAGACCGCCGGCATCTCCGCAATGTCCTCGACGAACACCAGCTCGGCCTGGCCGACCACGCGCAGCGCATGCGCGAGCGAACGTCCGTCGGCCGCCGGGATCGGCTGTTCGCCGGCCGCATACACATCCGCCAGCACCAGCACGTCCACCGTCGACAGCACCTTCACGAAGTCTTCGAACAGATCACGTGTGCGCGTGTAGCGATGCGGCTGAAACGCCAGCACCAGTCGTCGACCCGGGAAAGCGCCGCGCGCGGCTGCAATGGTGGCCGCGGTCTCGACCGGGTGGTGACCGTAGTCATCTACCAGCGCGAAGCCGCCGTCGCCGGGCAAGGGCAGCTGGCCATAACGGGTGAAGCGACGACCGACGCCGGTGAACTCCTGCAGCGCCTTCTGGATATGTCCGTCGGCGACGTCCAGCTCGCGCGCAATCGCGATGGCGGCGCAGGCGTTCTGCACGTTGTGCATGCCCGGCTGGTTCAGTCGCACCACCAGCGGCGAATAGTCTTTCTGGATCACGGTAAACACCATCTCGCCGTCGACCGCACGGGCGTCGATCGCGCGCACGTCGGCGTCTTCATGAAATCCATAGGTGGTGACCATCTTCGCGATGGACGGCATGATTTCGCGCACGTTCGGGTCGTCGATGCACAGGATGGCAATGCCGTAAAACGGCAACCGCTGCGTGAACTCGATGAAGGCCTGCTTCAGCTTCGCGAAACTGTGGTCGTAGGTCTCCATGTGATCGGCGTCGATATTGGTGATCACCTCGATCACCGGCGACAGGTTCAGGAACGACGCATCCGATTCGTCCGCCTCGGCGACAATGAATTCGCCGGTGCCGAGCTTCGCGTTGGCACCGGCGCTGTTGAGCCGTCCGCCGATCACGAAGGTCGGATCGAGACCGCCCTCGGCGAGCACGCTCGCAACCAGACTGGTGGTGGTGGTCTTGCCATGCGTGCCGGCGATCGCGATGCCGCGCTTCAGGCGCATCAGCTCGGCCAGCATCACCGCACGCGGCACGATGGGAATATGCCGCTCGCGGCCGGCCAGCACTTCGGGATTGTCCGCCCGTACGGCCGTCGACGTGACGATCGCATCGGCGCCGGCGATATGCTCAGGCGCGTGACCGACACGAATCGTCGCGCCCAACTCAGCCAGCCGACGGCTGGCCGCATTGCTGGCGAGGTCGGAGCCGGATACGGTGTAGCCAAGGTTCAGCAGCACTTCGGCGATGCCACTCATGCCAGAGCCGCCGATGCCAACGAAATGTATGTGTTTGACCTTGTGTTTCATACGCTCAGTCCACTGGCGGCTCCGGCATAGCCGCTATCAACAGCGCAGCGCGACCGCGCTGCTCGGCCGCCGATGCCAACGAAATGTATGTGTTTGACCTTGTGTTTCATACGCTCAGTC
>JAOASL010000035.1:81626-124011 GCA_030158675.1 Burkholderiaceae bacterium | reverse complement strand
ATTGGTGGAGGCGGCGGGAATCGAACCCGCGTCCAGAAGTCCGCTACAGACAGTTCTACATACTTAGTGCTGTCTTTTGGTTTTGACCTTGCCGACGCGGACGCACACGCTGCGGCAAAGCGAGTTACCTAAATTTAACGCCACGCCAAGTAACCCGACATAACGCGATTCCCTGTAGATAACCTCACGTGCCGTTGCCGGCCCGCCCCAGGGACGAAGCGGTGTGAGGGAAGCCGCCTTAAGCAGCTACTGCGTACGAAGAGTCGTTTGCAGTTATTGATTTCCGGCTGGATTTACGAGGTAACCAGTCCTCGGTATGCCCTGCACTGCTTTGTAACCCCTGTCGAAACCAGGTCGCCCCCAATGAGCAGACTCTCATTGTAGCTCACCAGATGAGGTGATCGCTCGGGATTTCAAGAGGCGCACAGAAGTCTCATGATATCGGCCGGGTCTCGGGCGACGCAGTCGGCATCCCAGGACTGTGGTGCGCTGTGTCCGCAATAGCCCCAGCCAGCGGCCACGGTGGGCATGCCTGCTGCTTTGCCGGCCTGGATGTCGCGCAGGTCGTCACCGACGTACCAGCAGTCTTGTGCCGCCAGACCAAGACGGCGACAGGCTTCGAACAGTGGTTCCGGATGCGGTTTGGCGTGCGCGGTAGTGTCGCCTGAGATCGAGCATGCCGTATGCTGCAGTCCGATCAGGGGCAGCAGCGCATTGGTATAAAGCTCGGGCTTGTTGGTGACTACGCCCCACTTCAGCCCGCGCGACTCTATCGTTTCCAGTAAGTCGGCGATGCCGTCGAACAGCGTTGTCCGGTCGGCGATTTTGGCTGCATAGTTTGCAAGGAATTCGCTGCGCAATGCGTCGAAGCCGGCGTCGGCCGGCATTAGCCCGAATGCGACGCCGATCAGGCCGCGTGCACCGGCGGACGCTACCGGACGCAACTGCTCGAACGGTGTCGGAGTGAGGCCGCGGTCGGTACGCAGCTTATTGGCTGCCGCTGCCAGGTCGGGTGCGGTATCGGCGAGCGTGCCATCGAGGTCGAAAAGTACTGCTTTCGGTGCGCGTAGCCTGATCGTCATTGGGTCTGTGCTCACGCGGGTTTGTGGCATGCGAACAGGTAATTGACATCGGTGTCGCGGTTCAGTGAATAAATTTTCGTCAGCGGGTTATAGCTCATGCCCTTGATCGCGTCGACCTCGAGGCCTGCGTTACGACAGGACTGTGATAGCTCGGCCGGCTTGATGAATTTCGCGTAGTCATGGGTACCACGCGGCAGCATGCGCAGAACGTACTCGGCGCCGATAATCGCGAACAGATAAGATTTCGGATTGCGGTTAAGAGTCGAAAAAAATACGCGTCCTCCCGGTTTGACCAGCGTCGCACAAGCTTGCACGACGGCAGCCGGATCGGGCACATGCTCCAGCATTTCCATGCAGGTCACTACGTCGTACTGACTCGGCTCGCGCGCTGCGATGTCCTCGGCTGCGATCAGCTCGTAGCGCACCGATACGCCGGATTCGAGGCTGTGCAAGTCGGCGACCTTCAGCGCCTTTTCGGACAGGTCGATGCCGGTGACCGTGGCGCCTTTCCTCGCAATCGATTCAGTCAGGATGCCACCGCCGCAGCCAATGTCGATCACGCGCTTGCCGGCGAGCGGCACCAGTGCATTGATCCATTCGAGGCGCAACGGATTGATCTCGTGCAGCGGACGAAATTCGGATTGCGGGTCCCACCAGCGGTGTGCAAGCTCGCTGAATTTCTGGAGTTCTTGAGGATCGGCGTTCATGCACATGATGATAGCGGAAACTTGATGACGAATAAAAAAGCCGCTGCACAAGGCAGCGGCTTTTTCGCGAGAACCCAGCAACAGGGTTCGATGCGCGGCAGGATTACTTCGCAGTGCGGGTGCCGACGACTTCAACTTCCACGCGGCGATTTTTCGCACGGCCTTCACGGGAGTGGTTGTCTGCAACCGGCTCGCGCTCGCCCTTGCCTTCGGTGAACACGCGCGATTCCGGGATGCCCTTCGATACCAGGAATGCCTTGACGGCTTTGGAGCGGCGCATCGAGAGCTTCATGTTATAGGCATCGGTACCAGTCCAGTCAGTATGGCCGGTGGCGACGATGACTTCGATGTCGGTGCCATGCAGCTTCGATACCAGGTCTTCCAGCTTCGCTTTGCCTTCCGGCTTCAGCACCGCTTTGTCGAAGTCGAAGAATGCATCAGCGGAGAAGCTGACCTTCTCGGCCTTCGGCTCGACGGCGACGGGTGCCGGAACGGCAGCCGGTGCTGCGGCGGACTCAACAGCTGTCGGTGCTGGTGCTGGTGCCGATGCTGTAGTTGCGGCTGTAGCGGACGATGACGATGCCGAACCTGCGTCCGCCTTTGCTGCCGGTGCGGCTGCTGCCGGCTTGGCGGTAACTGCATTCTTCGCTTTGGCGATCGCGCCGTCGCAACCTTCTACCGCATCAGCCGGTGTCCAGAAGCCAGCATGCCAGCAGAGGCCGCTGCCGCTGCGCACGATATCTTTGCTGCTGTCGACCACGTAGCCATTCTTGTCGCTTTCGGTCGCCATTGCAGCCGTGCCGGCCGAAACCATAGCAAGAATCAGCGCGACTTTGCGCAGAGAGATTTTCATGTTGTTTTTCCCGGGTAGTTAGTAAAATTATAAGTATTTGAATTCGCAGGTAACGACGAGCCGGCGTCGTTACCTCGTTTTTTGAGAGGTGCCGCAGACACGCACAACCATTCTGACAAGTCAACATTTTACTCTGGATTGCTGGCTCCAGTGCAAGAATTGCGGCAGTCATCGTTGTCGATTGCCGCATTGAAAGCAGCAATTCAATGCGGTCGCGCCCCGCCTCTGGGTGCTCGAAAAAGTGGCAAAACGACTCTTTAGAAGAAGGGGAATGACTAGCGCTTGCGCGTACCCACCAGTTCCACTTCGACGCGACGATTTTCTGCCCGTCCTGCGCGGGTGGTGTTCGACACCATCGGCTGTGTTTCCCCTTTGCCTTCGGTGAATATGCGGTCGCGCGGCACGCCTTTCTGAACCAGATAGTTTTTGACGGACTGAGCGCGCCGTTCCGAGAGTCGCTGATTGTAGGTGGCCGTGCCGGTCCAGTCGGTATGACCGGTGGCGACGACCACCTCGAGTTTCAGCGCGGCGAGTCGGCTCGCCAGGCTATCGAGTTTGTGCCTGCCTTCCGGCTTCAGCGTGGCTTTGTCGAAGTCGAAGTAGGTGTCTGTGTCCAGTGTGACCTTTTCCGAAATGGGTTCGGCGTGCTTTGCCGCTTCTTTTGAGGATTCGCCGGGTTCGCTGAAAGGAACCACGGCGGATGGAACCGGAGCCTTGGGAACGGGAGGAATCACTTCCGGTGCTACGCGCGCGCCACGCGGTGCAGCAGTGGCTGGTGGAGTCTCAGGCGTTGCTGGAACGGGTGTGGGTACCGTAGGCGCGGTTTTACCGGCCGCCTCTGCCGGCAGCGGTGTGGTCGGTGTTTCGGCCGCACTGATTGCCGGCGGTGTAATGGATTCAACGGGGGGCTGTGGCCTGGGGCTGGGCGCCGGCGTAGGAACCGGCAATGCTTTGGCAAGCACGCCGTCGCAGCCAATAATCGTCGCCAGCTCAGGCGACCAACTCCCCGTGTGCCAGCATTCGCCCTGAGTGCCGCGCACGACAATGCCATTTGAATCGACCACGTATCCGGGGTTGCCGGCCGCGTTGATAGCAGTGAAGTCTGTGCCAGTCACAGGCTGGGCTATGTCCGCTGCCGTTCCCGCAGTCGCCCCCGCTGTGGTTGCACCGCCGGCGGATACGCCCGTCGTTGGCGCGCTGCCGACACGCGGGCAGGGAGCTGCCGTACCGGAGTCAGCGCTGAGCCGCCAGCACTCGCCCAGGCTACCTCGAACCGGGAGGCCAACGGAATCCGTGACAAGGTCGACCGACGGTCCGGTTTCGGCGGCGGCAGCGCGTGACAACATCAGCGCGAGCACGGCCAGCCAGTGGTTCGCGGGGGCGCGCATAGACAAATCTCCTGAATTCGCGGTTATTTCATCAGACCGCTCCGAATGCCGAATGGTGCGAAGCCGCTGCAGGCTCCGACCTTTAAAAAAATCAAATAGCTGGCCATCGGACTTCTTCCCTTCCACAGGGCTGGAGGGGGGAAGGTGAGCATGGGGCGCATGGTAGAATTTCGTGTTTACAAATTGCGTTCAACAGCGCGTGCATAATTTGCACGTTTGCCAACGATCGTCCGCGTCAATCCCGGTCTTTTTACCAGCCAGCCAATGGATCAGTTCGCCAAAGAAACCATCCCGATTTCCCTCGAAGAGGAGATGCGCAAGAGCTACCTCGACTACGCAATGAGTGTGATCGTCGGCCGTGCATTGCCCGACGTGCGGGATGGATTGAAACCGGTGCATCGCCGCGTGCTCTTCGCGATGCACGAGACGAACAACGTCTGGAATCGTCCGTATGTAAAGTGCGCCCGTGTAGTCGGCGAGGTGATGGGTAAGTACCATCCGCACGGCGACCAAGCTATCTATGACACGCTGGTGCGCATGGCGCAGGATTTTTCACTGCGTTATACGCTGGTTGACGGTCAGGGCAACTTCGGCTCGATCGACGGCGACAATGCGGCGGCCATGCGTTATACCGAGTGCCGCCTCGACAAGATTTCCCAAGAACTGCTGGCCGATATCGACAAGGAAACCGTCGATTTCGTTCCGAACTATGACGGCAAGGAGAAAGAGCCGTCGGTGCTGCCGACGCGCATCCCCAATCTGCTGATCAATGGTTCGTCCGGCATTGCGGTCGGTATGGCTACCAACATCCCGCCGCACAACATCAGAGAAGTAATCAATGGCGCGCTGCATCTGCTGAGTACGCCGGAGTGCACGCTCGACGAGCTGATCGAGCTGATCCCGGCGCCTGATTTCCCGACAGCCGGCATCATCTACGGCGTGACCGGTGTGCGTGATGGCTACCGCACCGGCCGTGGTCGGGTGATCATGCGCGCAAAGACGCATTTTGAAGAAATCCGCGACGGCCGCTCCGCAGTCATCGTTGATGAACTGCCCTATCAGGTGAACAAGAAGTCGCTGCTTGAGCGTATCGCCGAGTTGGTTCGCGACAAGAAGCTCGATGGCATTTCCGACATTCGCGACGAGTCCGACAAATCGGGCATGCGTGTGGTGATCGAACTCAAGCGCGGTGAAGTGCCTGAAGTAGTGCTGAACAATCTGTACAAGCAGACCCAGCTGCAGGACACCTTCGGCATGAACATGGTCGCGCTGGTCGATGGCCAGCCGAAGCTGCTGAATCTCAAGCAAATGCTTGACTGCTTCCTGTCGCATCGTCGTGAGGTGGTCACGCGCCGTACGGTGTATGAGCTGCGCAAAGCACGCGAGCGCGGCCATGTGCTGGAAGGCCTGGCGGTTGCACTGGCCAACATTGACGACTTCATCGCGATCATCAAGGCCGCGCCGACGCCGCCAGTTGCAAAGGCTGAGTTGATGGCGCGCTCATGGGATTCGTCGGTGGTCCGCGAGATGTTGGCGCGTACCGACACGGCCGCTGCGGGTGGCATCGAAGCCTTCCGCCCGGAGAATCTGCCGCGCCACTATGGCTTGCAGCAGGACGGACTGTACAAGCTGTCCGACGATCAGGCGCAGGAAATTCTGCAGATGCGCCTGCAGCGCCTGACCGGTCTGGAGCAGGACAAGATCGTCAATGAATACAAAGAGGTGATGACGCAGATCGCTGATCTGCTGGACATCCTCGCGCGCCCCGAGCGCGTGACCGTGATCATCTCCGACGAGCTGGTCGCGGCGAGGAATGAATATGGCGACAGTAACAAGGACGCACGCCGCTCGACCATTGAGCTGAATGTGACTGACCTCGGTACCGAGGATCTGATCACGCCGCAGGATATGGTGGTCACGCTGTCGCATATGGGCTACATGAAGTCGCAGCCGCTGTCGGAATATCGCGCGCAGAAGCGCGGCGGCCGCGGCAAGCAGGCCACTGCGACCAAGGAAGACGACTGGATCGACCAGCTCTTCATCGCCAATACCCACAATTACATCCTGTGCTTCTCCAACCGCGGTCGCATGTATTGGTTGAAGGTGTGGGAAGTGCCACAGGGTTCGCGCGCGTCGCGCGGCAAGCCGATCGTGAACATGTTCCCGCTGCAGGATGGCGAGAAAATCACCGTGGTGCTGCCGCTGTCCGGTGAGAACAGCAAGTTCCCTGAGGATCGCTATGTGTTTATGTCGACCTCGCTTGGCACCGTGAAGAAGACTTCGCTGTCGGACTTCAGCAACCCGCGCAAGGCCGGCATCATCGCCGTCGATCTTGACGAGGGTGATTTCCTGATCGGCGCTGCGCTCACCGATGGCAAACACGATGTGATGCTGTTCTCCGACGCCGGCAAGGCCGTGCGCTTCGACGAGAATGATGTGCGTCCGATGGGCCGCACCGCGCGCGGTGTGCGCGGCATGAACCTCGAAGATGCACAGCAGGTGATCGCGCTGCTGGTCGCCGAAAATGAGCAGCAGTCCGTCCTGACCGCGACCGAGAACGGCTTCGGCAAGCGCACTCCGATTACCGAGTACACCCGGCATGGCCGCGGAACCAAGGGCATGATCGCGATCCAGACTTCGGAGCGTAACGGCAAGGTAGTGGCAGCGACGCTGGTCGAGCCGACCGATCAGATCATGATGATTACCACCGGTGGCGTGCTGATTCGTACTCGTGTGTCCGAGATTCGCGAGATGGGCCGGGCTACGCAGGGCGTGACGCTGATCGCGGTCGAGGACGGCGCCAAGCTGTCCGGGCTGCAGCGCATCATGGAAGCCGATGTGGAAGAAGACATCGGCGCGGACGAAGCCGACGCCGACGCCGACGCCTCGTGAGACGTGTGCCGCAAAAATAAACAGAACGACAGGCAAGCCCCGAATGATCGATGACAAGCTCAAGCCGCTGCGCGAACAAATCGACGCGATCGATGCACAGCTGCTGGCGCTGCTGAACCAGCGCGCGCGCGTGGCGCAGGAAGTCGGCCATGTGAAGGCCGAGACAAACGCACCTGTGTTTCGGCCCGAACGCGAGGCGCAAGTTCTGACGCGGGTGGCGAATGAGAACCCGGGTCCGCTGGCCT
The DNA here is from genome assembly GCA_030158675.1 of Burkholderiaceae bacterium. Classification (GTDB taxonomy): domain Bacteria; phylum Pseudomonadota; class Gammaproteobacteria; order Burkholderiales; family Burkholderiaceae_D; genus Pernthalerella. Next base: position 116,844 of record JAOASL010000035.1, on the reverse strand, counting down.
CGGGCGACTTGCAGACTATCTTCCGCGAAGTGATGTCGGCCTGTCGCGCGCTGGAAAAGCGCGTCGTCGTCGCCTTTCTCGGTCCGGCCGGCACTTATAGTGAGCAGGCTGTCTGGCAGCAGTTCGGTCAGGCGGTCGAGCCGCTGCCGTGCGTGTCGATCGATGAGGTGTTTCGCTCGGTCGAAGCCGGTACCGCCGATTTCGGCGTGGTGCCGGTCGAGAATTCCACCGAAGGCACGGTGAACCGCACGTTGGATCTGTTGATGCAGACCACGCTGGCTATCAGCGGCGAGGTGGCATTGCCCGTGCAGCACAGCCTGATGACCCGCAGCGGCAGCATGGACGGCATCACGCGCATATGTGCCCACTCGCAGGCGCTGGCGCAATGCCAAGCCTGGCTGAACGAACACTATCCGCAGATGGAGCGTCGTGCCGTGACATCCAATGGCGAGGCTGCGCGAATGGCCAGCGAGGACGGCAGCATCGCCGCGATCGCCGGTGACGCTGCCGCGAAACGCTATGGGCTGGCAATTGTGCATGCGCATATCCAGGATGATCCGCACAATCGCACCCGCTTCTTCGTGATTGGCACGCTCAAGCCCGGCGCGTCGGGCCGCGACCAGACATCGCTGGTGCTGTCCGTGCCGAACAAGGCGGGCGCCGTCTATGAGCTGCTGGCGCCTCTGGCAAAGCACGATGTGTCAATGACGCGCTTCGAATCCCGCCCCGCGCGCACCGGCCGCTGGGAGTATTACTTTTTTGTCGACATCGACGGTCATGCAGATGACCCGAAGGTCGCGCAGGCGCTCGCCGAATTGCAGGGGCAGGCTGCGTTCTTCAAGGTGCTCGGCTCCTATCCTCATTCCGCCTGAATTTTTCGACGATTTTTCCCGAGTGTGCAGCCATGACGATTTTTGGTCCTGATTACGTCCGCGCGATCGCGCCTTACCAGGGCGGCAAGCCGATTTCCGAAGTCGCGCGTGAGTTCGGCCTTGATGAGGCCTCGATCGTGAAACTCGCGTCAAACGAAAACCCGCTCGGCCTGCCGGAGTCAGCGAAGGCCGCGATGCAAAAGGTGCTCGACGAGCTGGCGCGCTATCCCGACTCGAATGGTTTCGACCTGAAGTCGGCGTTGACGAAGAAATTCGGCGTGCCCACCGACTGGCTGACATTGGGCAATGGCAGCAATGACATTCTCGAACTGGCCGCGCGCGCGCTGGTGCAGCCCGGTGAATCGGTGGTCTATGCGCAATATTCGTTCGCGGTGTATCCGCTGGCGACCCAGGCCGTCGGTGCGCGAGCAATCGTCGTGCCGGCGATGAATTTCGGCCATGATCTTGAGGCGATGGCGGCGGCAATTGCACCGGACACGAAGCTGATATTCATTGCCAACCCGAACAATCCGACCGGTACTTTCATCGATGGCGACCAGATCGCTGCATTCCTGAAGCGGGTGCCGTCGCAGGTCGTCGTCGTGCTTGATGAGGCGTATACGGAATATCTGCCGGCCGACAAGCGCTACGATGCACTTGCCTGGGTGCGCGAGTATCCGAACCTGATTGTGTCGCGCACTTTCTCGAAGGCGTATGGTCTTGCCGGTCTTCGCGTCGGCTTTGGCATTGCACAGCCGGCGCTGACCGATTTGCTGAATCGCATCCGCCAGCCATTCAATGTGAATTCGCTCGCTCAGGCCGCGGCAGTCGCGGCACTCGGCGACGATGCCTATCTGCAGAGGAGTGCTGCAGTCAATACCGACGGCTATGCGCAATTGACGGCAGCTTTCGTCCAGATGGGTATCGAGTACGTGCCGTCGTGCGGCAACTTCGTGCTGTTCCGTGCTGGCAGCGACGACGGCGCCGGCGCGCGCGTTAACCTCGCGCTGCTGAAGAAAGGCATCATCGTGCGCCCGGTCGGTAACTATGGCCTGCCGCAATGGCTGCGCGTGTCGATCGGCCTGCCGCAGGAAAATGCGGCCTTCCTTGATGCGCTGAAGGTAGTGCTTGGCTGACCCGATGCAAAAGTTCAATCGCATTGTTGTCTTTGGTGTCGGCCTGATTGGTGGATCGTTTGCGCTGGCGCTGAAGCACGGCGGTTGCGTCCGCGAAGTGATCGGCGTCGGACGCCGGCGCGAAACGCTGGAGCGCGCGCAGGCGCTGGGCATCATCGATGGTATCGGCAGCGCGGCATCGGTCGCAAGCGCAGATCTGGTGCTGCTCGCAGCGCCAGTCGCACAGACCGAGACGCTGCTGCGCGATATCGCCATTCATTTGCAGCCAGGTACGGTCGTCACCGACGCCGGCAGCACAAAGAGCGATGTGGTGCTGGCAGCGCGTGCCGCGCTCGGCGACAAGATTGGTCAGTTCATACCCGGTCATCCGATCGCCGGGCGTGAACAGAACGGGCCGGACGCAGCGTTGCCCGACCTGTATCAGGGCAAGAAGGTGGTACTGACCGCCTTGCCGGAAAACGCCAAAGACTGCGTGACGAAAGTGGCCATTGCGTGGGAGCAGTGCGGTGCGATCATCCACCGGCTGACGGCCGAAGAGCATGATGCGGTCTTTGCCGCAGTGAGCCATCTGCCGCACCTGCTCGCGTATGCGCTGGTGGACGACATTGCCGCGCGGGACAACGCCGAGCGGCTGTTTCAGTATGCGGCCAGCGGTTTCCGGGACTTCACCCGCATTGCCGGCTCGTCGCCGGAAATGTGGCGCGATATTTCGCTGGCGAACCGGCCGGCGCTGCTGGCCGAGCTGGATACGTATACGGCACAGCTGGCGCATTTGCGTGCGCGGCTGGCGGCGTCTGACGGTGCAGGACTGGAAAAAATTTACGGCCGCGCGCAAGCTGCGCGACAGGCGTGGATCGCTGCAATTGAGGCAGCAGAACAGGCGCGCGCCGACGAGCAGGGTGGAGACTGATGAAGCATTACCCGCACCATATCGATCTGAAGCCCGCGCCGCTGGCGCGTGGCACGGTCAAACTGCCGGGTTCAAAGAGCATCTCGAACCGCATGTTGTTGCTGGCCGCACTGGCTGAAGGTACGACTGAGATCAGGGAGCTGCTCGCATCTGACGACACGCACGTGATGTTGATGGCGCTGCAAAAGCTCGGCGTGCAGTGGATTCAGCATGGCGAGACTCAGGATTTCGCCGTTACCGGCACGGGCGGCATGCTGCCGGTTCATTCGGCTGACCTCTTCATGGGCAATGCCGGCACGGCGATTCGCCCGCTGACCGCGGCGCTGGCAGCGATCGGCGGCGACTATACGGTGCATGGCGTGGCGCGCATGCATGAGCGCCCGATTGGTGACCTGGTCGATGCGCTGAACGCCGCAGGCGCACGTATCGAGTACACCGGCAACCCCGGCTATCCGCCGCTGCATATTCATCGTGGCAATCTGCATCCGCAGCATCTGCAGGTGCGCGGCAATGTGTCCAGCCAGTTTCTGACGGCACTATTGATGGCCGGCCCCCTGATGGCGAAGCACCAGCCGCTGACGATCGAGGTCATCGGCGAGCTGATCTCGAAACCCTACATTGAGATCACGCTGAACCTGCTGCAGCGCTTTGGCATCGAAGTCGAGCGCCACGGCTGGGCCTCGTTCACGATTCCCGCCAGGCAGTCTTACCAGAGTCCGGGCAACTTGCATGTGGAGGGCGATGCGTCGTCGGCCTCGTATTTTCTGGCGGCCGGTGCAATTGCCGGTGGTCCGGTACGTGTCGAAGGTGTCGGTCGTGGCAGCATTCAGGGCGATGTGCGTTTCATCGAGGCGCTGCAGCAAATGGGCACCGAGATCACGCTGGGTGACAACTGGATCGAGGCAAAGTCGAACGGTGTGTTGAAGGCGATCGATGCCGATTTCAATCACATTCCCGATGCGGCGATGACGATTGCCGTTGCGGCGCTGTATGCGGACGGTACCAGTACGTTGCGTAATATCGCGAGCTGGCGCGTGAAGGAAACCGATCGCCTGGCTGCGATGGCGACTGAGCTGCGCAAGCTCGGCGCCCTGGTGGAAGAAGGCGCGGACTACTTGCGCGTGACACCGCCGATCGTGCTTGAACCGGCAGCGATCGATACCTACGACGATCACCGTATGGCCATGTGCTTTTCGCTAGCCTCGCTGAACGGTGCTGCACGTGATGGCACCACGGTGCGCATCAACGACCCGCACTGCGTTGCCAAGACTTTCCCGGATTATTTCGATGCGTTCGCGCGCATCGTGCAGCGAGACTGAGTTGAGTATTCCCGTCATCACCATCGATGGCCCGACCGCCTCGGGCAAGGGCACAGTTGCCAGCCGGGTTGCCGCGGCGCTCGGCTTTTCTTTTCTCGATTCCGGCGCGTTGTACCGGCTAACTGCGTTATCTGCGCAGCAAGCCGGCATAGGACTGGCTGATGAACCTTTGCTGTCCAGCCTGGCCAAAGGGCTGGCGGTGCGCTTTGAAGGCGAACGTATCCTGTTATCCGGCCGCGAAGTGCAGGAGGTGATCCGGCAGGAAGCAGTTGGCAATGCGGCCTCGAAAATCGCGGCACTGCCGGCTGTGCGCGCGGCGCTAGTCGAATTGCAGCATCGTTTCCGGCAGGCACCCGGGCTGGTCGCCGACGGTCGCGACATGGGTACGGTGATCTTTCCGGATGCGCAACTCAAGGTATTTCTTACCGCCAGTGTCGAGGCGCGTGCGAACAGGCGTTATAAGCAATTGATTGAGAAAGGTTTTCCTGCTAATATGGCCGCCCTTCTGCAAGATCTGTCGGAGCGGGATGCGCGCGATACCCAGCGTGCAGTGGCTCCGCTGAAGCCTGCCGAAGGTGCGCACTTGCTGGACACGTCAGGCATGACGATTGAGCAGGCTGTCGCGCAGGTGCTGGACTGGTGGTCCGGCATCGCAAGTCGTAGGGTGTAATTCGTCGTACTGCTGTAACTGGTGCTCCTCCTGCGCAACGCATCGAGGGGTGTTGAAAAACCTGACCCAGCTCGGGGCATCCGCCCGGTTGGCCAACTATCTACTCATATGTCTATTGCTACTCAAACCCCCGCAGCCATCGAAAGCTTTGCAGCCCTGTTCGAGGAATCGCTGTCGCGTCAGGACATGCGCTCGGGAGAGGTTATCTCGGCGGAAGTCGTTCGCCTGGACCACAATTTTGTGATCGTCAACGCCGGCCTGAAATCCGAAGCGTTTATTCCGATCGATGAATTCAAGAACGACAGCGGCGAAGTCGAAGTCAATATCGGTGACTTCGTTTCCGTCGCTATCGAGTCGCTGGAAAACGGTTTCGGCGACACCATCCTGTCGCGCGACAAGGCCAAGCGCCTGGCATCGTGGCTCGCGCTGGAAAAGGCGATGGAATCCGGCGACCTCGTCATCGGTACCGTCAGCGGCAAGGTCAAGGGCGGCCTGACCGTTCTCACCAACGGCATCCGCGCATTCCTGCCGGGCTCGCTGGTTGATACCCGTCCGGTCAAGGACACCACTCCGTATGAAGGCAAGACCCTGGAGTTCAAGGTCATCAAGCTGGATCGCAAGCGCAACAACGTCGTGTTGTCGCGTCGCGCTGTCATCGAAGCATCGATGGGCGAAGAGCGTGCGAAGCTGATGGAAACCCTGAAAGAAGGCACGATCGTCACCGGTATCGTCAAGAACATTACCGACTATGGCGCGTTCGTCGACCTCGGCGGCATCGATGGTCTGCTGCACATCACCGATCTGGCATGGCGTCGCGTTCGCCATCCGTCGGAAGTACTGTCGGTTGGCCAGGAAATCACTGCGAAAGTGCTCAAGTACGATCAGGAAAAGAATCGCGTCTCGCTGGGCGTCAAGCAACTGGGCGACGATCCGTGGACCGGCCTGTCGCGTCGTTACCCGCAAGGCACCCGCCTGTTCGGCAAGGTCACCAACCTGACCGACTACGGCGCGTTCGTGGAAGTCGAGCAGGGCATCGAAGGTCTGGTGCACGTGTCCGAGATGGACTGGACCAACAAGAACGTTGCTCCGTCCAAGGTTGTCCAGCTGGGTGATGAAGTCGAAGTCATGGTCCTCGAGATCGATGAAGAGCGTCGTCGTATCAGCCTCGGCATGAAGCAGTGCAAGGCGAACCCGTGGGACGATTTCGCGATGTCGCACAAGAAGGGCGACAAGGTTCGTGGCGCAATCAAGTCGATCACTGACTTTGGCGTGTTCATTGGCCTGGCGGGCAATATCGATGGTCTGGTACACCTGTCCGACCTGTCGTGGACCGATACCGGCGAAGAAGCCGTGCGCAAGTTCAAAAAAGGCGATGAACTGGAAGCTGTCGTGCTGGCCATCGATGTCGAGCGCGAGCGCGTTTCGCTGGGCGTCAAGCAGCTTGAAGGCGACCCGTTCAACAATTACGCCGCGATGAACGACAAGGGTTCGCTGGTCAGCGGCACCGTGAAGTCAGTTGAGCCGAAGGGCGCTGTGATCGCTTTGAGCGATGAAGTCGAAGGCTATCTGCGTGCTTCCGAAATCGCGCGCGATCGCGTCGAGGATGCCGGTACGCACCTGAAGGTCGGTGACCAACTTGAAACAATGGTCATCAATATCGACCGTAAGGCACGCAGCATTCAGCTGTCGATCAAGGCAAAGGACAACGCAGAGACCCAGGACGCTATGCAGAAGATGTCCAGCGATTCTGCTGCGGCATCGGGCACGACCAGTCTCGGCGCGCTGCTGAAAGCCAAGTTCGACAACAAGGGCTGATAAGGCCTGACAGATGACCAAGTCGGAGCTGATCGCTCGTCTGGCTGAGCGTTATCCGCAGCTGGTAGCCAAGGATGCGGATTTCGCGGTGAAGACGTTGCTAGAAGCGATGAGTGATGCGCTGGTCGCTGGCCAGCGCATCGAGATTCGCGGTTTTGGCAGTTTTGCGACCAATACCCGACCCCCTCGTATCGGCCGCAATCCTAAATCTGGCGAGACTGTTGTGGTACCCGGCAAGCGGGTACCACACTTCAAGGCGGGCAAGGAATTGCGTGAACGTGTGGATGCCATGGTCGGTCATCCGATTCATGACGACTGAGCCTATAGTCAGTCACCTAGAACGGCATCTTCGGATGCCGTTTTTTTTGTAGGACCTTTGCGTGGTGTGCCGTGGCGGTTCGGCATTTCTTTTCGCGTACAATTTCCCCACAACTAATGAAATGCCGGTCACGGCGTTTTGATGATGAAAATACTTGTCCGTCTGATCGCCGTCGTGCTGTTCATTGTGTTCTTCGGCTTCGCGCTAAAGAACACCGATGAGGTAGTGCTCCATCTTTTCTGGAACGTGCAGGCGAAAACACCGCTGATATTGCTGATGCTTAGTTTCCTTGTCGCTGGCGCCGCGATGGGCGTGCTCGGAATGACCGGCACGCTGTTGCGCTACCGGCGCGAGGCGGCGCGCTGCCGTAAAGAATTCGACCAATACAAGAAGGAGGCCGCCGAGATCGCCTCCGCCCGCTTGCAGCCGCCTTCACCGGAGGCATTGATCGAGCAGGTCGGCCTGTGAGGAACGGTAATGGAGTTTGAAACCTGGTGGCTACTTGGCGTCCCGTTTTTTTTCGCGCTGGGCTGGATTGCGGCACGCGTGGATATCCGACATGTGATCTCCGAATCGCGCAGCCTGCCGCGCAGCTACTACAAGGGGCTCAATGCGCTGCTTGACGAGCAACCCGACCGGGCGATCGATGTGTTCGTCGACATTGCGCGCCTGGATCCGGAGACCGCCGAGCTGCATTTCGCGCTCGGCAAATTGTTCCGTCGTCGCGGAGACATCGAGCGTGCCGTGCGTGTGCACAAAAACCTGCTGTCGCGTCCCGATCTGTCACCGGATCTGTCGGCACAGGCGCGCTTTGAGCTCGGTCAGGATTATTTGAAGGCGGGTCTGCTCGACCGTGCAGACGAGACTTTCCATCAGCTGGCCGGTACGCAGTTCGCTGCGAAGGCCAGCCGCGCGCTGCTCGAGATCTATCAGCGCGAGAAGGAATGGAAACGCGCTATCGAAGCGGCGCTGGCACTGCAGGCGTCTGGTGCGGGCGCCTACCAGAAAGAGATTGCGCAATTTCATTGCGAACTGGCACAGGATGAACTGGTGCATGTGCACCCGGATGCTGCATTGGCAACGCTGGAAAAGGCGCTCGCCCATGACCGCAACAATGTACGTGCGACCATCCTGGTCGGCGATGCATTGCTGGCAAAGGGCGATCCTGAGGGTGCGGTGCGTGCCTGGCGACGCGTCGAACAGCAGAGCGCAGCGCATGTCGGACTCGTCGCGCAGCGGCTGATGGATGGCTATCGTGCTGTTGGCCGTGCGTCTGAAGGACTCAAATTGCTGAAGGGCTATCTCGCGGAAGCGTCGGCGATCGACTTGCTGGAAGTTGTATTTCGCGCTGAGCTGGAGTTGGCCGGCCCCGACGCTGCGAAACAACTGATCACCGACGAACTTCGTCGCATGCCGACACTGCTGGCGCTCGACAAACTGATCGAAGCGCGCCTGATGTACGCTCCGCCGGAGCGACTGGCCGAACTGTCGATGGTGAAGAGCTTGGTTGGTGGATACGCGCAGAAGCTTGCGCGTTACCAGTGCAGCCATTGCGGCTTCAAGGCCAAGCAGTTCTATTGGCAATGCCCAGGTTGCAGCCAGTGGGAAAGTTATGCGCCGCGCCGCAGCGAAGAGCTGTCCGTACTGAATCAGGGCTGACCACGGTCCCCTGCAAAGGGTGAAGATGATCATGTCCCGCTTGCCGGCAAATCTGCCGGCATTTCCTTTGCTCCCCGCCGTGTGCTGGCGCGCGCGCGTACTTGTGATTGGCGATGCAATGCTGGATCGTTACTGGTTCGGTGAGTCAGTCGCATCTCCCCCGAAGCCCCGGTGCCTGTCGTGCAGATGGCTCAGTGTGAAGACCGTCTTGGTGGAGAAGCGAATGTGGCGCGCAACATCGTATTGATCGGAGCGCGCTCGCTGGTTGATATCGTCGGTGATAACGCGAGTTCTCCGTTCTCCGTTGATGCAGTGATGCAGTGATGCTCATCAGACGATGAGCGCTGGAACCGCACGATGCAAAACAATCATTTCATCTTTGCGGCTCAGAACCGAGTACTTCACGTTTAATTCATCCCGGCACGCAATCGCAATCAACGATCTCTGCGTGTCTGCAGATCCCGCTCAAAACTTTTCGGAGTACATCATGCTGAAAAAATTTGTATTGCTCATGGCTGTGTCATCAATGTTTGTCGGTACAGCGCTGGCTGCTGTAGAAGTGAACTCCGCTGATCAGGCTGCGCTTGATGGCATCGCAGGCGTTGGCCCATCGACATCCAAGGCGATTATTGCCGAGCGTGACAAGCACGGCAATTTCAAAGACTGGTCCGATCTTGAGCAGCGCGTGAAAGGTATCGGTGGTCGTAATGCCGTCAAACTTTCCGCTGCTGGTCTGACCGTCAACGGCCAGCCACACGCGCCTGCGGTCAAAGCGGTCAATGCTGCACCCAGTGGTAAGGTGACAGAGCGCGCTGTCGGTAAGGCGGGCGACAAATAACAGGTTGTATTGTCTGCGGCCCCTGATCCGTGGGGAGCCGCAGGCAGGATGCGGATTAAATTACAATGGCGCTTTGTTTTTATTTGTCTGCACACAACCGCCATGCAATTTCACTCGATCGAGGATCTGGTCGGCAATACCCCGCTGGTACAACTGAAACGCATTCCCGGCGAGGAGGCTGCAAGGCAGAACAACATCATTCTTGGCAAGCTCGAAGGCAATAATCCGGCAGGGTCGGTGAAGGATCGGCCTGCTCTGGCGATGATCCAGGGGGCAGAGGCGCGCGGCGAGATCAAGCCGGGGGATACGCTGATCGAAGCGACCAGCGGCAATACCGGCATCGCGCTGGCGATGGCGGCGGCGATGAAGGGCTACCGGATGATCCTGCTTATGCCGGAGAACTTGAGCCTGGAGCGCCGGCAGAGCATGGCTGCATACGGTGCTGAGATCATTCTGACTCCGAAGGCGGGTGGCATGGAATACGCACGCGACCTCTCTGACCAGATGCAGAAGGAGGGCAAGGGCAAGATCCTTGACCAGTTCGCTAATCCGGACAATCCGCGTGCGCATTACGAAGCGACCGGTCCCGAAATTTGGCGGGACACCGATGGCCAGATCACTCATTTTGTCAGTGCCATGGGAACTACCGGCACCATCATGGGCGTATCTCGCTACCTGAAGGAAAAAAATCCTGCGGTTCAGATCATCGGCGCTCAGCCGGAAGAAGGGTCGCAGATTCCAGGAATTCGTAAATGGCCGGAAGCCTATCTTCCCAAGATATTCGAGCGCAGCCGGGTTGATCAGGTAGAGAATGTCAGTCAGGCTGCTGCCGAGCAGATGGCGCGTCGCATGGCGATGGAAGAAGGGATATTTGCCGGCATTTCGGCCGCAGGTGCTTGCGAAGTGGCGCTGCGCATTTCCCGTACCGTTGAAAATGCGGTCATTGTGTTTATTGTTTGCGATCGTGGCGATCGCTATTTGTCGACGGGGGTTTTTCCGGCCTGATTTGACGATCGGGTAGATTCGATCATTGCTGTAAATTGTTCTGAAAAATAAAACGGGATCCTGACATTGTTCGGGATCCCGTTTTATTTTTTATTCCTTATTTTTCCGTCGGTTTCGGCTTGAACTGTTTGTCGCTGATGCGGAATTTTTCGCGCCGGTCGCCCATCAGGATACGCAATTCCCTGATTGACAGGTCACTCACCTCATGCATGCGGATCAACAATGAAGCACCTACCGGCAATCGCCGATGGCGAATCTTGCTGATGACGGGTGGCGCGACTTCCAGTGCGCGGGACAAAGCAGCATCGTTTTTCAGGTGCAGTTTTTCAATGAGCGAGTCCAACAAGTTGTTCGGATCATACGCGACCTGGTCGGCGAGTCGGTTGCTGTCCTGATGGTCAAACTGAGTCGTCATGTGCGTGAGTGTTCCCAAGGGGTGAATCAAATGCGTCGATTGGCAAACCGAGGAACGGAGTTGTTCGTTCGCCGAGCCAATCGTTGCAACCGATTTGCGAATGCATTTTTAATTTACTAACAAAATTCTATTGGGTGTTAGTAACAAAGTAAATTTTTTTTGCAAAAAAACCAATGCAATAGATTCATCCTGACTTGGGGGGTGCAACTAAATCCATGATTTATATCGAATACTTGCTCCCTGCCCAGTGAGCGACTTCATCTTTGTGGGTTCTAATTGTGAAATGTAAGCAAAAAAGTTTCTTTTAGACAATCATGGATTGTAGCTAAGAAAGAAATATTTCGATTTGATCGTTCTCAATGCCGTGGGACAATTTTTAGCTCAGTGCCCGGAGCTATCGTGCTTATCGGATGATTTTTCATTCGATAGGTTTCCGCAGTGGGACGGCTGCGCTGAGCTGAAGCGGCGGCACCGCGCGCGTGGGTAGGGGCAGCTGTGGGGGAAGGCTTTACAGAGGGAAGAGCGTGCGGTTCTTGCAAGAATTCAGGCGGTGTCTTTTCGAATGCGTGCTTGTAGCGTTTGCCAGCCATCAGTCCCGAGCTGGCGCATCGTGTCCAGGTTGCGCTCGATGATGTCATCGGTGTGTGGCATTGCCCCAATCGCCTTGTCGAGACTGTCTTCGCGCAATAAGTGGAGGATTGGAAAAGGAGAGCGGTTCGTGTGGTTCGTCACATCGTCGGTAGCCACGCCGGCAAACTGGTAATCCGGATGAAAACTGGCGATTTGCAACACACCTTCCAGTCCCGAGTCCTCCAGCAAGGTTTCGATATCGCCGATTAAATCGTTGAATTCGAAAAAATCCGACAGCACCCAGGGATGGATCAGCAGCAGCGTATCGGTTGCCTCCGCAGGCGTGGCCAGTAGCCATTCTATGGAATCCATCAGGTTCTGAAGCAGCGTGTCGGCGTCGCGTGCATGGCTGACCTGAAATGCGATCTGGTTCTTGCGCAGCACGGCATTGGCGAATGGGCACAGGTTCAGCCCGATCACTGCATGCTCGACCCAGCGGCGTGTCAGGACAATGACTTGTTCGTCAGTCGGGTCGTGAAGAGGATCGATAGCCTTGCTCATCGCGCAGATCTCTGGCGGCTGACCGCCCGGCCAAGTTCAATGACGGCCATCGCGTAGTAGTAACTCCGGTTGTACTGGGTGATGGCGAAAAAATTATTGGTGGCCAGCCAGTACTGCACAGGACGGTCGTCATCTTCCAGATCGATCAGTCCGTAAGAAAGCGTCGCCGGCACATCGTCCGGGACGATCACGCCGGCTTCTTCCATTTGTGAGCGGCTGAATTGTGCCTTAAGCCCCTGGCCGATGAGTTCTGGCCATCGTCTGTCCGGCATCACTTGTACACGGTAGGCCATCGGATGATCTGTGCGCCACCCATGCCGCGCAAGAAAGCTCGCCACGCTGCCAATCGCATCTTGCGGTGAATTGCGCAGATCGATTTTTCCATCGCCATCGAAATCAACCGCGAAATTGCGCACGCTTCCCGGCATGAATTGCGGCCACCCGATCGCACCAGCGTAGGAGCCGTTCAGGCTGAACGGATCGATGCCGTTTTCTCGCGCATACAGCAGCGTCTGAACCAGCTCGCCGCGAAAATATGCCATGCGCGACTCACGGTTCGGCGCATTTGGGTGGGCAAATGCGAGCGTGACCAGCACATCGGGCACGCGGAATTTGCCGGTATCCTGACCGTAGATCGTCTCCACGCCGAGGATACCGACGATGATCTCTGCCGGAATGCCGAACTCGTCATGTGCGCGCTGCAGCACCGGTTCGTAGCGATCCCAGAATTCCATGCCGGCTTTCACGCGACGCGGCTCGACAAAGCGATCGTGGTAAGCCGTCCAGTTCTTTGCTTTGCCGGGTCGTGGCGGATTGATCAGCCTGACGACGCTGTCGAGGTATTGCGCGCGCCTGAACAGTGATTGCAGTTCATCGCGATCGAAGCCGTGTTCTGCACTGGTCTGATCGATGAACTCCGTGACGGCACGCCACTGGAGGAAATTGGTGAATTCTGGCGTTTCAGCTTCGGCCAAAGCGAGTTGCTTCGGTCTTTTTTTTACCGCCATTTTTTTCTTGTTCGCCGACCCTCGCTCTGTCGGTTCAGTGGTTACTTGCGCAGCTTGGGCGGCAAGGACAATCGATACAGGCAGGCAAAACGCGACTGCAGCGATCGCTGTCGCGGCCAAGTGAGAGAGGGTTTTCATCGGTGACAGATTGAGAAAATGGCATGCGCCATCAAGGAGGGCGCGTTCAAGTATAGAGCATGCATCACTGATGCATAATAGCTGCGATGAGTACGGCAATCTTCTCCCATCCCGACTGCAGACGCCATGAAATGGGTGACTGGCACCCCGAGTGTCCTTCGAGACTGCAGGCAATTGATGATCAGTTGATTGCCAGTGGACTGGCGAGCCTGCTGGACCATCGCGATGCCCCGCTGGCGTCGGTCGATGCGCTGGCGCTGGTGCATACCGAGGCGGCGATTGCGAAGGTCCGTGACAATCTTCCTGCGCATGGAGAATACTATTCGCTCGACGCTGACACCTTGCTCAATGAACATAGCTGGCAAGCGGCACTGCGTGCTGTGGGAGCCGCCATTGCTGCCACCGATGCCGTAATCGGCGGCGATGTCGATAATGCGTTTTGCGCGATACGGCCGCCGGGCCATCATGCGACGCCGCAGGCCCCGATGGGCTTTTGCCTGTTCAATAATGTCGCCATTGCTGCAGCCCACGCATTGCATGTGCATGGGCTGCAGCGCGTCGCCATTGTCGATTTCGATGTCCACCACGGCAATGGCACCGAGGCCGCCTTTTCAGGCGAATCGCGGGTACTGATGGCTAGTTTTTTCCAGCACCCTCTGTATCCGTACACAGGCGTCCACCCGGACGGCAGTAGCCCGGCGAATCTGGTGAACATTCCGGTATCGGCTTATACGCGGGGCGACGCGGTGCGCGAACTGGTACGGCAGCACTGGCTGCCTGCGCTGGAGGCGCACCGTCCCGAATTGCTGTTCATCTCTGCCGGCTTCGACGCGCACCGCGAAGACGATATTGCAGCCATGGGGCTGGTCGAGGCTGATTATGCGTGGATCACGCGGCAACTGGTCGATGTCGCACAGAGACATGCGAAAGGGCGGATTGTCAGCTGCCTTGAGGGCGGTTATGCGCTGTCAGCGCTTGGTCGCAGCGTGGTCGCGCACCTGAAGGTGCTCGCCGGGCTGGAATGACGCCTGCTCCTGAGCAGGCCTATCTGCACAGGTGGTCCGACTGCGCGCGGGTACAATAGCCCGTTTTCCAGCGCTCTCAATTTCCCCCATGTCCATCCAATGGTTCCCCGGCCACATGAACGCCGCACGCAAGAAGGCGGCGGAGTCGATGGAGAAGGTCGACCTCGTTATCGAGGTTCTGGACGCACGGATACCGCAGGCCAGCAGCAACCCGATGATCGAGTCGTTGCGTCTGGCGCGACAGCGACCCTGCCTGAAGATCCTGAACAAGAGCGACCTCGCCGATCCGTCAGCCACACAAGCCTGGCTTGCCCATTACGGCGCGCAGCCGCAGGTACATGCGGTTCCTTTGTCCTGCCGCAAGCCGACCGAAGTCGCGAAGATTCCCGGCTTGTGCCTGAAGATCGCTCCGCACCGCGGCACGGTACTGAAGCCCTTGCGCGTCATGATCATGGGTATACCCAACGTTGGTAAATCGACCTTGATGAATGCGCTGTTGAAGAAGCGAGTCGCGAAAGTTGGCGACGAGCCTGCCGTGACCAAGATGCAACAGCGCCTATTCCTCGGCGATAACATCGTGCTGATCGATACCCCCGGGATGATGTGGCCCAAGATTGCACATCCGACCGATGGTCTGATGCTGGCGGCCAGCCATGCGATCGGGGTGAATGCGATCATTGAAGAGGAGGTGGCGACCTTTCTTGCCGCAGTCTTGTTGCAGCGTTATCCTCAGTTACTTGCGGCACGCTACGGCATCCGTCCGGATGGCATGGACGGTGTTGGCGTGGTCGAAGGCATTGCGGCACGGCGTAGTTTCAGAGTCCGGGGTGGGGATCTCGACTTCGAGAAGGCGGCGCACACGCTGCTGCAGGACTACCGCAGTGGCGCGCTCGGGCGCATCAGCCTGGAGACGCCGCAAAGCCGCGTCGAACTACTGGCAAGCTATGTGCCGCCACCGACGCTTGGCGAACCTCAGGGCGGCGATAACGAAGAAGAATGAAATCCGGAATGACATTCCAAACGAGGAGACACCATGGCACTGGCTTCATCCCAACTTGATATCCCTTATGTACTGCGCGCAGACAGCGGCGGCGTCGCGACACTGACGCTCAATCGTGGTGAGCGTTTCAATCCGCTGTCAGAAGAGATGATGGCCGCGCTGCAGCACGAAATCGACGCGATCGCTGCTGACAACTCGGTGCGTGTGGTCGTACTGGCCGCGCACGGCAAGGCGTTTTGTGCCGGCCACGACCTGAAGCAGATGCGTGCTTCGCCATCGGCGGAGTATTACAAAAAGCTGTTCGCCCAGTGCAGCCAGCTGATGCTCGCCATCCAGCAGATGCCGCAGCCTGTGATCGCGCGTGTGCAGGGCATTGCAACCGCAGCGGGCTGCCAATTGGTGTCCATGTGTGATCTGGCCGTCGCCGCGTCCGACGCGCGCTTTGCGGTGTCAGGCGTGAACTACGGTCTGTTCTGCTCTACGCCATCGGTCGGCCTGGCGCGCAATATGCCGCGCAAACAAGCGATGGAAATGCTGCTGACCGGCGAATTCATCGACGCCCAGACCGCGCGTGAGCGCGGGCTTGTCAACCGGGTAGTGGCGCAGGAAGTGCTAGATGCTGAGGTCGCGAAACTAGTCGTCAGCATCTTGGCGAAACCGGCGGTAGCCATCGCGATGGGTAAGCAGATGTTTTATCGGCAGGTCGAAATGGGCATCAGCGCCGCCTATCAGCTGGCCGGCGAAACCATGGCCTGCAACATGATGGATGAGGCTGCACTCGAAGGAGTGCAGGCCTTCATTGAAAAGCGGAAGCCGAACTGGCAGTCCTGATAGCAGGGACCAACGACGCTCTGTTCAGGATTTATAAATGCGTTTCGGCGGGGACAAGCACGAACTGGGTGATGTCGTAAGTACCTCCGTTCGGATCATACGTCTCCCTTGTTTTTTTTCCGGTCACGATGAATTTCTGTCCGGCGGGTGCAATCACTTCCATTTCCCCCCTCGTTTTTGAGTCATGAAAGAAGTCGACGGCGCACGCATTCTTCAGTGTGAGTTCGCATTCATAGTGATAACCCTCGGCATATTTTTTTGCAGCGTAACTTTGCTCGGGATGGCTAGTCGCAGACAGGACTTGAGGAAAGGCAATCAGTTTTCCGGTACCAACTGCAGATTCCAGCATTCTAAGACGGAAAGGACCGGCAGTATTCCCCATCAGGACGCCCTTATAGGCTGTGATATTGGTGAGGCCGAAATGAGGGTGTGCGCAGAGCTTGTTGACGGCCCCATTAAGCGCTTTCGTAAAAACTTGCATGACATCAGCCAGTACTTTTTCTCCGTAATAGGCATTTGCCAGAGCCACGTTGTTGGATGCATTGAATGTGTCGGTCTCGGAGTCCACGTAATCGATTAGTGCAAGCAGCTCCGACTTGTTTAACTGCATTTCTGGCGCGATGTCTCCCCACTGCCGGGCAAGTTCTAAAGCCTCTGGAGGGACGGAGAGCTTCAAGTCTGCCAGTGCATCGGGCGCAATTGCCGATAAGACTCCAGCCATTTCAGTAAGAGATTTTGTGGTTCTAGTGTTTGTGAGTCTATTCCACGACGTTTTGAAATTAGATTTGAGTTCATTCTCAAATTTCGGCTTGATCTGCTGCTGAAAGGCGCGATCGTTGGCGTTACTGGCATCTTGGCGATCGATAATTCGGTCATCTGACGGCGTGGACCGGGTGAGATTGTAGTGTCTGCCCATAATGTTGACGACCGCGTTAAGTGCACTGCAAATGGTAGCGCCGTGCCCGAGCGCGCGCAGTTCTGGAGTGGAATGCGCATTGGGCTGATTGAGTACCTCCGGACTTATTTCGTTGAGCATTTTCAAAACCTCAACAAAAAGCGGTGATTGATGCACTTCCCTGAGTACAGGGATGGGATTCGAGGTTGTGCCTGCTTCTTTGATTTTTTCTTGAAGTTTTCTTACGTTGGCATTTAATTGGCTGGCGGCGCGCTTTGAATTTTGCGTTCGAGGATATCTATTAGTCGCTTTTGCAATTTTGTTGAGCATGGCGTCTTCTCCGTTGGCAATGGTTCGCGCGAGCGTCTATCGGTTTTGACGCTGGCGCCGGCTTAGTGCCAACCGTTTAGCAGACATTACGTTCAATTCGTATGTTGTATTGATGTTCATCAAACGAACGTGCATAAAAAAGCCTGCAATCAAGCAGGCAATTTTTTGAGCAGTTCAAAACGTAATAGAAAAAAGAAGCCCGCATGACTGCGGGCTTCTCTTGAACAGCGAACAGCCGATACGATTTACATCATGCCATCCATACCACCCATACCACCCATGCCGCCCATGCCACCCATACCGCCGGCGGCCGGCTTATCCTCGACCAGTTCTGCCACCATGCAGTCGGTGGTCAGCATCAGGCCAGCGATCGATGCGGCGTTTTGCAGCGCCGAGCGGGTCACCTTGGCCGGATCCAGCACGCCCATTTCGACCATATCACCGTAGGTGCCATTGGCTGCGTTGTAGCCGAAGTTGCCCTTGCCTTCGAGAACCTTGTTCACGACGACTGAAGCTTCTTCGCCAGCGTTGGTGACGATCATGCGCAGCGGCTCTTCAATCGCGCGGAGCACGATCTTGATACCCGCATCCTGATCAGCGTTATCGCCCTTGATCGTCAGGGTTGAACGTGCGCGCAGCAGAGCGACGCCACCACCCGGGACGATGCCTTCTTCAACGGCTGCGCGGGTCGCGTGCAGTGCGTCTTCGACACGGGCTTTCTTCTCTTTCATCTCGACTTCGGTTGCGGCACCCACCTTGATGACTGCCACGCCGCCTGCCAGCTTGGCGACACGCTCCTGCAGCTTTTCGCGGTCGTAGTCGGAAGTTGCTTCCTCGATCTGAACGCGGATTTGCTTGACGCGTGCCTCGATCGCTGCAGCCTGACCAGCGCCATCAATCAGCGTGGTGTTCTCTTTGCCGATCTCGATACGCTTTGCCTGGCCCAGGTCGTTCAGTGTGACCTTCTCAAGCGTCAGGCCGACTTCCTCGGCGATCACCTGGCCACCGCTCAGGATGGCGATGTCTTCCAGCATTGCTTTGCGGCGGTCGCCAAAGCCCGGTGCCTTCACTGCGCAGGTCTTCAGGATGCCGCGGATGTTGTTCACGACCAGGGTCGCAAGCGCTTCGCCTTCGATGTCTTCGGCGATGATCAGCAGCGGACGGCCAGCCTTCGCGACTTGCTCGAGTACCGGCAGCAGATCACGGATGTTCGAGATTTTTTTGTCGCACAGCAGGATGAACGGATTGTCGAGCAGAGCGACCTGCTTGTCCGGATTGTTGATGAAGTACGGCGACAGGTAGCCGCGGTCGAACTGCATACCTTCGACGATGTCGAGTTCATCGTTCAGCGATTTGCCATCTTCAACGGTGATCACGCCTTCCTTGCCGACTTTTTCCATTGCTTCGGCAATGCGCTCGCCAATCGAGCTGTCCGAGTTGGCAGAGATCGAGCCGACCTGAGCGATTTCCTTCGAAGTCGTGCAGGGCTTGGCGATCTTCTTCAGTTCTGCGACGGTCGCGGTGACGGCCTTGTCGATGCCGCGCTTGAGATCCATCGGGTTCATGCCTGCGGCTACGTACTTCATGCCTTCGCGCACGATCGCCTGCGCCAGCACGGTTGCGGTCGTGGTGCCGTCACCGGCGTTATCCGAGGTCTTGGAAGCGACTTCCTTGACCATCTGCGCGCCCATGTTCATCAGCTTGTCTTTGAGCTCGATCTCTTTGGCGACCGATACACCGTCCTTGGTCACGGTCGGCGCACCGAACGAACGCTCGAGCACGACGTTGCGGCCTTTCGGGCCTAGGGTGACTTTTACTGCGTTGGCGAGGATGTTCACGCCTTCGACCATCTTGGCACGTGCGCTATCGCCGAAAACTACTTCTTTTGCTGCCATGTTGGATGCTCCTTAACTATTCATTGAATTCGGAAATTCAACGCCGCCGGGTCCCGGCCTGGGTCGGGATGACGACGCTGCTATCCGCGCGGCTTGCGCGCGGACATCGTCATCATTTTTCGACGACGGCCATCACGTCTTCTTCACGCATGACCAGCACTTCCTTGCCATCGACCTTGACGGTCTGGCCGGAGTACTTGCCGAAGAGGACGGTGTCGCCGACCTTCACGTCGAGCGGGCGAATTTTGCCGTCTTCGAGAATCTTGCCATTGCCGACAGCGACCACCGTGCCCATATCCGGCTTCTCGGCGGCTGCCTCCGGCAGAACGATACCTGAGGCGGTCTTGGTTTCCTGTTCCTGACGTTCGACGATGATACGGTCGTGCAAAGGACGAAGGCTCATAAAAACTCCTTTAAAACAATGGTTTATGTATTTTGGTTAGCCGCTTTGGCGGAAATTTTTTCCCGCTGCGGCCGCTGTCAGAAAAACAGTCATCCGGAAAAGTTGTTAGCACTCTCCGTCAGCGAGTGCTAAGTATAGGGACGGGTGTCGCCTTTTTCAAGAATGAGCACCAAAACTTATTTGGCCCTGTAAAGCATAAGTGGTTAATTTGATAATTTTCAAGTGCCGAATTACTGGTCATCGTGATCTGAGAGCTATCATCGATCAATGAACGCTATCGAAGAAATCATCGTTCCACGCACTCGCGACCTGAGTGACGGATTCGCCGTGCGCCGCGCGTTGCCGGCAGCAGCTCGGCGGACGGTCGGGCCGTTTGTCTTCCTCGACGAGATGGGGCCGACGGTACAGCCAACCGGCGTCGGTCTTGATGTACGGCCGCATCCGCATATCGGGCTGGCGACCGTGACCTGGCTGTTTGCCGGCGAGATTCTGCATCGGGACAGCTTGGGCAGTGTGCAGTCGATCCGGCCGGGCGAAGTGAACTGGATGACCGCCGGTCGTGGCATCGTGCATTCGGAGCGCAGCGATGCGGTGCAGCGTCAGCAGGCGGCGCCGCTCCATGGCTTGCAGTGTTGGGTGGCGCTACCGTGTGACGACGAGGAGTGCGATCCTGATTTCACCCATCTGGGTGCAGACCAGTTGCCGCGGGCGGAGCTGGCTGGCGCCAGCGCCGTTCTGGTGGCCGGCAGTTTCATGGGGATGACAGCACCCCTGCCGACACGCTCACCCCTGTTCTATCTGCAGTTGACACTGCAGCCCGGTGCACGTTTCAGCGTCCCGTCTGAATATCCTGAGCAGGCGCTGTATCTGGTGCACGGCGAACTCGACCTGGGCGATGAGGGTGTGCACGCTGGCGGGCGATTGTTGTTGATGCGTGCGGGGATCTCGCTCACGGTACAGGCCGGCTCGTCCGGCGCCACCTTGATGCTGCTGGGCGGCGCCGCGCTGGATGGTCCACGCCGGATGGTCTGGAATTTCGTCTCTCACAGCGCTGCGCGCATCGAACAGGCAAAGCGAGACTGGATCTCGCGGCGCTTTGACGACGTGCCTGGGGAAACAGAGTTCATCCCGTTGCCGGATGATTTGCGACCGGTCGACTATCCGTGAATTGGTTCGTAAATTTATGCCGGCATTGATTCGGGCATGACACTGCCCGACTGCAGTTGCCGCCATACCAGCCCGGCTGAGGCGAGGTCTGCCAATGCGCTGCCGACGGATTTGAACACGGTAATCTCGCTGCTCTCGCACCGGCCTGGATGGATGCCGCCTGCGAGGTCCGCGAGTTCGGCCCGGACTGCGTCGCGCGGCAGCAGGCCACGTTGCATTGGCTGCACCAGATCGCCCGCTTCGGCCAGAGCGCCGTCGGCGGTATCGACGAACAGACTGGCACTGCAGATCAGTGCGTCATCCGCTTCACGCATGTCCGGACGAAAGCCGCCAACCAGATCAATATGCGTGCCGGGCTGCAGCCACGCCGCCCGCACTAAGGGCTCGGTGCTGGTGGTCGCGCAGCAAATGATGTCTGCCGCGCGACATCCCTGCTCCAGTGATTCAGCGTGCTGCAATTCGAGCTGCGGCGGCAAGCCGGCAGCCCGTATCCGCCGCATCGCATCGTTCGTTTTGCTGGCATCGCGTCCCCAGACCAGCACGCGCGTGATGTCGCGCACCGCACAATGTGCGACGGCCATCTCCGGAGCCAGGCGGCCACTGCCAACCAGCAGCAACGTGCGGCTGTCCGGACGCGACAGCCACAGCGAGGCCAGCGCCGAAACCGCCGCAGTGCGTCGCAGCGTCAGCTGTTCGCCATCCATCAGCGCCAGCGGCGCGCCGGTTTGTGCGTCCAACAGGATGTATAGCGCATGCACCGTCGGCAGGCCGCGCTCCCGGTTGGCCGGCATGACACTGACCAGCTTCACGCCCAGCTGTTCGTCTGTCTGCCAGGCGGGCATCAGCAGCAGCGTGCCCTGGCCGGACAGATCATGCACATGTCGGCGCGGCACTTGCGCGGTACCGGCGAATGCGCTGCGCAGCGCATTGACCAATGTTGGAAATGGCAACGCGTCGCGCACGCGATCGCCGGCGATGAAGGGGAGGGAGGTGGTTGGGTCCATGGCAAGGCAGCGTAGGCGAAAGGCGCGCCGGCCGTCAACGGCACGCATGGGATAATTTGCCGTATTCCTCAAGGAGTCGAGCGTGCGCCGATTGATCCTCTGCCTGTCGTTGCTGTGGCTGCTGGCCGGCTGTGCCGGTCCGCATGTGCCGCATGTGCCGCATGTGGGTGTTGCGACAGCCGAGCCGACGCCGGAGTTTACTCAGGTGACAACTGCTTTCGCGCTGGCCGGTGTGCCGCTGGATGCTGTAGCGATCGATGTGCGCGCCGCCGAAGGCGGTGGGGCATTGTTCGCGCTTCACAGTGAGCGCGCGATGCAGCCAGCGTCGGTGATGAAACTGTTGCCGACGCAGGCGTCGCTCGAACTGCTTGGGCCGGCGCATCGCTGGGTCACTCGGGTGCATGCAAACGGCGGGATTATCGACGGCGTGCTGGAAGGCGATCTGGTAATCGAGGGAAGCGGCGACCCGCAGTTTACGTATCATGCACTACGGCGGCTACTGGCGCGGCTGCATGCGCTGGGCTTGCGCGAAGTGCGCGGCAATTTGCTGATAGATCGCTCGCTGTTTGCGCCGGTATCGTATGACGCGGCTGCCTTCGACGGGCGTCCCGAGCGTGCCTACAATGCGCCACCGGACGCCTTGCTGCTGAATGCGCATACGCTCAGCGTACGCATGCTGCCCGTCTCGCCAGACCAGCCGGTGGCGCTCAGTAGTGAGCCACCGCTGGAGGGATTCGCCATCGACGTGCCGTACGCATCGGACGAGCCATGCATCGCACCGTATGCGCAGCTGCAGCCGACGCTCAGTATGGAGCGGCTACGGTTTCTTGGCCGTTATCCCATCGCCTGCGGCGAGCGCGAAATGACATTTCACCTGAATACGCTTGACCCGGTTCGCTATGCCGGCGCGGTGTTTCGTGCGCTCTGGTCTCAACTTGGCGGCCGTTTTAGCGGCACTATCGTCGAAGGCAAGGCAGGGCAGGATAGCCAAGAGCTGGCGTCGTGGGAATCAGAGCCGCTATCGCAGCAAATCCGCGAGATCAACAAGCAGAGCAATAACCCGATGGCGCGCAACCTGTTGCTCGGCATCGTGGCGCAGCGCGGCGGCGCTCCGGCCAGCGCCGATGCAGCGGCCGCACGCGTGCTTGCCTGGATGGCGGCGCGTAGCATCGATACGGCGAAGGTGGTGCTGCAGAACGGTTCCGGGCTCTCGCGCCATGAGCGCATCCCGGCTGCCGTGCTGGCGGCTTTGCTGCAGCGCGCGTGGCGGCAGCCGACCATGCCGGAATTCATTGCGTCGCTGCCAGTCGCCGGTGTCGATGGCACGATGGCGCGCCGTTTCGCCGGCACGCCCTTGCAGGGAAGCGCGCATATCAAGACCGGCAGCCTGACCGATGTCGCCAGCATCGCCGGCTATGTGACTGCCCGTTCCGGGCGCCGCATCGTGGTGGTCTGTCTGGTCAACCATCCGAACGCTCGTCAGGCGCGCGCAGCATTTGACAGCCTGCTCACTCGGGTCTGGGAGACTTACTAATTTTTTTCGCGAGGCTGAAACAGTACCGTCGACATCGAGCCCAGGATCAGCAGCATCGCGAGATAGTCCTGCCATTGCGGCGTTTCGCCGAGCATCCATGCCCCTGAAAAAGTGCCGACCACCGGGATGAACATCACCGACAGACTGGACACCACCGGCGGCAACAGCCGCGCGAGGCGGAACCAGACCACGTGCGCAAAGCCGAAGATGATCGCTGCGTTATAGACAATGCCGGTCCACTCGACCGCATTTGGCATTCGCCATTGTGAACGTTCGAATAGCAGAGCCAGTACCAGCATCACCGAAGTCGTCAGCGCAAGCATCCAGAAGGTCAGCGAAATGGTCGGCATGTCGAGCCGTGTCCGTTTCATCAGCACGGTGCCCAGTCCCCAGGCCGCAGCAGCGATCAGCGCGAATACCGTACCCAGCGGCTGCCCCGAAATCGTCGCGAATTCGCTCGACAGCAGCAGTCCCGCACCGGCGATCGCGAGCACAATCCCAAGCAGTGCTCGACCGCCGATACGTTCGTCAAAGAACAGCAGACCGGACAACACCGCCCAGACCGGCATCGTGTAGCCAAGAATCGCCGCGCGGCCCGACGACAGCAGCTTCACGCCAAGGATGATGAAGGCGTGCCAGACCAACATGTTCGGTATGCCCAGTTTGATCACCGTCAGTACCTTGCCGGGCGGGACGCGCAGTGAGGCATGCTGCAAGCGTGCGGCCAGTGCGATTACGGCGAGACCGCCGACCATGGAGAGCAAGCGGAACGTCAGCGGTGGAAATTCGCGCACGCTCAACTTCATCACGGGCCAGTTCAGTCCCCATGACAGGATCAGCAGCGCGAGCAGGACGAAATCCCTGCGCGTCAGTTGATGGTTCGGTTGATTCATGGGGCGCCAAGATAGCACGACAGGCTACAATGCCGGTTTTATGGTTTTGAACCCGGACTGCCGTGGATTTCATCAATAAACTGGGCGCGGCGACACGCCGCAACGACTCGCTCCTGTGCGTCGGTCTCGACCCCGATGTCGCGAAATTTCCCGCCGAACTCAAGGGGCAGCCAGACGCCATATTCGAATTTTGCAAGGCCATCATTGATGCAACGGCCGGGTTTGCCTGTGCGTTCAAGCCGCAGATCGCGTACTTCGCTGCCATCGGCGCGGAAGACCAGCTGCAGGCAATTTGCGACTACCTGAATACGAACTACCCGGACATCCCGCTGGTGCTGGATGCCAAGCGCGGCGACATCGGCGCGACCGCCGAACAATATGCGCGTGAGGCCTTCGAGCGCTATCGAGCCGATGCGGTGACGGTGAATCCCTACATGGGCTTTGATTCCGTCGAGCCTTATTTGCAGTGGCAGGACCGTGGCGTGATCGTGTTGTGCCGCACGTCCAACCCAGGCGGCTCCGATCTGCAATTCCTTCAGGTCGATGACAAGCCGCTATACCAGCATGTGGCGCGGCTGGTGGCCGAGAAGTGGAACCGCAACGGTCAGTGCGGACTGGTGGTCGGCGCGACCTTCCCGCAAGAGATCGCCCAGGTGCGCGCCATCGTCGGTGACATGCCGCTGCTGGTGCCCGGTATCGGCGCGCAGGGCGGCGACATCGAGGCGACGGTCAATGCAGGCCAGACCGCGGACGGTGCCGGCATGATGATCAACTCCTCGCGCGCAATCCTGTATGCGAAGCGCGAAGGCGGCGAACCCTTTGCGCAGGCAGCCGCGCGCGTGGCACAGCAGACTCGCGATGATATTAATCGCTACCGGATTCGCCTCTGAACAGCCAGTCCGGCTTGGTGCGTCGTCGCAGAAGACCGGGCGACCTCATTTTTCCGTGAGTCCGATACCGGGACAGCTCTGCCGGTATCCTGAGCAGATGGCCTCAGCAAGGAGTCATAGTTTTTCTCGCTCTGCGGCTTTGTCGAAAGCGTTTTGCGCCATATTGTTCATGGAATGAAAATCCATGTACACGAAGCCTGTGCCATCGATCTCTGCGACCATGGGAATGTCGGAGCCGAGCATGGAAAATTCTTCCAAATCTGAAAGCCCATCCGAATCGGAAATTCCGGTCAACGCGTTTTCTTTGTCTAAGTAAATCCGTTTGGCTGCTTCGATTATTTGTACGGCCATGGCTACTTTATGGTTTTTATCCCCGTACTGATTGTGCTGCATTCGTACCGACCTGAGCACAGGGTTGACATGAATTTCGTCGTTCTGACCCTTTGTGGCAATGGCTTCAGCGATCAGGATGGCGCCGTTTTCTGTCAAATTGTTTAACCTCAGGTCGATGCACTCAAGGCAGGGATTTTTCGCCAGGGCTTTTTGTATGCAGGCTGCAGTCGCATCGTTGAATCTGGTGTCGGCGAGGTACAAATGGGTGGTCGGGCCGGTGAGCCGGAACAGGTCCGCGAGCGGAAGGCAGGGGCGGTCAGATTCGCACAACGGGTTATGGTTGAGGTTGAGTTGTACAACGCAAGGATTGGTTTGCATCTGCTCAACCAGGGCTGCCAAATCGTCGGCTGTCAGCTGGTTATTGGCGGCGATCAGCACGACCGGGCATGCTTTCGGTATGTGTGCGAGCGCAGGTAACACTTCACGGAGAAACCGGTAACGCCCTATGCTATTGGCGTTCAGTTTGATCGGTTTGCCTTCAAGAGCGCGCAGGTCTGGTAACAGGTCGCTGCCAGAATTGATTTCAGCGAATCTGAATTCCACGCCTGCAAACTCATCGAACGTCGTTCGGCATAACCCCGGAACATTGGCATGGCGTGCTGTGTATCTTGCGCTGGACTCGAATGATTGGCGTAGTTCGGGCGCATTGCTGACCATTCGTTTGCTGCATTCAACCATCCCGCTCAGCGTGCTTGCACGCATTCTTGGGCCGAACTCCTCATCGGCACTTTTCGTCGCCAGGAAATCGATGACTTCGGTGCGCGGCATTTTGGCCGACTTGGCGTAAGAAAGCACTCCGCTGTTGAAGACGCCGTCGCGCAGGGCCAGCCGGAAGATTTCATGCTTTATCTCCAGGGCCAAATCGGACAAATAAAAGGTTGGGGCGGTCGCTGCGTTCGTGTTATTGGCGTGCCCGGCGATGACCGTGGTAGTCGTAGTGGTGGTTGGGTGGGCAGTGGCCGTGGTTAACGTGATGGACGAATGAGAAGGTGCATCGAAAGGTGAGGGTGTTTGTGCTCTTTGCGTCAGCACCGGTGCGTTATCTGGGGCTGGCGCCGCGCCAGACTCGGTTTGTTCCGGACCGTGCGTGGGGAGTGCATTTGGCGATGCAGTAATCCTGTGGGTAGACATAGTTGCTTCCTTTTCGTCTGATGGGAATAGGTTTTGCCGTGCATGGCAAAACGCATGGCAGAAAGCCGCCCGTTAGGAACGGGGCCGGTCGCCACGTTCCTTCAGCTGCAAAAAGAATGGGGGTATTGCAGGCAGCACAATGTAACGCGCCTGTTGTAGTGAAAAAGACCAGGTGAAGGGGCAGCTTCGATACCGAGTGCCAAACCTCGTGATTGACCTGCCCTGTGGCTCACATCTTCTCGATAAATTTCAGCAGTCCCTTCAGCGCATGCTCAGTCGTCTGCATGCGCACCGTGTGCCGGTCTCCTGAAAACACCAGTCGTTCGGTGCACACGGAGGTGCCGTACGCCCAACCGAAGCAGACGGTGCCGACCGGCTTGCCCGGCACCGCGCCCGTCGGACCGGCGATGCCGGTGGTCGACAACGTGACATGGGAATCGGTATTGGCCAGCGCACCTTTCGCCATTTCCCCCGCCACTTCCTCGGATACGGCGCCGAACTGCGCAATCAGCGCGGCCGGCACATCGAGGAATTCCGTCTTCGATGAATTCGAGTAGGTGACGAAGCCACAGTCAAACCATTCGGACGATCCGGCGACATCCGTTATGGCCTGCGAGATGCCGCCGCCGGTGATGGACTCCGCAGTCGCCAGCAGCCAGCGCTTTTGCTTCAGCATTTCGCCGACCTGCTCGGCCAGCTCGCGAAGTTCGAGTTCGGCAGTTGTCTCCATGGAAGCCTCCTGATTTGTTCTCTTGTGAGCCTTCAGGTTTTCACAGGAAGCGCCAGAGCGCAAGTAGCAGCAACGTAAAAAACGCAGCGAGGATGTCGTCCGCCATCACGCCGAAGCCTCCCTTGAAGCGTCGCTCGAACTGCCGGATCGGGGGCGGCTTCGTCATGTCGAGCACGCGGAATAGCAGCACTGCGGTCAGTTCGGCCGCAAAATTAGTCGGCCGGACCATCAGCAGGACCAGCCAGATCGCAATGATTTCATCCCAGACCATCGCGCCATGATCCGGCACGCCAAGTGCGCGCCCGGTCTTGTCGCAGGCGTAGATGCCGACCGCGAAACCGGCAACGATCAATGCGCCCCAGACCGGGGCGGTGAAGATGCCTGGCCAGTATGTCGACAGCAGGCGAAAGCACAGCCAGCCAAACAGCGTACCCATCGTGCCGGGCACCACGCGCGACAGGCCGCTGCCGAAACCCAGCGCAAGCAAGTGCGCAGGATGTGCAAGCATGAAGGCCAGCGTGGGCCGGATCGGGAGACGGCCGACGGGAGCGTCGCTGACGGAATCAGTCATGGGGTCGCGAAGTGATCGAAAGAGAGCGAATCGACGGTAAGCGGAGTGCCGGCAGAATCGGTGACGCGAATGCCGCGCTCACGGGTCAGCCGCCCGATGCGCGCGACGGCCACGCCGGCCTGCAGTGCGGCGTCCAGCACGGCCTGTCGGCATTGCGCCGGGGCTGCAAAGCAGAGCTCGTAATCGTCACCGCCGTTCAGGGCGAATGCGCGGCACCGCTCTGGCGGCTCAAGCGACAACATGGCGCCGAACGGCAGCGCATCCGCGTCGAGCACGGCACCGACGCCGGAGCGTTCGAGCAGGTGGCCCAGGTCGCCAAGCAGACCGTCGGAGATATCGATTGCCGCCGTGGCAATGCCGCGCAGCGCGATGCCGAGTGCATTGCGCGGCTGAGGGCAATCGAGCCGTAGTTGTGCAATCGCCAGGCGATCGGACGTCAGTGTCAGCTTGCCCTGTAGCGCTTCGAGCGCGAGCCGCGCGTCACCGAGCGTGCCCGAGATCCAGATCTCGTCATCGGCATGCGCACCGTCGCGACGCAATGCCTGCGCGAACGGCACGCTGCCGAACACCGTGATGCACAGGTTCAGCGGTCCACGCGTGGTGTCGCCGCCAACCAGCGCGATGTCATGCGCGTCGGCCAGCGTCAGCAGGCCGCGCGCGAAGGGCTCGAGCCAGGCCGGATCGGCTGCCGGCAGTGCCAGCGCCAGTGTGAAACCCAGGGGCCGTGCACCCATCGCGGCCAGATCCGACAGATTCACCGCAAGCGCCTTGTGCCCGAGCGCCTGCGCATCAGCGCCTGCGAAAAAATGCCGGCCCTCGACCAGCATGTCCGTCGAGATGGCCAGCGACTCGCCTGCGGCCGGCGCGAGCAGCGCGCAATCATCGCCGACACCCAGCATGACCGGGCCACCGGAACGTGGAAGGCGAGTGAAATAGCGCGCGATCAGATCGAATTCGGAAAGCATGGCGGCGATTGTACAGAAGCGATCAAAAGCTCTTTTTGGTAAAGACACTATTGACTGAATAGCACAGTATGGTGCCGGTCAGGGGCAGGCCGCTCTGCTAGAATCAATGCCCTCTCTCGTCAGCAAGCATCTAGAAAGCTGCCCCAGCATGGATTCAGATAATTCCCGCGAACAGGAGCACGTGCGCCAGCAATTTCGTCAGGCCGCGCTCGAGTATCACGAATTTCCTACCCCCGGCAAAATCAGCGTCACGCCGACCAAGCAACTGACCAACCAGCGCGATCTCGCGCTTGCATATTCGCCAGGGGTGGCTGCGGCCTGTGAAGAGATAGCCGCCGAACCGTCGAACGCCTTCCGCTACACCGCGCGCGGCAATCTGGTGGCCGTCATCACCAACGGCACCGCCGTGCTCGGGCTGGGCAATATCGGCCCGCTGGCGGCCAAGCCGGTGATGGAGGGCAAGGGCGTGCTGTTCAAGAAGTTTGCCGGCATCGATGTGTTCGACATCGAGATCAACGAGACCGACCCCGACAAGCTGTGCGACATCATTGCCGCCCTTGAGCCGACCTTCGGTGGTGTGAACCTTGAGGACATCAAGGCGCCCGAGTGCTTTTACATTGAACGTAAGCTGCGCGACCGGATGAAGATTCCAGTCTTCCACGATGACCAGCATGGCACCGCGATCATCGTCGGCGCGGCAATCCTGAACGGTCTGAAGGTGGTTGACAAGGACATCAAAAATTGCAAGCTGGTCGTCTCCGGCGCAGGCGCAGCGGCACTGGCTTGCCTGGACCTGATCGTCGACCTCGGCTTCCCGATCGAGAACATCTACGTCACGGATCTCGCCGGCGTGGTCTACAAAGGCCGCACTGAGCTGATGGATCCGGACAAGGCGCGCTTCGCGCAGGACACGTCCGCGCGCACGCTGGCCGACGTGATTCCCGGCGCTGACATCTTCCTGGGCTTGTCAGCTGGCGGCGTGCTCAAGCAGGCCATGGTGCGCCAGATGGCCGCCCGTCCGCTGGTGCTGGCGCTGGCCAACCCGACGCCGGAGATCCTGCCTGAAGAAGTACGCGAAGTGCGCGATGACGCGGTGATCGCGACCGGTCGTTCGGACTATCCGAACCAGGTCAACAATGTGCTCTGCTTCCCGTATATTTTCCGTGGCGCGCTCGATTGCGGAGCAACGACGATCACGCGCGAGATGGAGATTGCAACCGTGCACGCAATCGCTGACCTCGCGCAGGCCGAGCAGTCCGATGTCGTGGCCACCACCTATGGCGTGACCAACCTGTCGTTCGGCCCGGATTACCTGATCCCGAAACCGTTTGACCCGCGCCTGATGCTGAAGATTGCGCCGGCCGTCGCGCTGGCAGCGGAGAAATCCGGTGTCGCGCAACGCCCGATCAAGGACATGGCCTCGTACATGGAGAGGCTGCAGCAGTTCGTCTACCACAGCGGCAGCTTCATGAAGCCAGTGTTTGCGATCGCAAAGAAGGCACCTGCCGCGAAAAAGCGCATCGTGTTCGCCGAAGGCGAAGAAGAGCGCGTGCTGCGTGCGGTGCAGGTGGTGATCGA
Source organism: Burkholderiaceae bacterium (assembly GCA_030158675.1). Lineage (GTDB taxonomy): Bacteria > Pseudomonadota > Gammaproteobacteria > Burkholderiales > Burkholderiaceae_D > Pernthalerella. Next base: position 86,375 of record JAOASL010000035.1, on the reverse strand, counting down.
TGAAGGTCTGGCCAAGCCTATCCTGATCGGCCGCCCGGTCGTGCTGGCGCAGCGCATACAACGCTATGGTCTGCGCATTCGCCCGGAAATCGATTTCGACGTTATCAACCCCGAACGCGACGAGCGTTATCGCTCGTACTGGGAGACCTTCCTGGCGATGGGCCGCAGGAAGGGCGTGACCGAACAGTGGGCGAAGCTGGAAATGCGCCGCCGTCACACGCTGATTGGCTCGATGGCCATTTATAAGGGCGATGCGGACGGCCTGATCTGCGGCACCTACGGCAACACGGATCTGCACCTGCATTACATCGACATGGTGCTGGGCAAGCGCGCCGGCGTGAACACCTATGCGGCAATGAACGCGCTGGTGCTGCAGGATCGGCAGGTGGTGCTGGTCGACACGCATGTGAACGAGAATCCGACCGCCGAGCAGGTCGCCGAGATCACGATCATGGCGGCCGAGGAGATGCGGCGTTTCGGCATGCATCCGCGCGCGGCCTTGTTGTCACATTCGAACTTTGGCACCAGCAACAGCGAGTCGGCGGTGAAGATGCGCAATGCGTTGGCGATCCTGCGCGAGCGCGCGCCCGACCTCGAGGTGGACGGCGAAATGCACGGTGACACCGCGCTCGACGCGCATCTGCTGAAGAGCACCATGCCGGACACGGTGCTCAAGGGTGATGCCAATCTGCTGGTGATGCCGAACATCGATGCTGCCAACATCGCCTACAACCTGCTGAAGATGGCCGCCGGCCATGGCGTGGCGATCGGTCCGGTGCTGCTCGGCTGCGCGCGTCCGGTGCATATCCTGACGCCGTCGGCGACGGTGCGCCGCATCGTCAACATGACCGCACTTGCGGTCGTCGATGCAGTGCAGCGCTGACCTGCGGCTTGCTTTTAATGCAGACAAGCCGCCGTTCCCGCAAGGGGCGGCGGCTTGGTCGTTTTCGGGCGCAGCGGGATGGGTATCGTATGATGATGACTGCGCTGAGCCTGCCTCCTGAAAATCCATGGCATGTCCATGGACGAGAGGTAAACTTTCAAAAACTTTAACCCATCGCCGACTTAATCTATCCATGAATACTGCCCGTTCCGCCCTGTTGGGGATGCTGTTTTCCGTCGCTTGTGCGTCGATGCCGGCTTACGGCGCGACTTATTCGCCGCCGGTCACGGATGCCGAAGGTAATGTGTATGCGATCGAGAGGGAGGGGATGACCCGCAAGGGCTACATCGTCCACGCGTGGCAAGTAGTCAATCTGGCCAGGCCAAAAGACGAGACCACTCGCTCGACCCGCTCACTGGTCGAATTCAATTGCCGGTTCCGGCAGTCGCGCACGATGTGGATCAATGAACATGCCGAACGCGATGCCGGCGCCGAAGCCTTGAAATCAGGCCAGGTGAACAATCCGGAATGGGTGCAACTGGAGCCGGGCGCACCGATGGAAAATCTGCTCGATTTTGCTTGCAGCCATATCATGCGCTGAGCCGTTCGTCGGAAGTTCAGGCGGCGTGCATCTTCTTTGCAGCCGCCTGTGTAGCGTTTTCTGGCGGAAGGCCCTGACGAACAGGTAATCGCTCAGTGGACCTTAACCTTCACCAGCAAAAAGGTCGCAGGGATTGACGTGAAATTTTCCCGCCCACTGCGGTTCTCCTTGCTGAAAAGTGCTTCCAGTTCTCCGGCCAGCGCGACACTGCGGCCATTCTTTTCGGCCGCCTCGAACGCATTCATGGTGGGGCCGTAATAATGCCTGAACGCGTCCAGAAAACTCACGGGCGGGCCGTCGAAGTTGAATGTGTACGTTTGCTCCGAGCATGTGATATCTGTGGCCGGAATGCCGGCGGCCATGAAACGTTCTTCCACCTGCGCCCTGATGCCCCAGGTTATCGGGCTGACGAATCCTTCGGGCGGTGGCGGCGAGTAGGCAGAACTGATCTTCAGAATCTGAGCCACAAGCGTGGGGTCGTTGGGTATCCAGTTGCCCATCGTAATACTTCCGCCCGACCGGGTGACGCGCACCATTTCTCTGGCCACGTCAAAGGGTTTGGGCGCAAACATCGCGCCGAAGATGCTGACGACCCGATCAAAATGGTTGTCCTCAAGATTCGACAGCTGTGAGGCGTCGCCGTGCTCAAACCGGCAATGGGCCAACCCCGCTTCTGCGGCGCGCCGGTTGCCGGCAGCGACCAGATTGCGCGAAATATCGACGCCGAGCACCTCCGCACCCAGCATTGCCGCAGGCAGGGCGGTTGTCCCGTCGCCGCAGCCGAGGTCGAGTACTTTTTCGCCGGGCTGAATACCCAGAGATTTGACCAGCGCCTCGCCGCTTTCCCGCATGGCGGCTGCAATGCGGGTGAAATCGCCTTTTTCCCAAAGGGCCTGGTTGGGGTTGGGAGCTGAGTTCGGTGGTGCGGTCATGGTTTTTCTCCTTCAATTAAGACGCTTTATCAAAATATCGCCGGTGTCGTTGACCGTTTTACCGACCGGGTCGATCTGTCTGTGACGGTGCGTGTGGTCACCGAGGTTTTGTTAAGGACATTTGGATGATTCGGCCTGCTACGCTTTAAACGGTATGGGAATTGATACGACCGGCTCATCAGTTGAGCACGTTTTTTTCCGACTACTTTGCGTTAGCGCAATTCTCACCCTCAACCCAATTCGTCCCGACAGTCAGTAAAAATCTCTGACGCCTGACGCAAGTCCGCTATAAAGTCATGATGTAAATTAGAACGTTGTTCCTGAAGATCGCAACAACAGTTTCATTTCCGGTGGCGCGGTGTGCATTGGTTCAGGCGCTTCGGTGTTTAACTCGGAAAAAAGGTTCTTCTTCAAGGCTGTCCTGGTGGTGCTGGCTTCTATCCCTGTGGGTCAGATAATTGTTATATGATGTATATCATGCGAAAAAAAGACGCCAATACCCGAGCTTCTGCCAAAAATGCAACCCACGAACGCATCGTATCTGTTGCCGCGCGTGCTATCCGTCGCAGTGGCTATGAGGGCACCGGGGTTTCGGACATCATGAAAGAGGCGGGGTTAACTCACGGTGCGTTTTATGCTCACTTCGTGTCCCGTGATGCCATGCTGGCCGAAGCGGCGGATCGCGCGGGCGCAGAAGCCATCGCACAGGCGAGTGAAGTGGTTGCGGCCGTGCCGCCCGAGCAGTCCCTGGAAGCATTGATCCGTTCTTATCTTTCGAATGAACATCTCAAGGATATTGAGCATGGCTGTCCGGTCTCGGCCTTGGGCTCCGAAACGTCTCGCCAATCCCCTGAGGTGCGTCGTGCTGCCACACGAAGAATCAAGGAGATGATCGATCTGGTCGCTCGCCAGATTCCGCAGTGGGGACAACCGGGAGCCCATGAACGGGCGCTTGTCACGGTGGCCACAATGGTGGGAACGCTGGTGATGGCCCGGGCTGTCGATGATCCGGTATTGTCCAAAGACTTATGCGAGGCGGGATTGAAGCGCCTGCTCGGCGAGGCGATCTGAGCTCTTTTTTTGTTGATAAGTATGACAATCATCATGTGAATGCATTCAGCAATTGCCCGGCTAAATTCACATTACCTCCTCTTTGAAAAAGAAAGCGTCATGAAAGCATTCATAGTTGACCGTTACGGGAAATCCGAACTATTACGCGCTGTTGAACTGCCGGAACCCGAGCTGCTGGAGGACGAGGTCTTGGTCAAGGCCCATGCAGCCAGCGTTAATGTGCTGGATGCCAAGATCCGCAATGGGGAATTCAAACTTGTGCTGCCTTATCGCACGCCCTTTGTGCTCGGGCACGATGTGGCCGGCGTTGTGGTCCGGGTCGGTTCACGTGTGCGCCAATTCAAGCCAGGGGACGAAGTCTATGCACGGCCCGACGATTTCCGCATCGGTACCTTTGCCGAATTCGTCGCGGTCAGGGAAAGCGCCTTGGCGCCAAAACCCGCGAACATCAGTATGGAAGAGGCTGCCTCACTGCCTCTGGTAGGTTTGACGGCCTGGCAAGCACTGGTCGAAAAGGGGGGGCTGAAAAAAAGTCAGAAGGTGTTCATTCAGGCAGGGTCGGGCGGCGTCGGCAGCTTCGCCATTCAGCTTGCCAAACATTTGGGAGCCGTAGTGGCCACCACGGCCAGCGCAGAAAATGCGGCTTGGGTGAAGGCGTTGGGAGCCGATGTCGTGATTGACTATCGACAAGAAGATTTTGAAAAAATCCTGCGTGACTACGACCTTGTTCTGAACAGTCAGGATGGGGAAACGCTGAAGAAGTCTTTGCGTGTGCTTAAACCCGGAGGCAAGCTCATTTCCATTTCCGGGCCCCCCGATCGCGAATTTGCGCAAGACATTAAGGCGCCGTGGTGGGTGCAGCAAGTCATGCGCATGCTGAGCTTGAGCATCAGAAGACAGGCAAGGCAGCGGCAGATTGGTTTCTCTTTCCTTTTCATGAAGGCCAGTGGAAACCAGCTGCGGCAGATCACCCCACTCATCGAATCCGGCGCCATACGCCCCGTGATTGATAAAGTTTTTCCATTCGCCGAGACCAATGACGCGCTGGCCTATGTCGAACGTGGGCGCGCAAAAGGCAAAGTGGTCATCAAGATGGTGTAAATCCGCAGGATTTTTTGAAAACGACTGCCCGGCCCGATTCAGGCACTGCGATGCTCATCGTGTGCCCGGTACGACAGCGCTTCCTGAACCTGCCTCGGATCTCGCTAAGTTTTCAGACTGGCCTTCAGCAAAATCCTCAGAGCGGGTGGAGCACCCGCTAC
>JAOASL010000035.1:0-81526 GCA_030158675.1 Burkholderiaceae bacterium | reverse complement strand
GCCCATTTTCGTGAGTTGAGTGAGCCAACAGTGGGACAGGTTTCCCTCCGACGAGGATGCATCCCGCCAAGATTTAATCACTGGTGAGATTTTTGAGATAAGAAGCCGCACCGTCAGCTGCGCCTTCGCGCGGATGTGAAAGGCAGAACTTATCAATGCTGCGGATGGCAGGCTTAACGGAATTGGGGTCGTCGTTGTACGGATCTTGATCGGCTCGTTTCAAGCCTTGAATTGTCAGGCTCAGCGGCGCGAGAAAAGCGTTCGTCCAAGTTTTCTTTCGGCTGTGCTCCAGAGCTCCCCAGTCATTACACGACAGATCGCCAAACAAGCTCGCAGGTCGTGTTTCACTGACGAAGAGAACGAAGAGAGCAAAGAAAATACACCCATGAAATCCTGCCTTGGCTGCTTGAGACAAAGAGGTTTCCAAGTTGCTGGCGAATGATTTCTGATTGTTCATTATGCTGATTGCTCACTCACGTAATGTTCATTTTTTCGCTCCCTATTTTTCAGCTTGCTCGGGCGAGGGGAGCATGGCCAGCAATCTCGCGCCGCAGTATATCTGATACCGCTCCCCCAGCGTGGACAACGGTTTGCCCGATGGGGGGCTTGAGGGCTCCGGCATTCACCTGGTTGGGTGCGCTAGATGAATTCAATCAAAGGCAAGGTGAAAAAATCTAAACCGCAGGGATTCGAGGTCGGGCAAAGTCCTGTGCAATAAAAATTTCGTCATAAATAGTCATCGGGACATCATGACATCACAGGCCGATAATCAAAAAATCAGGGGCGCAGAGGCTTCAGCACATCTGCAAGATTTTGATACTCCGGCTGATCCGGGCTTGATCGATTCGCGCTACGCCGCGATGCGCCTGCTGGCGACGCTGGCTTTAGTCACACTGGGCAATGGCGCGATGTACGTACTGGCCGTGATGCTGCCCGAGGTGCAAAAAGAATTCGGCATCAGCCGCGCGGACGCATCGCTACCGTACACGCTGATCATGATCGGCTTCGGCGCGGGCGGTATCCTCTGCGGCCGCTGGGCGGATCGCTACGGCATAGCGCGGGTATTGGCGCTCGGCGCGTTCGGTTCGTTCGCCGGGTTCGTGATCTCAGGGCTGGCGACGAACATCGTTGTGTTCGCGCTCGCGCATGGCCTGTTGCTGGGCTTGCTGGCGATCGGAAGTTCCTTCGTGCCACTGATCGCCGACACCTCGCTATGGTGGAACAAGCGGCGCGGTCTCGCGGTCGGTATTGCCACCAGCGGCAACTTCCTGTCCGGTACAGTGTGGCCTCCGATCGTGCAATGGGGGATCGAGCATTTCGGTTGGCGGCACACCTACATCGCGCTTGGACTCGTCTGCGGGATCGGCATGGCGTTATTGTGTATGCGCCTGCGGCAGCGCCCGCCGATGGCCGTTGCAGCCAAGGCGGGCGCCGGCGCTTCACATCATTCCAGTGACCGTCCGTTTGGGATGTCGATGCGGCTGGCGCAGTGGCTATTGTTCACCGCTGCGATGGGCTGCTGCGTCGCGATGGCAATGCCGCAGGTGCACATCGTTGCGTATTGCACTGACCTTGGCTTCAATGCCGCTCGGGGTGCGGAGATGCTTTCGGTGATGCTCGGCTTTGGTATCGTCAGTCGGCTGGCCTCGGGTTGGATCTCGGATCACATCGGTGGCCTCCGCACCCTCTTGCTTGGCTCTGCTCTTCAAGCCGTCGCGCTGGTACTGTTCCTGCCGTTCGACAGCCTCGCATCGCTGTACGTTATCTCTGCGATGTTCGGCCTATTCCAAGGCGGCATTGTCCCGTCCTACGCGATTATCGTCCGGGAGCACTTCCCCCCTCAGGAGGCGGGCGCACGTGTTGGCGTGGTGGTGCTTGGTACGCAGGTTGGCATGGCGCTGGGTGGCTGGCTTTCCGGCAAAGTGTTCGACTTAACCGGCTCCTATCACGCGGCGTTCATCAATGGCATCGGCTGGAATTTGCTGAATATCGCCATAGTCGCGACCCTGCTACTCCGATTGCGCGTGAAGCCTCAGCACTAAAGCTGGATGCTGCTCAGGTGAGCGGTACGTCCTGCCTTTCGGACAGCGCTCGACAGGCAGGAGCCTGAGGAATTCAGTCCGTATTGATGGGACGCGAAGACAACCAAGTCTGACAGTCCGGCTTTTTTATCACCGATGTATTCGTTATGTCGTGAGGAGGCGAGTGCTTTCCTCTCGACGAACCCCATGGCGTATCACCAGCATCAATGCCGCGGTCAGCGCAGCGATCCCGGAGAGGGAGCAGACGCTCGTCGCAGAAGCCAGAAGGCATACCGACCTGTCGCACGGATCTCGGCGACTATCCTCCGCCAATGCGAATACGCGAGGTGGCGGCATATATCGAACGCTTTAGGAACTGACGAGCCAATAGATGAGATCGCTTCGGCTAAGTTGAATTTCGACTGGCGTGCTGCTGCCTCCAGAAACTCGTCTGGTATCCAATCGCACAGCTCGTCGAGCGAATAAGTTTTATTCACCGCAACGACAACCCAGTCAGGGTGCGGTCACGACATTTCGGCGTTGACGGCTTCCTTACCTTAGCGATCGGGTTATCGACGCTGACTCCCCATTCCCGCCTTGCATGGTTGGTGATGGACGACAGATAGGCTAATTCCCGGATCACCGTCCCCGCACTGACTTCGTTCATGCGGTCGTCGCGATACTTGGCTACCCGAGCATGAGTCAGAGTCGATAGGGAAAACGAGCAAATAGAGCGACGCTGTAGGGCACGAAGTCGGATGCCATCAGCCTCTGCGCCTTTCATTGAGGGCAGGACTTCATCGACGTAGCGGTCGATGAGTTCGCGTAGCGTGAGCCGTTGTGATTCAGTTGCGCCGGTATAGCTGCCACGGTCGATCTCGGATTCGATTGCTCGTGACCAGCGCTCAGCATCGATGCGAGTCGCGAAGCTGCGGCTCTCTTCCGGGTGTTCCTTGCGGCGCCCCGAGCCTGCCAACGATGACCGTGAAGCCTGAGTGAAGCCATTTCTGATCCTCCAGTGGGACAGAAATCGGCCAAGCGGGAAAAACAGGAACAGACTTCGACCTTGCAGGCTAGTAGTTACTACTCAACCTTCCAGCTGCCTGACTTCCCGCCATGCTTTTCCATCACGCGGATGTCATACATCACCATGCCGCGGTCGATGGCCTTGCACATGTCATAAATGGTCAGCAGGCCAATCTGTACCGCCGTCAGTGCTTCCATTTCGACGCCGGTCTTGCCATGTGTTTCGACCTGCGCATTGCACATGATGCTGCAGTCGGATTCGTCGATCGTGAATTCAACCGCCACGCGCGTCAGCGCAAGCGGATGGCACAACGGGATCAGGTCGCTGGTTCGCTTGGCCGCCATGATGGCCGCAATGCGCGCGATACCAAGCACGTCGCCCTTCTTGGCGGTGCCGCCTACCACGACGCCGAGCGTCTGCGGCTTCATCCGGATATAGCCGCTGGCGATTGCGACACGGTGCGTGTCCGATTTCGCGCCGACATCGACCATGTGCGCCTGACCACCTTCGTCAAAGTGCGTGAGACCGCCGTTGTCGGACGGGGTGGCGTTGCTGTTTTTCTGGGCGCTCATGCTCGGCGGTTTTCAGTCGGGTGGGCTAGGCGAACAAATGTTGGTTGCGAGTATCATAGCACCATGCATCGCCCCGTTCGCTCGCTTCCATTGTCTCGCTTGCTGCGTTTATTTGCAGCCGGCGCGATCATGTTCACGTCGCCGCTATGGCTGACGCCGGTCGACCTGCACGCGCAGGCGCTGCCCAATCTCGGTGGCTCGGAAGGCGAAGAATTGTCGCCGCTGATGGAGCGCAAGCTCGGCGAGCAGGTGATGAACAACATCCGCCGGGATCCCGACTATGTGGAAGATCCCGTCACGCTGGATTTCCTGAACCAGTTCGGCGGCAGCTTGCTGTCGGCCACGCCGGACGCGCGTGGCGATGCCGGCTACGATTATTTCTTTTTCGCGGTGCGCGATCCCCAGCTGAACGCATTCGCTCTGCCGGGTGGCTTCATCGGCGTGAACTCCGGCCTCGTGCTGGCCTCACAAAACGAGTCCGAGCTGGCGTCGGTACTGGCGCATGAGGTCGGCCACGTGTCGCAGCGGCATATCGCGCGCATGATCGGCGCACAGAAGAAGGATGCCCTGCTGCCCTTGGTCGGCATGCTGCTGGCCGCGCTTGCGGCGCGTTCCAGTCCCGATCTTGCCATTGCCGCGATGATGGGTGGCACCGGCCTTGCGGCGCAGCGACAGCTGAGTTTTGGCCGCGATGCCGAGCGCGAGGCTGATCGCATTGGCGTCAATATTCTCAATGGCGGCGGATTCGAGCTCAATGGCATGGTCAGCTTCTTTGGCCGCTTGCAGACGGCTGGACGCAACCGCAGCGATCGCGTGCCGTCGTATCTGCTGACCCACCCATTGACCACCGAGCGCATGGCCGATGTCGAGGCGCGTATTCGCAATCTGCCGTACCGGCAGCGTGTCGACAGCATTGATTTTGCGTTCATCAAGGCGCGGCTGCGGGTGCTGCAGGATGACTCGCCTCAGGGCTTGCGGGATGCGTCGACCGTATTTGGTGAACAATTAAGACAAGGCGCGCGCGCGCCAATGCTCGGTGCGCGCTACGGCCTGGCCTTGGTCGCCTTGCGCCAGCGGGACGCGGTGCGTGCGCAGTCACTGGTTGACGAGATTCAGGCTGAGGTCCAGCGCAAGCCAGCCTTGCCATTGTCGCCTGTGCTCAAGAGCCTGGACATCGAAGTGCAGATCGCCGGCGGCCGTCCGGCGCAGGCGCTTGCACTGGCCACGGAAGGGCGGCTGCGCTTCCCGCTGTCGCGCGCGCTGGCGATGCAATATGCGGATGCCTTGCTGGCCAATGGCAAGAAAGAGGAGGCCGTGGTCTTCCTGCGCGATCAGGCACAGATTTACCGGCAGGATGCCGGCGTACAGCGCGCACTCGCCCGTGCCTATGCGCAGACCGGGCGGCAGGCGCAGCAGCACATGGCGCTGGCCGAATATTACGCGCTGACGGGTGCGCTGCCTGCGGCGCTCGAGCAGCTGCGGATTGCGCGTACGGCGCCGGATGCAAGCTTCTATGATCAGGCGATCATTGATGCCCGTGAACGCGAATTGCAGGCGAGCTGGCAGGAGATCATGAAACAGGGGAAGTCGGGGCAGCCGGGGCAGCGGTGAGTGCTGCCGCATGATGCTGCGCCGGATGCGGATCGAACCCAAGCCTGTTGCCGAGTTCATTATTGCGAACAGGCCGGATCGTTATGAGCCTGTCGCCGGTAGCGAGCTGCAGCTCGCCTTGCATGCGCTCCAGCCAGGCCAATAACGATTCCTCATCGACCGGCATGCCATCAATGCGCAGCCTGCCGGCGCAGTCGGCCAGGTCGCGGTCGTCGACCATCGCAAGCTTGCCGCCGCCTTGCAGCACCAGCCGGCCTTCTTCCGTGATCCATGCCGCGTCGATGGAGGGCATTGGTTCGCCGTCATGCGTGACGAAGGTGCCTGTCGGCAGGGTGCGCGCAACATAAGGCGTCGCTTCCAGTTCCACATACACGCGTTGCGGGCCGTTCTGGAAATACCAGGCGCCGCGCTCGTCGGGAAGATAGTTGCGGTGAATGAAAGACAGCAGAGCAGGATGCCGGATCACCTCTCCAGACGCAGACGCTGCCTGCGCGGCTTCGTCGCGCATGCGAAAGGCGCCGCGCGCATCCAGCGCAAGCCAGCCGTGGCAGTGCGGAACGTTTGGCCACTTGGCCATGGCTTGCCTGACGCTGTCATCCATCGTTGATCGCTTCGTTGGTTCGGTTGGCACGTGCCGCCGGCGTACTCGCCTCAGGCCGCGGCAGATTCGCTGTTGATGCGGCTTTGGGTCGACAGGAAACGCACGATGCGGCGCGGCAGCCAGTCGAGCGATCCGGGCAGGTTTCCGGTCGCGAATCCTGCATGTCCACCCTGTGCAGGATACTCCAGGATCACCGCATCGGAGGCGCTCAGCGGCAGGTGCCGGAAAGGCAGGAAAGGGTCATTGCGCGCATTCAGCACCAATGTCGGCACCCGGATATCGTGCAGCACCAGCTTCGCGCTCGCACGATGCCAGTAATCATCGGTATCGCTGAAGCCGTGCAACGGTGCGGTGACCACATTATCGAATTCGTACAGGTCGCGCGCCGCCAGCATGCGTTCGCGATCGAACAGTCCCGGATGCTGTTCCAGCTTTGCCAGACATTTCGGCTTGAGCGTGCGCAGGAAGCTGTGCGTGTACACCTTATTGAAGCCGGATGACAGCGCCGCGCCGCCGGCGGCGAGGTCGAGTGGTGCCGAGATCGCGACGGCAGCATCAATGAAGTGCGCGTCCTCTGCGCGTGTTCCCAGCCAGCGCAGTAGCGCATTGCCGCCGAGCGAGACGCCGGTGGCGTAGAAGGCCGATGCGTCGCCTGCCAGCGGATGCTGCGCTATCCGTCGCAGGATCCAGTCGATCTCGTCGGCGTCGCCGGAATGATAGAAGCGCGGCGCGCGGTTCAGTTCGCCCGAGCAGCCGCGAAAATGCGGCACGACGCCGGTCCAGCCGAGCGATGCGAGATGCGCCAGCATCGCTCGCGCGTAATGGCTGGACGACGAACCCTCGAGGCCGTGAAACATCAGCAGCAGCGGCTGGCCTGGCCGGCCTGCGAGGAAGTCGACATCGATGAAATCGCCATCCGGCGTGTCCCACCGTTCGCGTGTCAACGGCACGGCGGGCGTGCGGATCAGCTTGGCCGGATAGATCGTCTGCAGGTGGCCGCCCGGTAGCCAGTGCGGCGCCGAATAGTCAGTCATCCGGCGCGCCTCAGTGCAGCACGCCCTGCGATGGCGTCGCTGCGTCGGCCGGTCTGCCGGGCGCGATCGATGCATGGTGCAATACCAGGCGCCAGCCTTGCGGTGTTTTCAGGTAGACGTTGGTCGCTAAGATGTGCGCTTCCTGCCAGTCCGGATCGTCCGGCACGTCGACTTCCTCGATCAGCGTATGCACCGAGCTGCTCATGTTGTGCGAGACATGCAGGTGGCGCGGACGGATATGCACCGGGCCGCGCGCGAAGATCATTTCCCACGATGCCCGGATCGCAGCATGCCCCAGTAGTCGCGGCGCACCGGGATGTACGCAGGCGATTTCTTCATCGTCGGCCCAAAGCGCCATCAGCGCATCGAGGTCGGCGCGCGCAATGGCGTCATAGAGCGCATGCTCGACATCGTCGGCGCTGGCAAGCAGTTGCTGAGAGATGGGCATGGCGGCTGGTATGGGAAGCAATGGGGCGGAAAAGCCGGACAATCACGGTGCCCTGCTGCCCCGGCGCCAGTCATGCTGACTGCGCCGGGGCAGCGGGACACGGCGCATCATCCGACGCGTCAGTGTGCGGCGTGTACACCAGGCTTGAGCCGGTATACGGTACCGCAGTACGGGCACTTCGCCTCGCCATTGGCGGCGAAGTCAAGGAACACGCGCGGGTGCGAGGACCAGGCCGGCATCGTCGGGTTCGGGCAGAACGCGGGCAGGTCCTTGGCGTCGAGTTCGATGGCTGGGGCTTGCTGTGTCATCCGCTGCTCCTTCGCGTCGGTCAGACCTTGGTGAGCCAGTGACCGTATTTTTCCGACTTGCCGGCGACGACGTCGAAGAACAGCGACTGCAGCTTCTCGGTGATGGGGCCGCGGCTGCCGATGCCGATCTCGCGATTGTCCAGCTCACGGATCGGCGTGATCTCGGCGGCGGTGCCGGTGAAAAAAGCCTCGTCGGCGCAATACACCTCGTCGCGGGTAATGCGCTTTTCGACGATGTCGATGCCGAGGTCGCGCGCCATGGTAAGCACAGCTTCGCGCGTGATGCCATCCAGGCAGCTGGCCAGGTCAGGCGTGTAGATCTTGCCGTTCCTGATGATGAACACGTTTTCGCCGGCACCTTCCGACACATAGCCGTCGGTATCGAGCAGCAGTGCTTCGTCATAGCCTTCGGCAGTCACTTCCTGGTTGGCCAGGATGGAGTTGATGTAGTAGCCACTGGCTTTCGCGCGCACCATCGACACGTTCACATGGTGACGGGTGAACGACGAAGTCTTCACGCGGATGCCGCGCTTCAGGCCGTCTTCGCCGAGGTAGGCGCCCCACGGCCACGCGGCGATGCCGACGTGGATGGTGTTGCCGCGTGCGGATACGCCCATCTTTTCCGAACCGATCCAGACCAGCGGACGCAGATAGCAGGACTCGAGCTTGTTCGCGCGCACCACTTCCTTCTGCGCCTCGATCAGCGTCTCCATGTCGTAAGGGATCGACATCTGAAAAATCTTCGCCGAGTTGTACAGTCGCTGCGTGTGTTCCTTCAGGCGGAAGATGGCCGTGCCATCAACGGTCTTGTATGCGCGCACACCCTCAAACACTGCCATGCCGTAGTGCAGGCTGTGCGTGAGCATGTGCAGGTTGGCGTCGCGCCAGTCGACGAGTTTTCCGTCTTTCCAGATTTTGCCGTCGCGGTCAGCCATGGACATGTCAGGTTCTCCAGTTCGAATGAGTATTGAAATGCAAAAGCGGGATTTTAGCGGATTCAATGCCGGTCGCGGCTTGCTCGGTAGAATATGGACTTTGTGAAACCTAATGTCTCGCACCGGGTGTGCGGGCAAATGCCTGCTCCCAGCGCTGTTTTTTCCACCATGACCAACCCAGCCGCCCACTCTGACGAGCGCGACCAGGAGCGTGAGAAATCCGCCTTCTGGGATGCCGTGCGCGTCAGCACCCAGACCGTACCCGGCCTGTTCGCATGGGGTGCCGTGTCCGGCATGGCGATGGTGCAGTCCGGATTGTCCGTCTGGCAGTCGGTAGTGATGACGCTGATCGTCTATGGCGGTTCGGCCCAGCTGGCCGTCCTGCCGCTGATCGCGGCCGGCGCGCCGATCGGCGTGATGGTGCTGACCGCGCTGATGGTCAACCTGCGCTTCGTGATCTTCAGCGCCGTGATCGGGCCGCACTTCATTCACCTGAAGTGGTGGCAGCGGCTCTGGTATGGCTATCACAATGTCGACCTGGTGATGGCCTTCTTCCCGCAGCGCTATCCGGCGCATACGGTCGGCAAGCATGCCGGCAAGCTCGGTTATTTCCGCGGCTTGTTTATTCCAAACTGGTGGGGCTGGCAGCTCGGCACGATTGTCGGCGTCCTGCTGGCCAGCCAGATACCGCCAGGCTGGGGCGTCGGCTTTGCCGGCTCGCTGGCGCTACTGGCAATGACGATTCCGCTGGTGAAGAGTCGTCCGACCATCGTCGGCGTGATCGCGGCCGGGCTGGTTGCCGTGGCCACCGTGAGCTGGCCGTACCGGCTCGGACTGCTGGCGGCGATTGTCTGCGGCATCGTCGCGGCGGTGCTGGCGGAAAAAGCGCTGGGAAGGCAGGCACAACCGCAATGAACATGGATACGTCGGAATATCTGCTGCTGATTGTCCTGATGGCCGCCACCACGGTGGTCACGCGCAGTTTCTTCTTCATGGTCGGTGGTTCGCGCCGCATGCCCGGCTGGCTGCAGAAATCGCTCGGCTATGTGCCGGCGGTCGCGCTGTCGGCCATCCTGGCGCCGGACCTGCTGATGACGCACGGTGCGCTGGTGGAGCCGTGGCAGAACATCAAGCTGCTGGCCGCAATTGCCGCCACTATTTTCTTTCTTTACACACGCCATCTGCTGGGCACACTGGTGTTCGGCATGCTTTGCTACACGATATTGCGGCTGTGGTGGGTGGTGTAGCAGCGCAAGTTGCCCTATCAGCCCGGGAGCCCAGGGCATCGTTCCATATGAATATGGCAACGGTTTTGCCAAGCGGTCGCTGCGGTAAAATAACGGGTTCCCAATTATCCGCACTGACTCTGCCATGCAATTCAAGCGCCTGTCCGACCTCGTCCAGAATGACCAACTGCGTGGCAAGCGCGTGTTCATCCGCGCTGACCTGAATGTGCCGCAGGATGATGCCGGCAACATCACCGAAGACACCCGCATTCGCGCCTCGGTCCCGGCGATCCGGGCGGCGCTCGGCGCCGGCGCGGCAGTGATGGTGACATCGCATCTGGGCCGCCCGACCGAGGGCGAGTTCAAGCCGGAGGATTCGCTGGCGCCGATTGCGCAGCGCCTGTCGGAATTGCTCGGCCAGCCGGTCGCGCTGAGATCGAACTGGGTCGACGGCGTCGAGGTTGCGCCCGGCGCAGTCGTGCTGCTCGAGAACTGCCGCGTCAACAAGGGCGAGAAGAAGAACAGCGACGAGCTCGCGCAGAAGATGGCCAGGCTGTGCGACGTGTATGTGAACGATGCATTCGGTACTGCGCATCGCGCCGAAGCGACCACGCACGGCATTGCGAAATTCGCGCCGGTCGCATGCGCCGGCCCGCTGCTTGCAGCCGAGCTCGATGCGCTGGGCAAGGCGCTCGGCCAGCCGGCCCGCCCGCTGGCGGCGATTGTTGCCGGCTCCAAGGTGTCGACCAAACTGACCATCCTGAAGACGCTCGCTGCGAAAGTCGACCGCCTGATCGTCGGTGGCGGCATCGCCAATACCTTCATGCTGGCCGCAGGCCTGCCGATCGGCAAGTCGCTGGCCGAGGCCGATCTGGTTGGGGAGGCGAAGGCCATCATCGACATGATGGCCCAGCGCGGCGCGAGTGTGCCGATTCCTACCGATGTCGTGTGTGCCAAAGAATTTTCGCCTGCGGCTGTGGCGACAGTGAAGCCGGTCGCTGACGTGGCAGACGATGACATGATCCTCGACATCGGTCCCGAGACTGCGAAAGTACTCGCAGCGCAGCTGCTGGACGCCGGCACCATCGTCTGGAACGGTCCGGTGGGCGTGTTCGAGTTCGACCAGTTCGGCGAGGGCACGAAGACGCTGGCACGGGCGATCGCCGCGTCGAAAGGTTTTTCGATCGCCGGCGGCGGCGACACGCTGGCTGCCATTGCAAAATACGATATCGCCGACAAGGTCGGCTATATCTCCACCGGAGGTGGTGCTTTCCTCGAATTCCTCGAGGGTAAAGTGCTGCCCGCCGTCGACGTGCTCAAGCAGCGCGCCGACACTTAAAAGAGCGAGACAACATGAAGCTGCGTGCCACCAAGATCGTCGCGACCATCGGCCCCGCGTCCAGCACTCCTGAAGTGCTGAAGCGGATGATTGCCGCCGGCGTCGACGTGGTACGCCTGAATTTCTCGCATGGCAAAGCCGAGGATCATGTCGCCCGAGCGCAGATGGTGCGTGATGCGGCGGCGGCCTGCGGCCGCGAAGTCGCGATCATGGCCGACCTGCAGGGACCGAAAATCCGCGTCGGCAAATTCAGCAACGGCAAAATCGAGCTGGTCAATGGTGCGTCCTTCGTCCTCGACGCTAACTGCGAGATGGGCGACCAGCAGCGTGCCGGCCTCGACTACAAGGAACTGCCGAAGGACCTCAAGCCCGGCGATGTGCTGCTGTTGAATGACGGGCTGATCGTGCTGACGGTTGACAGGATCGCCGGTAGCGAGATCTTCACCACGGTGAAGATCGGCGGCGAGCTGTCGAACAACAAGGGCATCAACAAGCAGGGCGGTGGCTTGTCTGCGCCTGCACTGACTGCGAAGGACATGGAGGACATCAAGACCGCGATGGCGCTTGGCGCCGACTACATCGCCGTGTCTTTCCCGAAGAGCGCTACTGATATGGCGATGGCGCGCCAGCTGGCCACGGTGGCCGGCGAGGCCCAGGGCCGCAAGCCGCGCATGATTGCCAAGATCGAGCGCGCCGAAGCGATTCCGCGGCTGCAGGAAATTCTGGACGCGTCCGATGGCATCATGGTCGCGCGTGGCGACCTGGCCGTTGAGGTCGGCAATGCGGCGGTGCCGGCGCTGCAGAAGCGCATGATCCGCATGGCCAGAGCAAGCAACAAGCTCGCGATCACGGCCACGCAAATGATGGAGTCGATGATCCAGAACGCGGTGCCGACGCGCGCCGAAGTGTCCGACGTCGCCAATGCGGTGCTCGACGGTACCGACGCCGTGATGGCGTCGGCCGAGACAGCGGCCGGCAAATATCCGGTCGAGACGGTCGAGACGATGGCGGCGGTTTGCATCGAGGCCGAAAAGGCAGATACGCCGACGCTGGATGCCGATTTCCTGAATGCCACCTTCACGCGCATCGATCAGTCGATCGCGTATGGCGCGCTGTTCACGGCACATCACCTGCGCGCACGCGCCATCGTCGCGCTGACCGAATCCGGTTCGACCACGCTATGGATGAGCCGTCACAACATCGAGATGCCGATCTTCGCGATGACGCCGAATATTGCGACTCAGCGCAAGATCGCGCTGTTCCGCAATGTGCATCCGATCGAGCTGAAGACCGCCGGCATGGAGCGCGAGATGGTGCTCGCCGAGGCGGAGAAATTGTTGCTGGCCAATGGGCTGGCGAAGAAAGATGACATGATCGTCGTGACCTGGGGGGAGCCGATGGGACAGACCGGCGGCACCAATGCCCTGAAGATCACGAAGATCGGCGAACGATAACCCAGCTTTAATTCAGGAGATAGCAATGCCTCTCGTATCCATGCGCCAGCTGCTCGACCATGCCGCCGAAAACGGCTACGGTCTGCCGGCATTCAACGTCAACAACCTTGAACAGGTGACGGCCATCATGCAGGCCGCCGATGAAGTCGGCGCACCGGTGATCATGCAGGCGTCGGCCGGCGCGCGCAAATATGCGGGCGAGGCTTTCCTGCGCCACCTGATCGAGGCGGCGGTCGAGGCGTATCCGCATATCCCGGTCGTGATGCACCAGGACCACGGCCAGTCGCCGGCGGTCTGCATGGCTGCGATCAAGTCCGGCTTCACGTCGGTAATGATGGATGGCTCACTGATGGAAGACGGCAAGTCGGTTGCCAGCTACGAGTACAACGTCGAAGTGTCGAAGAAAGTGGTCGAGTTCTCGCATGCGATCGGCGTGACCGTCGAGGCTGAACTGGGTGTGCTCGGCTCGCTCGAGACGATGATGGGCGACAAGGAAGACGGTCATGGCGCCGATGGCAAGATGACGCGCGAGCAGCTGCTGACCGATGTCGACCAGGCCGCTGACTTCGTGCGCCAGACCCAGTGCGACGCGCTGGCAATTGCAATCGGCACCAGCCATGGCGCATACAAGTTTTCGCGCAAGCCGACCGGTGACATTCTCGCGATCGACCGTATCAGGGAAATTCACGCACGCATCCCGAACACCCATCTGGTGATGCACGGCTCGTCGTCGGTGCCGCAGGAACTGCTGGCCGAGATCCGCCAGTTCGGTGGCGACATGAAGGAAACCTATGGCGTGCCGGTCGAAGAGATCCAGGAAGGCATCAAGCACGGCGTGCGCAAGATCAACATCGACACCGACATCCGTCTGGCGATGACGGGCGCGATCCGTCGCTACTTCATCGAAAATCCGGCGAAATTCGATCCGCGTGATTACCTCAAGCCGGCGCGCGAAGCTGCGAAGCTGGTCTGCAAGGCGCGCTATCTGTCGTTCGGCTGCGAAGGCCAGGCCGGCAAGATCAAGCCGGTATCGCTGGAGAAGATCGCCGAGCGTTACAAGAAAGGCGAGCTGTCGCAGCTTGTGAAGTAAACGCACCGCTGCGGCCTGCAAGCAAAAAGACACTGGACCCCGGCCTCTGCCGGGGTGACGCTTTTCAGGGCCGGCAGCTTTTGATTCGTCATGCCGGCGAACGCCGGAATCCAGCGTCTTTGGAAAGACCCGAAAGCCTAATCAGATGAACAGCCTCTACCAATCCACCCTCACTTCCCTTCCGCTGCTTGGCCGTGGCAAGGTCCGCGACAACTACGCTGTCGGCGACGACAAGATCCTGATCGTGACGACCGACCGCCTGTCGGCGTTCGATGTGGTGATGAACGAGCCGATTCCTGCCAAAGGCAAGGTGCTGAACCAGATGTCGGACTTCTGGTTCGAGAAACTCGGCCACATCGTGCCGAACCATTTGACCGGCGTCGCACCCGAGAGTGTGGTCGCGCCAAACGAGGTTGCGCAGGTGCGCGGCCGCGCGGTGGTAGCCAAGCGCCTCAAGCCCATTCTGGTCGAGGCGGTGGTGCGCGGCTACCTGATCGGCTCGGGCTGGAAGGATTACCAGACCACCGGTGCCGTCTGCGGCATTCCGTTGCAGGCCGGGCTGAAGCTGGCGGCGAAGCTGCCGCAGCCGATCTTCACGCCGGCGGCCAAGGCCGACATGGGCGAGCATGATGAGAACATCAGTTTCGACGACATGGTCGCGCGCATCGGCAAGGAGCTGGCCGAAAAGATTCGCGACGTCAGCATTCGCTTGTACCAGGCTGCCGCTGATTATGCGGCGACACGCGGCATCCTCATCGCCGACACCAAGTTCGAATTCGGTCTTGATGACCATGGCACGCTGCATCTGATGGATGAAGTGCTGACTGCGGATTCGTCGCGCTTCTGGCCGGCCGATTCTTATGCGGAAGGCATCTCGCCGCCGTCGTTCGACAAGCAGTTCGTGCGTGACTACCTCGAGACGCTGAGCGACTGGAACAAGACCGCGCCGGCGCCGGCGCTGCCGGCTGACGTGATCGAAAAAACCGGCGCGAAATATCGGGAGGCGCTGCAGCGCCTGACCGGCAACGAGCTGAAGGACTAAGGGGCAGACCATGAGCGAAGCGAACAAGCCCGCAGGTGCGCCGCTGATCGGCGTGGTGATGGGATCGTCATCCGACTGGGATGTGATGCAGCATGCAGTCGCGTTGCTGAAGGAATTCGGCGTGCCGCATGAGGCGCAGGTGATCTCGGCGCACCGCATGCCCGACCAGATGTTCGAGTATGCGAAGTCAGCGCGCGCGCGCGGGCTGCGCGCGATCATTGCAGGTGCCGGCGGTGCCGCGCACTTGCCCGGCATGATCGCTTCGCAGACCATCGTGCCAGTGCTCGGCGTGCCCGTACCGTCGAAATACCTGCGCGGCGAGGATTCGCTGCTGTCCATCGTGCAGATGCCCAAGGGCATACCGGTCGCGACTTATGCAATTGGCGAGGCCGGCGCGGCAAATGCCGCACTGTCGGCGATTGCGATGATTGCGGTCGATGATGCGGTGCTGGCCGAAAAACTCCTGAAATTCCGCGCGCAGCAAACCGAGGCTGCGAAGGCGATGACACTTCCCGTATGAAATCCGGCAATCAGAACGAAGTCTTCGTGCCCGCCGCCAGCCCGTCCACCTGGCTGGGCGTGATGGGAGGGGGGCAGCTCGGTCGCATGTTCGCGCACGCCGCCCAGGCGATGGGTTACAAGGTCGCCGTGCTGGAGCCGGCGAAGGACTGCCCGGCCGGCCATGCGGCTGATCATTTGCTGTCGGCCGGTTATACCGACGCCGCTGCGCTGCAGGAACTCGGCGCGCAGTGCGCCGCCGTCACCACCGAATTCGAGAACGTGCCGGCTGACAGTCTCGCGCTGCTGGCCGCACAGGCCTTCGTTGCGCCGTCGGCCGCCTGCGTGTCGGTGGCGCAGGACCGTCTCGCGGAAAAGCAATTCTTTACCGACTGCGCGCAGCGCTCCGGCGTGCTGCCCGCACCGCACCGCGCGATCCGCTCGACCGCTGACATTGATACGCTGCCCGACGAGCTGTTCCCCGGCATCCTGAAGACTGCGCGCATGGGTTATGACGGCAAGGGCCAGGTGCGCGTGCGTTCGCGCGACGAGGCGCGCAGTGCGTTTGACCAGATGAAGGGCGTCGCCTGCGTGCTCGAAAAAATGCTGCCGCTGGCGTATGAGGTATCGGTGCTGGCCGCGCGCGGCGCGGACGGACAGGCAGTCGTCTATCCGATCGCCGAGAATGTGCACCGCGACGGCATCTTGTTCACCACCACCGTGCCGGGCCCGAACGTGACGGCCGATTGCGCAGCGCGCGCGCAGGCTGCGGCGCTGGAGATCATTGCGCGGTTGGCTTACGTCGGCGTGCTATGCATCGAATTTTTCGTGCTGCAGGACGGCACGCTGGTGGTCAATGAAATGGCGCCACGGCCGCACAACAGCGGGCATTACACGATCGATGCCTGCATCACCAGTCAGTTCGCGCAGCA
Source organism: Burkholderiaceae bacterium (assembly GCA_030158675.1). GTDB lineage: Bacteria > Pseudomonadota > Gammaproteobacteria > Burkholderiales > Burkholderiaceae_D > Pernthalerella. Next base: position 65,388 of record JAOASL010000035.1, on the reverse strand, counting down.
GGTGCGCGCAATGGCCAGGCTGCCGCTGGGCGACGCGCGGCAGCATTCACCGTCGGTGATGCTCAACATTCTCGGCGACCTGTGGTTCGCTGATGGCGACGACAGGCCGCGCGAGCCTGCCTGGGACCAGGTGCTTGCACTGCCCGGCGCCAACCTGCATCTGTATGGCAAGGATGATCCGCGGCGTGGCCGGAAGATGGGTCATGTCACCTTCGTCGCAGCCACAATGGCCGAAGCGCAGCAGCGCTTTGCGCAGGCCTGCCGCATTTTCGGCATCACGGCCTGAACTGATGGTCGCCGACGCCAACGCGATTCGCGCAGCGGCGCGCTTGCTTGAAGCCGGCAAGCTGGTCGCGATTCCGACCGAGACGGTGTATGGGCTGGCCGCTGACGCCGGCAATCCGGATGCGGTCGCCGCGATCTTCACGGCCAAGGGCAGGCCGTCTAATCATCCCGTGATCGTGCATGTCGCGCGTGATGCCGACCTGTCGCGCTGGGCCAGCGCGGTGCCCGACGAAGCGCGCCGGCTGATCGACGCCTTCTGGCCCGGACCGCTGACGCTGATCCTGCCGCGCGCCCCGAACGTGCCTGCGGCCGTCACTGGCGGACAGAATTCGGTCGGCCTGCGTTGCCCGTCACATCCGACCGCGCAGGCCTTGCTGAAGGAATTCCGGCAAGGCCAAGGGGGGCTGGCTGCACCTTCGGCGAATCGTTTCGGCCGGGTCAGTCCCACCATGGCGCAGCATGTGATCGATGAATTCGGTGCGCCCGGGGTCGGGCCGCTGGCAGCGGTGCTGGACGGCGGACAGAGCGATGTCGGCATCGAATCGACCATCGTCGACCTGACCCGTCTCGCCACGCGCGGACCGGTGCTGCTGCGGCCGGGCCGCATCAGCGCAGTACAGATTGAACATGTGCTCGGTCGCAGGCTGGCATCAACTGATACAGCGGCGCCGCGTGTGTCCGGCAGCCTGGATGCGCACTATGCGCCACAAACGCCGGTCGCGCTGATCGCGTCGGACGAACTGGCAGCAGTGATCAATCGCCTGCAGAAAAACGGACGACGTGTCGCGCTGATGCATTACGCCGATTGCATTCCGGCGTCTGTTTCGGCACGGATGCCAGCCGATCCCGACGGCTATGCGCATGCGTTGTATGCGAACCTGCGCGCAATGGACACGCAGGGTGCCGACCTGATCATCGTCGAGCAACCACCGGACGATGCGCAGTGGCAGGGCGTAAACGACCGGTTGCGGCGCGCAGCGTTTGATTCGGCGGGCGTGCTGGACAAACTTCTCTGAGTCCAGAGTCAGCCTGGTCAGGCGCCCAGCTGCGCGAACCGGCTGCCGTGAAACACCAACGCTGGTTTCTTGTCGAATGCGCAGCGTTCCACTTCACCAACGAAGATCACATGATCGCCTTCCGGATAGCGGCTGCGGTTGTGGCATTCAAACCAGGCTGAAGTGCCGCGCAGAATAGGCAGCCCAGTCTGCGACAACTCGTAATCGACGCCTTCGAAGCGATCGTCGATTCGGCTGGCGAAGCGCTCCGCCAGCCAGGCCTGATCGCCGGCCAGTATATTGATCACGTAATGCGAATTCCCCGAAAATATCGGCAGGCTGCGTGAACCGCCACCCAGGCTCCAGAGCACCAGCGGCGGTTCCAGTGAGACGGAATTGAATGAGCTGGCGGTCAGGCCGAAGAAGCCGCCGTTCTCGTCGCGGGTGGTGATGATTGTCACGCCGGTAGCAAACTGCGACAGGGCAGCTCGGAAGTGGCTGGTGTCGAATTCGGGATCGGCGGCGCGGTGTGTGGGGATGAGCATGCTGGAATTTGAATTTCTGAATCCGAATTATGCCCAAATTGCCCGTACCGCGCGGGAGACCGCGACATCTTGCGTAGAATCACGGCATGGAGACAGGACAATTTTCGATGCTGGCAATGCTGCAAAGGCAGGCGAACCGGCACACTGACCGGCTCGCGCATATGCTGCACGACCGCGACATTACCTATCGCCGGCTGTGGTCACGCATCGAGCGTGGCTCGGCGCGCCTGCAAGGTGAGTGGGGCGTGCGTTCTGGCGATACGGTCGCCTATGTCGGCAGCGGACATCCGGACGCGATCGTGCTGTATTTCTCGTTGCTGCGCATCGGCGCGTCGCTGCTGCCGCTGGAGTCTCTGTCGCCCGCTGCCGTGACGGCATGGTGCGTCGACAAGCAGGTATCGCTGGCAGTGCATGACGATGGCATGGTCATGTCGGGCGTGCCGGCGCAGCGGCTCGAGGACTTGCTGGCGGTCTGGTGTCATTACGATCCGCTGCTGGTCGTGGATGATGAAGTCCGACGCGCAGTATGGCTGCCCGGCAGTGACGGGCAATGGCAGGCGACCAGTCTGGCCGAGCTTTGTGCTGCCTTGCCGCAGGTTCCGAGATCGACTTTCGTCAATGACCGCATCTTCACCGCCGACACCTTGCGCCATATCGTATTGCCGTCTCTGATAGCGGCGATGCCGATGGAGTTCGCGACGTCGGGTCCTGCATTGAGGACAGGATCCTGAGGCGCGCGCTGAATGCAGCGAGCTCGCTGGTGCGACGCAGTTTGCGCAGGCTTGCGCGATGGCGTCTGCAGCGCCGCCGGAGTTGGGCTACAGTTGGCACGAACAGTAATCACGCAACGGAGCGACTCATGACGACAGAAATTGCAACCCTCGGAGGCGGATGCTTCTGGTGCCTCGAGGCGGTCTATCAGGAGCTACGCGGTGTGCAGCAGGTCGAGTCCGGCTACAGCGGCGGCCATGTCGTCGATCCTTCCTACGAGCAGGTGTGCGACGGCAGCACCGGCCATGCCGAGGTCGTGCGGGTGCATTTTGATCCTGTGCTGGTCAGTTACCGCGACATCCTCGAGATTTTTTTCACCATCCACGATCCGACCACGCTGAACCAGCAAGGCAACGATGTTGGCACGCAATACCGTTCAGTGATTTTCACGAACGGTCCGGAGCAGATGGCAACGGCGAAGCAGGTGATCGCCGAGATGGCGCATGTATGGGATGCGCCCATCGTGACCGAGCTGGCCGAGGCGCCCGCGTTCTATCGCGCCGAGGAGCACCACCAGAATTATTTCCTGAACCACCCGCTGCAGTCGTACTGCGCATTTGTGGTGGCGCCGAAGGTGATGAAATTCAGGAAGGTATTCGGGGACAGGCTCCGGCGCTGATCGCGCAGCGCCGCTCCGGCGTTGGCGTCTATCTCAGGGCTGCAGCCGTTCGCGTGACCAGCTGCCGTCCGGCCCTCGCGTGTAGACGACGCGGTCGTGCAGGCGCGAGCGCCGGCCCTGCCAGAACTCGATCCACTCCGGCGTCAGACGGTAGCCTCCCCAGTGCGACGGCCGCGGCGGATGCTCGCCGTATGCTGCTTCGGCTTCGTGGAATTGCTGTTCCAGTTGCTCGCGGCTGTCGATGGGCCGGCTCTGCGCCGACGCATGCGCTCCGATGCGGCTTTTGACCGGGCGTATCGCGTAATACGCGTCACTTTCTTCGGCCGGTACGCGCTCGACGCGGCCTTCGATGCGTACCTGCCGCTCCAGTTCGTGCCAGTGAAAGGTCAGCGCCGCATGGGGGTTCTGCAGCAGGTCTTCGCCTTTGCGGCTCTGGTAGTTGGTGTAGAAGGTGAAGCCGCGTGCGTCGACATCCTTCAGCAGCACGATGCGTAGTGACGGCCGGCCGTTGCTGCTGACGGTCGCCAGTCCCATCGCATTCGGTTCATGCAGCTGCGCGTCGAGGGCCTGATGAAACCAGAGGTCAAATTGGCGGATCGGGTCGGAATCGACATCGTTTTCGGAAAGCGTCGCGTGGCTGTAATCGCGGCGCAGGTCGGCGATGGACGTTTTATGGTTCATGTGCGTCGAGTTGTGATGAGTGAGAAATTTTCAGCGCGCGGCGCGCGGCGACGGGGATGCCGCACGCGACGATCGCGCCTAGTCCCCAGAATACGGCAAACAGGCCCAGCGTGGCGCCGGCCGCACCGAAGGCCAGCGGCAGCGACACGGCCGACAGGTTGCCGATGCTGGCGCGGATCGCAATCGCCTCGGCGCCGCGTCCGGGCGGCGCGCCCGTGTGCAGCAGTGCGAGCACATTCGGCTGTCCGCTGCCCAGCGCCAGGCCGAGGGCGAAAGCAGTTGCCGCCATCGACAACGGCTGCTGCATAAACGGTAGCAGTGCGTAACAGAGTGCGGCTGCCAACAATGCGCCGGTCAGCACCTGCCATTCGTGGAATCGACGCACGATGCCCGGCATCGCGATGCGCACGATGAAAGTCGCGGCAGAAAACGAAGCGAGGATCATGCCAATCGTCGTTGCGGAAAACCCAAGCTGGGTGCCGCGGATCGGCGTCACGAAAGTAAACATGTCCCATGCGGCCGCCAGCAGGATGCCGACGACATACACGCCACGCAGTTCGCGATTGCGCAGTAACTGCAGCGGGCTGCCTTTCTGCTGATGCGCGCCGGCAGCCTGCAAGGGCAGTTCGCGCAGTGTGCGGCCCGATGCGATGACGAAGGCCAGCAGCGTGAATACGCCGCAGGCACCGAAAGCGGCAGCATGGCTGGCATGGTCGATCGTAAAGCCGGCGATCAATGGGCCGAGGAAGGCGGAAATTGAAAAGCCGACCGACAGCCGGCTGAAGCCCGCCGCTTTCTGGTCGTGTGCGGCCAGCGTGCCGACAGCGTGCTGCGCGGCGATGAAGATCGCCATGAAGCCTGTGCCGATCAGAATTGCGGCGACATACAGTACCGCGAGCGCCTTCACTGTTGCCGCCAGCGTGACGCCGATCGACGCCACCACGCAGCCTGCCATCAACGGCCGGCGTACGCCGCTACGGTCAATCACACGGCCCATGGGCACCGCGAGCAGCATCGGGAACACAGCAAACAACGCGATCAGCGTGCCCACGGTGAATTCGGAGGCTTGCAGCGATAACGCATACAGCGATGTGGTCACGCGCGCGGCGCCCAGCGCGACATGGGCGGCAACGGCGACGGCGATCAGTGATAGCAGCGGGGACAGGCGAGGCACGAGGATGGCAGAGGCGACAGGCTGATGAAGTTGAGAAACTGTTCAGATTCAGAGTTTATGCCGGACGAAACGTTTACGTCCGTTAAAATGTGCGCATGATCAATGTACGCCCCAGCGCGCTTGTAGCGAGCAGCTTTGCAGCCTCCGAGATCGGCGAAGTCGAGAATGTCGACTTCGAACGCCGCTTCGGCGGCATCGCGCGCGCGTATGGTGCGTCGGCGCTGGCCGCTTTCCGTGCGGCGCATGTCTGCGTGATCGGCGTTGGCGGGGTTGGCTCGTGGGCCGTCGAGGCGCTCGCGCGCACGGCGATCGGGCGCATTACCATAATCGACCTTGACCACCTGGCCGAGTCGAACGTGAACCGTCAGATCCATGCGCTGACGGACACGCTGGGCCAGGCGAAGGTGGCGGCGCTTGCGCAGCGTATCGCGCAGATCAATCCTTTGTGCGAAGTCACTTGCGTCGAAGAGTTCATCGATGCGGAGAATGTGGCGGCGCTGGTTCCGCCAGAATGCTTCGACTACGTGATCGACGCGATCGATGATGCGCGCGCCAAGACGGCATTGATCGTTCATTGTCATGCCCACCAGATACCACTGCTGACAATAGGCAGTGCCGGCGGGCAGACCGACCCGACGCGTATTGCCGTTGCTGATCTTGCGCGCACCGAACAGGAGCCTTTGCTCAAGCGAGTGCGCAAGAATTTGCGGCTGCGTCACGGATTTCCTCGCGGAGCGAAAAACAAATTCGGCATCGATGCCGTGTTTTCGATGGAGCCGCTGCAGCTTCCCGAGGTCTGCGACACCGAAGATGATGCAGTCAATGAGGCGACAGATGCCGTATCCGCCGCAACTGCCGGTGTCACCGGGCTTAATTGCGCCGGCTATGGCTCGGCGATGGTGGTCACAGCCAGTTTCGGGCTGGTGGCAGCAGCGCATGTGCTGCGCAAGATCGCCGCCCCGGCGCAGTGCTGATATGCCGACATCTGCTGGCGCGCGTTCGGTGTTGGCTTGCCCTTCAGGCAAGCGATTTTTCCATGATCGGAGAGTAGATCACGCCGCCCTTGACCTGCACCGACTGGATCAGCAGGAGCTTGGCGACCCGCCAGGGGATCCCCGGCGCGAACGGCTCGTTCAGGCTGTTCGCCTCGCGTGCCAGCGTCACATGCGGCTTGAATGGTTCTTCCGGCTTGAGCGGCACGTGCGCTGCGTTCAATTCGCGCATCAGCGATTGCCGCAAGTCCAGCAAGAGAGTGGGGCTGTCGGTCGGCCCCACCCAGGCGATGCGGGGTTGACTGAAATAGCCGTAGCAGTCGAGGTCGAGCATGAAGCTCTGGGCCGGCAGCTTGTCGAGCAGTGCCGTCAGCTTGGGTAGTGAGGATGTTGCCTGGTTGCCGAGGAAGGCCAGCGTCAGGTGCAAATGCTCGGGGGCGACCTTTCGTCCGATCACCGACTCTTGTAGTCGCTGCAGGTGGGCGCGTGTGACATAGTCTGGCCACAGTGCGTAAAACAGTCTCGCGTATTCGTTCATGACATTTTGCGGGTCCAAATCCTGCCGTGCCACAGAAGTGTCAGCCGTGAGTTCAGTCAGGCTCTTCGTACTTCCCGATGCGGTGTCCGCGCCTTGCAGGAGGTGCGGAAGGAATTTTCACCGCTTATCGGAATCGATGGACTGGCAAGAATTGCCATAAATCAAATGATTCCAAAGTATTTACTCTGAAGCTAGTACTTGCTACCATTAAACTTAAGTATTATATGTAATTGGTTAAAAAATTCTTCTAGAAAATAGTACGTTTAAACTATTCCTGTTTTTGCCCCATGGCATGACACTTTAGGTCATGGCAAATAAACAACGATGCCGGAGTGTGCGGTCAGCGAGTTTTCTGACTAAACGCGATAGTAGGTTTTGCCGTTGATTTTCTGTGGAAACTTTTTCCACGTTGTTGTGCGCAGGGTCGCCTGTGCAATTAATTTACTTAGGAGGCTTCCATGAAGGCACTGAAACAAGGGTTGCAAGCATTCTTTGCTGACGAACAAGGCGCAACGGCCGTTGAATACGGTTTATTTGTCGCTGCCATTGCTGCGGTGATCGTGGCAATTGTGGTGACTTTGGGCAATACTGTTAAAACCGGATTCACGAACGTCAATAGTTCGCTCGCAAACGCTGGCTAATTACGCGGTGGTTGCTGGATTTTGAGCCGAAAGCGGTTGATCTGCCGGACGCCGGGTTGCAAGACATGGTGAGGCAGTAGCGCGCTTGATTGGCGTGCCCGGGGGCAGTGTCCTCGGGCGCTCCCTGAATGCGCTGATTTAACTTTGACCTGCCAGCGCAGATTCTAAAAACAATGAGCATTTCACTCCAGTTCAGCGCGGGTATGGTCGGGATGGTAACTACCCTGGTCATCGCTGCATGGACTGACTGGACACGCTGGCGTGTGCCCAATCTGCTGTTGGGAGTGAGTGCGGCGGTGGCGTTGGCGCAGGCAGCTTTTCTGCCGTACAGCATCAGCGTTCCTGATTGCCTGCTGGGCGGCCTGACCGGTTTGCTGCTGTTCCTGCCGTTTTATCTGGTGCGCGGCATGGGGGCGGGTGATGTGAAATTGCTCGCGGTCGTCGGCATGTACGCCGGGCCGCTGACGACCTTCAAGATCGCGCTGGCGACGGCGCTGGTCGGTGGCCTCTGGGGGATCGTGCTGGTCATACGCTGGAAGGCCGGGAAGGCAACGCGGCAGCCCAAGCCGCGAGTCCGGTCAGAGGGGGCGCCGCCTTTGCGCGGTGTAGCTGGTGGCCTTGTCATACCGTATGGCGTAGCAATGGCGATTGCTACATCGGTTCTCCTCTTTGCCTCAGCACTGTAGCGTGTTGATGAACACCTGATTGCAACAAATTTCCTCATCTCAATCGCGGGGCCGCAGATGTAGAACGGGAATGGATGATGTCCGGATCAGGGTCTTGGCCAGGTTGGCCCAGTGCAGGTTCATGTACTCTGCCACCCTGATTCGTGGTGGTCACCGTCGCCACGACTTCTGCGGCACATAGCCATCGCTCGACCTTCGGGCTGTCTGATGTCTGCAGAAAGTATAAAAATGATGCTGAATAAAAGCACAACAAAAACGCCAACGATGTCGGATTGCCGACTAAGCGCAGACTCGCTGAGGCAAGAAGATCGTGAGGGGGGGAGATGAAAAACACACGGGCCTTGATAGTTCTGGCCATTGCCTTGCTGGCCGGTCTCGCTGCCGTGTTTCTGGCGTTTCGCTGGCTGAGCAGTCAGTCGAACAGCAACATGGCCCGCGTGGCCGTGGCTGCGACTGAGATCAGCCTCGGGCAGCGCATTTCTCCGGATATGGTGAAGCTGGCTGACTGGCCCACGGGCAGTGTGCCGGAAGGATCCGCCGATGCGATCGATAAACTCGATGGCCGCGTGGCGCGCACGGCATTTCAGCGTGGCGAACCTGTCATCGAGGCGAAACTGGCGCCCAAGGGAACCCAGGGCGGACTGTCTGCCGTGATCGGCGAAGGCCGTCGTGCGATCACGGTTCGCGTGAACGATGTGATCGGCGTTGCCGGATTCGCCTTGCCTGGCAATTTTGTCGACATCATCGTCAACACGCATCGCGATGTTGAAAACAATAACAATAACAATAACTCTCGCGACCAGACGATCTCGAAGATCGTGCTGGAGCGAATCCTCGTGCTCGCCGTTGCGCAGGAAGTGAATCGGGATGACACCAAGCCGCGCGTGGTGAATGCGGTGACCCTTGAAGTCACGCCCGAGCAGGCGGAAAAGATCGATCTGGCGCGTAGCGTCGGTACGCTGTCGCTGGTGCTGCGGAATCAGATTGATCCGGGCGATGCGACCACCGTGGGCGTGACCAAGGAAACGCTGTTGCAGCTCGAGCCCATTGCGGCCGTTGCGAGCGCAGCCAAGCCTGTTGAAGTTGTGAAGCCTCAGGCACGCGTATCCGCTCCTCGGGTCAAGCGGGCAGCGCCTTCGAGTCCACCGACCGCAACCGCTTCCGCCGCGGTCAATCCGCAGCCGGCCGAGGCACCGAACTGCGTGGGGGTCATTAACGGCTTGCGTGGTTCGCAGGAATGTTACTGATACGCGCCGCAGATAAAAAACAAAGGGAAGACGAGATGAACAAGCCGATGGTACCTGGCAGGGCAGGGGCGGGGCGGCGGGTGCTGCGACTGTCGGCCTTCACGCTCGCGCTGATGAGTTGCGGCGCTAACGCACAGCAGATCGCCCCGGCGCAGGGTGCTGGCGGCGATCCGCGGCAAACGATGATCCCCAACATGAATTGCAACGGCGAAGTCGCGGCGCCTGCCAAGATCGAACTGGCAATCGGCAAATCGACGCTGCTGCGACTGCCTGAACCGGCAATCAATCGTTCGCTGGGTAACCCGAACGTCGCGCAGGCCATGCTGGTTGCGCCGGATACGCTGTATCTGCTCGGCGTGTCGGTCGGTACGACCAACATGATCGTTCAGGGCAAGAGCAAGCGTTGCAATGTGATTGAGATCGCCGTGGCAATGGATGCAACCGGCCTGATCAACACGCTGCGCGAGCTGATGCCCGAGGAAAAGGACATCCGTGTGACTGCCGCCGCCGAAAGTCTCGTGTTGTCGGGGACCGTGACTGATGCGATCGCGATGCAGCGCGCCTATGAACTGGCAATGGCCTATGTGCGCCGTCCCGCCGTGATGAGCACGGCTGCGCAGCAGGAAGGCATGGCGAACACGACAAGTGCGCAGATGCAGGCGCAGGGTGGCGCGCAGCAGCAGCGCATCATCAATATGATGACGGTCGCATCTGCGCAGCAGGTGATGCTGGAAGTGAAGATCGCCGAAGTATCGAAGACGCTGATCGACAAGCTGGGCGCGCGCCTGAATGGCTCGATGTCCGGCGGTATGTGGAGCTATCAGTTGCTGAGCAACTTCCTCAGTGGCACGCTGGGCGCCACGGTCTCTGGCAGTCGTTCGTCCACCACCGGGTTTGGAATCGAGGCGGAAAAGCGCGATGGTCTGGTCAAGGTGCTGGCTGAGCCGAACGTGATGGCCATTACCGGTCATGAGGGCAGCTTCCTTGCCGGCGGCAAGATCATGATTCCGGTGGCTCAGGGCGGCGGCGCCGGCGGCGCACCGATTGTGACGCTGCAGGAAAAAGATTTTGGTGTGGGTCTGCGGTTCACGCCGACCGTACTGTCCGGCGGACGCATCAATTTGCAAGTGGCGCCGGAAGTGTCAGAGCTCGCGCGCGACGGTGTAGGCATCACCACATCGAATAATGCGACCCAGATTTTCCCGCTGATCACGACGCGGCGGGCATCGACGACGGTGCAGCTGGCTGACGGTCAGAGCTTTGCGATCGGTGGACTGATCAAGAACAATACGACGACGAACATTCGCGCTTTCCCGGTGCTGGGCGAAATCCCCATTTTGGGCGCGCTGTTCCGCAGTACCGACTTCCAGAATGATAAGACTGAGCTGGTGTTCGTGGTGACCCCCCGGCTGGTCAAGCCGCTGCCGCCTGGTTATTCGTTACCGACCGACGGCTATCGCGATCCGTCGCGCACTGACCTTTTCCTGGGTGGCAAGCTTGAGGGCAAGTCACCGCCACAGCCGCGCGGTCAGCAAGGCAAGGATGCCTCAGGTTTTGAAATGAAATGAATACAGCGGGGCGCCCCAATCGAAAGCGCGCCGTAAAGGAGAGGCAAATGAGCAAGCCGTTTTTTGTTGCAATGATCACTGCGGCGGCGAGTTGCGCGCTGCTCGGTGCATGCGCACCGACATCGCCGCAAGTGGACAGCCGATTTGGCGAAAGTACCCGGTCTCTGGTCGCGCAGCAGACGCTCAATCCCGACGCGGGCGCGAAGGATGTCAGTGAATCGATGGATGCGTCGGCATCGCGCGAAACCGTGGATCGCTATCGTTCGTCCTTCAAGGAGCCGCAGGTCGGCCGTGACACCTTTACCATCGGCATCAGCCGCTGACACAGTGTGATGCAAATGCAAGGGCGAGCTCAGTTGGCGCGGATTGGATGCGCACGTGGCTATGCCCAACGGGGCGTGGTCGCCGTGGTGGTCGCTCTGACAATCGTCGCCATGCTCGGCATGGTCGGTCTGGCGATCGATCTCGGGCAGTTGTTCGTTGCGAAAACCGAAGTGCAGAATGCGGCCGATGCGTGTGCGCTGTCGGCATCGCAGGAATTGCATCGCGACTTACCCAAGGCGATGGAGCGCGCCGAGGCGGCCGGCCGTATGGTGGCGACATTACATCGGGTGGGCTTCCAGAGAAATGTTATCGGTAGCGTCAGTTCTCCGGTGACCGTTACTTTTTCGCAAACTGCGGCCGGCCCTTTTAGCAGCGGTTCCGGCATCACGGGCCCAGCTGCCGAAGCGATGTTGTACGCGCGTTGTGAGGTGGTTAATTCCGGCATCAAGACATTTTTCATCCAGGTGCTGAATGTGCTGCCCGGGGTGACGATTGGTACGCAGTCTGTCACGGCATCCGCCGTCGCATCGCGTCGCCCGTCACAGACCAGCTGCGCGGTTCCCGTTGCCCTTTGTGCTGATAAAGTCAGCACTACTGCGGTCGGAGGCTGGCTTGAAGCCGTGTTGTCGCCTCAGGCAAATGGAAAGGACGCCCAGCTAAGCGGGAACTTCCGCTGGGTTGACCTGACACCCGGAGCCGGTGGTGCGGCAGACATCGCGGGACAAATAGTGGGCGAGGGCGTCTGCAACCTGCCTGCTATCGGCGCAGAAATTGGGAAACCCGGCGTCATGTCCTCGCTGGGGGCGGCGTTCAACAGCCGCTTCGGTATTTATTTCGGAGGAGTGAAAGCCGGTGACGGTGCGCCAGACTTAAGTGGCTATGCCTACACGGGCCTGACATGGGCGGATGGTGCGAATGCCTTTCCGAATTTCCTTGGCCGTCGTTCGAGCAACGAGCCCTACCAGGGAGTGAATATCGCAGGTGTGGATGTCAGCGGCACAATACAGCCGTCCAGTTATTTGCAATTGAATGGTCGCGAACGCCGCGCAGTACCGGTGCCAGTGGTTAATTGCAGCGCGTTTGATTCGGCAAATAAAGCGCCGATTACGCAATGGGCCTGTGTTTTCTTGCTCCACCCGATGCCGAACAATGCCGGTATTACCAAAAATCCCGAAGGGGATATCGCCGCCGCCAAATGCGGGGACTCCACCAGTTCTCAAACCAAGATGTGTCTCGAATACCGCGGTCCGGCAAATGCCTCGACCAGTCCGTGCGCAGCCAGTGGCATGCCTGGCGATCCCTCCAGCACCGGCTCGCTGGTTCCTACCCTGGTGAGGTGAGCGATGCGAATTTCGCAACGAACCTCCTCTTTGATGCGCAGTTTGCGCCTGCGTCGGCAGCGCGGGGTGGCGGCGGTCGAGTTTGCGCTGGTGCTGCTGCCGATGGCCGTGATCGCCTTCGGTGCGGCAGAGTACGGACGGGCGATCTATCAGTACAACACACTGGTCAAGTCAGTGCGTACCTCGGTCCGTATGCTTTCGCTGGTAAACCCGGATGACGGTGGCTATCGGACCGCTTCGTCCGATACGAATTACCAATTCAGCATGGTCTACCGGGCGAAGTGCCTCGCGGTGTATGGCAACGACGCCTGTTCCGGGCGTGCACTGGCCCCGTCGTTGTCGATCGCCCATGTGAAAGTCTGCGACCGCAAGGACTTTAGTGAGTGCGCTGGAGCGACGGCACAAACGTACAAGGATGTCAGTACGGGCGAGGGACTGATTCAGCTGGTGGCGGTCCGGATCAGCGGTTATCAGTACCCATTCATGGGATTGCCCTTCGTGACCAGTTCGCCGACGACGACTTTCGCGGATATCGAGGCTGTGATGAGGCAGTTATCATGATGTGGGCGCAGCTAGGTCGTTTCAGGCGCCAGCGCGGTGCGGCAGCGCTGGAGTTTGCGCTGGTCGCGTCGGTGGGCGGATTCATGATCTTGCTATTCGGCGCGATTGAAATGGCACGGGTGTTGTACTTCATGAATGCTGCAAACGAAGCGACCGAGCTCGGTGCGCGTCTTGCGATAGTTTGTGATGCCAACTCGCCGTTGATCAAGCAGCGAATGAGGCAAGTTTTTCCGGCGCTAACGGACAGTAATATCGCCATTCAATACCTGCCGGACCAATGCGCACCGACTGCAGCTGCGGCGCGTTCGTCGTGCGACTTCGTGAGCGTATCAATTGCCCCCGGCATGCGCGTAGAAGCTATCATTCCTTTTGTTAACTTCGGATTCGATATGCCCTCGTTTTCGACAATCAAGACGCGTGAAGCAATGGATTCGACCAGCTGCACATAAATGCCCTTTAGAAAAAATATTCCAATGCCCAGGGAAAAACCTTGATGAATGCTTTTATTCTTTCCACCGACGACACGCTTCGCGCGACCGTTACGCGCATTTGCATGAACCGGAATCCGTCCATCGAGACTCTGCCGCCCCTGCCGGGCATGCCGAAGGATGGTGTTCCTGCCGCGTCAGGAAAGCCCGAAATTGTCATTGTCGATGCCGCCAGTTTCGCGGACGGCGCGACCAGCCTCTTGCCGAGGCTGGGTGAGCGCTATTCGCAGGCGGTGATCATCCTGCTGTCGTCCGATCGTTCGCCGGAATATCTGATTGCGGCGATGCGGGTAGGCGTGCGGGAAGTGTTGGGCCTGCCGCTGTCGGCCAACGAACTGGATGCGGCGCTCGATCGGCTCAGCAGCAAGCTGGCGATTTCGCAGCAACGCGAAGGCAAGGTGCTGTCTTTCGTGTCGGCCAAGGGCGGCGCCGGTACGACCTTCGTCGCCGCCAACCTCGGGCACGCGCTATCCCTGTTGGGGAAAAAGCGCGTCCTGCTGATCGACCTGAACACGGCTTTCGGCGATGCGCCGCTGTATGTGTCCGACATCAAGCCTGAACGCACGCTGGCCGATGTCTGCCGCGATATCAACCGGCTCGACATCAACCTGCTGGAATCGAGCGTGGTCCGCGTATCGCCGATGTTCAGCATCCTCGCGGCGCCGGCCGAGCCGGATCCGGGTGGCGACCTCAGCGGTGATCACCTGGAGACCATCGTCAATCTGGCGCGGCGCCACTTCGATTTCGTCATCTTCGATCTCGGCCGTCAGGTCACCTCAGCTAGCGTGCGTGTGCTTGACCACTCCGACAGCATTTATCTGGTGCTGCAGCAGTCTTTGCCCGACCTGCGCGGCGCGCGTCACCTGATCGAGATTTTTGGCACGCTGGGTTACCGGCGCGAGAAAGTTCATTTGCTGCTGAACCGTTTCGAGAGTTCGGCGCCGCTCAGCAGCGGCGAGATCGAGCGCATCCTCGACCTGGGTGTGGATTCGCGGATTCCGAACAATTTTGAAGTGGCCAATGATTCGATCAACCAGGGTGTGCCCGTGCTCCAGCTGGCGCGCAACAGCACGATCGCAAAGAGCCTGACTGACTGGGTCAACCGTCTGGTGGATACGACGATTGCCGGTACGGCCAGCAAATCCGGTCTGATCCGCCGCATCTTCGTGCGCGGTGGTGACTCGAACGGCGCAGGGAGCTGAGCATGGGATTCTTCAGCAGCAGCAAGAATGGCGATGCCGGCATCCCCAATGCCGTCGACGAACTGAGAACCAACCTTCGTGATACTTCCACGACGGTTGCGGCGCTGCGCAGCAGCCCGGTCGTCGAGATGGACATGTATTCGCCGACCTATCTGCAGCTGAAGCAGAAAATGCACCGTACGCTGCTCGAGCGGGTCGATCTCGAGCGGCTGCAGAAACTCAACAGCGAGCAATTCAAGCGCGAACTGTCGTCCATGGTCGAGCGCATCGTCGATGACCAGCGACTGGCGGTCAACCAGGCCGAGCGCCGGCAGCTGGTGCAGGACATGCAAAACGAAATGCTCGGACTGGGCCCGATCGAGCCGTTGCTGGAAGACCCCAGTGTGTCCGATATTCTGGTCAATACCTGCAGTCAGGTGTATGTCGAACGGCGCGGCAAGCTCGAACTCACGCCGATCACTTTCGACGACAACGAACACCTGCTGAAGGTGATCGAAAAAATTGTGTCGCGGGTTGGCCGGCGCGTCGATGAATCCAGCCCGATGGTCGATGCGCGCCTGCCGGACGGCTCGCGCGTGAACGCAATCATCCCGCCGCTGGCGATCGATGGTCCGATCCTGTCGATCCGGCGCTTTTCGGCCAAGCCGCTGTCGATTCACGATCTGGTCAGCAAAAAAAGCATCCCGCCGACAGTCGCGCAGCTACTCGAGGCGCTGGCCAAAGCCAAGGTCAACATGCTGATCTCCGGCGGTACCGGCAGCGGTAAGACCACGCTGCTGAACGTGATCTCCGGCTTCATTCCGCACTCCGAGCGTATCGTCACCATTGAAGATGCGGCAGAACTTCAGTTGCAGCAGCCGCACGTGGTCCGTCTCGAGACCCGGCCGCCCAACATCGAAGGCAAAGGCGAGGTGTCGCAGCGGGCGCTGGTCAAGAATGCGCTGCGTATGCGCCCTGACCGCATCATCCTCGGCGAGGTACGCGGTCCTGAAGCGCTCGACATGCTGCAGGCAATGAATACCGGCCACGAGGGATCGCTGGCCACGATCCATGCGAATACGGCACGTGACGCGCTGTCACGGCTGGAGAACATGATCGGCATGGCGACCGCCAACCTTGGCACACGGGCGATGCGGCAGCAGATCACGTCGGCCATTACGGTGGTGGTCCAGATCGCGCGCATGGCCGACGGTACCCGCAAACTGCTCAGTCTGCATGAGCTCACCGGCATGGAAGGCGATGTCATCACGATGCAGGAGATCTTTGCGTTCCGCCGTACCGGCGTCGCCCCGGACGGCAGGGTGCTGGGTCATTTCGCGGCGACCGGTCTGCATCCCCAATTTAACCAGCGGCTCAAGGAATTTGGGGTATTGCTGTCGGACGATATTTACGATCCGTCGCGGGTATTTGAATGATGCAGGTAACTGTCTGAGGAGAGGCCGGTAATGGATTGGCTTTATTACGGATTCGGAGTGCTGGTGTTCATTGCGGCGGCGCTGACCATTGAGGCGGCGTGGCAGTGGTGGTTCTCCAGTCAGAGCAAGGCTGCGCGGCGGGTCGGGCAGCGCCTGCGAGAGATTTCGACATCGAAGCATGTCGACAAGCACGCGCACAGCGGCCGTATGTTCAAGGAAATGCGACTGGCTGAGTCGCCGGAGCTCGAGAAATTGCTCGCGCGGATTCCGGGAGTCCTTCGTCTGAGCGGCTTTATCGGGCAGGGCGGCATGGACTGGACCGTAGCCCAGTTCCTGAGCTATTCAGCGGCCAGTTTTTTCGTCGGCCTGGTGCTCGGTCTGGCGCTGACCGGGGTGGCCGGCCTGGCGCTGCTGTTCGGCCTGCTTGCGGGAGCGGTCCCGAGCATGATCGTGGTTCGCAAGCGTGCCGACAGGTTGCATGGCATCGAGCGTCAATTGCCCGAGGCCGCTGACCTGATCAGCCGCAGCCTGAAGGCAGGCCATGCGCTGACGGCCACGCTGCAAATGCTGGCGGATGAATTGCCGGATCCGATTTCATCCGAGTTCCGTCAGGTGTCCGATGAAATCAGCTTCGGCTCACCGCTGACCGATGCATTGCAGCGACTGGCCGAGCGGGTGCCGCTGACCGATCTGCGCTATATGGTCGTCGCGATCCTGATTCAGCGTGAGGCAGGCGGTAATCTGTCCGAGGTGATGACGAACGTTAGCGTACTGATTCGGCAGCGACTGAAGATGATGGGCGACATCAGAACCATGTCCGCCGAGGGCAGACTGTCGGCAGTGATCCTGTGCATGCTGCCGGTGGCGATCGCGGGCGTGTTCACGGTGGTCAGCCCGGAGTATCTGGTCAAGTTCTGGGAAGATCCGGCCGGACCGACGATGCTTGGTGTTGCGTTTGTCATGATGATCTTCGGCGTGCTGTGGATGCGCTCGATCGTCCGTGTGCGGATTTGATGGCTGGATGAATTTCAAGGAAACCTCATGAGTGTGCAATCCCTGCTGTTTCTGCTGCTGGTGTTTGTCCTGTGCGCGGGCATCGCTGCGGCGGCAGTATGGTTCCTGACGCCGGACCGCTTCCGCCGGCGGCTCGCCAACATGGAGAGCGAGCCGCGGCCGTCGCTGGCTTCGGAAGAGAAAAATCCGTGGATCGAGCGAGTGGTGAAAGTCACGCGCCCGCTGGCGAAGCTGTCGCGGCCGAAGGAAGGCTGGGCTGACTCGCCGATTCGCATCCGTTTCATGAACGCCGGCTGGCGCCAGCCCTCCGCACCGTACATTTTTTATGGAACCAAGACCCTGCTGGCGCTTTTGTTTCCGCTCGTTGCCTTCCTGTTCGGCGGCTCGTTTTTCCGTTCCGGCGCGCCGACGCTGATGTTCTTTGTGGTGGCCTGTTCCTATGGCGGGTATTACCTGCCGAACCTGGTGCTGAAAAATGCGATCGGCAAACGTCAGCGCGAGATCTTCGAGAGCTTTCCGGATGCGCTTGACCTGCTGACCATTTGCGTTGAGGCCGGTCTGGGCCTGGATGCGGCCATCGCCAAGGTGGCCGCCGAGATCCAGCTCAAGAGCGAGGTGCTGGCTGAAGAACTGCAGATGGTCCAACTGGAGCTGCGGACCGGTTTCAGCAAAGAACATGCGTTGCGCAATCTTTCCCTGCGTACCGGCGTCGAGGACATCGACATGCTGGTCGCCATGCTGGTTCAGTCTGACCGTTTCGGTACCAGCGTCGGTGATTCGCTGCGCATCCATTCGGAAAACCTGCGCATCAAGCGCCGACAGCGCGCCGAAGAAGCGGCCGCGAAGGTATCGCTGAAATTGTTGTTCCCGCTGATTTTTTTCATTTTCCCGACGCTGATGGTGGTCCTGATCGGACCGGCCATCCTGCAGATTTATCGCAACCTGTTGCCGACACTGGGCGGCGGGTCGTGATAATTATTAGATCAAAGAGGAGATTCGCATGAAACATCATCCGAAATTGCTGACCAGTCTGGTCGGAGCCGCATTGATGGCCGGTTGCAGCTCGACGCCACCGTTACAGCAAGCGCAGATCGTGCCGTTCTCCGAGATCCGCGATGCGGCTGACAGCGCCGACGGTTTTTACGCGCTCGGGCGCGAGCTGCAGCGCAGCGGCAAGCTGGACGATGCCGAGCGAGCCTACCGGCGCGCGCTGGAACTTGAGCCTGCCCATGTCGAGGCACATAACGGTCTGGCGGCGGTGTCGGCCGGACGTGGCGATCTGGATCTGGCGATCGCCATCCTGACCAAGCTTGCGGCACAGCGTCCCGACCAGGCGCACGTGCAGGGCAATCTCGGCTATGCGAATTACCTGAAAGGGAATTACTTCGACGCCCGCGTAGCGCTGGAGCGCGCGGTCGCGCTGGATCCGGCGAATGTCCGTCTTCAGGAAAAGCTGGCAATGGTGATGCAAAAACTTGACCCGCAGGCCATTCCGGTACCGGCTGCTCAGATTGAACAGCTGGCTGTCTCGCCGGCCACGGTCAGCGCGCCGTTTCCGCAAGACAGGATCGTCGAACTCAGCCCGGGCGTGCATGTGCTGCAATTTGCCGATGCAACGCCGGTCCATCCGGTGGCGGCAGCGTCACCTGTATCGGCACCGGCAACGGTACCGGCAACGGTCGTGACGGAACGCCCGCGGCCGCAGGACAAGCCGGAGGCCGGACGCCGTGCGGCTGTAACCGATCTGGTGGCTGATGCAGGCCGGCAGGCCCGCGTCGAGATCGTCAACGGCAATGGCATTGCCGGACTGGCGCGTTCGGTGCATCAGATCGTCCAGAGCGGCGACTGGCAAGTGGTCCGTCTCGGCAACCAGGGCAAATTCAACGTCCAGCTGACCCGTATCGAATACGCGAAGGGCAATCGTCAGGTCGCGCGCCTGCTCGCCAAAGAGCTGCACATCGCCCCGGTCTATTGGCATAACGAAGCGCTGGGAGATCGCGTCCGCGTCGTGCTGGGCCACGACCTGCGCAATCTGAAACTGCCCCGCTCGCAGGTCGCGCTGGCCGTTCAGAGCAGCGCAAGCTGAGGCCTGACGCAATTCAGTTTGCCGCGACCGGAGGCACGGTCGCGGAACCACCGCTCCACACGACGTCATTGTCGATCGAGTACAGCTGGCAAGGCAGCTTGCTGTTCTTCTGACAGGATGCCAGCGCACGCGACGCAGGATCGTCCCCTTCCTCAGCCCAGCTCCACGCCCCGGTCCCCGAGAGCGCAAACGCCCGTGGCGTCGTTTTTGCCAGATAGTCGCGGTAGCCGCCGCGACCCTTGTCGGTCAGGAAGGGCACCGCGCTGACATTGTCGACCGTCGCATAGCCGGTCGATGGCGGCCGCGGCGTATCGGCGATCGCCACTGTGATTTCGGTCGGCATGCCTAGGCCTTTGAGAAAACGCTCCACTTCCGGCCACCAGACCCGCACACCGTCACGGCTGCCCACCATGCCATGCGCATCTGATTTGAACGGACCGTAGGCAACCAGCTGCGACGGACCGCCAGCGGCCTGATAGGCCTGCTGAAGCCGCTGCGCCAGCGTCGGATCGAAGTAAGTGTCGTTCTCGCCATAGAACCACAGGCTCGGCAGCCGAGTGCTCGCCGCATAGTTGCCAAATGCCGCGACGAGCGCATCACGCCAGTCGCAATTGCCGCCGTCGATGCGCAGGCCACCGGCAAAATTCAACAGTCCCTGCACGCCCGGATAGTGGCGCGTGCCAAGAGCCATCGTTGCCAGTCCGCCGTACGACTGGCCAGCGACGAGCATGCGTTCGCGATCGACCCATGGCTGCTTCACCAGTGCGTCCAGCACGGCGACGACATCATCGGCCTGCTGCTGGCCGTTGTCCTTCATGTTGCAGCCGAATTCGCTGTACTGGCCGGTCGATTGCGAGAAGCCCTTGCGCATCGGTACCACGACGGCATAACCGCGCTTGACGAACTCGCGGCTGAGCGCCAGAAAGCGGTCGCGCTTCTGGTCGGCCGGGTCGCCTCTTTCCTTGCCGTGATTCATCAGCAGCAGCGGGAAGGGACCATTGCCGGGTGGCCGGAAAATCGTGGTCTCGAACTGGAAGGCCCGGGTATTTTGCACGACCGGCAGCATGATCACCTGTTCATTCACGGTGGGATCGAGCGTCGGCGGCGGCGCGCTGCCGGCAGCCTGCGATACGCCGGGGACGGCAAAGGCGGAGAGGGTGGAGAAGGTGACCGCAGCCGTGAGGCGGCACAGGCAGGCAGCAAGTACAGGACTTTTCATGGCGCTTTATGATGAGCAAGACTTGCCCATCATAAAGGCCGGTTTTCCGTACTTCAATGACGCAAGGAATAATTTCTGCGCCTAAATCTCGATTTTGATTTTCTTCTAAGCGATTGATTTACTGATTGAAATCTTAAAATTTCAATACATTTCCGGGCGCCAGCGTAATAAAGCCCTGCGCGTCAATGGCGCTCGATCGAAGTGCCTGCCGCAGCGCGCGCGGCGGCTCGTCCAGCGCTTCATCGGTCAATTCGAACGCACCCCAATGGATGCCGAGTGAGCGCTTGGCTTGCAGGTCGAAGTGAATCTGCACCGCCTCGGCCGGATTGACATGCTGATGCCGCATGAACCAGCGCGGTTCGTACGCGCCAATCGGTATCATCGCGAAATCCATCGCGCCGAAGCGGCGCTGGATGTCGGCGAAATCTTTCGAATAGCCCGTGTCGCCGGTGAAGAAAATTTTCAGGTGGCGTTCGCCGTCATGGGTCTCGATCACCCAGCCGCCCCACAGCGTCTCGAAGCGGTCGAACAGCCCGCGCGCCGACCAGTGCTGCACCGGCACGAAGTGCAGCGTCGCGCCGGCCACTTGCGTGGACTGCCACCAGTCGAGTTGCGCTACACGGTCGATGCCCTGTCGCCGCAGCCAGTCGCCGACGCCGAGCGGCATGAGGAACAGGGGCGGGCCGCCTGCTTGCGCGTTCAGTGCTTTCAGTGTCGGCAGGTCGAGATGGTCATAGTGATTATGCGAGACCACCACCACGTCGATATGCGGCAGGTCGGCCAGTGCGAGTGCGGGCGCTGTTTTGCGTTTCGGCCCGATCCACGACAGCGGCGAAGCGTGCGCCGAGAATATCGGGTCAGTCAGGATGTTCAGTCCGCCAGCCTGCACGAGCACGGTTGCATGGCCGATCCAGGTGGCGGCGGACACGCTGCGGTTTTGCTTCAGCCAGTCGATATCCGGCGCCACCGGCTCGAGTTCAGCCAGGCTGCCGGGCGGCCTGGGCAGGCCGTCGCGCCAGCGCTGCCATTGCCATGCCCAGAACGAGGCGGTGAAGAATTCATCGACGTAGTTGTTCCGGAAGCCCGAGCGCGTGTGGTGCGGACGCGCCGGATCGAAATACGGATTGACCTGGGCGCAGGCGACGCAGGCGCACAGCAGGCCGCCTGCCAGCAGTCGCATTGCACGCTTCATCAGCTCAGCGCTTCGAGACTGGCGGGCTTCATTCGCGAGGCCAGCAGCTTGCCCTTGCGCGCACGCTTGCCGATATGATTGGCCAGTTCGGCGCCCGTCAGGTTGCTTTCCTGCGTCTTGCCGCTGCGCTGGCCGGTGCCGATCACTTTGACGCCCTTCTGGCTGGCCGGTTGCGCGGCCAGCAGCTTCTCGCCGTCCTCCAGGTCCATCAGGATCACGCCACGGCCGCCGCCCGGCTGGTACTTGATCTCGCCCAGTCCGAATACCAGCACGCGGCCGCGCTCGGACAGGCAGGCGATCGCGCTCGCATGCGCACCGACTATGCGCGGCATCAGCGGCTCGTCGCCCGCATCGAGCGTCATGAAAGCCTTGCCGCCCTTCTGGCGCGACACCATGTCGCTGGCCTTCGCCGAGAAGCCGTAGCCGGCAGTTGACGCCAGCAGTAGCGAGGTCTCGGCAGCGCCGGCGAAGTAGTGAACCAAGCGCGTGCCGGTCTCGATCTCGGCCAGCGTGGTCAGCGGTACGCCGTCGCCGCGCGCGCCCGGCAGCTGCGTGACGGCCACCGAGTACACGCGGCCGTTCGAGCCGAACGCGAGCAGGGTGTCAGTGGTGCGGCACGCGAAGGTGGCGTATAGCGCATCACCGGCCTTGAACGCGAACTGCTGGGCATCATGGCCATGGCCCTGACGTGCGCGCACCCAGCCCTTCTGCGACACGATCACCGTAACCGGCTCGTCAATCACCTTCTGCTCGGCGACTGCGCGCTCGGCTTCCACGATCAGGGTGCGTCGCGCATCGCCATACTGCTTCGCATCGGCTTCGATCTCCCTGATCACCAGCCTTTTCATCGAGGCCGGATTCTCGAGCAGGTCCTGCAGCAGAATCTTTTCCTTGCGCAGTTCGGCCAGCTCTTGCTGCACCTTGATCGTTTCCAGTCGCGCCAGCTGGCGCAGGCGGATCTCGAGGATGTCATCAGCCTGTCGTTCTGACAGACGGAAGGCCTGCATCAGCGCGGGCTTCGGTTCGTCCGATTCACGGATGATCCGGATCACCTCGTCGATATTCAGCAGCACTGCTTCGCGGCCTTCGAGAATATGGATGCGGTCATCCACCTTGCCGAGACGGTGCCGGGTGCGGCGCGTCACTGTCGCGAAGCGAAAGCCTGTCCATTCGCGCAGGATGTCGCCGACGCCTTTTTGTCGTGGCCTGCCGTCAGCGCCGATCATCACCAGGTTGACCGGCGCATTGTTCTCCAGCGAGGTATGCGCCAGCAGCAGGTTGCTGAATTCTTCCTGATCCTGATTTTTCGATTTGGGCTCGAACACGAGGCGCACCGGCGCCTCGCGGCCCGACTCGTCGCGCACCGTGTCGAGCACGGCCAGCAGGGTCTGCCGGGTGGTCAGCTGCTCCGGTGTCAGGCTCTTCTTGCCAAGCTTGATCTTGGGATTGGTCAGCTCCTCGATCTCTTCAAGAATCTTCTGCGTCGAGGCGCCCGGCGGCAGCTCGGTGACGACCAGCTGCCACTGGCCACGCGCCATGTCTTCAATCTTCCAGCGCGCACGCACCTTGATGCTGCCGCGGCCGTTTTGGTAAAGCTCGCTGATCTGTGCGGCCGGCGTGATGATCTGGCCGCCACCGGGGAAGTCCGGGCCCGGAATCATGGCCATCAGTTCATCATGTGTCAGCTGCGGATTTTTGATGATTGCGACGGCAGCGGCGGCCACTTCGGTCAGGTTGTGCGATGGGATCTCGGTGGCTAGTCCGACTGCGATGCCGGAGGCGCCGTTGAGCAGCACGAACGGCAGGCGCGCCGGCAGGAGTTTCGGCTCTTCGCTTGAGCCGTCATAGTTCGGCACGAAGTCGACGGTACCCATGTCTATTTCGTCGAGCAACAGCCGCGAGATCGGCGTCAGCCGCGCCTCGGTATAGCGCATTGCCGCTGCGCCGTCGCCGTCGCGCGAGCCGAAGTTGCCATGGCCGTCGACCAGCGGATAGCGCAGGGCAAAGTCCTGCGCCATCCGCACCATCGCGTCATACACCGACTGGTCGCCGTGCGGATGCAGTTTGCCGAGCACGTCGCCGACCACGGCCGCCGATTTGCGCGGCTTGGCGGCCGGATCAAGGCGCAGCTGGTCCATTGCGTACAGGATGCGCCGTTGCACCGGCTTCTGGCCATCGCAGACATCCGGCAAGGCGCGGCCCTTGACGACCGAGATCGCGTAGTCGAGGTAGGCACGCTCGGCGAAGGTCGCCAGCGTTAGCGATTCGCCGGCGTCATCGGCGGCGGTTTCGAAGAGGTTGGGTTGGTCGGTCATGTGTTCGTGGCTGTTTCAGTGTCGTTTGCTCTGCAACGCGGGGTAGCGGCGAAAGCGTTTACCCATGATCGGCAGGTCTCAGATATCAGCGTCCACTTCATTTCCATGTTCCTCCAGCCACGCGCGCCGCGCCGCGGCTTCGCCTTTGCCCATCAACATGGTGAAGCGGTCTTCGGAGGCCGGTACGCCGAGTTCGCCGATCGCGATCGGCAGCAGCCGCCGGGTGTCGGGATTCATCGTGGTCTCCCACAACTGTCCGGCGCTCATTTCGCCCAGGCCCTTGAAGCGCGCGATGCTCCAGGCGCCGTCTTTCACGCCGTCTTTGCGCAGCTTGTCCTCGATCGCTTCGAGCTCGCCCTCGTCAAGCGCATAAATTTTCTGCGCGGGCTTCTTGCCACGCGCGGGTGCGTCGATCCGGTATAGCGGTGGCCGGGCGACGTAAATGTGGCCGCGCTCGATCAGTTTCGGGAAATGGCGGAAGAACAGTGTCAGGAGCAGTACCTGAATGTGCGAGCCGTCGACGTCCGCATCGGACAAAATGCAGACGCGCCCGTAGCGCAGCCCGGACAGGTCGGGCTCGTCGTTCTTGCCATGCGGGTCGACGCCGATGGCCACGGCGATGTCGTGGATCTCGTTGTTCGCGAACAGCCGGTCGCGCTCGGTTTCCCATGCGTTCAGCACCTTGCCGCGCAAGGGCAGGATGGCCTGGAATTCTTTGTCGCGGCCCATCTTCGCGGAGCCGCCGGCGGAATCGCCCTCGACCAGGAAGATTTCGTTACGCGTGATGTCGGTCGATTCGCAGTCGGTCAGTTTGCCCGGCAAGACGGCCACGCCGGAGGACTTGCGCTTTTCAACTTTTTGCGCTGAGCGCAGCCGGCTCTGTGCCTGTTTGATCACCAGGTCGGCAAGCTTCTTGCCGTAATCGACATGCTGGTTCAGCCACAGTTCGAGCGCGGTGCGCGAATAGCCGGCCACCAGGCGCACGGCATCGCGCGAGTTCAGCTTTTCCTTGATCTGCCCCTGGAACTGCGGATCGAGCACCTTGGCCGACAGCACGAACGAGGTGCGGGCGAAGACATCTTCCGGCAGCAGCTTCACGCCCTTTGGCAGCAGCGAGTGCAGTTCGACGAAGCTCTTCACCGCGCCGAACAGGCCTTCGCGCAATCCGGATTCATGCGTGCCACCGGCCGGTGTGGGGATCAGGTTCACATACGATTCGCGCACCACCGCCCCCTCCTCGGTCCAGGCCACCACCCAGGCCGCGCCTTCGCCCTCGGCAAAACCATCGGCCTCGGCGGTCGCATACTGTTCGGCTTCGAATAACGGGATCAGTGTGGCGCCGCTGCTGGTCTGCGCGAGCGCCTCGTTGAGGTAACCGCGCAGGCCTTGTTCGTACAGCCACGATTGCGTGTCGCCGCTTTTGGCCTGCGTGAACGACACGCGCACGCCGGGCAGCAGCACCGCTTTTGAGCGCAGCAGGCGCTGCAGTTCGGCGTACGGGATCTGCGGTGAATCGAAATACTTGGGGTTCGGCCACGCCGTCACGCGCGTGCCGGATTTTTTGTCGTCCTTGTTCGCCGGGCGCGATGTCAGCTTTTGCACCACGTCGCCGTCGGCGAATTCGATCGAGTGCACGCCGTTGCCTTTGTCGTCCTTGCGCCAGACCGTGATCTCAAGTCTGGCGGAGAGCGCATTGGTGACCGACACGCCGACCCCGTGCAGGCCGCCGGAAAAGGCGTAAGCGCCGCCGGAGCCTTTGTCGAATTTGCCGCCCGCATGCAGTCGCGTGAACACGATCTCGACTGTCGGCACTTTCTCCTCCGGATGCAGGCCGACCGGAATGCCGCGGCCGTCATCTTCGACGCTGACGCTGCCGTCCGCATTCAATGTGACGTGGATGTGCTTGCAGTAGCCGCCGAGCGCCTCGTCGGACGCGTTGTCGATCACTTCCTGGATGATGTGCAACGGACTTTCAGTGCGGGTGTACATGCCGGGCCGCTGCTTGACCGGCTCAAGTCCTTTCAGGACACGGATCGACGACTCGCTGTATTCAGGTTTTTTGCTGGCCATTCGTGAGGGCGTGAGGGAGAGGAGGTTTCGACCAGCCCGCCTCGCGACGGGCAATCTTTCGGATTCTAATGAGTTTCGCCGGCGGCAAGCGCAATGCCGCAGGCCGTCATTTCGACAGCAGCTGCATCGCCCGATCCAGTCCTTCCATCGTGATCGGATACATGCGGTTGCCCATGACCTGCCGGATGATGTCGATCGACTGCCGGTATTGCCACAAGCCTTCGGGTTCCGGGTTCAGCCATACATATTTCGGGAACTGGTGTGCGAAACGTTGCAGCCAGACGGCGCCGGCTTCTTCGTTGTTGTACTCGACCGAGCCGCCCGGCTGCACGATCTCGTACGGACTCATGGTCGCGTCGCCGACGAAGATCAGCTTGGTGTCGGGCGGGTATTTGCGCAGCACGTCCCAGCTTGCGAAGCGCTCCGCATGGCGGCGGCGATTATTCTTCCACAGCGTCTCGTATACGCAGTTATGGAAGTAGAAGAATTCCATGTTCTTGAACTCGGTCTTCGCCGCCGAGAACAATTCCTCGACCTGCGCGATATGGTCGTCCATCGTGCCGCCGACATCCATCAGCATCAGCACCTTGACCTTGTTCTTGCGCTCCGGCTGCATCTTCAAGTCGAGCCAGCCGGCATTGTTCGCAGTCGCCCGTATCGTGTCATCAAGCGCGAGTTCTTCTTCCAGTCCTTCGCGCGCAAACTTGCGCAGCCGGCGCAGGGCGACCTTGATGTTGCGGGTACCGAGTTCGCGTTCGCTGTCGTAGTCACGGTAAGCCCGTGCTTCCCACACCTTGACTGCACTGCGATTGCCGCCTTCACCGCCAATGCGTATGCCTTCCGGATTCACGCCGCCATTGCCGAACGGCGACGTGCCGCCTGTGCCTATCCACTTATTGCCGCCTTCGTGTCGGCCCTTTTGTTCGTCAAGCAATTCCTTCAGCCGGCTCATCAGCTTGTCATAGCCGAGCTTTTCGAGCTGCGCCTGTTGCTCGGGCGTGAGTTCGCGCTGCAACCGTTTCATCAGCCAGTCGAGCGGAATCTCGGGCGCCTTGTCGAACAGCGTTTGCACGCCGTGGAAGTAGTAGCCAAAGGCCTTGTCGAACTTGTCGAAATGGGCTTCGTCTTTCACCATCGTCGTGCGCGCGAGGTAGTAGAACTCGTCGAGCGACGATGAGATCACCTGCCGGTCGAGCGCTTCTAGCAGGATCAGGAACTCCTTGATCGACACCGGAATCTTTGCATCCTTCAGCGTGAAAAAGAAATCGATCAGCATGATGGTTGGCAGCGCACGGCGCGGATCAGAATGAGGTCAAAGTCGGCTTCGCGACACATCAGCGGTTCTGCCGCGACATGAACACCAGCCGCTCGAACAGGTGCACATCCTGCTCGTTTTTCAGCAGCGCTCCGTGCAGCGGCGGCACCACCGCTTTCTGATCCTTCGAATGCAGCGCTTCGGCCGGAATGTCTTCGGCCAGCAGCAGCTTGAGCCAGTCGAGCAGCTCGGAGGTCGACGGCTTCTTTTTCAGGCCGGGAACCTCGCGCAGCCCGAAGAAGCTGTCGAGTGCCTGCGCGAGCAGGTCTTTTTTGATGTTCGGGAAGTGGACATCGACGATCTGCTGCATCGTGTCCTTGTCGGGGAAGCGGATGTAATGGAAGAAGCAGCGGCGCAGAAAAGCGTCCGGCAGCTCTTTCTCGTTGTTCGATGTGATGATCACCAGCGGCCGGTGTTTCGCGCGCACCATCTCGCGGGTCTCGTAGACATAGAATTCCATCCGGTCGATTTCGCGCAGCAGATCGTTCGGGAATTCAATATCGGCCTTGTCGATCTCGTCGATCAGCAGCACCACTGGCTCATCGGCCGTAAACGCCTGCCACAGCACGCCCTTGACGATGTAGTTGTGGATGTCCTTGACGCGCTCGTCGCCCAGCTGCGAGTCGCGCAGGCGCGAAACGGCATCGTACTCATACAGACCTTGCTGCGCTTTGGTTGTTGATTTGATATGCCATTGCATCAGCGGCATGCCAAGCGCGGCGGCGACCTCTTCGGCCAGCATGGTCTTGCCGGTACCCGGCTCGCCCTTGATCAGCAGAGGACGTTGCAAGGTCAGTGCGGCATTCACCGCGAGTTTCAGGTCCTGAGTGGCGACGTACTGGTCGGATCCGTCGAAGCGCTTTGGCGTGGTCATGTCGAGTCGTGTGTCATAGGAATCGGATCAGTATAAACGAGCCTTTGCGGCGATCCGAAGCCAGTGCTGCGAGCGGTCCGGATCTTTTACCCTGCTGGTCCCAAGGTTATCGGTGCAGCGAATAGCTGATAGAAATAGCCATGGACGCTGTTGTGGGTTTTGGTTAGAATCGTGCAGATTTTTTTGCGCGGACAGGCACAGACAAGCGGTTTTCCATTTACAAAAAGCCTGTTTTCCGGCGTCCGTTTCCACGTAACTACCTGGCTATCATGAAAAAAGTATTTGCTCTTCTCGCGCTCGCGGGTCTCGCCCAGATGTCGGCCGCAGCCGATCTCAAGGGTGACGCCAACGCGGCCAAAAACAAGGTGGCCATGTGCATTGGCTGTCATGGCATCGCCGGTTACAAGGCGAGCTTCCCCGAGCTGTATCAGGTCCCGCTGCTCGGCGCCCAATCCGAGAAATACATCGTTGCTGCGCTGAATGCGTACAAGAAGGGTGAGCGCAACCATCCGTCGATGGTGGGTATCGCCAAGGGCCTGTCCGACCAGGACATCGCTGACGTCGCGGCCTACTACGCGCAACAGAAATAAGAACCGGAGGCCACCATGAAAAAGATTTTCGCTCTGCTGGCGATCGCCCTGTCCGCCAATGCATTCGCGGGCAACATCGAGGCCGGCAAGGCTGCTGCGCAAAAATATAACTGCGCATCGTGCCACGGTGCCGACTTCAACAGTCCGATCGATCCGAGCTATCCCAAGCTGGCGGGTCAGCATGCCGACTACCTTGAGCACGCACTGAAGGCCTATCAGCGCGGTGGCAAGGTCGCCAACAGCCGTAGCAACGCGATCATGGGCGGCATGGCCAAGCCGCTGTCCCCGACTGAGATCAAGGACATTGCGGCCTACATCGCCAGCCTGAAGGGTTCGCTGGTGCTGCGCAAGTAAAGCGCTGCATCCGTTTCAAAAAAAACCGCGGTGAGCCGCGGTTTTTTCTTTGCTGCCCGGCGTTTTGCCGGGGCACTGATTCGCGGCGATTCCCGCGGTCTTCACTAGCTTCTTATCGCTGTGCGCGCCGGCGCACGTCATCGACATAGGCCACGCCGTCGGGTGGTGTGCCGTTGCGCTGCGCGGTCCACAGCATCTCGCCCAGGCACTCCATGATCTCGTGGTGTGCTTCGTGCGCTGACCCCAGACGCGTGGACAGCTGCGCGAATGCGTCGCGTATGCCGGGTGGCTGGTCGATCGATACCTGTTCTTCGATTGACAGGTGCATGGACAGATGCAGGAAGGGATTGGACTTGCCCTTCGCGATATCGTAGTCGGCAGTCTGCGCGATTTCGGGATTGGCCAGGTCGGCCTCGTATTCCGGATGCTGCAGCATCCAGTCTCGTGCGATGGCTTCCAGCGGGGTGAGGACTGCGCCGGCTTGTGTCTTGCGCCATGATTCGCAGAAGAAGCGGCGCACTTCGTCCTTGGTAGGATTGAACATTCGCTTACTTTACTCCAGCCCGAATATCAGTACCCAGGTGCCGAGCGCAGCGAACAGCGCGGCAGCGACCATTCGGATCCATTTCATCGGTATCCATTGCGCGGTGGTTTTTCCGAGCAGTACGGCCGGTGAGATCGCGATCATTTCTCCCAGCGTTGCGCCGGCCAGTACGTTCATGAAATCGCCGTAGCGCGCGGCCATCACCAGCGTCGCGATCTGCGACTTGTCGCCTAGCTCGGCGAGGATGAAGGTGATGAAGGCGGTCAGCATCAGGCTGTGCGTCGACTTGGCCGGCACCTCGTCCGCATCGTCGTCGCCTTCGGGCACCAGCGTCCACGCGGCGATCGCAAAGAACATCGCTACCAGTACCCAGCGCAGCGTCGACGGCGGCAGGAAAGCCGCGATCGTGCTGCCGACGACCGCAGTGACGGCCATCGTCAGCAGGGTCGCGATGAAGATGCCGCCAAGGATGGGCAGGCTGCGCTGGTAGCGCACCGCCAGCAGCAGGGCGAGCAGTTGCGTCTTGTCGCCCATTTCGCCGATGCCGACCAGCAGCGTGGTATTCAGGAAGGCTTCCATGCGCTCACACGCCCTTGGCCGGACGGGGGGTCTTGGACGAATACTCGCAGAGGTCGGCGATCAGGCAGTTCCAGCACTGCGGGCTGCGCGCGGTGCAGGTATAGCGTCCATGCAGGATCAGCCAGTGATGGGCATCCATCAGGTAGTCGGCCGGCACCAGCTTCATCAGTTTTGCCTCGACCGCATCGACGTTCTTGCCCGGTGCGATGCCGGTACGGTTGGAGACGCGGAAGATGTGCGTGTCGACCGCCATCGCGGCCACGCCGAACGCAGTGTTCAGCACCACGTTGGCCGTCTTGCGGCCGACACCGGGCAGCGCTTGCAGCGACTCGCGGTCGCGCGGCACTTGTCCGCCATGCCGCTCCATCAGCAGGCGGCAGGTTTCGATCACGTTCTTGGCCTTGGTCTTGTACAGGCCGATCGTCTGGATATACGGAATCAGGCCATCGACGCCGAGCGCGTGAATCGCCTGCGGTGTGTTCGCGACCGGATATAACTTGCGGGTGGCCTTGTTCACCGACACATCGGTCGCCTGCGCCGACAGGATCACGGCAATCAGCAGCTCGAACGGCGTGGTGTACTCAAGCTCGGTGGTCGGGTGGGGATTGGCCTGCTTCAGCCGCTCGAAAATCTGCCGGCGTTTTTCTGCGTTCATGAGTTTTTCTTGGCAGCGTCCTGCATGGCCTGTTCTTTCTGCATCCGCGCGCGCTCCATCGCGGCCTGGATGATCGCGCGCTTGCGTTCCTTCTCGTTGCGTTCGGCATCAGTGGCCGGCGCGGATGCCTCGACCTCTTTCAGTTTCGCGACCGCTTTGGCGGCTAGCCGCGCGTCGTTTTCTTGCTTGTCGCGCTGCAGGCGCCGGCTACGTGCATCGTGCCGCGAGCGTGCTGCGTCGGCATCGGAGTGTGACCAGGCATCCCAGCCGGTGCGGCCGGGGGTGACCGGCCGCATGTCGATACAGTCGACCGGGCAGGGCGGCACGCACAGGTCGCAGCCGGTGCACAGCGATGGCAGTACGGTGTGCATTTGCTTGGCGGCGCCGACGATCGCGTCGACCGGACAGGCCTGGATGCACAGCGTGCAACCGATGCAGGCCGATTCATCGATGACGGCGAGTGGCCGCTCGCGCTCGATGCCGTTCGCCGGATTCAGCGGGATGACAGGCCGGCCGAGCAATGCAGCGATGCGTGCAACCCCCTCGTTACCGCCGGGTGGGCACTGGTTGTAGCCGGCGCTGCCGTCGGCGATCGCCTCTGCATACGGGCGGCAGGCCGGGTAGCCGCACTTCTTGCATTGCGTCTGCGGCAGCAGGTCTTCAATACGGTCAGCCAGGGTTTTCTGCAAATCAGACATAGGTCGGCATTATCCGACATTTGTGCTGCGCCGCCGTCTGCTGCTTGTTCAGAAGACGCCGGGAATCAGGCGATAGCGGACACGCTGCATGTAGGGACGATAGATCGCATCTTCCGACAGATGAGCTTCCTCACGGAAGATCCGGCCGATCATGAGAGCCAGCCAGAGGGCATGGATGAGCGCATTGATCGCACTGGTATTGACGAGCAGGTAACCGGTGAAGGTGATCACATAGCTCGCATAGATCGGATGACGGACCCACTTGTACATGAAGTCGGTCTTGATCACGCGTTTGGCCGCCACCAGCGCGAAGCTGCGGTTCAGGGAAACCAGCGCAAGGATCTGGATCAGAATGCCCAGGACCATCAGATAGCTCGCCGCTGGCATCAGCGCGGTCTCCGCAGGGCGGAAGCCCAGCGGCATGAAGGTGCCGCCGATGGCCAGCAACCAGTCAAGCGGCTTCACCGATATCGTCCGTGGCGGCGGGCGCATGACATAGAAGATGGCCGTCAGCGTTTCCGAGATGGTCACCAGGATGGGACTGAGCCCCGGATGACTAATGAACGCCTGGTAATGCGACCAGGCGAACAGCACCCACAGCGCGGCGAGCACCGCGCTGGCCAGCGCGTTGGTCAGGGGTGAGCACAATAGTTGGGCGAGACGGGCACTATTCATCGTCGGCGGATTATATATTTGAAAAGACAAAGCCGCCTATCGGCGGCTTTGTGAAGGGGAGCAGATGAACTCAGGCGTGCTTGCGGATGAATTCCCCGATTTTCGGTGCGATCATTTCGCGCCAGCGGCGGCCGGAAAAGATGCCGTAATGTCCGCACTTCGGTGCCGTGTAATGTTCCTTCATCTTCTGCGGCAGGCCCGAGCACAGATCGTGCGCTGCCTGCGTCTGGCCGGAGCCAGAGATATCGTCAAGTTCGCCTTCGATGGTCAGCAGCGCGACATTGCCGATGTCTTGCGGGCGCACCCGCTTGCCCTCGACGTCCCAAGTGCCGAGGGGAAGTGCATGATCCTGGAAAACCGTCTTGATGGTTTCGAGGTAGTACTCCGCGGGCATATCCAGTACGGCGTTGTATTCGTCATAGAACTTGCGGTGCTCTTCGGCCGACTCATTGTCGCCCTCGCGCAGGTGAAGATAGAACTCCCAGTGGCTCTGCGCGTGCCGGCGCGGATTCATCGCGACAAAGCCTGCATGCTGCAGGAAGCCTGGATAAACGCGGCGACCGTAGCCGGGATAATTCGGCGGCACGTTATAGATCACATTGTTTTCGAACCACGAGAAAGGCTTGTCGGTGGCCAGGTCATTCACCGCCGTCGGCGACTTGCTCGGGTCGATCGGGCCGCCCATCATCGTCATCGTCTTCGGCATGACCGGTTCTTTCGCGCTGGCCATCAGTGCGATCGCAGCGAGCACCGGCACGGTTGGCTGGCAGACGGAGATCACGTGCACGCCTTCGCCCAGGAAGCGAATGAATTCCTGCACGTAGTACACATAGTCATGCAGGTGAAACGCGCCTTTTTCAAGCGGCACCATGCGCGCGTCAGTCCAGTCGGTGACGTAGACATCATGGTCGGGCAGCAGCGCGCGCACGGTATCACGCAGCAGCGTTGCATGGTGTCCCGATAACGGCGCCACCAGCAGTACGGTCGGCTGCTTCAGGTCAAGCAATTGCGGTGCGTGCCGGTCTTTGCGGAAATGCAGCAACTTGCAGAAGGGCTTATCGACGACGACATTTTCGATAACCGCCGTTTTGACGCCATTCACCTCGGTCGAGGTGATGTCGAATGCCGGCTTTTCGTATTCCTTTCCTAGCCGGAACATCAGCTCGTAGCCGGCCGCGATGCGCTGTGCAAAAGGCGTGTGGGCGAAAGGCGAAACCGGGTTAGTGAACAGCTTTGAAGAGGCTTCAGCCCACTGAATCAATGGGCTCAGCAAGGTACGGTTCATTTCGTGCAGTTGATAGAGCATGGTGACCCTCGTTCAAGACGCTCGAATTGTGTCGCTTAATCGGTGTTTCCGCAATGCAGCAAATACAATAGTCGAACATTTTGGCTTATAAAGCCTGTGGTTCTCGACTTTTGTTTTTTGTTTGCCAACGAAACCCGCAAACTGACCTGTAACGCGTGTGTCACGTTTGCCAGAATGTAACACAGTCATTTTTCTTGTCACATCGCAAAAACCCCTGTTTTACCCGCACTTTTTTGTTTGCGCTGACGAATGCAATGCCGATCATCGCTGCGATGTCCGAGCAGCCTGCTCAAGAATTAGACCGCAATTTTTCCGGATTTCGCCATGAAAAGCCGGCCGAAATGCGCTTTCTGCGCAATTTTCGTGCGCTGGCCGGCAAATATTCCGCCATTTGCGGCGTGATACACTCCCGCCGCCATGTTCAACCCCGCTCGCCATCGACGACTGCTTGCCGGCATTCTGCTATTTGCGCTGATGCTGCAATCGCTGTTGCCGGCGATCGCCGGCACGGTGTTCGAAGGATCGGGGCGCTGGATCGAGGTTTGCGCCAGTTCGGGCGTCAAATGGGTCCAACTCGACCAGCACGCCGTAGCTGGCGAACACGTGTCCGATGGGCATTGCTTGCTTTGTGCGGCGACCGGAGCGGCGCCCGATTTCGATGCGCGCCGTTATCTTTCGTCGCAGGCCACTGACGCGCTGCCTGTCTGGCGCGCGACTGCTGCGCCGGCGACATTCCCGGGCCATGCGCTGCATTCGCGCGCTCCTCCCGCTTTCTCCTGAAGTCTGCCTACGCAATATCCCGTTCCCCGGTGTCGCTGACACACGGGGCTGGTTTATCTTCAGGAGCAATTCATGCGCACTTATCTTGCGCG
Source organism: Burkholderiaceae bacterium (assembly GCA_030158675.1). Taxonomy (GTDB): domain Bacteria; phylum Pseudomonadota; class Gammaproteobacteria; order Burkholderiales; family Burkholderiaceae_D; genus Pernthalerella. The sequence goes on along the minus strand of JAOASL010000035.1, from coordinate 30,958 downwards.
CGCACTGGCATCGGCCGTACTGGCCGCCGCCGCCGCGACATCGGCTGCCGATGTCGCCACCGATGCAGCCACTGACCCGGCGAGCGGCCTGGTCAACGATCTCCTCTTGTCCCCGGTGACCGTCACCGGCACGCGCGAACAGACACCGCTGGCCGAGACGCCTTCTGCGGTTGGCATCATTGAACGCGACGCGATCAACATCGTGCGCCCTTCGCATCCGCAGCAACTGCTGGGCCAGATTCCCGGCGTGGCCATTGGCGTGACCAATGGCGAAGGCCACACCACCGCGATACGGCAGGGCTTCACCACCAGTCCGCTGTATCTGTTTCTTGAAGACGGCATACCGATTCGCGCGACCGGCAACTTCAATCACAACGCGCTGTATGAACTCAACATACCGTCGGCCGGCGGCATTGAGGTAGTGCGCGGCATCGGCTCGGCGCTGTACGGCTCGGATGCGGTCGGCGGTATTGTCAATGTGCTGACCCGCACGCCCAAGGAAACGCCGGGCGTCGATCTGTCGGTTGAGGCCGGCAGCTTCGGCTGGGCACGGCTGCTCGGCGGTATCGACAGCGGGCGCCTCGGTAGCAGCGCCGTGCGCGCCGATCTGAACCTCACCCATACCGACGGCTGGCGCGACCGTACCGCCTATGACCGTCAAAGCCTGAACTTGCGCTGGGACTATGAGCAGGACGCGTGGACGGTCGTCAAGACCATCATCGGCGTCACCCATATCGATCAGCAGACGGGCGCCAACTCGCCGCTGCCGCGCGAGCTGTATCTGAACGATCCGACGGCCAACCTGCGTTCGCCGGCCTACCGCATCGTGAATGCGCTGCGCGTGTCTTCAGCCATTGACAAGGACCTGGGTGGCGGACAGCTGCTGAGCGTGACACCTTATTTTCGCGACAACCGGATGGACTTGAACGGGTCCTATAATTTTTCGCCGACCAGCAGCAGTGCGCGCATCGAGCGCACCGAGGTGCAGTCATTCGGCCTGATGCTGAAATACCGCAAGAACCTCGACGATGCAATGCGCACGCGCGTGATCACCGGTGTCGACTTTGACTACAGTCCGAGCCGGCGCGAGGAAGACAAGCTGATCCTGCAGACGCGCAGCGGCAACCAGGGCGCGCGCACCGACTATATCGGTTACATGGTCGGGCCAAGGGTCTATGACTACCAGGTGGCCTACCAGAGCGTCGCCCCTTATGTGCATCTTGAGACGTCGCCGGTCGAGCGGCTGCGGGTGACGGCCGGCCTGCGTTATGACTATGCGCGCTATGCGCTAGACAACAACGCCGTGGCCGGCGCGGGTGCCGGCGGCTTCTACCAGCCGGCAGACGGCGCGGTAGATTTCTCGCGTCTGAGTCCGAAGCTGGGCGCGACCTGGGCACTGTCGCCTGCGTCCCATGTGTTTGCCTCGTACAACCAGGGTTTCCGCACACCCTCCGAAAGTCAGCTCTTCCGCGCCGGCGCCGCTTCGGCAGCGCAGATGGAGGCGGCGCTGGGCTTGAAGCCTATCCTCGCCGAACAGTTCGAAGCGGGTGTGCGCGGCTATCTGGAAGGCTGGCGGTTCGAGGCCGTTGCCTATCTGCTGAACAAGCATGACGATCTGCTCGGACAGCGCGACGCCAGCGGCGTGACCGTCCAGACCAACAATGGCGCCACCCGCCACAAGGGCGTCGAGTTTGGCCTGGGCCGTCAGCTGGCGCCCGCATGGCGGGTCGATGTGGCCGCATCGTACGCGGTGCATCGCTACGTTGAATGGGTCGGCAGCGGTGTCGACTATTCCGGCAACGAGGTGGAGGCGTCGCCGCGCGTGATCTCGAACGTGCGTCTGAGCTGGGCGCCGCGGCAGGGCACCTTCGCGCAGCTTGAGTGGGTGCACCTCGGCTCGTATTATCTCGAGGCGTCGAACAAGCTCGGTACGTATCGGGGCCACGACCTGTTCAACCTGCGCGTCACGCAGTCTATCGATGCGCGCTGGACGATGTTTGCGCGTGTGCTCAACCTGACCGACCAGCATTTTGCCGACAGCGCGTCGGTGTCCGGCGGCGCGGCGGTCTACTCGCCCGGCCTGCCGCGCGCCATGTATGTCGGACTGGAGGGTAAATGGTGATATCGGTCGTGCGCCGGATGGTGCGAGTACTGCCAGCGTTGCTGGTCTGTATGGCGGCGGGCACCCAGGCGCAGCACGCCGGTCACGGCAAGCCGCAGCTCGCGACCGGCGCTGCCTTTGCGCCCGATGGCGCGCTGTGGGTCACGGGTGTCGAGCACGGCAAGTTGTTCCTGCAGCGTCGCCCGAAGGGTGCGCAGTGGGAGGAGCGCCGGCTGCTCGACAACGGCGGCGAAACAGTCGCCACCAACGGCGACAACCGGCCAAAGCTGGCCTTCGGCCCGCGCGGTCAGGTCGTGCTCAGCTACACGCGGCCACTGGCCAAGGCGTATACCGGCGAGATCCGGCTGCTGCGTTCCGACGACGGCGGGCGCAGCTTCTCTGCGCCCTTCACCGTACATGAGGACCGTCAGTTGATCACTCACCGCTTCGAATCCCTCCTGTTCGATGCGCGCGGTGATCTTTACACGTTCTGGATCGACAAGCGCGATGCGGAGCGCGCGTGGGCGGCGCATGGCGGCGATCAGACCGTCTACGACGGTGCGGCGATCTATTACAACGTGTCGACTGACGGCGGTCGAACCTTCGGCGCGGACACCAGGCTGGCCGACTACACCTGCGAATGCTGCCGTATTGCCGTCGTCGCCGAGCCGGAGCACGGCGTGGCTGCACTCTGGCGTCATGTGTTCGCCGGCAGCATGCGTGATCACGCATTCGCGAAGGTCGGCACTGGCGCTCGCACGTCGGTGCAGCGTGCCAGTTTTGACGGCTGGGTGGTGAAGGCTTGCCCACACCACGGGCCGGGCCTCGCGCGCGCGCCCGATGGTGGCTATCACGCGGTCTGGTTCGGTGAGCGCGATGGCCGGCAGCGTGCGCGTTATGCGCGTCTGGAGGCCGATGGCCGTCCGCAGGAGCAGGTCGTCGAATTGCCGGACGAACGCGCCGATCATGCTGATGTGGCGGTGGCCGGCGAGCGCGTGGTGATTGTCTGGCGCAGCTTTGACGGTGAGCGCATGCGGTTGCGCGCATGGTTGTCGAATGATGGTGGCCGGCGCTTCACCCTGTGCGAACTGGCCACCTCGGCCGACGAGAACGACTATCCGCGTCTGGCGCAGCACGGCGGGCGTATCGCTGTCATCTGGAGAACCGAGCATGAAATTCAGGTCCACGATCTGCGCTAGTCTGCTGGCGCTGGCATCGTTCGCGAGCTCCGCCGCGCCGGTGGCGGTCGAGCCCTTCGACAAATCGAGCTGGCCTGCGCTGCTGCGCAGCGGCACGCCAGCCATTGTGATGTTCACGTCGGTCGGCTGCACACATTGCCCGGGCGCGATCGCGCGGCTTGCGGCAAAGCGCAGCGCGGCGGCATCGCGCACGCGGCTGCTGGTTGTCTCCATCGATGCGGAAGACGAGGCTGCGCTGAGGGCGGATCCGCATTACGCGCCGGCCGACCGGCTGTTCATGTTTCGCGGCAGTTCACCCGCGCTGCAGTTCTCGGTCAATCCGGACTGGCGTGGCATGACGCCGTATGTCGCTTACCTAGGCGGCAAGGGCGACGTGAAATTCGTGCTGGGGGAGCCAAAGGAGAGCATGTTATCGGACTGGCTGAAGGCGTCGAAATAGCGCGCAAAACACATCAGGCACCCGCAGGTGCCTGATGTCAGCCAGTCGCCAAACGCAGATCAGTCGAAGACCGGCGACTCGACGCCGAGCACCTTGTGCAGTTTCGGCGAGGTCGTCGTGTACTGCATGTGGATCTTCTTCTCCGGGAAGATGTAGGGTGCTGCGCCGAACGCGGCCAGCGCGGCTTCGTGGAAGCCCGACAGGATCAGCTTCTTCTTGCCCGGATACGTGTTGATGTCACCGACGGCGAAGATACCCGGGACATTCGTCTGGAACTTCTCGGTGTCGACCACGAGTTGCTTGCGTTCGATTTCCAGACCCCATTCGGCGATCGGGCCGAGCTTCGGCGACAGGCCGAAGAACACCAGCAGGTCGTCCAGCGGCAGGCGACGCGTGACGCCGTCGGCGCCGGTAACCTTGATCTCGGTGAGCTTGTCGTCGGCTTCCTCGAAGCCGGTCACCTGCCCGATCAGCAATTGCATCTCGTATTGCTCGCACAGTTCCTTCATCTTCGCGACCGAGGCCGGCGCTGCGCGGAACGCATCGCGGCGGTGCAGCAAGATCACCGACTCGGCCTTGCCTTGCAGGTTCAGCGCCCAGTCGAGCGCGGAGTCGCCGCCGCCGCAGATGACGATGTTACGGCCCTCAAAGCGCGCCGGATCCTTCACACGGTAGAACAACTGCTTGCCGTCGAACTTCTCGATGCCGTCGACCTTGATCGTACGCGGCTGGAACGAGCCGACGCCGGCGGCGATGAAGATGGTCTTGGTGATGAATTGCGTACCGGCCGAAGTTTCGAGGTCGAAGCGGCCGTCCTCGCGCTTCTGCACCAGGGTGACTTCCTGCCCGAGGTGAAAGGTCGGGCCGAACGGCTCGATCTGCTTCAGCAGGTTGTCGGTCAGTTCCTGGCCGGTGCAGCTTGGCACAGCAGGGATGTCATAGATCGGCTTGTCCGGATACAGCTCCACGCACTGGCCGCCGACGGCGTTCAGTGAGTCGATCACATGGGCCTTGATTTCGAGCAGGCCGAGCTCAAAGACCTGGAACAGGCCAACAGGGCCGGCGCCGACGATCACGGCATCGGTTTCAATCGGGGTTTTGGCAGAGGTATTCATTCGGTTCAGCGGGTAAGCGGTTCAGCGGGTAAGGGCATCTTGCCGGTCGGTGGCTGCGTCATGCGACAAGGACAGGCTCTGACAACAGGCGTTTTTAACGGGTGCTTCGAACTTGCCACATTCGCACTTCCGTCTTGCCTGAAGCGGTCTTGCTTGAAGCAGTGACCCCGGCAGGTGCCGGGGTCAGGTGTCCTGTGATCGCGGCGTCGGGCGCCCGACGATCAGCGCTGCAGGAATTGCAGCTTGTCCTTGGTATCTTTCCATTGTTCGGCGTCGGCGAGCGCTTCTTTCGACTTGGTGATCGACGGCCATTTGCGCGCCAGTTCGACGTTCAGCTTGATGAACGGTTGCTGATCTGCCGGCACGTCTTCCTCGGCATAGATGGCATTGACCGGGCATTCGGCGACGCACACTGCGCAGTCGATGCACTCGTCCGGATCGATCGTGAGGAAGTTCGGGCCTTCGCGGAAGCAGTCCACCGGGCAGACATCGACGCAATCCGTATAACGGCAGCGGATGCAGGATTCGGTAACAACGTGGGTCATGAGGCCAGTCCTATCTGTTCTTGAAACGGGATTCGCAAAGCCTTGTATTTTAAGGCAAAGAATGCCGGTCAACAAACCCGTCTTAGATGATTTTTGAATATGCTAATAAGTCGCGTGAGTCGATAGGACAGCCCTCTGCAAGATGCCTGTCTTGAATTATTTGCACTATCCGCCTGAAATCAAATCACGCCCGTGCCTGAGTCCGAAATGCGGCCGGCTATGCCAGCTGCGCTAGAATCTGCGCACCGATTTCCGAGGAGACCATGGATACTTCCGCCGCCCGCGCCGCGATTTTCAGCCGCATTCGCCAAGCCCAGAACCGTCCCGAACAGCCGACCCAGGCCGAGCTCGACCAGGTGCAGCAATACCTTGCCAGCCATGAGCCCGGTCCCCGTCCGGACCTGGGCGCCGACCTGGTCGCGCGCTTTCGTCAGCAGGCCGAACGGACTTCCCAGACGCTTGACCGGGTCGACTCTCTGGAACAGGTGCCGGCCGCGGTTGACCGCTACCTGTCCGGCCTTGGCGTGCCGAAGCAGGCGATTGCCTGGCGCACTCTGGATGGGCTGCCGTGGCAGCAGGCCGGCATCGCCGTCGAATTCCGCAAGCCTGTCAACGAAGATCTGGTCGGCGTTACCGGCTGCTTTTGCGCTGTCGCCGAGACCGGCACGCTGATGCTGCTGTCGGGGCCCGACACCTTTTCGTCGGCGGCATTGTTGCCGGAAACGCATGTCGCGATCGTGCCCGAATCCCGCGTCGTCGGTTCGATCGAGGATGCATTCGCACTGGCCCAAAAAGAGCGCGGCGAGCTGCCGCGCGCGACCAATTTCATCTCCGGTCCGTCGCGCACCGGCGATATCGAGCAGACCATCGTGCTCGGTGCGCACGGCCCGTATCGCGTGCATGTGATCCTGGTGGCCGGAGCGTGAATCGATGAAACAGAAGATCCTCGTCTCGCGCGCCACCTTCCCGGAAGCGATCGAGCTGCTGCAGCAGCACTTTGATGTCGAGTCCAACCAGCAGGACGAGAGCTGGGGCCCGGACGAGTTCAGGCGCCGGCTGCAGGGCAAGCAGGGTGTGTTGGCCAACCCGGCTGACCGTTTTTCCGCCGACGTGTTCGCCACGGTGCACGAGCTGAAGGCCGTCTGCAATATCGCGGTCGGCTACAACAACATTGACGTGCCGGCAGCGACCGCCGCCGGCGTGATGGTCACCAACACGCCTGACGTGCTTAACGAGACCACGGCCGACTTTGGCTGGGCGCTGATGATGGCCGCCGCTCGTCGCGTCACTGAGGGTGAGCGCTACATTCGCGCCGGCCAGTGGGACAAATGGCGCTTCGACAGCTTCCTCGGCGCCGACGTGCATGGCGCGACGCTGGGCATCATCGGCATGGGTCGTATTGGCCAGGCGATTGCGCGTCGCTCGATCGGTTTCAACATGAAGGTGGTATACAACAACCGCTCACGTCTGTCTCCCGAGCTGGAAGCGCACGCCAACCATGCGCACTACCTGGAGCGCGATGCGCTGCTGCGTAGCGCCGACCATGTGGTGCTGGTGCTGCCCTATTCGGCTGACACGCATCACACGATCGGCACGCGCGAACTCTCGCTGATGAAGTCGACCGCGACGCTGACCAATATCGCACGCGGTGGCATCGTCGATGACGCGGCACTGATTGAGGCGCTGACGAAGGGCACGATCGCCGCCGCAGGTCTGGATGTGTTCGAGAATGAACCGGCGCTGAACCCCGGTTTCCTCGGACTCGACAATGTCGCGCTGACTCCGCACATCGGCAGCGGCTCGCGGCCGACACGAGTGGCAATGGCGATCTGTGCCGCCGACAATCTGATTGCAGCGCTGTCGGGTCATCGTCCGCCGCACTTGCTCAATCCCACTGTCATCGCGTTCTGAGGAAAGCTGCATGTCCGACATCACGCTGGTCGAGAACCATACGCTGACCATGGAGCAGGCGCGCGAAGTTGCGCAACAGGTTGCCGAACAGATGAAGACCGATTATGAAATCGGTTATGTGTGGGAAGGGGATGTGCTGAATTTCAAGCGCAGCGGCGTGTCCGGTACGCTGGCCCTGACCGAGGGGCGCGCTCAGCTCGACGTGACGCTGGGATTCATGCTGAAGGGCTTCCGCAAGAAGGTTGAGGAACAGGTCGGGCGCAACATGCACAAGCTGTTTTCGGCGGACGCCACGCGGCAAGCTTAGCGGGGTGGAGGAAACGCCGCTACCGACGGCGTTTGCGGACCTGCCGTACACGCCGGCAGCACGCACCCCGCAGGGGCTGCTGCCGGAGACTATTCAAGAACTCGTCAGACGCCGAGCAGTTCAACGTCGAAGATCAGCGTCGCATTCGGCGGGATCACGCCGCCCGCGCCGCGTGCGCCGTAGCCGAGCGCCGACGGAATCACCAGCCGCCGCTTGCCGCCGACCTTCATGCCCTGCACGCCCTGGTCCCAGCCCTGGATCACGTGACCTGCGCCGAGTGGAAATTCAAACGCTTCATTGCGGTCGACGCTGGAATCGAACTTCGCGCCCTGGCTGCCGTCCGGGTTCTGCAGCCATCCGGTGTAATGCACGCTGACATGGTTGCCGGCGCGTGCCTCTTCGCCGCCGCCGACCGTCAGGTCTTCGTATTGCAAGCCGGTCGAGGTCATGGTCATGGACATGGTGTTTCCTTGCTGATTGATGAACCCAATATTCTAGCAGCCGCCCGCGATTGCCCACCGCCGCTGACATGCCCCGGCGGTGCCGGCCGCGCTGACCTTCCCTATAATCCGGCATACACCGGAATTCTCATGATCTCACTGGCTACCTCCTTTTATCGCGCGCTGATTTCCCAGCTGCACCCGCGCATGCTGCTGCTGACCGTGCTGCCGTTCGTCATCGCGATCGTCCTGTGGGGCACTGCGCTATGGTTTGGATTGCAGCCCCTGATCGACCAGCTGCATGCCTGGTTTGCGGAGTACAACCTGTTTCGCTCGGCCGGCGCAATGCTTGATTCGATCGGCCTGTCGGCCGTGCGCTCGCTGCTGGTGCCACTGCTGGCGATGTGGCTGCTGCTGCCATTCATGATCGTCACCGCGCTGGTGCTGGTCGGTTCTTTTGCGATGCCGGCGATCGCACGCCATGTCGGGCAGCGCTATTATCCGCAGCTGCAGCCGCGTCATGGTGGCTCGCTGGCCGGCAGTCTGTGGGTGTCGCTGACGGCATTTGTCGTTTTCATCGGGGTCTGGTTGCTGACCTTGCCGCTGAACCTGGTGCCGCTGTTTGCGCTGTTCGTGCAGCCGGTGCTGTGGGGCTGGCTGGCCAGCCGTGTGATGAGCTATGACGCGCTGGCAGACTATGCGGACGCAGACGAGCGCCGTGCGATCCTGCTGCGCGAGCGCTGGCCGCTGCTGGCGATCGGTATTGCCACCGGCAGCCTGGGCGCGGCTCCCGGGCTGCTGTGGCTGGGCGGTGTCGTGTCCGTGATTTTCTTCCCGGTGCTGGCCACTGTGGCGATCTGGCTTTACCTGCTGGTTTTCATATTCAGCGGGCTCTGGTTTCAATATTACTGTCTCGAGGCGCTCGCGCGTCTGCGCAGCGTTCCGCTGTCTGCGGCCGACCCGGGGTCGGTCGTCGATTTTCCACCGAACAATCACTGAGAGCATCCATGGCATTCGGCATCATCATCATTGGCGACGAGATCCTCTCTGGCCGTCGCAGCGACAAGCATCTGGCAAAAATCATCGAGTTGCTTGGCGAGCGCGGACTGTCGCTCGACTGGGCCGAATATATCGGTGACGATCCGCAGCGCATCACGGCCACGCTGAAGCGTTCGCTCGACAGCGGCGACATCGTCTTTTCCTGCGGCGGCATTGGTGCGACGCCGGACGACCACACGCGGCAGTGCGCTGCGGCCGCGCTCGGCCAGCCGCTCGTGCTGCATCCGGAAGCGAAGCTGCTGATACAGCAGCGAATCGTCGAGATGGCCGAAGGGGATTCGGCGAAGGCCGACCTGAGTTCGGCGGAGAACCTGCACCGGTTGAAAATGGGCGAGTTCCCTGTCAGTTCGGCGATCATCCCGAACCCATTCAACCGGATCCCCGGATTCTCGGTGCGCAGCGCGCAGGGCGGCGCTGTGTACTTCGTGCCCGGCTTTCCGGTCATGGCCGCGCCGATGATGGCCTGGGCGCTGGACACCCATCATTCGCACCTGTTCCATTCGGTGCCGCATCTTGAAAAAGCCGTGATCGTCTACGACGGTATTGAGTCGACGCTGACGCCGCTGATGGAAGCATTGGAGGCGGAGTTCGGCGGCGTGAAAGTGTTCAGCTTGCCGAGCGTCGCTGCCGAAGGTCGGCGGCGGCAGATCGAACTCGGCGTGAAGGGCGCACCCGAGCTGGTCGAACGCGCGTACCTGCGCATGCTCGAGGGGCTGCAGGCATTGCGGCAGGAATATGTGCCGAATTGAGTGGGACGCCGGAAGCTGGCGTCCCGAAGCTTTTATTTCGCTACCTTGCCCTCATCAAGCAATCCCTGCCGGCGAATGAAGGCGATCACCTCGTCCACGCCGTCGCCCTTGCGCAGGTTGGTGAATACGAATGGTCGCTCGCCGCGCTGCTTTTTCGCGTCGGTCGCCATGATGTCGAGGTTGGCGCCCACATGCGGCGCGAGGTCGGTCTTGTTGATGATTAGCAGGTCCGAGCGCGTGATGCCCGGACCGCCCTTGCGCGGAATCTTCTCGCCGCCGGCGACATCAATCACGTAGATCGTCAGGTCCGACAGTTCGGGGCTGAAGGTGGCGGCGAGATTGTCGCCGCCGGACTCGACCAGGATCAGGTCGAGATCAGGGAAGTCGGCGCTCATGCGTGCGATCGCCTCGAGGTTGATCGACGCATCTTCGCGGATGGCCGTGTGCGGACAGCCGCCGGTCTCGACGCCCATCAGACGTTCGGCCGGCAGCGCATCGGCGCGCAGCAAGATCTCCATGTCTTCCTTGGTATAGATGTCGTTGGTGATCACCGCCATGTCATAGTGATCGCGCATTTTTTTGCACAACATTTCGCACAGCGCGGTCTTGCCGGAGCCGACCGGGCCGCCGATGCCGACGCGCAGGGGATTCGAGGTAGTCATCTGTGTCTCTCAGGAATTCAGTAATACGGTTTCAGGAACGATAGAGGCGCGAGTACTGGACTTCGTGCTGCATTGACAGCAGCGACAGCCCGGGTGACCAGTTGCATAGCTCGTCATCCGCAAGTGAACGGGCGACGTCGGCCGCGCGTTCGATCTGCGGGCGCAGCGACAGCAACAGGCGCTGGCCGGAGACCTGTCCGAGCGGGACGGATTTTACGCAGGCGAGTACCTGGTTCTCCGCCCACGAGAACAGCATGCCGAGCAAGGCCTCGTCGGCCGGTACGTCGAGCGCGACGGCGGCGGCAGCGAGTGCCGTCGGGAACGGCAGCTCAGGTTGCGCTGCCAGTAGCGCCAGCACGGCGGTCGCCTGCGGCACCAGCTCGGGCAGCAGTTTGCCGAGCGAATAACCCATCTGCACGGTCTCGGCGCGGAACTCGGCGCTGTCACGCGATGCGATGAACAGGTCGGTCCAGTGGCTCACAGCATCGGTATCGTGTGCGGCAAATGCCTGCAGCAGCCGCCAGCTCACCGGCGCCTCGAAGCGCGCGACGACTTCGTCGAGCATGTCGACGATCCATGCGCGCGCGCTGGCTTCGTCGCGCACATGGCCGCGCTCCATCGCCGCTTCCAGTCCTTGCGAATAGCTGTACGCGCCGACGGGCAGCGACGGGCTGCACAATTGCAGCAGATGCAGCAGCGATGCTGAAGTGCCCGGATTCATGCTCACTGCGCGTCGCCGGGACGATGGATTTTCTGGCGCAGCGGTATCGGCGCCAGCGGATGATGCGCGTCGCCATGATGGTGATGAGCGCCGCCATAGGCGCCCGACTCAGGTTCGAACGGTGCCTGTTCCTCGAGGACATTCGCGCCGAGACCCGTCAGCATGTCTTTCAGCACCGGATCCCTGCGGATACGCAGCCAGCCGTCACCGACCTGTGCCTGCGTATGACGATTGCCGAGATGGAAAGCGCAGCGTAGCAGCGCCTGCGGCGACACGCAGTCGACACGATAGGTTGCTTCGGGTGCCGCCGACACTTTGACGATACGGCTGTCATTGCCTTTCAGCAGGTCGCCGTCGCGTAGCACGGTGCCGCGCACGGTCAGCACGGCGACCTCCTCGCCGGACGAGAGGGTGGCGCGCAGGCGGCTTTTCTCGCGGAGTTCATAAGGCAATATCAGTTCGCCGTCGATGCGATCTGCCTGGTTTACTTTGGTGTGGAGAGTGAGCATTGCTGGATTGGGTGGTTCATCAGGCAGGGATCCCGACACAGGCCGGGATCCGGCTTCTTGCTTCGTGTTGAAAATCAGAACAGGAAATACCGCTGCGCCAGCGGCAGTACCTTCGCCGGCGTACAGGTCAGCAGCAGTCCGTCGGCGCGCACCTCGTAGGTTTCCGGATCGACTTCCATGGTCGGCGCATAGCCGTTGTGGATCATGTCCGACTTGCGCAGCGCACGCATGCCCCTGACCGCGGCGACCGGCTTGTTCAGTTTCAGGGTGTCGGCGATGCCTGCGTCGAAGGCGGCCTGCGACACGAAGGTGAACGAGGTCCTCAGCCCGCCGCCATAGGCGCCGAACATCATCCGGTAATGCACCGGTTGCGGCGTTGGGATAGAGGCATTCGGATCGCCCATCTGCGCCGCCGCGATCATTCCGCTTTTCAGAATCATCGACGGCTTGACGCCAAAGAAGGCCGGCTTCCAGATCACCAGGTCGGCCAGCTTGCCGACTTCAATCGAGCCAACCATATGCGAGATGCCGTGCGTGATTGCCGGATTGATCGTGTACTTCGCGATATAGCGCTTCGCACGGAAGTTGTCGTTGCGGCTGGAGTCTTGCGGCAGCGCGCCGCGCTGCACTTTCATCTTGTGCGCGGACTGCCAGGTTCGCAGGATCACTTCGCCGACACGGCCCATCGCCTGGGAATCGGATGACATCATCGAGATCGCACCGAGGTCGTGCAGGATATCTTCGGCCGCGATGGTCTCGCGGCGGATGCGCGACTCAGCGAACGCAATGTCCTCGGTGATGGCTGCGTCGAGATGGTGGCAGACCATCAGCATGTCAAGATGCTCGTCCAGCGTGTTCACGGTGTACGGGCGCGTCGGATTGGTCGACGAGGGCAGCACATTGCCCTGGCCGACCGCCGCGATGATGTCCGGCGCATGGCCGCCGCCGGCCCCTTCGGTGTGGAAGGTGTGGATCGTACGGTCCTTGAAAGCGGCCAGCGTGTGCTCGAGGAAACCGCCTTCATTCAGCGTGTCGGTGTGGATCGCGACCTGAACGTCCATCTTGTCGGCGACTGACAGGCAGTTGTCGATAGCGGCCGGCGTCGAACCCCAGTCTTCGTGCAGCTTCAAGCCGATGGCACCGGCACGCACCTGTTCTTCCAGCGGCAGCGGCAGACTGACATTGCCCTTGCCGAGGAAGCCGAGGTTCATCGGAAACGCATCGGCCGCGGCCAGCATCGAGTGGATGTGCCATGGTCCCGGCGTGCAGGTGGTCGCCGCAGTGCCGACCGCGGGGCCGGTGCCGCCGCCGATCATCGTGGTCACGCCCGACATCAGCGCTTCCTCGATCTGCTGCGGGCAGATGAAATGAATGTGGGTGTCGATGCCACCGGCCGTCACGATCGTGCCTTCGCCGGCAATGATCTCGGTGGCGCCGCCGATGGCCATCGTCACGTTCGGCTGAATGTCCGGGTTGCCCGCCTTGCCGATTGCGGCGATACGGCCGGCCTTGATGCCGATGTCGGCCTTCACGATGCCCCAGTGATCGAGGATCACCGCGTTGGTAATCACGGTGTCCATGACGTCGCGATGCGGCAGTTGCGACTGGCCCATGCCGTCGCGGATGACCTTGCCGCCGCCGAATTTCACTTCTTCACCATAGGTCGTGTGGTCGTGCTCGACCTCGATCACCAGTTCGGTATCGGCGAGGCGGATGCGATCGCCAGTGGTGGGGCCGAACATCTCGGCATAGGCCTTGCGTGAAATCGTGCTCATCTCTGCGCATCCTTCAGTGAGCCCATTACCAGGCCGTTGAATCCATACACCTTGCGCTTGCCTGCGAGGGCGACCAGTTCGATCGTGCGTTCCTGTCCGGGCTCGAAACGAACCGCGGTGCCGGCTGCGATATTGAGTCGCATGCCGTAGGCGAGCTGGCGCTCGAACTGCAGCGCGGGATTGGTCTCGAAGAAGTGGAAGTGCGAGCCGATCTGGATTGGCCGGTCGCCACTGTTGGCAACCGTGACCGTCACCGTCCTGCGGCCGGCATTCAGCACGATATCGCCGTCCTCGACGAACATTTCACCTGGAATCATCGTTGTGCTCCTGGATCAGGGAATCGGATGGTGGACGGTGACCAGCTTGGTACCGTCGGGGAAGGTCGCTTCGACCTGGATGTCGGGAATCATCTCGGCGACGCCGTCCATCACATCGTCGCGCGCGAGCACTCTGGTACCGTCGGACATCAGCTCGGCGACGGTCTTGCCGTCACGCGCGCCCTCCATGATTGCGGCTGTGATCAGGGCGACCGCTTCCGGATAGTTCAGCTTCAGTCCGCGTGCGCGCCGTCGCTCGGCGAGCAGCGCGGCAGTGAAGATCAGCAGCTTATCTTTTTCTCTTGGGGTCAGTTCCATTCGTACGTCCTCGCTGGAGGGGAAAAGTAGTGGATTATCAGGTATTCCAGATGCGCAGCGGCGACGCTTCGCGCGCCAGCAAGGGCGGACGCAAATGGCGCCACGCGGTCAGCATCACCGTGCGCGCTATCTCGCTGGAGTCACCGAGATAGCGCACCACGGTGGCAGCCTTCATTTGCGTGGCGCCGAACTGGCCGCGGCCGCCGGCGGCCTGCGAGCAGGCTTCGCGCAGCGCTGCTATCAGTGGTGCTGATGGCGGCAAGCCCACCGCGACCAGGTTAGCGCAGACGGTGTGTCCGGACAGGCCAAGCGTCGTCGCCATGGTCCGGCTACCGCCGATCAGTGTGCCCTGTTCCAGCCAGAGCGGACGGCCGTCGCGCAGGATCTTCAGGTTTTGCCGAATGCGCCCGCGCGCAAAGCGCTCACCGGATGCGGTGCGGCCGAAGCACAGTATTTCGCAGCCGAGATAGCGCGCATTGCCTTGCAGGCTGACCGTGCTGTCGAGCGTGACATCGGCATCGTCAAAGAAGATGGTTTCCTGCGGCAGCCACTCGAGTGCGGCATCGGCTTCGACGGCCAGGGTGATTCGCTGGGCTGACCGGTGCCCGTTCGACCGATACCATTTGGTCGCGCCCGGCGTGGAGAGCAGCGCGTGAGTGCCTTGTCCGGCGCTGACATCGATCCGCAGCTCATCGCCGCCCACCACGCCGCCCGGCGGATGCACGACGATGGCATGGCAGGTTCCCGGGCCTTCCGGGTACAGCGCTTTTTGCACGCGCAGCGGACCGAAATGTTCGCGTCGTGTCAGACGAGTGGTGTCGTCATGCCGCGTGAAGCCGAGTGCCAGAGTTGCCAGCAAATGATCCGGTGTGCCGCATCGGGAGTCGAGCGCCCGCGCTTCCCGGTTCTCTGCTGTCTGTCTCATGGATGTGTAGGCGCTGTGTGGGTAAAAAGGATGGACGCGCTGCCATTATTGTTCGACCGGACATTGAGACCAGTACAGCACATACCGTTTTTAACAAGCACCAATTGTGCCACGCATGGGATGCGTGCACTAAGGCAGGTGGCGGTGCGGAAAAGCACCAGGTGGGTGCTTCAACGCGGAGGGTTGGATTGACTTGGTGCGCCGTTCAGGCAACCGGACGGGTACGGCGCACCAAGGCCAGGATCATTTTCAGCAAGTAGACCATGATCAGCGTGCCGATAAGATCGCCGATGAACATCGCCGACCAGCCATGCAAAAAGTTTGTGAAGAAGCCGCGCAGCGCGAACCAGAACGAATGCAAGAACGAGCTTGATACAGCGTAGGCCAGCGCCAGTATCCCGAGGCCGGCCGCGCTCAGTTTTTCCAGTGTGGTGGCCATGCCGATTTTCAGCGCAGCACGGTAGGCAAGGTAGGGGGCGCCTGCGGAAATGAGTGCCGAGCCGAATTGGGTGAGCGGGTCTATCGAGTCGACCCGTACAAAGCCGATCAGCAGCGACGCGAGCAGCAGGCCGATCGCGCCTTCGCCGGCAAACAGCAAGGTGCATAGCAGACGCAGGCCGGCGGGCAGGAAGACCCAGTTCGCCCCATCGTGCAATGCGGTCATCGCGAACAGCCACTCATTCAGCCAGAAGAAGCTGAAATAAAGGAATGCAGAGAGGGCGATCGTGATGAACTGAAGCAGAGTCATTATTTTTCTGGATGAAAAGGTAATGCTGAAGGCCGGCTTCGTCGAAACGAAATACAGTCTGTGGCTGTGCTGGCGCGCCCGACCGTATTATCTTTGCAGGAAATTAGCCAGAGGCATCATCATATGCCGATTGCCGCACTTGTGTGGTGCGTTTTAATGTGCGGATGGTGAGTGGCTGGTGCGTACCAGAACCGTCGCGGTACTGGAATCGCCGCCAGCCAGGAGGACGCTGGTCAGTTGCGGAGCGTAGTGAGGCGTGAGCTGGCAGCCTGCATGTTGGACTCGACCGTGTCGATTGCGACCTTGGCTGATTTGTTCAGTTGGGCGTAGGTGGAGCTGATGTTATCGATGGCCGATTTCAGCATCGACAGGGGCGCTTCGCTTCCTGCCGGTGCGAGTTGTGCAATGTTGTCGATCATAGCGATCATTTGCCGGCTGTTCGCGCTGATTTGAGCTTCTGCTGCACGCGACAGGTCGCTGTGGGCGCCCGACGTGATGCTTGAAAAGTGGCGGCCATAAGTTAGTGCGATGTCTGCCTGAGGCTGAGCCTGATTGCCTGCAATGCTGAAGAATTCCTGTGGGTCTTTGGCGGACAGCAGATGTTGCGCGTTGCCGATCGATGCGTTGAAGCTCGCCTTGGCCGCCTGCAGGTTCAGGCCGGCGACTTTTTCCATGCCATCGATTAAAGAGCCTGCGATTGAGGTCGCCAGTTGCAGTTGGCTGTCCAGTTGCATACGTGCCGCAGTGGCTAGGGCTTCGGTGGAGTTAGGCATGAAAATTCCTCGTTATCGTGGAAGGGAGAATCACAAGCAATAGCTTATGTTGCATCGCAGCGAACGAGATTGTCCGCCGCGCTTGTGAGCCTGTCAAGGAAAATTATTGCGATGCATCAATTTTTGTATTTGGCCGGCTGCGCCATCGGTTCACTTCATTTTGCGTGGTCGCGAATCAATGCTCAGAGCCGCTTCAGCGCAGGGAATCTCGCGTGAATGCTTATTACAGCGATCAGTTCGTGTTGCCCTTGCCAGAAGGGCATCGTTTCCCTATGAGTAAATACCGACGGTTACGTGACTTGGTCGCCAAATGCCTGCCGCAAGTGCGACTCGAAGAGGCGCCCTGCACGACTGATGGCGTGCTGGCACTGGCCCATCATCCGCAGTACATTCGGCGCGTCGCGTCGGGCGCACTGACGGCGGCCGAGCAGCGTGCGATCGGTTTTCCCTGGTCGGCTGAGATGGTCGAGCGTTCGCGGCGTTCTGCGGGGGCGACCATTGCCGCCTGCCGAGCGGCATTCGTCGATGGTGTCGCTGTCAACCTTGCCGGCGGTACGCATCACGCGCATGCAGACCACGGCGAAGGTTTTTGCGTGTTCAATGATGCGGCGATCGCGGCGCGGCTGATGCAAGCGGAGCGCCGTGCCGAGCGCGTGGCAATCGTCGATCTCGATGTCCATCAAGGCAATGGTACGGCGGCCATTTTCGCGAAGGACGATTCGGTGTTTACGCTGTCAATGCACGGCGAAAATAACTATCCTTTTTCAAAGGCCGTCAGCGACCTGGATATCGCGCTGCCCGATGGTACGGCTGACGACGAATATCTCGCGCAGCTGGATGGCGCTCTCGCGCGGTTGTTCGCGCGTTTTGATCCGCAGTTGATCCTTTATCTCGCCGGTGCTGATCCGCACGAAGCTGACCGCCTCGGTCGCCTGAAGTTGACAGCGCCAGGTCTGGCCGAGCGCGACCAGCGTGTGCTGAAGGCTGCGAGCGAGCGCGGGGTGCCGGTCGCCATCGCGATGGCCGGCGGTTACGGCAAAGACATCGGGCAAACGGTTGACATTCATCTGCAGACGGTCGGCATCGCTGCTCGCCATTGCCACAGGGAGCCGGCGTGAGCGCTCTGTTTGACCGCGAAGGCAGCATGCTGTCCGACATGGCAATGCCGCTGCTGTTTGTGCTGATCTGGAGCACCGGTTTCATCGTCGCGAAATTCGGTCTGCCGCACGCACCGGTGCTGACCTTTCTGTTGCTGCGTTACAGCGGCGTCTTGCTGGTACTGGTTCCCTTATTGTTCCTGTCGCGTGCGCCGTGGCCGCGCGGGCAAGCCTTGCCTATCGCGGTTGCCGGCGTGCTGGTGCAGGCGGGCTATCTGTCCGGTGTCTGGTCTGCGATCAAGCTCGGTATGCCGGCTGGTCTGTCCGCGCTGATTGTCGGGCTACAGCCTGTGCTGACCGGACTGGCTGCGCCGCTGCTCGGTGAGCCGGTGCGGCTGCGGCAGTGGGGCGGCTTGCTAATCGGCTTGCTGGGAGTCAGCCTGGTGGTGATGGAGAAGCTGACGCCGACCGGAAGCTCGCTGTTGAATGTGTCGCTGTGCGTGTTCGCTTTGTTTTCGATCACGGCCGGCACGCTTTACCAGAAGCGCTTTTGCCCGCGCTTCGATTTGCGCGCTGGCGCCGTGATCCAATTTTCTGCGTCGGCGCTGGTCACGCTGCCGTTCGCGATCTGGCTGGAAGACCTGACGCCCGCGTTGGCCGCAGTAAAATGGACCGCTGAATTTCTGGTGGCACTGCTCTGGTCCGTGCTCGCGCTGTCGATCGGGGCGATCTTTTTGCTGTTTGCGCTGATCCGCAAGAACGCGGCGACGCATGTGTCCAGCCTGATGTACCTGACGCCGCCGGTGACGGCGTTGCTGGCCTGGCTGCTGTTCGGCGAGTCTTTCGGATTTGCCGGACTGGCCGGCATGCTGCTGGCGGTTACCGGGGTTGCTTTCGTCGTGAAAAAATGAAGGCACCGTGCATTGACCTGATGCCAGGTGCTTGCCACATGCTTACGACAATTAAAACAGATATAACAAATGGAACGAAGAGAATGTTATGAAGGATAGTCCGAAGGTGCGCTCGCACTTCCGCCATTTTCATCCGATCACAACACGGTGGTCCGATAACGATGCGTACGGTCACGTGAACAATGTTGTCTACTACCAGTGGTTCGATACGGTGGTGAACCATTTCCTGATTACGAACGGAACGCTCGACATCCATCAGGGTGACGCCATCGGCCTGGTGGTCGAGACACATTGCAATTACTTTTCGTCGGTGACGTTCCCTGAGGCCGTGGTCGCTGGTTTGTGCGTCGCACGGCTTGGTGAGAGTAGCGTGCGCTACGAGATCGGCATCTTCCGCGGAGACGACGAAGTTGCGTCCGCGCAGGGCCATTTTGTCCATGTCTATGTCGACCGTGCGACGCACCGGCCGACGCCCGTTCCCGCACCCGCGCGGGCGTTACTGCAATCTTTGCTGGTGAAAGAATGATCGAAAACCCTGAACAGAAAATCGTCGACGCTGCGATTTGCTCGCGTCGTTCCATCCGTGCATTCAAGCCAACATTGGTGGCACGTGAAGATATTGAGGCCATCCTTGAGGTCGCTGCGCGCGCCCCTTCCGGATCCAATACTCAGCCATGGAAAGTTTATGTCCTGACCGGTGACATCCGGCAGCGCCTGTCGCAACGCATTCTTGAGGCTTATCTCGACCCCGAGCAGGTACAGGCCCATACGGAGGAATATGCGTACTATCCGCGTCAGTGGGTGTCGCCCTACGTCGATCGTCGCCGCAAGGTCGGCTGGGATCTGTACGGATTGCTGGGACTGACACGCGACGACAAGGCCGGAATGCAGGCGCAGCACGGCCGCAATTTTGAGTTTTTCGATGCGCCGGTCGGGCTGATCTTTACGATCGATCGTCTGATGGAGCAGGGATCCTGGCTCGATTACGGCATGTTCCTGCAGAACGTGATGGTCGCGGCGCGGGCGCGAGGCCTGGATACTTGTCCTCAGGCCGCATTCACGCAATTCCATCGTGTGATCGCTGATGTGCTGAACATTCCCGATAACGAGCAACTTGTTTGCGGTATGGCGCTTGGATTCGCCGACCCGGCACGGGTCGAGAACTCGTTGCAGACCGAGCGCGCAAATGCGTCCGAATTCGCTCGCTTTCTTGAGTAAAGAGCTATCTTTTCAGGCCGCAGGCGGCGTTGGCAGTATCTTGCTGTGCCTCAGTGCCCAAGCTGCCTCGCCACCGACCTGGCGAGATAGACTCTGCATCCGGTGGTTATTGGATATTGCGCCGCAGCAGCCATGGAGATTCTGGCAACCTGCAAGAGCCGTTCATTTACAGAAGCACAATCAGGTTGATAAACCTGTTTAATTTATGCGCATAACCCCTTAATTTGCTTGCGGAATCCCATCACTTTGCTACACTGCAAGACAATTTTCCTGCACCAACTCTGGGGACCCGGATGCACAGTTTCTCTGCTCGTGCGCTAATCGCTCTCTTGCTTGCCGCCTTCGTAATGCCGGTATCCCATGCGGCCACTGCGCATAAACGGGTCGCTGCCGGCAAAGTCGCAAAGAAAATCGCGCACCATCAGCCCGCAGCGAAAAAAAGCAGGAAGCAGGCTGCAGGCAAAGCACACATAGTGCGCGCCTCTTATTCGCAGGCCAAGCGCAAGCCGGCACAGCGGGTGGCGATGGCTTCGGCGATGGCCGGTGTGCCCCCAGTACTGACTGCGGGTGATCTTGCCGGACTGCATCTGACCCGCGATCCGCTCGACTTGAATTCCAATGTTGCGTTGGTACTTGACCAGAACACCAACGAGGTACTGTTCGAAAAAAACAGTAACGTTGCGCTGCCGATTGCGTCGATCACCAAGCTGATGACCAGTCTCGTTGTGGTCGAGGGCGGTCAGGGGCTCGATGAAATTCTGACGGTCAACGATGAAGACGTGGATCGTGAAAAGTTGAGCCATTCACGGCTGCGTGTCGGATCACAACTCTCACGCGCCAACATGCTCCATATCGCGCTGATGAGTTCAGAGAATCGCGCGGCTTCAGCCCTCGGGCGCCATTATCCCGGCGGTATACGTGCGTTCGTTGTAGCAATGAATGCGAAAGCCAGAGAGCTGGGCATGAACAGCTCTCACTTTGCTGATTCAACCGGTCTCAACAGCGCGAACGTATCGAGCGCCCGTGACCTGGCCAAGCTCGTTATTGCTGCCTACCAGCATCCGCTGATTCGCCAATATTCAACCGATAGCCGTTATGCGGTTGATCCGGGAGGGCGTGTGCTGCAGTACCGTAATTCGAACGGCCTGATCGAGAAGCCGGATTGGGAGATCGGTTTGCAAAAGACTGGCTACATTTCCGAAGCGGGTCGTTGCCTGGTGATGCAGGCGTATGTGACCGGACGGCCTGTGGTCATGATCTTCCTTGACTCAAAGACCAAATTTTCGCGACTTGCTGACGCCAGCCGGATTCGCAAATGGCTGGAAAATCGTGCCGCTTCTGCGATGTCGGGGCGCGTCGCGTCGCGTAGCTGAACCGAGGCTGGTGAACCGGCGCTTGCGCCGGCTTTTCGCTTAAGCTTCTATTTGGTTAGACTTTCGCTGTGGTTATGGCTCTTTGCCGACCACTGCGCAAGGTTTGCGGTACGGTTGATTTTCCATCAGCCGGACGAAGCTGTCTCTCGAAATTCGGCTCAGGTGGTTTCCGTTGACCGATACCCGAGAACGCTTGAAATGTCATTTGCCGTCGTGATCAGGTCGTCCAGCCATTCGTCCTTCAGGCGGTCGACAGGCGCTGAAATCGATAGACCTGCGATCAGGTGACCGGAGTCGTCATGAATGCCGACTGCCATGCAACGCACACCCAGCTCAAGTTCTTCATTGTCTCGCGCATAGCCGCGGGCGCGCACCAGCGAGAGCTCGCGTTCCAGTTTGGTCAGATCGGTGATCGAATTCTTGTTATGGCCGGCCAGTCCTGTTCGTGTTGCATATGAACGTACTGATTTGGCATCATCGACCGAAAGAAATAATTTGCCAGTCGATGTCAGATGCAGTGGCGCGCGACCGCCAATCGCACGTACCACCTGCATACCTGAGCGTTCTGAAAAAGCACGATCGATATAGACAATCTCGTCTCCCTGTCGCATTGACAGGTTGACCGTCTGATGTGTTTTGCGGTGCAGCGACTGCATGAAAGGCAGTGCAGCTTCGCGCACATTCAGGCGGCTCTTAACGATATTTCCTAATTCCAACAAACGCATACCCAGTCGATAGGTACCCGGTTCGGCTCGGTCGACGAAGCGTTTTGTCACCATATCGTTCAAGATGCGGTGTGCTGTCGACGGATGCAGTCCGGTGGTGTTCGATAAATCTTTCAGGCTGACCGGGTCGGGGTGATTTGCAAGCGCATCAAGCAAGGTCATCATGCGCTCAATGACCTGAATCGACGTCTTTTCGGTGGAGGCAGGAGTATCGGTTTTCATGCTGAAATTTGTGCGATGCAATGTATGGGTTATACCACATTGTGAAAATTCTTCACAAGTCCCCAACGAGAGTTGTGCGATTTTCAAACCGTAACGGGCGTTCTTGTATCGCTGACTGAGGTGAATTCCGGCTGGCAACCGTCGAATTCCTGTCTTCAACAGCTTCCCGGTTATCGGACAAATTTATTTCATCCCTGATTGCAGTGCAGATAATCGCCCATTCATCAGATAATCTTGGATATATCAAACTGCCTATCTATAGGGATATCTCATGCGTGTTGGACTACTGGTGACCTGCCTGGTGGACGTAATGCGTCCCGAAATAGGCTTCTCCACGATCAAGCTGTTGGAAGCAGCTGGTTGTGAAGTGGTGGTTCCCGAGAACCAGACTTGTTGCGGACAGCCCGCCTACAGTGGCGGCAATAAGGATGCGGCGCGCGAACTGGCCGCCAAATTCCTGAACGAGTTCGAGGGTTTCGACTACATCGTGATTCCATCCGGTTCTTGCGGCGGCATGATCAAGACCCATTACGACGACATCCTGTCGGGCCAACCGGCGCTTCTGGCGCGCTATGCCCGGATCAAGGAGCGTGTCTATGAACTGACCGACTTCCTGGCTTCCGTCGTCAGGCTGGACAAGTTACCTGCCGCCCGTGCCGGTGCATTCAAGGGGACGGTCACCTATCACGATTCCTGCTGTGGCTTGCGCGAACTCGGTGTGCAGAAGCAGCCACGCGAACTGATCGCGCAGCGCGAGGGAATCGAGCTGAAGGAGATGACGAATGCGCGGCAGTGCTGCGGTTTCGGCGGTACCTTTGCGGTCAAATACGGCGACATCTCAACGGCCATCGTCGACGAGAAGTGCGAAAACATCCATGCCAGCGGCGCCGACGCGGTCGTCCTCGGCGATCTCGGCTGCATGTTGAACATTGAAGGCCGGCTGCGTCGCACCGGTGACACTACGACTCGGGTGCTGCATGTCGCCCAGGTCCTCGCGGGAGACGCATGATGCAAGTTCAGTCGATGCACTTCAAGGCGCGCGCCGGACAGAAACTCGCCGATGTCCGTCTGCAGAAAAACCTGAAAAAATTGTCCACCAAGTTCGTGGATGCACGCGCCTCCGCGATGACTGAGCTTGATGACTTCGAGGGCACGCGTGACGCGGCGATCGAGCGCCGCATGCGCGCAATCAAGAATCTTGACGTCTGGCTGTCGACCTTCGAGAAAGAAGCGACGCGTCGTGGCGCGACCGTGCTGTTCGCGCAGACCGCCGAGGATGCGTCGAAGCTCGTGGTAGAGATCGCGAAGAAGCACGAGGTGAAGAAGGTCATCAAGTCGAAGTCGATGGTGTCGGAGGAGATGCAGCTGAACAAGGCGCTCGAGGCCATCGGCGTGGTCTCAGTTGAGACCGACCTCGGCGAGTATATTTTGCAAATCAATGACAATGAGCCGCCGTCGCACATCATCGCGCCCGTGGTTCACAAGGACAAGGATGAGATTGCCGATCTGTTCGCCAGGGTGCACAACAAGCCGCGCCTGACCGAGATCCCGGAAATGACACGCGAAGCGCGTGAGGTGCTGAGACCGCATTTCCTGTCGGCTGACATGGGTGTCACCGGTGGTAATTTTGTGATCGCCGAATCGGGTTCGGTGGCGGTGGTGACGAACGAGGGCAACGAGGGCATGTGCACGATCGTTCCGCCCAAGGTCCACGTGGTGGTGACCGGCATCGAGAAAGTGCTGCCTACCTTGTCCGACCTTGCTACCGTGATGCGTCTGCTGCCGCGCTCGGCAACGGGCCAGTCAATTTCGAATTACTTCTCTCTGCTGACCGGCCCGCGCGGCAAGGAAGATCAGGACGGCCCCGAGCATATGTACTTCGTGCTGGTCGACGCGGGTCGTACCAACCTGGTTGGCTCGGAGTTTGAAGAGATGCTGCGCTGCATACGTTGCGGCGCCTGCATGAACCACTGCCCGGTGTACCAGAAAATCGGCGGCCATAGCTACGGCTGGGTCTATCCGGGACCGATGGGCAGTGTGCTGACGCCCTCGTATGTCGGCGTCGAAAACGCGATGGACTTGCCGCAGGCATCCACGCTGTGCGGCGAGTGCCATGTGGTGTGCCCGGTGAAAATTCCGCTGCCTGACCTGCTGCGCAAGCTGCGCGAGAAGCAGTTCAAGACCGGCCTGCGGCCAAAGTTCGAGTATGTGGCGTTTGGCGTCTGGGCCTTCTTCGCGCAGCGGCCGAAGTTGTATCGCTTCGCCACCAAGTGGGCGGCGCGCGTATTGAGGCTGCTGGGTGGTAATGAGAAGCTGATTCACTCGTTGCCGGGAGCTGCCGGATGGTCGGATAATCGCGACATGCCGGCTCCCGCGGGCAAGACTTTCACGGAGCTGTACCGAGAGCGCAAATCTTCCTGATCCATGTCCGACGATACGCAGCACGTTTCACAATTCAAGAGCAAGAGTGGCCTGAAGCGGATTTCCTCCGCGTTGGGCTATTCGATTGACGGTCTGTGCGCCGCTTGGCGGCACGAGCACGCATTTCGGCAGGAGTTGTTGGTCGTGGTGCCGGGTATTCTGGTCGCGCTGCTGCTGCCGGTGGCGCGGCTGGAGAAGCTGGCCCTGGTGGCCGTGCTGCTGCTGGTGCTGATCGTGGAGCTGCTGAATTCTGCAATCGAAGCGGTCGTCGACCGCGTGTCGCTGGAGCGGCACGCGTTGTCGAAAAATGCAAAGGATCTTGGCAGCGCGGCGGTGCTGCTATCGTGTGCGTTGGCTGCCGTTACGTGGGCAGTGGTTCTCTATCCGCTGTTCAGTTAGTGCCTTGCGTTGCGGGGCCGTGAATGCCGGTGGATCCCGGCATTCGCGGCCCCGGTTTACATCCCCGGGTTCGTGAACTCCAGGTGGACCTCGTTCACCGCTTTGACGATCTCATCCGACAGTTTGATTTCGTACGCATCGATGTCAGTCTTCAGCTGTTCAAGGCTGGTCGCGCCGATGATGGTCGAGGCGATGAACCAGCGTGAATAGCACCAGGCCAGCGCAAGCTGCGTGACGCTCATGCCATTGTCGGCGGCGATCTGCATGTAGCGCTTCGTCGCTTCGACCACGCGCGGGCGCAGGTAGCGCGGGCTCCAGCTCGGCGGGAAAATGGTCAGCCGGCCGCTCACGTTCGGATTCTCTATGTATTTTCCGGTCAGCTGGCCGAACGCCAGCGGGCTGTAGGCCAGCAGGCTGACGTTACTGCGATAGCAGGCTTCGTCGATACCGCTCTCGTACTGGCGGTTAGCCAGATGGTAGGGATTCTGGATTGACACGATCTTCGGCAGGCCCATGCTGTCGGCGATGCGCACGAATTCCGCGACGCCCCACGCGCTTTCATTCGACACGCCGACATGGCGCACCTTGCCCTCGTCGATCAGCTCTTTCAGCGCTGCCAGCGTCTCTTCGACCGGCACGCAAAGCCGTTCGCGCTGCGGGTCGAAGAACAACTGGCCGAATACGGGTACGTTACGGCTCGGCCAGTGCAGCTGGTACAGATCCACATAGTCGGTCTGCAGTCGCTTCAGACTAGCCTCGATTGCGGCACGGATGTTCTTGCGATCGAAATTGCTCTCGCCATTGCGAATCCAGTCCATCCGACCCGGACCGGCGATCTTGGTCGCGAGGATCACGTCCTTGCGGCGGCCCGACTTGTTCAGCCAGCTGCCGATAATGCGTTCGGTCGCGCCCGTGGTTTCCCCGCGCGGCATCACCGGGTACATCTCGGCCGTGTCGATGAAATTGATGCCGCGCTCGAGTGCGTAATCGAGCTGGCTGTGTCCTTCCGCTTCTGTGTTCTGCTCGCCGAAGGTCATCGTGCCGAGACAGATTTTCGTCACGTCGAGGTCGCTTCCGCCCAGCCTGGTCTTGTCCATCTTTGTCTCCGTATTGTGGTTATCGCAGGTGATGTTGCCGTTGCTTCATTCAGCGTGACGCGAGCGCAGTCGCGCATTCGCGCACCAGTGCCGGGCCGCGATAGATCAGCCCGGTATACAGCTGGACCAGGCTAGCGCCGGCGTCGATCTTGGCCTGCGCATCTGCGCCGGACAAGATGCCACCGACCCCGATGATCGGCAGCGCACCGCCCAATTCCTGGTACAGAGCGGCTACCACGCGATCCGATAGCGGCCGCACTGGCGCGCCTGACAGTCCGCCGGCTTCTTGCGCATGCGGCAGCCCCTGGACTGCATCGCGGGCAATGGTAGTGTTGGTGGCGATGACGCCATCGATTTTGTGCCGTTGCAGCGCATCGGCGATGGCCTTTACTTGTTCGCCATCGAGGTCGGGCGCGATCTTCAGCACAATCGGAACATAGCGGCTGTGCTGGTCCGCCAGCGCCGCCTGCGACTGCTTCAATCGAGACAGCAGATCGTCCAGCTCCGATGCCTGCTGCAGCTGCCGCAGGTTCTTGGTGTTCGGCGACGAGATGTTGATCGTGACATAGGCAGCATACGGATACACCTTTTCCAGGCAGGTCAGGTAATCGTCGGTAGCCCGTTCTATTGGGGTATTGGCATTCTTGCCGATGTTCAGTCCCAGGATGCCCTGGCCTTCCTGATAGAAGCGTGACGCTTGCACGTTTCGCACGAACGCATCGATGCCGCCGTTATTGAAGCCCATGCGGTTGATCAGCGCATTCGCGGCGGGCAGGCGAAACATTCGTGGTTTGGGATTGCCTGGCTGGGCGCGCGGCGTGACGGTGCCGACTTCGATGAAACCGAAGCCGAGTGCGGCGAGGCCATCGATATAAGCGCCATCCTTGTCGAGGCCGGCAGCTAGGCCGACCGGGTTCGGGAAGTTCAGGCCCATGACTGTGCGCGGGTCAGGTTTGGGGCGCGAGATCAGTCGAGTCAGGCCAAGCCGGGCCGCAGAGCGCAATGCGGGCAGCGTCAGGTTGTGGGCAGTCTCGGGGTCAAGGGAGAACAGCAGTGGACGGGCGGCGGAATAGAGCAGGCGATCGGACACGATGTGGCAGACGGAAATTTAGGGCACGATCATTGTAACTGTCATGCACACAATGCCCGTAATAAACGCCACCATCAGGCGATCACTGCTGGCGAACTCAATCGGCCATGGTTTCCCAGTGTCCGCCGCGCAGCGCTTCAATCGGACGGAAATTGATCTTGTAGTTCATCTTGTCGCTTTCCTCGATCCAGTAACCTAGGTAAACGTAGGGCATGCCCAGATCACGTGCCTGTGCGATCTGCCACAGCACGTTGTAGGTGCCGAAGCTGGCCTTCGGCAGATCCGGATCGAAGAAGGTATAGACGGACGACAGACCGTCGTCGAGCACATCGATGATGCTGATCATGCGTAGCGTGCCGGCGGCGTCCCGAAATTCGACCAGTCGCGTGTTGACCTTGCTTTGCAAGAGGAATTGCGCGTATTGGTCGCGGCTGTCCTGATCCATGCCGCCGCCCGCATGGCGCACCGACTGGTAGCGCAGGTACAACTCGTAATGTTCATGCACATAGGCCAGCCGCGACACCGATGTGACCAGGTCGCCGTGCTGTTTCCATGCGCGGCGCTGGCTGCGATTGGCCTCGAACTGCGCGACGTTCACGCGCACCGGTGTGCAGGCCTGGCAGCCATCGCAATAGGGACGATAAGTGAAAATTCCGCTGCGTCGAAATCCGTTTTTTACCAGCTCCGAATAAACGTCCGCGTTGATCAGATGCGATGGCGTGGCCACCTGCGACCGGGCCTGTCTGTGCTCGAGATAGCTGCACGGGTACGGTGCCGTTGCGTAGAACTGCAGCGTCGAGAAGGGCAGGTCTTTGAGATGCGTCATGCGACCAAATTTACACTGTCCCGGCGCCGGTATGCAAAGCTTTGTTTTCGGCATGGGCGCCGAAAAAGCCGTCGGCCAGCAGCCGGGGTTTCCATACCGCGATCGGTGGAAGATCCAACGCGGGCTGCATTTTTGCAAGGAAATCCCGGCGGGCCATCGGCCTGGCGCCCAGCGATGCGAGATGTGATGTTTCCTGCTGGCAGTCGATCATGGCGACTTGCTCGTTGCACAGGAAGTGCGTCAGATAGGCGAGGACAATTTTTGACGCATCCGTAACGCGGGCAAACATCGATTCGCCAAAAAACATCCGGCCGATCGCGACTCCATATGCGCCGCCAACCAGTCTACCTTCAAGCCACAGTTCGGACGAATGGGCATGACCGAGCCGGTGCAGGCCCATATAGCCGTCGATAATCTGGGGCGAAATCCAGGTCCCGCCACTGTCCGGCCGAGGCCGTGCGCATTCGCGCATTACGGCCTCGAATGCACTGTCGAAACGGATTTCCCAAGAGCCGCCGGTGGCGATGCTGCGGTCGATTTTCTTCAGAGTCTTAAGCAGGCTGTGCGACACATGAAATGCATCGGTCGCCAGTACCATGCGCGGATCGGTACTCCACCAGAGAATGGGCTGCGGATCGGAAAACCAGGGGAAGATGCCGCATCGATATGCTGCCAGCAGTCGCTGTGGCGAGAGATCTCCCCCGACGGCCAGCAGGCCGGGATAACCCTCGCGTTCGGTCCACGCTGTTTCGGGGTCGGGAAAGGGGGTGTCAGGATCCAGCCAAGTCAGGCGCATGCTCACCAATTCGGACAGCGTTGGTGCACCCGGCGGGTGCAGTCGCGCCAACGCTGTTCATCAAAAAATAAAATATCATTAAAAATCAATATCTTGCCGGCTTCCGCAAAAATTTTTGAAGCGGAACGAAAATTGCTAATTTGCAGGCCTCATTAATCATTCCTGCACTTAAAAGGGGAGGCACATGGATTCGTTCCGCAACGGCGCGGACACACTTTTCATCTTGCTCGGCGCCATTATGATTCTCGCAATGCACGCCGGCTTCGCGTTCCTTGAACTAGGTACGGTACGCAAGAAGAATCAAGTCAACGCGCTTGTGAAAATATTAGTCGATTTCGCAATATCGACGATTGTCTATTTCTTTGTCGGTTATGGCATCGCTTACGGCGTGCATTTTTTCGACAGTGCCGACGTACTCGCTCAGAAGAGCGGATTCGAGCTTGTCAAATTTTTCTTCCTGCTGACCTTCGCTGCGGCTATACCTGCGATCATCTCCGGCGGCATCGCCGAGCGCGCGCGTTTTCATCCGCAGTTGGCAGCGACGGCGTTGATGGTCGGCCTGGTGTATCCGTTCTTCGAAGGGATTGCGTGGAATGGCCATTTCGGCGTGCAAGCTTGGTTGGAAGCAAACTTCGGTGCGCCATTTCATGATTTTGCCGGCTCGATCGTCGTTCACGCAGTCGGCGGCTGGGCAGCATTGCCGGCAGTGATCCTGCTGGGTTCGCGCCGAGGCCGTTACACGAAGGACGGCGCCATCGCCGCCCATCCGCCCTCGAGCATTCCCTTTCTCGCGCTCGGTGCGTGGATACTCACAGTCGGCTGGTTCGGTTTCAATGTGATGAGTGCGCAGACACTCGACAAGATGAATGGTCTTGTAGCGATGAATTCGCTAATGGCCATGGTCGGTGGCACGCTGGTCGCCGTGCTGCTCGGCAAAAACGATCCCGGATTTGCTTACAACGGTCCGCTCGCCGGATTGGTGGCTGTCTGCGCGGGCTCCGATCTGATGCATCCCCTTGGCGCGCTGGTCACAGGTGGCATCGCGGGTATGATCTTCGTGTGGATGTTTACTTTGACTCAGAATCGTTGGCGCATCGATGATGTGCTTGGCGTTTGGCCGCTGCATGGTCTGTGCGGTGCTTGGGGAGGGATCGCCGCGGGGATTTTCGGTTTGAAGGCCCTCGGCGGTATCGGTGGCGTCAGCCTCATGTCGCAGATGGCGGGCACGGTGCTGGGTATTGCGATTGCCGGATTGGGTGGGGTTCTTGTCTACGGCACGCTGAAGAAGCTGGTCGGAATTCGTCTCGACCCGGAGCAGGAGTATGAAGGTGCGGATCTGTCCATCCATAAGATCACTTCGACTCCGGAGCGCGAAGTCAGCTGGTAAGTTTGCCCGGATGGTAATAAGGCCGCGGCGAGTCCATCCGCGCCCTTAATTATTCGCGCATGCGTCTTCTGATATCGAGTGAATGGACGCCGAATGGCCGGCCTTCGCGATTTGCCCTCAGGTCATCGAAGAACAGCTTGAGGGTTTGTGACACCGTGGGGAACGCGATTTCTTCCCAAGGAATGTCCGCTTCGCGAAACAGCTGAACCTCAAGGCTTTCGGTGCCTGCTGCATAATCAAGGTCGAGCAAATGCGCACGATAGAACAGGTGGACCTGATGCACGTGCGGTACGTTCAGCAGACTAAATAAGCCCTGCAGCTCGATTCGTGCTCCCGCTTCCTCCATGGTCTCGCGTGCGGCCGCCTCTTCGGTTGTTTCATTGTTTTCCATGAAGCCTGCCGGCAGCGTCCAGTAGCCATGCCGTGGCTCGATCGCGCGGCGGCAAAGTAGCACGCGTTCATCTTCCCGCCATAGCGGGATGCTGCCTACGACCATTTTCGGGTTCTGATAATGAATGGCTCCGCAATTTATGCAAACATGGCGCAGCCGGCTGTCGTCGGGGGGGATCTCGAGCGACACAGGCTGCCCGCAATCAGAGCAGAAATTCATCGGAAACAGCGCGGTGTCGGTAGCGGGCATGGGAAAGGAAAAGTTCGTCGCCGAGTGTAACATCGGCGCGCATTGCAGATTGCTGTTTGCATCTTTCCGAAAGATGGGCTATAGTTGTGTTCTTCAGACGCGGGGTGGAGCAGTCTGGCAGCTCGTCGGGCTCATAACCCGAA
>JAOASL010000034.1 GCA_030158675.1 Burkholderiaceae bacterium | reverse complement strand
TGGTGCCTCGGGTCGGAATCGAACCGACACTCCTTTCGGAACCGGATTTTGAGTCCGGCGCGTCTACCAATTTCACCACCGAGGCAAGTGCCGGGCGAGAGTCGCCTTGCGCGCCGGATTATCGCTGATTTGCTAAAGCAGGGCAACCGGAGGACGGTATTCAAGTCCTCCGGCCCGGCGCGTTACTGCATATGCTGGCCGCCGTTGATCGCAATGTTTGCGCCGGTCACGAAGGCAGCTTCTTCGGACGCGAGATACGCGACCAGGCCGGCGACTTCCTCGGGCTTGCCGAGCCGGCCCATCGGGATTTGCGGGATGATCTTGCTATCCAGAACTTCTTGCGGGATTGCGGTGACCATCTTGGTGCCGATGTAGCCCGGCGAGATGGTGTTGACGGTGACGCCCTTTTTCGCCACTTCCAGCGCCAGCGCCTTGGAGAAGCCGTGCATGCCGGCCTTGGCGGCCGAATAGTTGGTTTGACCGAACGCGCCTTTCTGGCCGTTGACAGATGAAATATTGATGATCCGGCCCCAGCCGCGATCAACCATGCCGTCGCAAACGGGCTTGGTCATGTTGAACACCGAGTCGAGGTTGGTCTTGATCACCGCGTCCCAGTTCACCTTGTCCATCTTCTTGAAAGTCATGTCACGCGTGATGCCGGCGTTGTTGACCAGCACGTCGATGGGCCCCATCTCCTTGACAATCAGCGAGATGCATTCTTCCGCCGAGGCATAGTCTGCGACATCGCACGGATACGCGCGGAAGTGGTAGCCCTTTTCTTTCATTTCAGCTAGCCACGCGTTGACTTTCGTGTTGCCCGGCGAATGGGTGGTTGCCACTTCATAGCCCATGTCAGCCATCTTCATGCAAATCGCCTCGCCCAGACCGCCCATGCCACCCGTTACCAACGTTACTCTGCTCATGTCTGCTCCTGATTATTTGTTTTAAATGCTTCAGCGCTCAATCGCCAGCGCCACACCCATGCCGCCACCGATGCACAGGCTGGCAAGGCCGCGCTTCGCATCGCGGCGGATCATCTCGTGAATCAGTGTGACGAGGATGCGGCAGCCGGATGCACCGATCGGATGGCCGATTGCGATGGCGCCACCGTTCACATTGATCTTGCTCGTATCCCAGCCCATCTCTTTGTTCACCGCGATTGCCTGCGCCGCAAACGCTTCGTTGATCTCCAGCAGGTCGAGATCCTTGTGCGTCCAGCCGGCCTTTTGCAGGCAGCGCTGACTGGCTGATACCGGACCCATGCCCATGATGCTCGGGTCGAGGCCGGCCGATGCGTAGGCCTTGATCTTGGCCAGCGGTTTCAGGCCGAGTTGCTGAGCCAGCTTCGCCGACATCATCATCACGGCGGCCGCGCCATCGTTGATGCCGGAAGCATTGCCTGCGGTAACTGAGCCGGCCTTGTCGAACGCAGGGCGCAGGCCCGAAAGTGAGTCGAGCGTGCTGCCGGCCTTGATGTATTCGTCGGCGTCAAACACGATCGCGCCTTTTTTGGATGGAATCTCCAGCGGCAGGATTTCATCCTTGAATTTGCCCGCCTTCTGCGCAGCCTCTGCCTTGTTTTGCGACGCCAGTGCGAACTCGTCCTGCTCAGCTCTCGATACGTTGAATTGCTTTGCGACGTTCTCGGCGGTGATACCCATGTGGTACTGGTTATAGACGTCCCATAGTCCGTCGACGATCATCGTATCGACCAGCTTGGCGTCACCCATGCGAAAGCCATCGCGCGAGTTGTTCAGCACGTGCGGCGAGGCGCTCATATTTTCCTGGCCACCGGCGATGATGATGTCCGCGTCACCGCACAAAATGGCCTGCGCCGCGAGATGGGTCGCTTTCAGGCCGCTGCCGCAGACTTTGTTGATGGTCATGCCAGGGATCATGTCGGGTAACCCGGCCTTGATCACAGCCTGCCGCGCCGGGTTCTGGCCCACGCCCGCAGTCAGTACCTGGCCCATGATCACTTCGCTGATTTGCTGCGGATCGATGCCGGTCTGGGCGACCAGTCCCTTGATCACGTGCGCGCCGAGGTCGGCCGCAGCTATTTTCGCAATCGTTCCCCCGAATTTGCCCACCGCGGTACGCGTGGCGGCAACAATTACTACGTCATCCATTGTTGTTCTCCGATCTGTACTTCGACAAAAGCTGCTGAACTGCCAGGACTGCAAAGACCTCGCCAACAGTGCATCGGCGAGCGGCGCACCATGCTAGCAATCGTTGCCCCATCATTCTTGATGGTGGTCAACCGCAGGCGAGCATCTGACCGGCGGCTGGTCAATCAGTTTTCCGGAGGACGATGATGATGGGGGTGACTGGCTCTCATCGATTTCAACGATCGATAGGCACAATTAGGATAGCTCCGTTGCTGCGGTAACGGTGTGGTCCGCACATCGGGTAGGGCAAAGCTGCGCTGCAGGGCAATGCCCGAGGAATGTCGGCGATGGCCGGGTGGGCCTCACTGACGGGCTCGCTATCCGGTATCACTGTCTCCGTTTTAACTTCTTGTTTGAGCCGGTAAAACCCGGAGAAATATTAGCGCGTTAAATTGTGCTTTGGTAATAATTTTTCTTACTAAAGCTTACAGCGGAATACCAGTGAAAAAAATTACTCCGGCATGCAGAAGAAAGCTGTCTGCGCATCGCTCAGGCCAGCGGTCGGATCTCGAGTTGGCCGCGCAGCATCGCACGGCTCAGTATCTTGTAGGTGTCGAGGTCGAATGCAGGGCGTGCGGGCGCTTGTCCCAGCAAGGTCCAGAGTTCTTGTTCCGAACGCGCGGTGCCGAGATAGCACCAGTTGTTGACGACGTGTATGTCGGTACGCTTATCGCCGAGTTGTTCAACCAGGCCGACTGGACCGTCATGCGGCCAGGTCTTCACATGCAGGCCGGACAGTGCTGCTTCCAGTCGTGCACGGTGAAATGATTCCGCTTCCTTGCCGATGCAAACCCCTTTGCAGTGTCTGAGTTGCCAGCCGAAGCAGGGCTTGTTGGCGCCGCTCGGCTTTTCAAGGCCCAGATGCAGGAGACACAGCTGATGCGACTCGGCCAGTTCACGCAGCGCGGTCTCCGCTTTGCGTTTCGAACTGAACAACCCATACAGCCGGTCGGCGCGGCCGAAGTCCTGTTCGCTGGCATAAGTCAGCAACGGTTGCGTGCGGCCGCGTTCATCTTCTTTCAGCCGCCATGCACACAGCTCGCCCTGCCGGCGCAGCAGCCGGTTGTGTACCGGCTGCAGATCCTTGACCAACTGCGCCTCGAGCAGCAAGGCACCAATTTCGCCGGCTGTCTCACGCCAGTCGACGCGGTGCAATTGTTGTGACAGCCGCATGTCCTTGTACAACTTGTGATCGGCGTTGAAGTGCGACAGCACGCGCTGACGCAGGCGTACGCTCTTGCCGACGTACAACGGCAAGTCGTTCTCGCCGTAAAACAGATAGACGCCCGGCGTATCGGGAATCTGGTCGAGTGCATCGCCCGGAAGATGCGATGGCAGGCTGGGTCGTTGCAGCAGCGCCGCGAGTGCGGTATCGAAGGTATCGGCAGGCAAGCTGGTCGTCAGCTTTTGCCACAGCTGCCACAGCAGATCGGCATCGGCCAGTGCGCGGTGCCGCGCCCCGGCTTTCAGTGCATGGCGCTCGATCAGCGTGTCGAGATTGTGTTTGCGCTCGTTGGGGAACAGCGTACGCGACAGCTTCACCGTGCACAGCACGTCGGCCTTATAAGGCAGTCCGGCTTCGCTGAATGCATTGCGCAGGAAGCCATAATCGAAGCGAGCATTGTGCGCGATGAACAACGCGCCCTGCAGGCGTTCATGCAGCGCCGGGGCCAGCTCGGCAAAACTCGGCGCATCGGCCACCATCGCATTGCTGATGCCGGTCAGGCCCTGGATAAACGACGGAATCGACACACCCGGATTGACGAGGCTCGACCAAGGCGTGGCCCGGCCCGAGGCATCCACTTCGACGATGCCGATTTCAGTAATGCGGTCGGCCACCGGATTGGTGCCCGTGGTCTCCAGGTCGACGAAGACCAGCTTGTCAAAGTTCATGCGATTCCGTGCTTACAGCCTGAGCAAGAGCCTGTGCCTTTACTTGCCCCAGCTGTCCTTCAGCGTGACGATGCGATTGAAGACCGGCTGTCCCGGCATCGAATCCATGCGATCCGCGACAAAATAGCCATGGCGTTCGAACTGGAATTTTTCATCCGGTTTTGCGCGATCGGCACCGGCTTCAAGATAAGCAGTGATCACTGATTTCGAATCCGGGTTCAGCGCCAGCTTGAAGTCCTTGCCGCCCGCATCCGGATGCGGGTCGCTGAACAAGCGGTCATACATTCTGACTTCAGCCTTCACCGCATGCGGCGCTGACACCCAGTGAATGTTACCTTTGACCTTGTAATTATTTGCGCCGTCGGTGCCGCTCTTGCTGTCTGCAAAATAGTGGCAATGCACAGCAATGACCTGGCCGTGCTCATCCTTGTCGCAGCCCGTGCATTCGACCACATAGCCGTAGCGCAGCCGTACCTTGTTGCCCGGGAAAAGGCGGAAATAACCTTTGCTTGGCACTTCCATGAAATCTTCTTCCTCGATCCACAATTCGCGACTGATCGGGAAGCTGCGATTGCCGCGCTCAGGATGATGCGGATGGACCGGTGCGCTGCAATCGTCGCTCAAGCCTTCGGTAAAGTTGTCGATGATGAGCTTCAGCGGTTTCAGCACGCCGACCAAGCGGTCTGCCTTTGCGTCCAGATCGTCACGCAGCGCACCCTCCAGCACGCTCATGTCGATCCAGCTGTCTGCCTTGGATACGCCGATGCGTTCGGCAAACAGATGTATCGATTCCGGGGTAAAACCGCGGCGGCGGATGCCGACGATGGTTGGCATTCGCGGATCGTCCCAGCCATCGACAATTTTTTCTTCGACGAGTTGCAGTAGCTTACGCTTGCTGGTGATCGCGTAGGTCAGGTTCAGTCGTGCGAATTCGTACTGGTGTGGCAGTGGCTTGCTGAAAAATCCGCCTTCTGCGAGGCGCGCGAGGATCCAGTCGTAGAATGGTCGATGGTCCTGGAATTCCAGCGTGCACAGCGAATGCGTGATGTGTTCGATTGCGTCCGAGATCGGATGCGCGTAGTCGTACATCGGGTAGATGCACCATTGGTCGCCGGTACGATGATGATGCGCATGACGGATCCGGTAGATTGCCGGGTCGCGCATGTTCATGTTTGGCGATGCCATGTCAATCTTCGCGCGCAGGATGTGTTCGCCATCCCGGAATTCGCCGGCTTTCATCCCACGGAGCAGGGCGAGCGACTCGTCCGCCGGTCGGTCGCGGAATGGTGAGTTTTTGCCGGGTTCGCCGAAGTTGCCGCGGTTCGCCGCCATTGCTTCGGCGCTCTGGCTGTCCACATATGCATGGCCGGCCGTGACCAGCCACTCGGCCATTTGATAGAGTCGGTCGAAATAATCGCTCGCAAAATACTGATGGTCGCTGCCTTCGTGCGCCCACGAAAAGCCGAGCCACTGGACGCTGTCGATGATGGTGTCGACGTATTCCTGATCTTCCTTGGTCGGATTGGTGTCGTCGAAGCGCAGGTGGCAGCGGCCGCCGTAGTCGCGTGCAAGCCCGAAATTCAGGCAGATCGATTTTGCGTGGCCGATATGCAGGTAGCCGTTCGGCTCCGGCGGAAAGCGAGTGATCACGGTCGGCAGCAGGGTGCCGCTGGCGTCGCTGCGGTCGGCGTACTTGCCCAGTGCGGTGTCGGCATCGATGATGCCGCGCAAAAAATTTGACGGCGCGGTGGTCGCGCTGTTGCTGCTGTCGTTGCCCATGGAACCGGAAGATAATCGTAGGAGTGTGACCGGCATTTTACCGTAGGCCTGACGCGAGTCATTGGCCTGAATAGCGCCGGCGGCAGACCAGACAGGATCTTTTCATGTGGACTTACCCGAGGATTGTCGCGCATCGCGGCGGCGGCGCGCTGGCGCCGGAGAATACGCTGGCCGCATTGCGTTACGCGCTCAGTCAGCGCTTTTGCGCGGTCGAGTTTGATGTGATGGCCCTGCGTGATGGCGCGCTGGTGTTGATGCACGATACCGAGTTGGGCCGAACGGTGTCCGGTACGGGTAGCGTGGCCGACTGTCCGGCCGCCTGGCTGGCGGCGGCCGACGCCGGCGCCTGGTTCGGCGCGCAGTTCGCCGGCGAGCCGGTACCGTCATTTGCGCAGGCGGCAAGGTTCTGCGTACGCCACGGGCTGTGGATGAATGCTGAAATCAAACCCTGCCCGGGCATGGAGGTCGAGACGGGAGAGCGCGTGGCCGCAGCCTGCGCGTCGCTACCGCCGGACAGCGTACTGCTGTCGTCATTCTCGCTCGAGGCACTGCAGGCGGCGCGGCATGTGGCCCCTGCCGTGCCGCGCGCCCTGCTGGTGGACGCCGTGCCGGACGACTGGCGTGCGAGGCTGCATGCGCTGGAGGCAGTGGCCTTGCATGCGCGTGCCGGTCGGTTGACGGCAGCGCAGGCGGCGGCGGTGAAGCAGGCCGGCTTCGGACTGCTCTGCTACACCGTCAACGAGCCTAAACAGGCGCGGCAATGTTTTGCCCTCGGTGTGGATGCCATCTGCACCGACCGGCTGGACCAGCTTCCGGCGGATTTTGCTGAATCGAATTAGGCATTTGGCAACCCTGGGCCGGCAATCGGCGCAGTTTTCAGCGGGTATAATGCACGGTTTGCCGACGGCTACGCCGTCGAATCGAACACTGTCGAACTGCGAGCCATGAAAGCTTCCGAGATCCGCGAGAAATTCCTCAGCTTCTTTGCCTCCAAGGGCCATACCGTCGTACGCTCGTCGAGCCTGGTGCCGGGCAATGACCCGACGCTGCTGTTTACCAACTCCGGCATGGTGC
>JAOASL010000033.1:7383-126378 GCA_030158675.1 Burkholderiaceae bacterium | reverse complement strand
CTTCCGGAGGCACCTCTGTCTTCGTATAACTGATTCGTTGGCTGCCAGCCGTTGCTACGTTGGGATGCGATCAGTTCCTGGCAGGCCATGAACTGCGCATCGGTGGAGCTGAAATCCTCATCCGCCCGGCCCTCTGCAGACACGCGGGTGTAAACCGCGCACAGCAGGGGTGTTGAAGCAGCAGACGGGACGGTGGATGTCGACATCCAGCAATCATCGCAGACCCAGAGCAACTAATGGGAGCCTCAACGAGGCCAAGATAACCTACCGACGGGGTCAAGGCGATAGGTGTGACCAGTTCTTGGCATCAAAGTCAATATTCAACAAATATTCGTCAAAATTTTTCCTCAATAGGTTGGAATTTCTTCTATTAATGCATAATATACAAAATATTGTTGAAAACACCTAAAAAGCCACCTTATGCTCCGCTCGTTCACGCTGCAGAATTTCCAGTCCTTCAGAGAAGCTGTTCAAGTGTCACTGGAGCTTAACCGCCACACCCCAGAGGACGGCCGGTCCTGCACGTCTGCTCTGGGCACCCGTCTTTCCAAAGCCATGGCGGTGGTTGGCGCCAACGCAAGCGGTAAAACGACCTTGATCAAGTCGCTGGTCTTTGTCGACTGGTTCGTCAAGCACTCGTTTCATGCCAAACCAGACGAGCCGATTCCCCTGTCGGCGCATTTTTCGGCAACGGCTGAGCCAAGCACATTCGAGGTGACGTTCGAGTTCGACGGTCGTGAATGGCGCTACCGTCTGGTCGCTTCACGTGATCGGGTCCACCACGAGTCGCTTTACAGCAAGCAGAGCCGTGCCTTCTCGTACGTCTTTACCCGCGACTGGAACCCAGAACGCAAGAGTTATACGGTTAAACAGCAGCAGTTCGGCATGTTGCAAAAAGAAGCGGAAAAAGTTCGTGAAAACGCATCTCTGATCTCAACGGCTGCGCAATACGAGGTGGGCTTGGCACTAAAGCTGGTGTCGGCCAATGTGTTGAGTAACGTTTATGGTCTAGGTCGTCAGGCCATGGATCATGACCAGATTATGCGTGCT
Source organism: Burkholderiaceae bacterium (assembly GCA_030158675.1). Taxonomy (GTDB): domain Bacteria; phylum Pseudomonadota; class Gammaproteobacteria; order Burkholderiales; family Burkholderiaceae_D; genus Pernthalerella. The sequence continues at coordinate 125,328 of JAOASL010000033.1, read as the reverse complement.
TCGGAGTTCTATGCCAAAAACGCAACCATTCGCAGCCGGATGGCGACACTGTTGCAGCAATGGGATTTTGGCTTGTCTGATGTGCGCCTCGAAAAGCACACAGTGACGCGCGAAAGCGGCCAATCAGAAGAGATTCATCTTCCCTTTGGCATTCACCGTGTGGGCAACAACGAGCATCCCTTGATGTTTTTGCACGAATCCAGCGGTACCCAAGGTGCATTCATCTTGTTATCTCGCATCTTGCCGGCACTAGAGCATGGCGGTCTGGTCGTCATTGATGAGCTTGAAGCTGACCTGCATCCGCACATGCTCACGCCAATCTTAGATTTGTTCTTCTCTTCGAAAACAAATCCCCACAATGCGCAGATCATTTTTACGTGCCACTCCATGGAGGTCTTGAGCCTGCTGCACAAGGCGCAAGTGGTGTTGGTGGAAAAAGACCAAAACTGCGAGAGTGATGCCTGGCGACTGGACAGCGTCAAGGGTGTTCGGGCCGATGACAACCTGTACGCCAAATACATGGCAGGTGCTTACGGCGCCATCCCCCAACTGTAAGGGACGGTAATGGCGCGCAAACAACATCAGGTTCGAAAAACGCTGTTGATCGTTGGTGAAGGTGACTCGGAGGAGGCATTCCTCAAGCACTTGCGTGATGTTTACTGCTCTGGGGGTGCTGGCGTGGCTGTCACCGTGCGTAACGCGCACGGCAAAGGTCCAGAGAACGTGATTGACCACGTGGCAAAACAAGCCAAAATTTACAGCTATGACGCGCGTGCGACTCTGCTTGATACAGATATTCCATGGACCGACAAACTGATAAAGGATGCTCGAAAGGCGAAGATCAATATGGTCGGCTCAATACCTTGCTTTGAAGGCTTGTTGCTATCAATCTTGGGAAAACGCCCTGCGGCTCAATGCGCAGACTGTAAAAAATCGCTTCAGCAATTACTGGGCATAGACTTAACTGAGCGGCAGAATGAATCGCCCCGGGTTTTGAGGAGGCTCCTTCCTTTGAGAGAATGGAGCTATGAACAAGACGAACAAGTTTTCCCCGGAAGTCCGGGAACGTGCGGTACGGCTGGTGCAGGAACACCGGGGCGAGTATCCGTCGCTGTGGGCCGCCGTGGAGTCGATCGCCCCGAAGATCGGCTGTGTGCCGCAGACGCTGCTGGACTGGGTCAAGCGTGAAGAAACCGAGCGTGGCCAGCGCGATAGTCTGACCAGCACCGAACGTGACCGGCTCAAGCAACTCGAGCGCGAGAACAAGGAGCTGCGCCGCGCCAATGAGATATTGAAGACCGCCAGCGCGTTTTTCGCCCAGGCGGAGCTCGACCGCCGTTTCAAGAGCTGAAGTGCTTTATCGATCAGTACCGGCAACATTACGGGGTCGAGCCGATCTGCAAGGTCATGCAGATTGCCCCGTCGTGTTATCGGCGCCATGCGGCCCGTCTGCGTGAGCCGGCACGGCGCTGTGAACGTGCCAAGCGCGACGATGAGTTGATTGCGCATATCCAGCGCGTCTGGCATGCCAATTGGCAGGTTTACGGTGCGGACAAAGTCTGGCGGCAGATGAACCGTGAAGGCATCAGCGTGGCGCGCTGTACGGTGGAACGTCTGATGCGACGACTGGGCTTGCAAGGCGTACGACGCGGCAAAGTCGTGCGTACGACCCTCCGTGACGCCAAAGCGCCTTGCCCGCTGGATCGGGTCAATCGCGTATTCAAGGCCCAGCGTCCGAACCAGTTATGGGTCTCGGACTTCACGTATGTCTCGACCTGGCAAGGCTGGCTGTATGTAGCGTTCGTCGTGGATGTGTATGCCCGCCGTATCGTTGGCTGGCGGGTAAGCAGCCGCATGCAGACGGACTTCGTCCTCGATGCGTTGGAGCAGGCGCTCTACGACCGGCAACCCGATCGCTCGGATGCTCTGGTTCACCATTCGGATCGAGGCTCACAGTACGTGTCGATCCGATACACCGAGCGTCTGGCCGAAGCGGGCATCGAACCGTCTGTGGGCAGCCGGGGCGACAGTTATGACAACGCGCTGGCCGAGACCCTCAATGGACTTTACAAAGCCGAGTTGATTCATCGCCGCGGCCCATGGAAAACGAGGGAATCAGTCGAACTGGCAACCCTGCAATGGGTGCACTGGTTCAACCATAACCGGTTGCTCGAACCGATCGGTTATGTTCCCCCGGCAGAAGCTGAGGCAAACTACTGGCGGCAACTGGCCAGTGAAGTCACTCCGGTGGCTTTAACTTAAACCAACCAGCCTCCACGAATTCCGGGGCGATTCAAAAGATTGAATTCCTGGGCCAGCGCAATGTTGTCTGAAATAAACCTATTACGAATTTGCGTCCGCAAGGGTGCCACCATCGCCAACTTGCCGATTCCGTCGCCGATAGCATGCAGGTTTTTAGCACGGTGACCTGTCCGTTGCGTAGGGAATCTGTTGTCATGGAACCTGATGAGGTAGTCTCGCAATGAATGCCGTGCGTTCTTGTGAGATCGCTCTAACCCGGACTGTGCTACAGACGACAAGTTCATGGCCTCACATATGGCGTCAATCACATCCAGCGATCCGTCCGGACTGTAGTCCCGCACGATAAGCTGATCAAAACCACAGCCCTTCAGAGTGGTGATCAACTTCAGGTAGTCGAAGTGGAAACGCCAATCACGCTTGCGAAACTCTCCGTGCGTCAGGCATTCCTCAAGATCGCTCCTGAAGCATTCACCAAAGCCCAGAACAAGATTCTGGAGGAACAGGGACTCGAGGTAAGACGCCTGCTCCCGCAAGAAGACTAGCAATCGCAGGACATAACCGCATCGCTTTGCGTATTCCCTGAGGGCTGTCCAGCGGTGTGGATAACCTAGCACTCCCTCGAAGCCTTCACTGGATATGAGTACGTCCCCATCAAATGCCTGCACCTCTGAAAAAAGGGAGCTAAAGGTACCGCGCCGGCTGTCGAAGCGTCTATCCCTTGCCAGTTCCCAAGCGAGATTATGGTGCCCTGGGTAGGCGGGTACGATACCTGCCAACGGGTACAGGAAGCCATAACCGCGTAGATGCTCGCGGTGCTGATGAAAGAAGGATTGGATCGAAGACGTACCGGTCTTGTGGAATCCAACATGGACGTACAGCTTGCGCATGGTTCAGGAATTCCGCTGATTTCGTACGGCCAAGCCGCTCAATGTCATGTGCGCGCCCAGCAGGCGGTAAATGAACCTATCATAGGGATCAAGTTGCATCAGAAAACGGTCCCTCTGTGCGGCCGCATCCTGGGTACGGTAATCTCGTGACTTCGGATGCTTTACCTTGTTTGACGGATCTACGACAGCCCATCGTCTCTGTGAGTAAGCAAAGGAGACGGCCATCCCGACGATACCCCACCCATACGTATTGTCTTCTAAAGATGCTCGCCGGAGTCTTTCAACGACCGGACGCGCCCAAGCCAATACTATCGTGTCGGTGTGGTCAACTGCGACCAGGCCGGTGGCTGAAACATTCATTACGCGTGTTCGCCCTAAGTCAAAGCCGGAATAATCAATGTCGGGTGCCCAGAACCAGATGTCGGTTCACCGCGCAGGGTTGCAAATCCTGCCTTCACAGCTCCAATTCAATCATCGCAGGTACAGTCGGGAGTGACGCAAAGTTGCTCGAATCATTTATAGATTTGTGGTGACACTTGTCTAATTTTTTATAATCTTGCGCAAGAGTCTGGGCAAAGGGCGAACCGAATTCTTCGTATAACTTCCGCGATTGCTACTAATGCGCGTTAGTATAGCTTTCGCCCGGCAAATTAAGCGTTTTCACAGAGTGCAGCAGCACGCTTTCGTCAGCAAGTTATGGTACGCCTTGTGCCAGCGCACTTACTGAATCCAAAGCTTCAGATTGACTCGTTATCAAAACCCTAGACACTGCTAAGACTCGACCTCCACTGGAAGATCCTGGTTTCTTCCCCATTCGTCCCACGAACCGTCGTATACCTTCCAGTTTTTGCTGCCAATTTGCTCCATTGCCAAAGCGAGGATGCACGCAGTGAGACCCGACCCGCAGCTCAAGGTCACCGGCTGGTCGGGCGAATAACCGGCAGCGGTGAATTTGGATTTGAGCACGTCAGCAGGCAGCAGCATGCGGCTGTCGGGATCGAGCAGATCGCCCCAATACAGGCAACGGCTCCCCGGAATATGTCCCGCGCGCGCGCCGGGATAACGATCCACCTCGGTGCCGGCCCAGCGGCCCTGTGTGCGCGCATCGAGAATTTGCGCCCGCTGTGTGGATTGCTCCAGCACCTCGTCCCGGCGTATCAACAGATCGCGTTGGGCTGTAACGATAAAAGTCGCGGGGTCAAGCGGTGAGGGTTCGGCCGTTACAGGCAGCCTCGCCTTTTTCCAGCTAACCATGCCGCCGTCGAGTACCGACACCCGGTCATGTCCGAATTGCCGAAACAGCCACCAGACGCGCGCAGCACTGTAGAGGCCCAGCGTGTCATAGGCGATCACATGGCTGCCGTTACCAATGCCCAGCTTGCCCACTTCAGCGGCAAAGCGCTCCGCCGATGGGATTTTGCGAGGACGCGGATTGTCGGGGTCTGAGATCACATCCATGTCAAAAAATCGTGCGCCGGGTAGATGCTCTGACAGGTATTCCGCCTTGGCGTTTCTGCCGGTGTCGGGCAGGTGAACCGTGGCGTCTACGATAACGATGTCGGGGTCGGAGATATGGCTGGCGAGCCACTCATGGCTGACGAGATTCGGGACTGCGGACATGATCTGATTCCTTGTGAAAGCGACTGAGGTCGACTTGTCTGATTTTTTATCAAAGGGTTTGGGATAATTTTTTGAACAATCGATTTTGGAAGAATAGCAAAATGAGTCAGTAAAGTTTTACAGTGCGGGTCAGGCGCTGATTCGGATACCAGATTCTGCGACTCGCCCACAGACAGCTTGCGACGACCGGTTGAATCCGCCCAATACTCGGAGCACTTTGTGTGAGTTCCTTGAAATATATCGGTCGATAGATCTACAACGCCCTCTGAGAAGCTTTAACAAAAAGGCTTTTCAATATGCGATGGCAGATCAGGCTGCAGCCGATTGGAAGAAACGCTTGATCGATTTCAGCGCGCTTTTCATATCTCATGCGCAAACGCCAGAACTGGTTTAGCCAGACGAACGTGCGCTCGACGACCCACCGCAGCGTGCCCAAACTTGTTCCGTGCGGCAGAAGCAGCCAGGCGACGCTACTCTTGATACCGCGCTCGGCCAAAGGCTGCCAGTGCGCTTGGGATTCATACGAACGGTTGCTCGCGATGCGCTGCGGACGATAGCAAGGTGCACTCTGGTTGCCGGCGATCGGCAGGATCGCATCGACCAGGGGCAGCAATGCCGCCTGTGTCATCGTTTAGAAATCAAACATGCCCAAGGCGCCGGGAAATCTCTAGCGCACATTCCCGTAATGGTCGGGCGATCTTGCCGTCCCATGAGCTGTCGAATGTGGCATCCGGGCCCATCGCCGTGATGCCAAGTACCAAATGTCCAGTGGCGTCAAACACCGGCGCGCAAAACGCATTGATGCCCGGGATGGGCTGACCGATGGTTCGCGACAGCCCGTGATGCCGCGTTTCGGTTATGGCATTTTCCACCTGCGCGGCCGTTACTGTCACCACGCCGCCCGAGCGTTCGCTGCGACGGTCTATATCCTCGTGAATAAATTTTTCAACCACCTTCGGCGGCATGAAGGTGGCAAACAGGCGGCCGGTGGCCGTGTTTGCCAGTGACATGACCGTTCCTGTACGCAGGTTCACGTGCAAGGGCTGGATCGGTTCTTCCAGCCGCACGATCGTCGGTCCAAGGTTGCCCCAGACGGCCACCGCAACGCTTTGCTCGGTTTCTGCTGCCAGTCGCTCGATGAAGGGCGACGCCTCCTTGACCGCATCAAGGCGCTGAAGCCTGACCAGTCCCAATTGCAGCGCCAGTGGCCCAAGCTCATAGGAGCCGGAGGCGTCTTGCGTGACAAAGCCCACCTTCAGAAAGCTGACCATATAAGGGTGCGCCTTGCTGGTCGTCATCCCGGCGGCTTTGGATAAATCTTTCAGCGCCATCGGCGCCACATGCCGGGCCAGTTCGACCAGCAGCTGGGTTCCGATCTCGAAAGACTGAATGCCGCGGCGTGATTTTTCTTGCATAAGGGGAAACTTGGACACATTCGATCCCGAAGTATAGCCATCAAAACACTGGATACTTTGATTGTATGCATTCAACAAAATCAATGCAAACGACAATATCAGAAGTATTTGACCAAATCAGAAACGCACGGTAGAGTCCGCACATCTTGCAAATGGAGGGCAGCATGGAAGAAAAAAATGTCGACTGCGACGTGCTTGTCATTGGTACGGGTGCGTCAGGCATGGCGGCCGCAGTCACGGCCGCTTCTCAAGGTTTAAAGGTATTGGTCGTCGAGAAAGAGCCGCGTTTCGGCGGCACGACTGCGCGTTCCGGCGGCTGGCTGTGGATTCCGGGCACGCGTCTGGCAACCGAGCAGGGCATTCAAGAGAGGCACGGCGCAGCGCGGTCTTACCTGCAGCACGAAGCCACTACGCATTTTGACGCGGCGCGCGTCGACGCTTTCCTCGACAACGGCCCGAAGGCCATCGAGTTCTTTACGCGAGATACCTGCGTGCAGTTCGACATGCCGCCCGTTTTTCCTGATTACCATGCCGAAGCCCCGGGGGGCACGCAGGGCGGCCGGTCGATGGTGGCTCGTCCTTTCGACGGACGCCAACTGGGCGAGCGAATCAAGCACCTGGCGCCGCCGCTGCCGGAGCTGACGGTGTTCGGCATGATGCTGGGCTCCGGCAAGGAAATCTGGCACTTCATGCGCGTATTCCGCTCGGTGGAATCATTCACCTATGTCGCCAAACGTCTGTCGCGCCATTTCCTGGATGTGCTGCGCCATGGTCGCGGCATGACGCTTACCAACGGCAATGCGCTGGCCGGCCGATTCGCGAAAGCCGCGATGGATCTTAATATCCCTGTCTGGCTGAATGCCCCCGTGACGCGCCTGGTTGTCGATGGCGATCGCGTGACCGGCGCGCTGCTCAGTCATGAAGGCAAGCCGACCTGCATCACTGCGCGGTTGGGCGTGGTGCTGGCCTGTGGCGGATTTCCGCATGATGTCGAGCGTCGCAAGGCACTGTTCCCGCATGCGCCGACTGGCACCGAACATTTCACGCCTTCACCGGCGGGCAATACGGGCGATGGCCTGAAGATGGCCGAAACGGTGGGCGCCTGTGTCGACCCCACTATCCCGAATGCGGCCGCCTGGGTACCGACTTCGGTGACCGTGCGACCCGATGGAAGCAGCGGCGTGATGCCCCACTTTATCGACCGGGCCAAGCCCGGCGTGATCGCAGTGACCCGCCATGGCAAGCGCTTTACGAACGAAGCCAACTCCTATCACGACTTCGTGCAGGCGCTGGTCGCCGAGACGAAAGGCGACAAGGAGATTTTCTCATGGGAGATCTGTGATCATGCCACGCTGCGCCAGTACGGCATGGGATGCGTTGCACCTTTTCCGCTGCCGATTGGCCGCCACCTGCGCACTGGCTACCTCAAGCGTGGCAATACGGTCGAAGACCTGGCGCGCCAGATCGGCGTTGAACCAGCGGCACTGAAAGCGACGATAGACGGCTTCAACCAGCACGCCCGCAATGGCGACGACCCGGCATTCGGTCGTGGCAGCAAGGCCTACAACCGCTATCAGGGCGACGCGCAGAATCTGCCGAACCCCTGCGTGCGCGCTATCGAGGCCGGGCCGTTTTACGCGATCAAGATGGTCATCGGCGACATCGGCACCTTCGCGGGACTGGCCGTGGATGAACACACCCGCGTGCTGAATGCCAGCCGCCAGCCGATCAAGGGCCTGCATGCGGTCGGCAATGACGCGGCCAGCGTCATGGGCGGCAATTATCCGGGGGCGGGCATCACGCTCGGTCCGGCGCTGACCTTCGGTTATGTCGCCGGCATGGCGTTGGCGAACGCTGCCGCTACTGCTGCATCGTCTGACATTGGGCGCAAGGCAGCATGAACATGGCGATGGACACCCCCATCCAGAGTCCGCGCCTGCTCGACGCGCGCCTTGCGCTGGTGACCGGCGCCGGCCAGGGCAACGGACGGGAAATCGCCCTCGGCCTGCATCGCGCCGGCGCGCGCGTGATCGTCACCGATGTCAATCAACAGACCGTGGTCGAAACCGCGCGCCTGATTACCGCGGAAGGCGGCACCGCGTGGGCATTCATGCTCGACGTGACTCAGGGTGGCGATTGCGCAGCGCTTGCCAGCCAGATCGCGGCCGACATCGGTCAGGTCGATCTGCTGGTCAACAATGCGGGCATCATCATTCGCTCCGGCAGTGACAGTCCGCAGGCTTTGGCGAACTGGCAGCGCGTGATGGACGTGAACGTCAACGGTACCTTCCATGTGACGCAGGCTTTCCTTGCGCCGCTGAAGGTGCGCCGCGGCACCATCGTCAACATCGCCTCGATCGCCGCCTTTGCAGGGCAGGGCGGCACGCTAGGCTATTCGCCGTCGAAGGGGGCCATCAAGATGTACACGCAGTCGCTTGCGGCTGAACTCGCAAAGGACGGCGTGCGTGTCAACGCGCTTGCGCCAGGCGTGATCGATACGCCCATGACGGCGGCTACGCGCGAGCATCCCGAGCGGCTCGACAAATTCATGGCACGCATACCGATGGGCCGCGTCGGCCAACCGGCCGATCTGGTCGGTCCGGTGATTTTTCTGTCATCGTCCATGTCCTGCTACGTGACCGGCGTGACACTGGCTGTGGACGGGGGCTTCCTGGCGGCCTGAGCCGTTCAATCTATGTGATCCATTCAATCATCAACGTATCAGAGCCGCGTACAGCGGTCGGACAACACGCTCGTTTATATCGGGGGAGACAGACATGAACATCAATCATATGCTTATGGCCGCTGTTGCGGCCTGTGCAGCACTGGGTGCGTCGGCCCAGACCAGGGACATCAAGCTGGGCTATAACGGCGACCTGTCGGCATCGCCGTCAGCGCAGAGCGGGCAGGCGGCCGTGATCGGCATGCAGGCCGCCATCGACGACCTGAATACCGCTGGCGGTGTGCTCGGCAGGAAGCTCACGCTGGTCGTGCGCGACGACACCTCGGCACCACCGAAGTCCATCCAGAACATGAGCGACCTGATCGATAATGAAAAAGTCGCCGCCGTGTTCGGCCCGACCAATTCAGGCAATGCGATGGCCTGGAAACACATCCCGAACCAGAAAAAAATTCCCGTGATCGGCAACGTCGGTTCCGGCACCGACATCACTAAGCCCGTATCGGTGGGCTCGGACAATTACATGTTCCGCGTGTCCATGGTCGACCACGAGCAAGTGGTCGCGCTGATGGCCTATGTGAAGAAGAACGCAGCCAGATCGAAGGTCATCGGCCTGATGGCTGAAAGCACTGGTTACGGCCAGGGCGGACTGAAAGACATGGAAGAGATCGCCGCCCTGCAAGGCATCAAGCCGGCGGCGATCGAGCGCTTCGGCGTGGGCGACACCGACATGACTTCGCAGCTGAACAAGATGAAATCGGCCGGCGTGGACACCCTCGTCATCTGGGCACAGGGCACCCCGATCGCACAGCTGATTCGCAGCATGGAAAAGATCAATTATTTCCCGGCAGTGCTGACCTCCTGGGCAGCTGACAATGTCACCTTCTTTGATGCTGCCGGCAAGACGCTCGCCGAGAAGCCACTGTTCATGCGCACGGTCGACGAGAATCGTCCGCCTGCGCAGCAGAAGCTGTTCGATCGTATCGGTGCCCAACTCAAAGGGCCGAGTGCCTTTTCGTTCGCCGCCCATGGCTATGACTCGGTATTGCTGCTGGCGCAGGCAATGAAGCAGGCCGGTAGTACGGATGGATCGGCTGTGCGCGCCGCGCTGGAAGATCTGAAGGTACCTGTCAATGGTTTACTGAAAACTTACAACAAACCCTTCTCCAAAACCCAGCACGAAGCGCTGACGGCAAAAGACTTCGTTTGGACGAAATGGAAGAACGGCAAGCTGGTCGCCTATACCGACCCGATCATCAGCGGCTTCAGCGCCGCCGACTTCAAGAAATAATCTGACCGGCAGGGCGGACGCATGCACGCGCCGCCCGGAGGACTCTTTCATGACTCAGGCTTTATTCCAGGCGCTGATCAGCGGGCTCGCAGTGGGCGCCGCCTACGCGCTGGTGGCGCTCGGATTCAGTGTCACCTTCACCACCACGCGGACGCTGAATTTTTCGCACGGTGAATTCGTGTCCGCCGGCGCTTTCGTCGGCATGAGCGTGCTGTTTCTCGCACTCGGCAAGCCGATCAGCGCGACCTCATTCGGTGCCGACCTGCCGGATGGCGGCGCGCAGCTGCTGGCACTGCTGGCGGCACTCGGCGTGATGGGCGGGCTGGGCTGGTTGCTGTATGTGATCGGCGTGCGACCTTTTCGCGGTCATCCCGGCATGGCTTGGGTCATGAGCACGCTCGGCTTTGGCGTGATCCTGCAGAGCATAGGACTGGCCATCTGGGGACCCAAGCCGGTCTTTGTGCCCGGCCCCATCGGCGACGATATCCTGCGCATTGCCGGCATCGGCGTGCGCCCGCAGGAACTGCTGACCCTGGTGGTCGCCGTCGTGATCATGCTGGCCTTCGACCGTGTGATGCGCAGCACGATGCTGGGCAAGGCGATGCGCGCCGTCGCGCACAGCCCGGCGAACGCCAGCCTGATGGGTATTAATGTCAATGCGATCATGATCGGTGCATTCGTGTTCAGCTCCGCTCTGGCGGGCTTGTCTGGCTTTCTGCTGGCGCCGATAGCGCAGGCGTCGCTGTTCATGGGACTGTCGGTCGGCCTGAAGGGATTTTCCGGTGCGATGGTCGGTGGCCTCGACAATCCGCGCGGCTGCGTGCTGGGTGGCTTCCTGCTCGGCGTGCTCGAATCCTTGATCAATCTGTGGCAGGCACAATGGCGCGATGTAGCGATCTTTGCGCTGGTGATCCTGGTACTCGCCTTACGACCTGCCGGCCTGTTCGGAACGCCGCGCATGGAGAAGGTATGACGATGGCGCGCAAACCATTCTTTCATTCGTTTGCGGTGCTGGCATTGGCGGCAACCCTGATCGCCGCCATCAGCTTCGTCGACAATGATTATTACCTGCGCATCGCGTTCACGATGTGCACCTTCTATCTGTGCGCCGCCGGCATGAATGTGCTGGTCGGATTCGCCGGCCAGAAATCACTCGGTCAGGCGGGGCTGTTCGCTGCCGGCGCGTATGCGGTGTCGCTGCTGACCACGCGGGCGGACCTCGGTCCCTGGCTCGCGCTGCCGCTGGCGGCAGTGGTGGCGGCGCTCTGCGGCGTGTTGATCGCGCTGCCGTCGTTGCGTGTTAAAGGGCCGTATCTGGCGATGGTGACGCTTGCCTTCGGAGTCGTCACCGAGAAGCTGGTGTCCGAGTGGACTGACGTCTTTGGCGGTGCGCAGGGCCTGTATGGCATCAAACCCCTCACCTGGAACGGACAGCCTTTCACGACAGTGCAATGGGTGTGGTTCGGCATCGTGCTTTGCGCCGTCACGCACCTGCTGTTGCGTAACCTGCTGAACGGCCGCTTCGGGCGCGCGCTGCTGTCGCTGCAGGCTGATGAGATTGCTGCGTCATCGGTCGGCGTAAGGGTCTACCGTGCCAAGGTGATGGCATTCGTGATCGCCGCGGTCACCTGCGGCGTCGCCGGTGCGCTGGTGGCGCAGCAGAACCAGTACATCAATTCGGATTTCATCAACTTCAACCTGTCGATCTTCATTCTGTTGCTGGTGCTGTTCGGTGGCTCAGGCACGCTGGGCGGGCCGGTGGTCGGCGCCATTTTGCTGACGGCCATCGACGCGCTGCTGTCGCGCTGGCCTGCGGTACAGCACTTCATTTACGGCGCGTTCCTGTTGTTCGCGCTGTATGTGATGCCCGGCGGCGTGGTCGGGCTGATCGGCACGCGGCGTCAGCGCGGCCGGACGGCCACAGCCAAAGCCAAAGGGCTACCAGATTCGTTGCAGCAGCCCAGCCTGTGCGACGGCGGCCATGGCAATCTGCTCGAGGTGGCGAATGTCTGTAAGGCCTATGGCGGAGTCAGGCCGGCACAGAACGTATCGTTTCGTTTGCAACGCGGTCGCATCCACGCGCTGATCGGACCGAACGGCGCAGGTAAAAGCACCATGATCAACATGCTGACCGGTGTGATCCGTCCGGATTCCGGTTCGATCCGTTTCCTTGATCACGAAACGATCGGCATGTCGGCGCACGCGATCTGCAAGCTCGGCATGGGGCGCACCTTTCAGAACCTCCGGCTGTTTGGTCAGCTTTCCGTGCTCGACAACGTGCTGCTGGGCCATCACGCCCGCATGCGCAATGGCTTTTGGGCGTCGCTGATCGCCTTGCCGGCTGCGCGTCGCGCCGAGCGTGCCGCGCGCGAGCATGCGTGTGCGCTGTTGGAGATGCTCGGTCTCGGGCACTTGGCCGACACAGCGGCCGGCAGCCTTGCGTATGGATTGCAGCGTCGTGTCGAGCTGGCCCGGGCACTGGCTACCCGGCCGCAGCTGTTGCTACTGGACGAGCCTGCCGCTGGATTGAATCCGCAGGAAACCGCTGAACTTGGCCAGCTGCTGGTTCGGATTGGTGAGTGCGGCGTCAGCATCCTGATGGTCGAGCATCACATGGATCTGGTGATGTCCGTGTCGGATCATGTGATCGTGCTCGACTACGGCATCAAGATCGCCGAAGGCAGTCCGGTCGAAGTCCAGTCTGACCCACGCGTCATCGAGGCCTATCTCGGGGTCAGTGAAGACGACCGATCCGAGGCGGCATAAGGAAGAGGCCGATATGTTGAAAATTCAGTCAGTGTGTATTGCCTATGGCGCGATCGAGGCCGTTAAGGGTGTCGACCTCGAGGTCAATGCCGGTGAAATCGTCACCATCATTGGCGCCAATGGCGCAGGAAAAAGCACTCTTCTCAAGGGAATCGCCGGTCTGGAGCCGGTTGCTGCAGGGAAGGTGTTCATCGATGACACGGACTGCACCGATATTCCTGCTCACCGACGGGTCGCGCTGGGCGTCGCGCTCTCACCGGAAGGGCGCGGCGTATTTCCGGACCAGACAGTGCGCGACAACCTGCTGCTCGGCGCTTACCTGCGCGGCGCCGGCGATGCCCGTACCGAAGCTGCGTTACAGCGTGAATTCGCACGCTTCCCGCGCCTTAAGGAGCGGGAACATCAGTACGCCGGAACCTTGTCCGGCGGCGAGCAGCAAATGCTGGCGATGTCGCGAGCGCTGATGAGCGACCCGCGGCTGTTGTTGCTCGATGAGCCGTCGCTGGGTCTGGCACCCCTGATCATCGCTGATATTTTCCGCGCGATCAGGCAATTGCGCGATGCCGGTCTGACGATCCTGCTGGTCGAGCAGATGGCGAACCAGGCGCTGGCCGTCGCCGATCGCGCGTATGTGCTCGAGGGCGGGCGCATCACCGCCGAGGGCTTGGGCAAGGAATTGCTGAATGATCCCAAGGTGCGCGCCGCCTATCTTGGCACCCACTGAAATGGAAACTGACATGGACAAACCCATCGCGGCGGCACTGACGACCGAAAGGCCAGACGAATGATCGTTCGTATTGAACTCCTGCAGAAAACAGACGGTCTCGACAGTGAAGAATTCAGCAGGCGCTGGCTGGCACGACCTGCCGAACTAGCAGCGCAGCTGCCGGGTCTGCTGCGTCATGAACAGAATCATGTCATCGACCACGCGCAGCGCGGCATTGACTACCAGCGCGGACCAGAGCAGCCCGACGGCATTTCGATGTTCTGGTTTGATGACGAGGCGGCGATGCTGGCAGCATTCGCATCGGACGCGGGCAGGGCGCTGGCAGAAGCGATGGCCAACTGTTGCGGTAGCCGCCGTGTCCTGACGATTGATCAAATCGAGGTCATTACGCCGGCGACAGACCGTCCGCGAATCAAGCGCATGTCGACGCTGCGTCGTCGCGCCGATCAGTCGCCGAACCTATTCCGCCATGAATGGCGCGATGAACATGCCAGGCTGGTGAAACGTATTGGCGGCGTTCGTGGCTACCGACAGAACCATGTGCTTGCGCGTGAGGCGCCGGTCGGGCAGCCGGTGGATCATGCAGTGTGGCCGATCGATGGGATTGTCGAGTTGTGGTTTGACGATGCTGCCGGCCTCGACGCCGCCTTCGCCTCGCCGCAAGGCGCCACGCTGATGATGCATGCGCGTGAATTCATCGCCGAGATCACCACTTTTCTGGTCGAGCGGCATGTGGTGGTCTGATCCCGTTGCCGGGCTATTGCCCCATGATCAGGACCAGCGCCGGCTCCACCGCGCCCACGACATCTTCGGTCGTGCGGAAACGTCGTTTCGGATTCGGTGACGGCAGCCGGACTGCCCGCAAGCCCGCCAGCAGCTGCAGCAGGTAATTCGACTTGACCGCGAAATTCACGTTCTGCGGAATGCTGTCGAATTCCCTCTGCATGATTTGCTCCGACAGTTGCGCTGAAACGATGCCGATCACATTACCGTCGAGTGTGAACAGCGGGCCGCCGGAATTTCCCGGTTGAACAGGGTTCGATATCTGAAACGTCGTTGGATCGTCCTTGATCCCGGTCAGTGCGCTGATCATCCCGTCCGTGACCTTCGGTTCGATTCCCTGCACGACGATCTGCGGAAATCCGCCCGCAAGCACCGTCGTGCCGCGTTTGACCGTCGACGAATCGATGACCGGAACGTGAGCCAGCCCGGCCGCTTCGATCTTCAGCACGGCCAGGTCGTTTTTTGCGTCGAGGGTAGCGATACTGGCGTGATAGGTTTTTCCATTCGTGGTTCTGACCATCAATTCCGTCGTTCCTTCGATCACATGGTAGTTGGTGACGACGTAACCGTCCGGGGTGATGACGAAGCCAGAGCCTGAAACAATCGGCTTCTCCTCATCCTTGCCGACGGGTGCCGGCGCCTGACGACCGCGTGCAATGTCGAAGTTGCGCCTGTCTTCTTCCAGCTGGCGCCGCTCCTCGGCGAGTTGCTCGCGTTCGCGCTCCAGCGCTTGTTCTGAGTCTGAGTCGGCATCGTCAGCGTCGGAACGGGCCTCGCTGATGAACTTGTCGTTTTCCCAGAGACCGTCTGTTTTCCGACCGTTGGCCGCCGTGAAAATGCCCTGGCCGTGGAATTTGCCGTCCTTGAATTCGCCAATGTATTTATCGCCGCTCGCAAAATAATAGCTGCCCTGGCCATCCCAGTCGCCGTCCTTATATTCGCCGACGTATTTATCGCCGTTTGCAAGAAAGGTGGTGCCGGCACCATGCCGCTTGCTGAGACGGTATTCGCCGACATATTTGCCTCCGCTGGCAAACAGGTACGTGCCTTGTCCGTGGAATTCATCATTCAGGAACTCGCCCGTGTAGCGGTCGCCTCCCGCAAAGGTGTAGCCGCCTTGACCGTCGGCCTTGCCGTTCCGGAAGTCGCCTTCGTATCTGTCGCCATTGGCAAACGTGTAGATGCCGTGCCCATGGCGGATGTCGGTATCAAAGTCGCCGACATACTGGTCTGCGTTCGAATAGGTGATCTGGCCGTGTCCGTGCCGGAGAAATTTCCTGAACTGGCCTATGTATTTTTCGCCATCTGGCTTGGCATAGTTGCCGATGCCGGTCAGCTGGCCATAACGCCACTCGCCTTCGAAACGGGTGCCGTTGAGCTCCTCGCTGAGCTGGAATACGTACCGGCCCCAGCAGTCGTTCCAGTGCCAGGTTCGACCCGACCAGCCGATGTCCTGGTTTTTAGCGTAATCGGGTTTCGGGCACGGCGGCAGGTTGTTCGGGTTCTGTGCCCACAGCGTGCTGGTGGCGAACAGGAGCAGGGCGGCCAGGCATCTCATCGGATTTTCTTCGAATTTTTATAATAGTCATTGGAACGATAACGCAAGAACCGCTCGTCGGGTGCGCGCGAATCACGATGACTTATTTATAGAACAACGATATTGCCGGGTGGCGGAAAAGTTGACGCGCAGGCCAGCCGCCGAACGAGGATAGAAAACAGCGGCCTTGCGCCGCTGGCAAATGGGAGGTCTCAGGCCTGCCAGGCCGGCAGCCGCCAGTCGCGCCAGAGCGATACCAGCCGCAGGCTCGCAGTCCCCAGCACACACAGTCCCAGCGCCAGCCAGTCGGCCTGGCCGGATTGCAGCAGGCCGAGGTAAATCCAGCCGCCCGCAAAAGCACACAACGCATACGGCCTGTGATCCTTGAAGGCCGTGGGAATTTCGTTGCAGACCAGATCGCGCAGCACGCCGCCGAACACGCCGGTAATCACGCCCATTAGCAAGGCGACAATGCCCGGCATGTTGATCAGCAGCGCCTGGTGTACGCCGGAGGCCGTGAACAGCCCGAGGCCGATCGCATCGGGCCACTGCATCGCGCGCTCCGTCACCGCAAAATGGCGCGCTTTCATGAAAAACATCGCGAGAATGCAGAGCGCGAACACGCCCCACAGCACGTCCACGTGCCGGACCCAGAAGAAAGGCCGATGATCCAGCAGCAGATCGCGCAATGTGCCGCCGCCGAAGGCCGCAAGAAAGCCGACCACGCAGACCCCCACCGGGTCGAGTCGCTTGCGTGCCGCTTCCAGAACGCCTGACATGGCGAAGGCCGCCGTGCCGGCGATCTCCACCAGCAGCAGAAAATTTCCCCCCCAAAACGCGATGCTGTTCATGCAGATGATTGTAACGAAGGCGCGTCCTAGCGCTTTGGCGCGATCGGCGGCAGGTGGTTCTTGATCAGCGCCAGTCCCACCAGGCTGACCAGCATCGAGCCGCCCAGCAGGTTCAGGTAAGCATTCGATCCACCGGCAGTGATCACGCTGGCGCCGACGAAGGAACTCAGAATGGCGCCGAAGCGGCCGAAGGTCAGCGCCGACGCGGTGCCGGTCGCGCGCATGAAGGTCGGATACAGGTGGGCGCACAGTGCATAGCTGGTGGTCTGGACCGCGTTCATGAACAGGCCATGCACGCCCAGCCCCAGCAGGAACGCATCCGTGTGCAGCCTGACATCGACGCCTTTGAGCACGAACGCCGACGCCGCTGCCAATGAACAGAACACCAGCATCGACGCACGCGAGCCGAAGCGGCCGATTGCAACTGCGCAGGCGATGGCGCCGATCACGCCGCCGAGGTTGTACGCAGTTAGTCCCATGCCGGCGAGCTTCGGCGACAGCCCTTCGGCGGTCAGCATCGTCGGCAGCCAGCTGAAGGCGCTGTAGATCGACAGCAGCGTCATGAAGAAGCAGATCCAGATGCCGGCCGTGTCGCGCAGGCGTGCCGGCGCAAACAGTGCGCCGAAACTGGCGCGCTGCGGTCCGTTCTCGTCCTGCTGGCCATCATGGAACGCCACGTTGGCCGGCACATCGATAGACATGCGCGTCAGCAGCGCACGCAGTTCGTCCCAGCGCCGTTCAACCCGGGCAAGGTAGCGCGGTGATTCGCGCAGCGTAAAAATGAGGACGATCGCATACAGCATCGGGATCACGCCGCCGATCATGAACAGTGAGCGCCAGCCGGCCACCGGTAGCATCTGCCCGGCGAACAGTCCGGCCACCATGCCACCGAGCGGATAGCAGATGATGGTGCCCGTGACGGCCAGCGTGCGCAGCCGTTGCGGCGTGTACTCGGCCGTCATCGTCGATGCGCTGGGCAGCGCTGCGCCGATGCCGAGGCCGGCAAAGAAACGAATCACCGTGATTGCCTGCACATCCGGCGCAAAGCCGATCAGCAGGGTGGCGCCGCCGAACAGGAATACGCTGCATGCCAGCAGCAGCCGCCGGCCGATGCGGTCGGCGATATAGCCGGCAGCGAGGCTGCCCATGGCCATGCCGAACAGGCCGCTGGCGACCGCGGCCGAGAACGCCTCGCGCGGCACGCCCCATTCCTTCATGATCGCTGGTATCGCGAAGCCGATCAGCTGGCCGTCGAAGCCGTCTAGGATCATGGCCAGCGCGGCCAGTACATACATGCGCCGCTGCAAGGGCGAAAAACGCCGGTCGATGGCTTCCGTTACGTCAAAGAGGCCGCGCGCGGCTGGTGCGTTGTCTGACACGATTTTTCCTTTGGGTGAGTGTCGATCGTACAGGGGTCTCTGCCCTGTGATGCATGTCGCTGGCCGAGGCGCCAGACGGCTGGATTGTGGTGCTGCGCTGTGAATGCCGGTTGTTCTCCTACTCGCCGTCGCGGCTGTCCGTGGCGGTGGCCAGCGTATCGATCAACCGGTCCAGCATTTGATACAGCTCGCCGGTCAGTTCGGTGCCGAGTTCGCGCTCGAGCGCCCGGTAGTTCGCCTCGATCCGCGGCGCCAGCTGCTTTGCCAGCGCCATGCCGGCGGGTGACACTGACACCAGCACGCGGCGCTGATCATGCGGCAGCCGCTCGCGCCGGACCAGTCCCAGATCATCCATGCGCGCCAGTATCCCGGCCAGGCTGGGGCTGGCCAGGCAGCAGATCTCGCCGATCTGCCGCGGTTCCAGCGATCCGTGCTCGAGCAGCGCGCGCACCACGCGCCATTGCTGCTCGGTGATGCCGGCCTCATTCAGCACAGGGCGAAAGCGCGAAAACACCGCCTCGCGTGCCTGCAGCATCAGCAGCGGCAGGTTGCGGCGCTTCAGTACATCCGGCTTGTTCATCAGTGGGACTTCCTTGTTGGCTGCATTTTTCGGACGCTGGTCTGCCCGGGCGCCGCGAAATTTCACCGGCATTATATTGACTTGTTTACATATGAGTAAATAGAATGCCGGACATCTACTCACATGCGAGTGAATTTTCATGATCCATCCGCTTCCTTCAGTTGAAATGGCCTGTGCGCCGTGGCGTCTGTCGGGCATCGTCTACGGTACGCTGCTGAATCATCGTCCCGCGCTGGCGGCGCTGGGCGAGGCCGTCAACGCTGCGCCGTACAAGGCCGCGCCGGTCGCGCCGGTGCTGTATCAGAAGCCGCGCAATACGCTGGCCGGCGACGGCGCACAGGTCATCGTGCCAGCCGATGCCGACGAACTGGAGCTGGGCGCAGCGCTGGGCATCGTGATCGCGCGTACTGCCTGTAAGTTGAGCGCGGTGCAGGCGCCGGACTACGTCGCCGGCTATGTCGCGCTGGCCGACCTGTGCGTTCCGCATGAAAGCCTGTATCGCCCGTCGCTGCGTTTTCGCGCGCGCGATGGCTTCTGTGTGCTGGCGCCGGCAGTCACGCTGCGCGCTGCCGTGCCCGACCCGGACGCACTGGCGGTGCGTGTATTTGTCGACGGTGAAGTGGTGCAGCAAAGCACCACCGGCGAGCGCATTCGCGATGTGGCCCGGCTGCTGGTCGATGTGACGGATTTCATGACCCTGGCCGCAGGCGACATCCTGATGCTGGGCGTTCCGGCCGGCGCGCCGCGGGTGAGAGCGGGACAGAAGGCGACCATCGCGATCGGCGGTCTGGCGCCGCTCAATCTGAGCTTTGCCGCAGAAGGAGAGGCGCAATGAAGACCGCTCGTGTTGCCTATGCCGGCGCCATTCATACGGCCACACCGTTCGATCATCTGTCGTCATCAACGGATCAGCAGACGCTGCAGCTTGCCGACGGCCGTATCGTCGCCGAACATGAGGTGGTCTGGCTGCCGCCTTTCGAGGTCGGCACGATCATCGCGCTCGGGCTGAATTACGCCGACCATCTGAAAGAGCTGTCAAAGGAACTTACCATCACGGCGAAAGACGAGCCGCTGGCCTTCTTGAAAGGGCCGGGCAGCGTGGTCGGGCATCGTGGTGTGATGCGGCGGCCGGCCGGTGTGAAATTCATGCATTACGAGTGTGAGCTGGCCGTGGTGATCGGCAAGACGGCGTCCCGTGCGCGCCGCGCCGACGCAATGCAGCATGTCGCCGGCTACACGGTCTGCAACGACTACGCGATCCGCGACTATCTCGAAAACTGGTACCGGCCGAACATGCGGGTCAAGAATCGCGACGGCGGTACCGTGCTGGGACCGTGGTTCGTCGATGCCGCCGACCTGCCTGATCCGCACCAGCTGGCGCTGCGCACCCTGGTCAACGGGCACGTGACCCAGCAGGGCACTACCGCCAACATGGTCAGCAACATTCCCGAGCTGATCGAATACCTGAGCAGCTTCATGACACTGCAGGCCGGCGACGTGATCCTGACCGGCACGCCGGAAGGCGTCGTCAACGTGGATGTCGGTGATGAAGTCATCACCGAGATCGATGGCATCGGTCGCCTCGTCAGTACCATCGCCGGCGACGAGCTGTTTGGACGCTGAACCCGATAACAAGGAGCCTGAATTGCAGATTCATCACCTGATCGACGGTCGTGCCGTTCCTGGCACACGTTATTTCGAGACCACCAATCCGGCCACGCAGGAAGTACTGGCCGAAGTGGCCGCCGGCGGCGCGGCGGAAGTCGATGCCGCCGTCGCTGCGGCGAAGGCGGCGTTTCCCGGCTGGGCCGGCAAGCCGGCCGCGGAGCGCGCCAAAATCTTGCGCACGCTCGGCGAGCTGATCACGCGCCATGTGCCTGAGCTGGCCGCGACCGAAACGCGCGACACCGGCCAGTCGATTGCGCAGACCGGCAAACAGCTGGTGCCACGCGCGGCCGATAATTTTCATTACTTCGCCGAGCTGTGCACCCGTGTCGACGGCCATACCTATCCGACGCCGACGCACCTGAACTACACGCTGTTTCACCCGGTCGGCGTGTGCGCGCTGATCAGTCCGTGGAATGTGCCGTTCATGACGGCGACCTGGAAAGTCGCTCCCTGCCTCGCGTTCGGCAACACGGCGGTGCTGAAGATGAGCGAGCTGTCGCCGCTGAGCGCAGCGCGGCTAGGCGAGCTGGCGCTTGAAGCGGGCGTGCCGGCCGGCGTGCTGAACATCGTGCATGGCTTTGGCGCAGACGCCGGCGAGCCGCTGGTCGCACATCCGGACGTGCGCGCGATCAGTTTCACCGGCTCGACAGCGACCGGAAACCGCATCGTCAAGGCGGCCGGGCTGAAAAAATTCAGCATGGAGCTGGGCGGCAAATCGCCGTTCGTCGTCTTTGACGACGCCGACCTCGAGCGCGCGCTCGATGCGGCCATCTTCATGATCTTTTCCAACAATGGCGAGCGCTGCACGGCGGGCAGCCGCATCCTGGTCCAGCAGTCGGTCTACGCCGAATTCGCGCAGCGCTTCGCCGAGCGTGCCAGGCGCATCATCGTCGGTGATCCGCTCGATGAAAAGACCATCATCGGTCCGATGATCTCGGCCGGTCATCTGGCCAAGGTGCGCAGCTACATTGAGCTGGGACCGACAGAGGGCGCAACGCTGCTGTGCGGCGGGCTGGACCGGCCCTCCTATGCGCCGGAACTGCCGGCGGCACTGGCGCGCGGCAACTATGTGTGGCCGACAGTCTTTGCCGACGTCGACAACCGCATGCGCATCGCGCAGGAAGAGATTTTCGGCCCGGTCGCCTGCCTGATTCCGTTCCGCGACGAAGCGCATGCGATCGCACTGGCCAATGACATACCTTACGGCCTGTCGAGCTATGTCTGGACCGAGAACATCGGCAAGGCGCATCGCGTCGCGGCGGCCATCGAGGCCGGCATGTGCTTCGTCAACAGCCAGAACGTGCGCGACCTGCGCCAGCCATTTGGCGGCACCAAGGCCAGCGGTACCGGACGCGAGGGCGGCACCTGGAGTTACGAGGTGTTCTGCGAACCGAAGAACGTGGCGGTATCGCTCGGCGGTCACCCCATTCCGCGCTGGGGCGTTTGATACCCGCGTCCTTGTCAACGAATCACGGAGAATTTTCATCATGGGCCAGCTTGCCTTAGCCGCAAAAATTACCCACGTGCCGTCGATGGTCCTGAGCGAGATGCCGGGCCCGCGCCACGGCACGCGCAAGGAAGCGATCGACGGACATCGCGACATCAGCCGGCGCTGCCGCGAACTGGGCGTCGATACGCTGGTAGTGTTCGACACACACTGGCTGGTGAATGCGAATTACCACATCAATTGCGCGCCGCATTTCCAGGGTACCTACACCAGCAACGAACTGCCGCATTTCATCAAGAACATGCCATTCGAGGCGCCGGGCAATCCCGCCCTGGGCCGGCTGCTCGCGCAGGTCTGCAATGAGCAGGGCGTGGAGACGCTGGCGCACGATGACACCACGCTGGGCCCGGAATACGGCACGCTGGTGCCGCTGCGGTATATGAACGAAGACCAGCATTTCAAGGTCGTGTCCGTGTCGGCACTGTGTACCGTCCACTACCTGAACGACAGTGCGCGGCTGGGTTGGGCGATGCGCAAGGCCGTCGAGGACCACTACGACGGCAAGGTGGCCTTCCTTGCCAGCGGCAGCCTGAGCCACCGCTTCGCGCAGAACGGCCTGGCGCCGGAATTCGCCTTCAAGATCTGGAGTCCGTTCCTGGAGCACCTGGACCGGCGCGTGGTCGCAATGTGGCAGGACGCCGAATGGCGGGACTTCTGCGCGATGCTGCCCGAGTATGCGGCGAAGGGACATGGCGAAGGTTTCATGCATGACACCGCGATGCTGCTCGGCGCGCTCGGCTGGTCTGATTACGATGCGCCGGCCGAAATCGTCACGCCGTATTTCGGCGCGTCCGGCACCGGCCAGATCAATGCGATCTTTCCGGTCACGCCGCAGTCCGGCGCGGCCGTGCCTGCGCCAGTGGCTAGCAGCGCGCGGGTCGATACCGCTGTTTCGTCCCGTCTCTGAACCGGAGCTGCGATGCCTCATCTCGTCATCCTGTACACGCCCAATCTCGAGCGCGAGACCGACATGACCGGCCTGTGCCGCACGCTGGCCGATGCGATGCTGGACGTCCGTGATGAACACGGCAAGCCGGTGTTCCCGACCGGCGGCACGCGCGTGCTCGCCTATCCGGCCGCGCATTATGCGGTGGCCGATGGCGGCATCGCCGGGCGCGCGGCCGGCACGCATACCGGCGCGGCCTCCGGCGACCCGGGTGACTATGCGTTTATCTATCTGAACCTGCGCATGGGGCGCGGGCGCAGCGCCGCCACGCACCAGCGCGTCGGCGAGCGCTTGTTCGACGCTGCCAGCGCGCATTTCGCGCAGCTCTTCGGTCAGCGCCATATTGGCATCACGCTGCAGATCGACGAAGGCCCGGAAGTCTTCGATGGCAAGCGCAGCAACCTGCATCCGCTTTTCAACTCCGCACCGAAGGCCTGACCATGCTCTCCCCGGACATCATTGGCCAGCTGGCACGCCAGCTGTATGACGCGCGCAAGTCGCGCACCCAGTTGCGCCATTTTTCGAAGCAGCATCCGCAGATGACGATCGAGGACGGTTATGCGATCCAGCGCGAATGGGTGAAGCTGGAACTGGCCGATGGCCGCCGCATCCGCGGCCGAAAGATCGGCCTGACCTCGCGCGCAATGCAGTTGTCCAGCCAGATCGATGAACCCGACTATGCGCCGCTGATGGACGATATGTTCTTCGAGCCCGGCGGCGACATTCCGTTCGAGCGCTTTATCGCGCCGCGCGTGGAAGTCGAGCTGGCCTTCATTCTCGGCAAGCCGCTGAAGGGACCGAACGTCAGCGTTTTCGACGTGCTGTTCGCGACCGACTATGTGACGCCGGCCATTGAGATCATCGATTCACGCATCGAGCAGTTCGACCGCGACACCCGGATGATGCGCAAGGTGTTCGACACTATCTCCGACTTCGCGGCGAATGCCGGCATCGTGCTCGGCGGCCGCCCGGTGCGTCCGCTGGACGTGGACCTGCGCTGGGTCGGCGCGCTGCTGCACAAGAATGGCGTGGTCGAGGAGACCGGACTGGCAGCCGGCGTGCTGAACCATCCGGCCAACGGCGTCGCATGGCTGGCGAACAAGATCGCGTCCTACGGCGAGCAATTGCAGGCCGGCGACGTGGTGCTGGCGGGCTCGTTCACGCGTCCGACGCCGGCAGTCAAGGGCGATACCTTCCATGCCGACTACGGTCCGCTGGGCAGCGTGGCTTTCCGCTTCGGCTGAAAATCTCATTCCAACCCGGATAGCGTCAGCGCCCGCGTGCGCATCGCCGGTATGATGCAGACGGGCAGCGGTGACGGACACAGCAGCAGGTTCGCCGCTGTTTTGAGCATCCGGACAATCTCGATATCTGAACATCACAGGGGGCAGGGCAGATGGACATGCCATTGAATCATTTCAAGCGTGCGCTGACAGAGCGGAAAACCCAGATCGGCATTTTCGTCGGACTGGCCGATACGCTCGCGGCCGAAGTCGTCGGCACGGCGGGCTTCGACTGGCTGATCATCGATGGCGAACATGGCCCGAATGATCTGCGCTCCATCATTGCGCAGTTGCAGGTGCTGGCGCCGTATGACGTACAGCTTACGGTTCGCACTGCCGATCACGATGCTGCGCGCATCAAGCAGCTGCTCGACGGCGGCGCGCAGACCCTGATGGTGCCGATGGTCGAGTCGGCTGCCGAGGCGGCGGCGCTGGTGCGTGCGATGCGCTATCCGCCGGCCGGCATGCGCGGCGTTGGCACGGCGCTGGCGCGCGCGGCGAAATGGAACGGCATCGCCGATTATTTCGTTCACGCTGATCGCGAAATGTGCCTGCTGGTGCAGATCGAATCCACGCGCGCACTGGCCGCGCTCGACGAGATTCTTGCCGTCGACGGTGTTGATGGCGTATTCATCGGCCCGGCCGATCTGGCTGCGTCGATGGGCTATCTCGGCCAGCCGGGCCACCCGGACGTGCTGGCCGCGATCGAGCAGGGGATCACGAAGATCGTCGCCTCCGGAAAGGCCGCCGGCGTGCTGGCGACCGACCCCGAGCTGGCGCTGCGTTACCAGTCGCTTGGCGCGTGCTTCTTGCAGGTGGGTGTCGACACGCTGTTGCTGCGCAATGCCGCCGTCAGCCTGGCAGAGAAATTCAAGTCGGCAACCGGTAGCAAGGCCGGCGCGGCTTACTGAGCGCGTGTCATTGCCCTGCCAATGAAGCCCAGCGTCTCCTGGCTGCGCCTGCCGGACAGCCTGCGTTCGCTGCGTCACCGGAACTTCCGGATCTATTTCATCGGGCAGGGCATTTCCATGCTGGGCACCTGGATACAGCAGGTCGCGCTGTCCTGGATGATCTACCGCATCACCGGTTCGGCCGCACTGCTCGGCGTGACGGCGTTCTGCAGCCTGTTTCCGCAGCTGGTTGTCGGCCCGCTGGCCGGCGCGTGGATCGACAAGCAGGACAAGCGGCGCTGGCTAATTGGCGTGCAGTCGCTGCTGGCGCTGCAGGCCTTCGTGCTGGCCGCCGGCTCGTGGTCGGATTCAGTCGGCAGCGGCTTCATCGTCGCGATGGCGCTGTGTCTCGGGGTGATCAATAGTTTTGACGGGCCGTTGCGGCAGTCCATGATCGCCAGTTTCATCGACGAGCGCAGCGATCTGTCGAATGCGCTGGCACTGAACGCGATGCTGTTCAATGCCGGCCGCTTCCTCGGGCCACTGGTGGCCGGCATGATGCTCGGGCTGACCTCGGAAGCCGTCTGTTTCCTGTTTAACGGATTCACCTTTCTTGCGGTGGTTTTCGGGCTGTCGCGAATACGCGGCAAGCCGATTCCGCGCGCCAGCGGTTCCGTGGGCGAAGTGTTCCGCGATGGTCTGGTCTATGCGCGGCAGTCACCGCCGGTCAGAAAATTCATCGCCATCCTGGTGGCGCTGAACCTGACGGCATCGGCGTACACGGTGCTGCTGCCGGTGTTTGCGCGCGATGTCTTCGCCGGCGACGCCCGCACGCTCGGCTGGCTGTGGGGCGCAGCCGGCTGCGGTGCTTTTTCGTCGACGATTTTCCTGGCGACCCGCCGCACGAATGCAGCGATTCTGCGCGGCGTGACAACGGGAGTGTTGCTGGGTGCGCTCGCGCTGCTGGCCATGGGTGTCAGCCCCTGGCTGCCCCTGTCGATGGCCAGCATGGCCGTGCTGGGTTTTGGCATCTCCGTCTGCAATGTCGGTGTGCTGATGCTGCTGCAGGCCACCACTGCCGAGCAGTTTCGCGGACGGGTGGTCGCATTTTTTACGTCGACCCGGTTCGGCTTCGATGCGCTCGGCGGCCTGGCTGCCGGTTTCCTGGCGGCGCACTTCGGGCCGCGCATCACGATAGTAGTCGAAGGAGCGATCCTGCTGTGCTTTGCCGCTGTGCTGCTGCTGTCACGCCGACGGCTGGCCGTGCAAATCGACACGGCAAGCGCCGTCCTTCCCTGACGGCGGCGTGCCTTATTTCGCGTGCTGCGCTTGCGCTTGTTCGTTGCCGTAGGTCTTGACCAGATAATCCACAATGTCAGGCATATCGGCCTCGTCGAGCGGCGCGCTGAAGATTTTTTTCATGCGCGTGACGACGCCTTCCCAGTAGGGGCGGGCGGCTGACGAAGGCTGATACTGCATGTACTCCGCCGAGTGGCAGGCGACGCATTGGCGTCGCGCTTTTTCGTAGCCGGGCAGAGCGGCGGGTTTGAGTTGCACGCCATCGGGCGGCAGGCTGATCTCTCGGGCCTCGGCCTTCGCCGCGCTACCCGGTGCGCCTGCAAATAGCAGCGTCAGCAGCACCATCATCCCCGTCAGCGCCAGCTGCGGGAGCGTGCGTTGCCTGTGCTGCGCGCATGCATGCAGGGGTTGTTCGCCAGCGCGCGTCATGATGCGCTGACCCGGATCGACTCGACCACATTGCGCAGGTAGCCGGCTGGCTGCCAGCTGGCCTCGAGTGGCTGTGTTTGTCCGTCACGGCTCCATGCGCGCACGCGCAGATCATGCTGGCCTGGCGCAGGCGTGAAGCCGAAGCTGAATTCGCGGAACGAGTAAGGTCCGATGTCGGTGCCGAGGGCGGCTGGCTGCCAGGCGCCGCCGCCATCGGTCGAATACGCAACTTCGCGGATGCCATGACCGCCGTCGAACGCGATGCCGCGCACGCTGACGGGCTGGCCCGCAGCAAGGCAAGCGCCGTCGGCAAGCGAGGTGATGAAGGAGCGTACCGTGAAGCGGCCAATCGGCCGCGTCGACGTCGGTGCCTTGCCCGGCGCGACGCAGGCGCAGTCATTGTCGGGTATGCGGTAGGCAGGCTTCATCCAGAAGCCTTCGAACTCATGGTCGATCACCTGTATCTCGGACAGGTGCTTGATCCAGTAGGTGCCGTAGTGGCCCGGGACGACCAGCTTGACCGGATAGCCGTTCAGCATCGGTATATCTTCGCCGTTCATCCGATACGCGATCATCACTTCGCCGTCCATTGCGTGGCCAATGTCGAGCGCCTTGACGAAATCGGCGCTGCCAAATAGCGGCATGTCCAGGCCATTGAAAACCACCTGGCGGGCGCGGTCGGACACGCCGGCGCGGGTCAGCACGTCGCGCAGCGGCACGCCAAGCCAGCGCGCATTGCCCATCGCACCATTCGACAGCTGGCCGCCGGTGACGCGTGGGCTGAAGTGCGCACGACTGTTGCCGGAACACTGATTCACTGCGACCAGCTCGACAGACGCGAACTGATCGCGCAACTCGGACACCGTCAGCGAGAACGGCCGGGCGCAGGCGTTGCCGCCGATGCTGATCGTGTGACGTTCGCCATCGATCGATGTCGGCAGGCCGGCATGATGGTAGCGAACGAAGAAGGCGTCGTTCGGCGTCAGCAGGCCTTCGTTAAATATCTCGAACGGTGTCTCCAGTTGCGGCGGCCGCGATGTCAGCACAATCAGCGGACGTTTTTCCGGGTAAGCGACGAGTTGCCGGCGCCCGTTCTCGACAGGCAGCACGATCTCTGCGCTGCCGGCCACGGCATTGCCGTTGAATGAAGCCAGTGCGGTTGCGCCGGCGATGCCTGCGCCGTAACGCAGCAGCTGGCGCCGGCCGGCATCAACGCCGGGACGAGGGATTTTTCTCATGGCAGACTCAAGTGAATTGGCCCGAGGGTGGTGCGTCGGAGGACGCCGTTCCGGATCGCTTCCGACGCGTTGCAGGACCGGGGAAGCAGCAGAGGCAGTCGCGGCGGGCTTAACACTAGCGCCCCGTCTCGCAGTCTGAGCGGATCACATTGCCCGCACTCTGGACGGTCCAGCTGTTGCCATAGCGACCGAACACCATGCGCAGCACGAGTTCGAAATTCTTGCGTTCCACCGGGTCGCCGAAGGGGCGTTCATCCAGCTTGCCAAGCGCCTGTTCGCGCGTGATGCCGCTCTCGCGCCACTGCATCGCCTGCGACGCGAATTCACCCATGTCCTTGCAGCTCAGCGCGCCCAGCGGATAGGGCGCGGCGAATGCGGCAGCCGCTGGCAGCAGCATCAGCAAGGGCAGGCCGCGCGTCATTTGGTAGGTGCGCCGGTGCCGAAATCGAATTCAAGGTGCAGATAGCGCCGGCCGACCAGGTCGCGGGTTTTCTTTAGCGTCTCGCCTTCATGCTCGGCTTCGATGGTGAAGCGTCCGCCGGCCGGCGGGTTCACATACAGGTAGGGTCCGGTCGATGTCGTTTCAACGACCAGGTCGCCGGCGGTATTGAATACGCGAACCCGCACGCCGGTGAGGCTGGCCGAGTCCCCTTGCTGCTTGAACACCAGCTGTATCTGATAGCGCTGCGCGAGTTTCTCGAGCGCTTCGATCTCGGCGCTGTTGACGCCGCCGCTGACCAGCGTGTACTCGCCTTGCCGGCCTTGCTTCAGGCCGTCGGACAGCGCATGGGGCGCGACAGCGAGCGCGACCACGCCCGCCATCGTGCAGAGCAGGCGCTGAAGTCTCAGCGCAATGGGCATTCGATGCATGGCAGCTTCCTTTTACCGGCGAAGATGATGGTTGCTTTATTGCTGCTCAGTCGGCGGTGGTGCCGCTGGCTCTTCCGCCGGCAGCGATTTGATGTATCGGGCCAGTGCGCGGATCTTGTCTTCGCTCAGCGTTTTTTTAAAGCTCGGCATGGCATTCTGTCCTTTCAGGATGGTCTGGTACACCTGTTCCTCATCCTTGCTGGTGCCGGCCAGTTTCGGCCCGCCTTTGCCAGCCTTCTTGCCGAAGTTCCCATGGCACCAGCTGCAGTTCGACGCAAACATCTTGCGGCTGTTTTCCAGCGTGATTTCCGGTGCTGCGGGCGTGTCTTGTCCTTCCTGCGCGGGCTGTGCCGCCGGCGCTGCCTGGGGTTCCTGCGCGCTGACCCCGGCTGTCCATGAGGCAGTCAGCAATGCGATCGCAGCAGCCGTCATGCAAAGACGCTTTGACATTCACTCTCCGAAAAAATAGTGGGTTTTTACCAGCCCTGCCGGACCGACGCGTCGCGTGCCGGGCAAGGAAAAACCGGCGAAAGCAGAGTGCTTTCGCCGGTGTGGCGCGACAGATCAGATTACTTCAGTGCGAACACGATCAGCTGACCGTTATCGGTCGGCATCTCGTTGAACGGCGAACCAAACAGCGGTCCGTAGTTGCCGGCCACGTGACTACCCCAGCCGGTGACCACCGCCACATATTGCTTGCCTTTGGCCGTGTAGGTGATCACGCCGCCGTGGTGACCCAGGCCGTTGTTGTGATGCCAGAGCTCTTTGCCGGTCTTGGCATCGAGCGCCTGGAAGACGCCATCGGCGCCCGGCACGAACACCAGGTCACCCTTGGTCGATAGCAGCGAAGCCAGCGTCGGGTATTTGTTTTCGACACGCCACGCGAGCTTGCCGGTGATCGGGTCGCGCGCCTGAATGGTGCCGTAGGCCTGGCGTCCCTTTGGATGGGTCGCTGTCCACGATGCGCCGAAATAGTTCTGGCCCGAGTAATCTTTCGGACGATCGGCTTTCACCACTTCGATGTCGAAGCACCATTCCTGCGTGTTTTTATAATACAGGCCGGTACTCGGGCTGTAGCTGCCGGCGTTCCAACTGATTGTGCCATCGATTGCGGGGCACATGTTGGTGAAGCTGCCCTCAGTGAAGTCCTTGCGGCCGATCAGCGCGCCCGTCTTCGGATCGACACCTTTGATGTAGTTGAAGGTCTCGCCGATCATGTACGCGTTTTCGATGCCGAGCTTCTCGCCGCCACCGATCTTGCTGCCGTTGTAAACGAAGATGATGCCGCCCTTGTTCGGGTGCACCATGTAGTCCTTGCCATCGCGCGAGATGCGCATGAACTCGCCGACCGCGCTGTCGAAGTCCCAGGCGTCATGCGGCATTTCCTGGAAATAGGATTTCAACTTGCCGGTGTCCGGGTCGAGCACGATCACCGAGGACGTGTAGAGGTTTTCGCCGGGGCGAGCGCCTTCGGTCATCCAGTTCGCGCCGGAGTGGTCGTAGTCCGGTGCCGGGTTGGCGGTGCCCCACCAGACCGAGTTGGTTTTCGGATCGTATTGACCGGTCATCCAGCCGCCGCCGCCGCCGGTTTTCCAGCTGTCGTTCTTCCACGAATCGCGCGAGCGATCGTCACCGCCGACGGTGTCGAATTGCCACACCGTTTCGCCAGTCTGCGCATTCAAGCCGAAAATCGGGCCACAGCAACCGGAGAGCTCGCCGCCGTTGGAACCAATGATCAGCTTGTCCTTGACGATCAGTGGCGCGCCGGTGAAGCCCTTGTTGCCTTTCTCGACCGTCATCACGGTCTTGTCCCACACCGGCTTGCCGGTTTTGATGTCCAGCGCAATCACGCGCCCGTCAACGGTACCGAAGTAGATCTTGTCGTAAGCGATGGCGATGCCGCGGTTGTACGGGCTATAGATGGTGCCGTCACCGCGCTCATTGTCGATCTTGGCCTGATAGCTCCAGATTACCTTGCCGTTTGAACCGTCGAGCGCCCACACCTTGCCGCTGGCCGAGGTGTAATACAGCATGCCGTCAACGACCAGCGGGAAAGATTGAATGCCGCGCTTGCTTGCGTTCGGCGTATGGATCCAGGCGACGCCGAGTTTGTCGACGTTGCCGGCATTGATCTGATTCAGTTCGCTATGGTGGTAACCGTCGAACGACTGGTGATACATCATCCAGTTGTTCGGATCCTTGTTCGCGTTCAGCAACCTGTCCCAGGTCACTTCAGCAGATGCGCCCGCCGATCCGATTAAGGTAATGGCCAGAGCCAGGGTCTTCATTCCATGTGATACGCGTTGCTGTTTCATCGTCTCCTCCGTAGTGTCCGATCGTGTCGAACTTATTTATTAATTGATTGATGTGATGACTTGCAGTGTTGCTGTAAACGGAATTCAGATTGCGCGGTATCGGCTCAGGTCATCGGCTTCTCCTTGATGGACAGCGTGGGCGCACCCTTCCGCCGTTCCGGCAGCGGCCGGAGGGAGTCGGCCGGCGACGGAGCCGGCGAAGGAGTGCATCTGGAAAAAACTGGCGGGAAAGCCGGCTAGCTCGGCGGGCCGGCCTTGGGTTCTTCAGTGAGCGGAAACGAGATGCAGCGGGTCGACGGCGAGGAAGCTGTGTACGTCGATCGGATCATGCCTTGCTCC
Organism: Burkholderiaceae bacterium; assembly: GCA_030158675.1. Lineage (GTDB taxonomy): Bacteria > Pseudomonadota > Gammaproteobacteria > Burkholderiales > Burkholderiaceae_D > Pernthalerella. The sequence continues at coordinate 93,766 of JAOASL010000033.1, read as the reverse complement.
TGTCTTGTTACGTTGAAGGAAAGGATGTGCTGCATCGCCCGCTGCTTTCCCTATCGGTCGGCGCTGTCGCAGCGGCTGATGGGGAATCTGACAGTTAGCCTAAGACCTTGCAGGCGCGGCGTGAAATATGAATTTCTTATCGGTCAATAAGAAATAATTATGATTGCGTTTATATTCGATTACACACGGTATCTCGGGATCGGACGCGGGCCGGACGGACGGGCAGGCGCAGGTGACGCTACAGCAGCAGCGGCGCCCAGGTAAAGGCCAGCATCAGCAACACGCCGGCGACCAGCTTCGTTGCATAGTCGCGGGTGCCGCCGGCCATCGCGACGGCGGTCTTGGTCAGCGCATTGGTGGTGAACGCGGCCAGGATGCCGATGCGCGCCTCGTCCATGGTCAGCACGCCATTGCCGGCAAGGTTGAGCAGCGACGCGGTCGCCGAATGCGTATCGGCCAGGCCTGCGGCAGCAGCTCCGGCCAACGCACCGTTGGCACCGTACTGCCGGTACAGGAAGGTCGCCAGCAAGGTCACCAGCAGGATGCCGCCGGCAAGACCGAAGCTCATTGTCAGCGAGAACGCGTGTCCGCCCGGCTGCGGCGTCCTGGCGGACGGTGTGGTGTGCTGCGCGCGTGACAGCAACGCGACCTGGCCAATGATGACCAGCATACCGGCCCCCATCGATGGCAGCAGCAGCATCAGCAGTGCGGGCGATGCGGACAGTACCATCAACGCCAGCAGGATATAGGTGGAAGCACAGGAGGCGATGGCGGCCGCCACCGGCCTGCCAACCTGCTGCGCAGGATCGCGCGACAACTGCGCCATTTGATAGACGGTCGCTGTACTGGAGATGAAACCGCCGGCGAAGCCGGCCAGCAGCAAGCCCAGTCGTTGCCCCGGAATCCGCATGGCGATATGGCCGAGCGCGCCGATCAACATCACCAGCACGATAAACTTCATGACTTGTCGCGGATTGATCGCGTCCAGTGGACCCAGGAAGCGATCCGGTGCCAGCGGCATCACGACCAGCAGGATGGCGCCCAGTACGATCACGTCATCCAGCTCCTGCTCGGTGAGCACTCTCTTCACGAAGCCATGCAATTGCTGGCGTGAGACCAGCAAGGCGGCGAGCACGATACCGGCCGCTGCCGCGATCGCCGGTGCCGGCACCGCCATCACGCCCAGCAGGCAGGTCAGTATCAGCGCGACCTCAGTGGTGAGGCCGGGATCGTCGCGCCCGCTCCTGCGGTAGGACTGCAGCGCATGCAGCCCGACCAGCGCGACCACGACGGCTGTCAGCGCCGGCGAACCCAGCAGCTGGGCAACCGCACCCATCAGTCCGACGATGCTGAAGGTGCGAATGCCTGCCGCATCGCGACCGGAACCGGTGCCTTTGCGGCGCTCACGCTCGGCGCCGATCAGCAAGCCGATGCCGAGCGCAGTGGCAAGTGCGACAGCGGAATCGGCGGGCAGGAGTTCGTGCATGAATACGGCGGCGCTGTGCATGCCGCATAAAGGAGTAGAGAGAGTATGGATTCTAAAGGCAGGTCATCGTCGGGTGGCTGGGCGCCAGATCAAATTCGTCAGTCATTTTCCGGGTTTTACCGGGCGTGACGCTTTTGATGGTCATAAAAAACAGACCTTGCTGCCAGGGAGGTACGCCGGCGCTGCGTTTGCCGCAGCAGACGGGGTGGTGGCTGGCTATAATTCCTATTCGTGTAACTCGATAATCGTGCTCGTATCGCCATGAAAAAAATTGTAGTCGCCCTCGCGCTGTTCGCCGCTTCCGTATCCGCTCATGCGAACTGGTCGCCCGTTGATGGTTCACCCGCTGATCCCAGGCTGTACGTGAACAAAGAGACGGCTGAAAAATCCGGCCCGAAGATGGTGCTGCTGTGGCATGTCATCGATCATGCGGCCGCCCAGGACCGCGACGGCAAGGATTTTCGTTCGCAGATGCTGCGTTACGAGTACGATTGCGACAAGTCGATGTTTCGCGAGATGTTCCGCTCCTGGCACAAGGGCCCGATGGCGACCAGCATGACGGTGTACTGGACCGAGGGCCAGCGCCAGTGGCTGGCTCCTGAGACTGGTAGCATCGACGAGACACTGGTGCGCGCCGCGTGCGCCAGCCTGAAATAATTTTTTGTAAGCCTTTTGGCCGATCGCTTCGGCATCCATCAATGACGATTTTTTTCAAATGGCCGGCAGCAACGCTGCTGCTGGCACTCGCCGCGCAGTCGATGGCCGCCGACGGCACGGCGCCGCGCATCAGTAACGCCGAACTGTCCGCCTGTGTCGGCGACAGCCTGGAACGCTATGACGACCGTGCGATCTCAGTCGGCGATGTCGCGCGGGCGATCTGGCAAGCCTGCCGCGGCGACGAATCGCAAGCGGTGGCCGATAGTCCGACGGCAGTCGATATGCTGCATCTGCGCCTGCGCGCCATGGTGACCGAGCACCGTAATTCCGTGTCTGCCGCGCGCGCAGCCAAGGCCAGCGCCGCTAAGGGCGACACGGCTGGCAAGCCTGCCAGCCCCAAATGACGCCCGCGCCATGAATGCCAACCTCTGGCTGCTGGCGGCGGCGCAGGGGTTGTTCCTGGCGAATAACGTTGCGCTGATCGCCATCAACGGGCTGGTTGGCCTGCGCATGGCGCCGCATGCCTGGATGGCGACCCTGCCCGTGGTGGGTTATGTGGTCGGCAGTGCGCTATCGACGGGTCTGGTGGTGGGTACGCAGGCACGCTGGGGTCGGAAAAAATCCTTCCAGGTCGGCCTGCTCGTAGCATTTTTCGCCAGCCTGCTCAGCGCGTTTGCCGTAATGGCCGGGCAGTTCTGGTTACTGGTGGCTGCCACCGTCGTCGCCGGTTTTTATGCAGCCAATGCGCAGCTTTACCGTTTCGCTGCCGCTGAGCTGTGCGCGCCGGATCAGCGGGAAAAAGCCGTGTCGCTGGTGATGGCCGGCGGTCTGCTGGGCGCCGTGATCGGCCCGAACCTGGCCAGCTATACGCGCAGCGCCTTCGCGGTGCCGTTCGTTGGCGCCTATGTCGCGCTTGCCGTCCTGGCGCTGCTGTCCATGGTGCTGGTCGCTGGCATTGGCTTTCCGCCCTTGCCGCCGCGCTCAGTGCAGGCTGCGGCAGGACGGTCAGTGCGCGAGCTGCTGCGCGAGCCGAATTTCCTTGTCTCGGCGATTGCTGCCTCGGCCAGCTATGGCGTGATGAACCTGCTGATGGCCGCCACGCCGTTGGCAATGCATGCCTGCGGGATGCCGTTCGATCAGGTGGCGCTGGTGCTCGAGTGGCACGTGATCGGCATGTTCGCGCCCGGCTTTTTCACCGGGCATCTGATCCGTCGTTTCGGCGCGTTGAAGGTGATGGGTGCCGGTGTGCTGCTGTTCCTGCTGTGCATTGCGGTCGCCCTGTCCGGCGAATCGCTGCATCACTACACGGCGGCATTGTTCATGCTCGGTGTCGGCTGGAATTTCCTGTTCACCGGCAGCACCACCTTGTCGCTCGACGCCTACCGCCCTGAAGAAAAAAATCGCGCGCAGGGTGCGCTGAATTTCTTCGTGTTCGCCACCATGGCCGTCAGTTCGTTTGCGTCCGGCGCGCTGGTTGTCGGTCAGGGCTGGCGCTGGCTGAATTTCGGTTCGGTGACGCCGGTACTCGTGACCGGTATTGCGCTGGGCTGGCTGGCCCGGCAGCGCGTGCGAGTCGCGCCGGCATTGCCATGACGCTCGCTGCCCGGCTGCTTGCGCAGGCAGCGCGTACACCGGATGCGATTGCCGTCGCCGACGAGCGCGGTGTCTGGCGTTTCAGTGAATTCCACGACGGCGCTGCCCGTCTCGCGCAGGGACTGCATGAGACGTTCGGGCTGCAGGCGGGTGACCGTGTTCTGCTGCTGATGGAAAATCGTCGCGAATTTTTCGGCATTCTGTTCGCCTGCTGGCAGCGCGGCTATGCGGTGGTGCCCGTAAATTCGCGCTTGCATCCGAAAGAGGTGCTGCACATCGCGTCGAATGCCGGTGCCCGGCTTGCATTGACATCGGACCGCTATCCGGAGGTGACCGACGCATTGCGCGCACTGCCGGACTGCGCGCTGCTGTCGGTCGATCAGCCGGCCTATGCGGCGCTGCTGCAATCGGCGCCTTCGCCGATGATACCGGTGGGCGACAATGCGCTGGCCTGGTTGTTTTATACCAGTGGCACGACCGGCCGACCGAAGGGCGCGATGCTGTCGCATCGCAATCTCGCCTTCATGTGTGACGCGTATGACGCCGACATTGGCCGCGCCGCCGTGGGTGATACGCAGCTGCATGCGGCGCCGTTGTCGCATGGCGCGGGGCTGTATGCGTTGCCTCATCTGTTTGCCGGCGGACGCCAGCAGGTGCTCGGGCACTTCGATCCGGAATACATGCTGGCCTCGCTGCAGACCTTCAAAGCCTGCAGCTTTTTCGCCGCGCCGACGATGGTGATGCGACTGGTGAACCATCCGCAGGCCACGCCAGAACGTTTTTCGAACCTGAAGTTTATTGTCTACGGTGGCGCGCCGATGTATGTCGCCGATCTGCAGAAGGCACTCGCTTTGCTGGGGCCGAAGCTGTATCAGCTGTACGGGCAGGGCGAGTCGCCGATGACGATCACGGGGCTGGCGCAGCCACTGCATCAGGTCGCCGATCCGCAGGAGCGGCAACGCGTGCTGTCGTCTTGTGGCTATGCGCGCACCGCTGTCGCGGTCGCGGTGGTCGGGGATGACGGCAGGCCGCTGCCGGCCGGTGAAATCGGCGAGATTGTCACGCGCAGTCCGGCACTGATGGCAGGCTACTGGGGCGACGAGGCTGCCACACGCGCCGCCCTGAAGGAGGGTTGGCTGCATACCGGCGACCTTGGCGCACTGCGCGAGGACGGACTGCTGACATTGCATGACCGCTCGAAGGACATGATCATCAGCGGCGGCAGCAATGTCTATCCGCGTGAGATCGAAGAAGTGCTGCTGCGTGATGCGCGCGTGCTCGAATGCGCGGTGGTGGGCCGACCCGATACGGAATGGGGCGAGTTGCCGGTCGCGTTTGTGGTGCCGGTGCCCGGCGCATCGATTGAATTTGCCGAGCTCGAAGCGCTGGTGCTAGCGCATCTGGCCCGGTTCAAGCGGCCTCGCGAATGGCATTGGCTCGATGTGCTGCCCAAGAATAATTACGGCAAGGTGGTCAAGGGCGATCTGCGCAAACTGCTGCTCTCCTGAATGCCTCGCCGCATGCTGATTTCCTGCTATGAACAAGCACGTCTCCGAAACCCCCGCCACGCAATTTCTTTCACAGCGCAAGATCGCTTTCGACCGGCATCCGTACGACTATGTGGAGCACGGCGGCACCGGCGAATCGGCGCGCCAGCTGGGCGTCGATGAGCATCAGGTCGTCAAGACACTGGTCATGCGCGACGAGCAGAAGAAGCCGTTGATCATCCTGATGCATGGCGACCGCAAGGTGTCGACTAAAAACCTCGCGCGTCAGATCGGCTGCAAGTCAGTCGAGCCCTGCGACCCCGACGAGGCCAATCGGCATACCGGCTACCTGATCGGCGGCACCTCGCCGTTCGGCACGCGCAAGCGGCTGCCGGTGTATGTCGAATCATCGATCCTGCAGCTGCCGCGCATCTACATCAATGGTGGGCGGCGCGGTTTTTTGCTCAGTATCGAGCCACAGCAGCTGACAAGTTTGCTGGCAGCTAAGCCCGTCGAGTGCGCGCTGTGACCTCAAGGCCACGTGATTCAGGACGGTGTGGAATGACGGAAAAAAGCCATTAGCGGCCAGGCTGGCCAGATTTCGATGGCTACCGTTTCTCATGAAATGTACCGCTCAGGTCGCTTGTGAAGTCGACCCTGCGAGGCGGTCGGCAAGCAAATCTTCTGGTAGTTACTAGTATACGGAACAGATAACGCGGCTCAGGTTTCGCGCGGAGCTAAGGGCACTGCATGGATCAGGTCGTTACCGATTTGATGGCATTTGATTTTGAGTCCGGAGATCATCGTCAAAAATTCAGGAGAAACACAATGATGCCTACAGGCTTAGCTCCCTCTTCGATCGCGCCAGATACATCAGCTGTTGACGTTACACCACTTGGGCCAGCTGCCGACCCGATCAAGCTTCCGCCTGTTCAGAATCCCTTGCCTTTCACGAGAGAGGAGTACGAACGGTCGCCTTCATATCTGCGGAGCGCGTATCTGGATTTCCTGATTCTCGGGAAGATTCCAGCGAGGGAGCCGGCCACGACAACATCCGGCAACATCGAGACAACGCCGTTTGATCGCGCCGCTGGGGAGTGTTTGGAGAGTGGTGAACTGAATGCCCTTGATTTCCTGTGGCGCGAGTCAGGCGTCGATCCAAACACCAGCACTCTTTCCTTGATTCCCCGCGGTTTGCGTAATGGAATAATGGATTCGATTGCCTCCCAATGCGACGCCTATCGCGGGCTCAGAATTAATCTGGATATATGGGCGCCCGGACAAATACCTTCCCCCGAAATTTCGGGCTTGTCGAACCTGATCGCGAAAGGAAAAATATCGTCACTGTCTGCATTTGTTCCCGATATCACACCCGCTGACTTGAATCGGCTAACCGCGGTTTCGGGGCAGGTGGGGATTTCGCTTGATATCCATTACACCATCATCGATACCAGCAGTGAAAAGGCCTTGGGCGACTCTCTTGGAAATGCCGCTAGCCTGAAAAACCTAAGCTTTAAAAATTGTCGGTTTGGTCCGTCGCAAGGATCACATTTCGTTGAAGGCATGCAAAAAAATCGCACGGTCGTTCAACTGAACATGTCCAATACCTGGCTGCCGACAACGGCAACCAGTGGCTATGGTGTGATGCTTTCTAAAAATACCAATCTGGAACAACTGACGATTTCTGCGACCCAGCTGCGGTGGCGCGTCTGGCCCGACAATGTCGACGAGATACTCAACGGCGCAATCGCCCATCCGTCGCTGCGCTCGTTAAAGCTGGATTACCCCGAAGTCGCGGCAGTGTGCGTGGATCCGTCTACGCTGATCCGACTGGTGGAAACAAACCGCACGCTGACATCCCTCTCGATCGGTGGAATTTTGTCCGATAGCGACGATTATTATCGCGTCGCTGACGAACTCAAGAAAAACACCACGCTGACCCATTTCGAATTATATGGGCTCGATACGGCAGCTGCCGATGTGAAGATTGCCATCAGCGACACCCTTGCGCGCAACCGTGCATTGGCTCAGGGGCAGATTCAGCGAGAGGCCGGTCGGGCTTTTGATCCGAACGGCAACAATGGCTTGTCGGACGTCGGCGCCGTCATCGCCAACTATGTGCTTGAAAGCTCACCTTCGCTAAATAAATTTATTGACACGATGGCGGCCGTCGAACTGTCAATGAGCGAACCTGCGCCGCCAATGTCGGCAAATTTTCCTGCCAATCAGGGACCGGCCGGCGTGACCGGGTCGACGGCCACGGCTACAACTACAGCCACGACCGGACCGACCACGACCAATACAGCCACCGCGCCGCCGGACTCGGCATCTTCCTGATGCGTGCCTCTGACAACACACCGCTGGCATTATTGCGCCGGCTTGCCGTACAGGTGCCGGTTGACTGTGCGCGGTGATGTGCTGGCCCACTGTCGATACTCATGATCATTGGTGCTTTGAGATTCCGCCGGCAATCCGATTTGGTCTATTTGCCACACCCGTAGTGCACCCGATGGATAAAATCCCGCCTGTTCCGCCCCGATCCCAAGGAACGGATTTTCCGTGAGCGTTTCCCACAGAGCGACTTGTGAATTTCTTGCAGCCCATTCGTTAATCAATCGGGAGAAATACCCATGACACCCACCGGTGGATCAATTTGGACGGGGCCCAATTCATCGCCCAGTGTTGGATCACACCTTTCGCCACCAGACGCTACGAGCAAGCGGCCTCCCGTGCGGGGCAGCCTGCCTTACACCGCGGAAGACTACGAAAAGCTACCTATTGGAAAAAGAAGCATGCTGCTGGATTTTCTGATTCTCGGGAAATTTCCGGCCTCATTCACCGGCGTAACGTCTTCTCCGCAGAACAGACCCTTTGATTTCGATTTCTTGTTTAAGGAATGCTTGCTTCAGGGAGAAATGGACGCGCTGGACTTCTTGTGGAAAGCGTCCGGCTTTACTCCAAACGGCAACCGGCCGCTTTCAGTCCTGTTACAGAAAGCGGATGCAAGTGCTTTTACGAGGCTCAGTGAGCATTGCCGAGCCCATGAGGGAATCCGGCTGGAGTTGAATGTCATTGACATTCAGCCATCGGCAGTGCCGGCGCTTATTGATCTGATTGAGCAAGGTCAGGTTTATGAATTGAATTTCGGCGATCGTGAGCTCGATCCCGCTGATTTGACAAGCCTGGCAGGAGTCATGCACTGCATCCAAGATAAGCTGCAATTATATGGAATGACATTTGACATCCATAGCGAGAGGGCATTGGCGGAATCGTTGGTGCGGACGGGCAGTCTGAAAACACTGAGTTTGGAAAAATGCGATTTGGGCCCGTCGCTTGGCATGCAATTCGTGGAGGGCATGCAGAAAAATCAATCCATCGCATTCCTGAAAATGTCTGCTACGCCACTGCCTGTAAGCCTGAACACAGGTTATGCAGTGATGCTGTCCAAGAACACCAGTCTGGAAGATCTGCGTGTGACTGCTGATGCCATAACGCCTGTCGATATGGATTCGATACTAATCGGCGCGTTGTCTCATCCGGCGCTTCGTTCAGTCACAGTGAAAAGCGAGTACAGACGATGCGTCATGAAGGATCTGTCAAATTTAACGCGTCTTCTGGAAAAAAATTGCGTCCTTAACAAACTCGATCTTTGCCTATTCATCCAGCATAACGATGAATATGCATTGATGGCTGATGCGATTTCACAAAACACGTCAATGATGGAATTCAAAGTGGTGTGTGAGCCCCGTTATCGCTCTTCAGGCGATCCACTAAAGCCCATTGAAGATACGCTCGCCCGGAATCGTGCGCTGGCAACAGGGCAAATCCAGATCGCGGCAGGGCACGCTTTCGATCCGACCGCGGGCGTAGGGCAGGGCATGTCGGATGCGGGCTCAGTCATCGCGAACTATGTACTTGAGGAATCGAATTCGCTGGATCAGTTCGCTGACACGATGGCGGCGGTCGAATTGTCAATGAGAGAGCTTGCTCGGCAGATGCCGGCAAATTCTCCTGCCAATGGGGGCGCGACCAGTCCGGCCGGATCGGCAACCACGACCACCACGACCACCACGGCTACGCAGCCGGACGCTGCCAGTTCCTGAGTGGCCGACGATCGACTCGGCTGCGGGTAAGTCGATTCGCCTGAGCCTGCAGCAAGATTTCAGCGCCGCAAAAAAGGTGCCCGCATTCGCGGGCACTTTTTTATTTCCAAACGTTGGAATGGCAGCGATTACAACCGCTCAAACACCGCAGCGATGCCCTGGCCGCCACCGATGCACATCGTCACCAGGCCATAGCGCTTGCCGGTGCGGATCAGTTCGTAAATACACTTGATCGTGATGATCGCGCCACTGGCGCCGAGCGGGTGACCGAGCGCGATCGCGCCGCCGTTCGGGTTGGTGCGTGCCGGATCGAGATCCAGACCGCGGCACACGCCGATCGACTGCGCAGCGAAGGCTTCATTCGACTCGATCACGTCCATCTGGTCTAGCGACAGGCCGGCACGCTTGAGCGCCAGTTGCACCGCCGGAATCGGGCCTGTGCCCATGATCGACGGATCAACGCCGGCCACTGCATAGGACACCAGGCGTGCCAGCGGCACGCGGTTCGCGCGGGCGGCAGCGTCGGCTTCCATCAGCACGCAGGCGGCCGCGCCATCGTTCAGGCCCGACGCATTGCCGGCAGTGACGGTGCCGTTCTCTTTCACAAACGCCGGACGCAAGGCGCCCAGCGATTCGACCGTGGTGCCGGCCTTCGGATGCTCGTCGGTGTCAAACAGCGTGACGCCTTTGCGCGACTTGAGCTCGACCGGAACGATCTGCGAGGTGAAGTAACCGGCGTCGATCGCGGCCAGTGCCTTGCGCTGGCTGTCGGCGGCGAACGCATCCTGCTCGGCGCGGCTGATGTTGTACAGTTTGGCGACGTTTTCGGCGGTGATGCCCATGTGGCCGGCACCGAACGGATCATTCAGCGCGCCCAGCATCATGTCGACCATCGCGGCGTCGCCCATGCGCGCGCCCCAGCGGGTCATTGCGGCGTTGTACGGGGCGCGGCTCATGGTCTCGACGCCGCCGCCGATGGCGATGTCAGCATCGCCCAGCTGGATGGCATTGGCGGCGGTGACGATGGCCTGCAGGCCGGAACCGCACAGCCGGTTCAGCGTCAGGGCGGCCGATTCCTTGGCCATGCCGGCCTGAATGCCCGCTACGCGGGACACATACAGATCACGCGGTTCGCACTGGATCACATTGCCGAACACGATCTGCTGTGCCGCACCGGCTTCGATGCCGGCGCGCTCGATGGCGGCCTTGATGGCAATCGTTGCCAGGTCGGAGGCGGGAAGGTCTTTCAGCGATCCGCCGAAGGTGCCGATCGCGGTGCGGGCTGCGCCGACGACCACGACCTCTCTTTTAACAGCCATGTCATTTCCTTTTTGGTAAAAAACTGAATTCCGATAGTGCTGGCGTCAGCCACGGTGTGCGGCTGTCTGCGACCGCTTTCAGGTGACAGCGGGAGTCTGCCACGCATGCTGCAGCGCAGGATTCAAAATTGAAAAACATCCCTTTCAAAATTTCAATTCCGCGCAGAGCGAGGGATGGCGCACAATCAGCGTCGTGCCATGCCAGACCGAACAAGCGGCAGGCGGCCATGAGGCCGGTAGCCCGAAACTATAACAAAGACGAGGAAACCCCCCGATGAAAAGGCAGCAATGGATACGGATGGGTGCCGGTGCGGTCGCACTGGTGGCAACCCAGTTTGCCCACGCACAATACAGCGGTGACACGATCAAGATCGGTTTCATGACCGATATGTCCGGCGTGTATGCCGACGTCGACGGCCCGGCCGGCGCAGACGCGATCAAGATGGCGATCGCCGACTTCGGCGGCAGCGTGAATGGCAAGAAGATCGAGTTTCTCTCTGCCGACCACCAGAACAAGGCCGACATTGCCGCCAGCAAAACGCGCGAATGGTTCGACCAGCAGGGCGTCGACATGCTGATCGGCGGCACCAATTCATCGGCCAATCTGGCCATGTCGAAGATCGCCGCCGAGAAGAAAAAGCCGTTCATCGCGATCGGACCGGGCTCGACCCGTCTGACCAATGAAGAGTGCACACCGTACACCATCCACTACGCCTATGACACGGCGGCCGTCGCGCGCACGCTGGCCAATGCGATGGTCAAGCAGGGCTACAAGGACTGGTACTTCCTGACGGCCGACTATGTGTTCGGGCTGTCGCTGGAGAACGATGCATCGCTGGTGGTCAAGCAGCATGGTGGCCGCGTGCTCGGTTCGGTGCGCCATCCGCTGGCGGCGTCGGACTTCTCGTCGTTCCTGCTGCAGGCGCAGAGCTCGAAGGCCCAGGTGCTGGGTCTGGCCAACGGCGGCGGTGACACCGTGAACGCGATCAAGGCGGCCAATGAGTTCGGCGTCACGAAGAAGATGAAGCTGGCCGGGCTGCTGATGTACATCAACGATGTGCATGCGCTCGGGCTGGGCCTCACGCAGGGCATGTACCTGACCGACGGCTGGTACTGGGACACGAATGACGAGACGCGCGCATGGGCGAAGAAATTCATGGCCCGTAACAAGAAGGCGCCGTCGATGCTGCATGCCGGGGATTATTCGGCTGCGGCGTTCTACCTGAATGCGGTGAAGACGATCGGCACCGATGACGGCGAGAAGGTGATGGCGAAGCTGAAGTCGACCCGGGTCAATGACATGTTCGCGAAGAACGGCGAAGTGCGCCCGGACGGCCGCATGGTGCACGACTTCACACTGATGCAGGTGAAGTCGCCGGCCGAATCGAAGTACGCGTGGGACTACTACAAGGTGGTTCAGGTGATCCCGGGCGACCAGGCGTTCATCTCCAAGGCGGAGTCGAAATGCGCACTGTGGAAGTGATGTCCGCATCCGTGCACTGCCACCAATGGCAAGCGTGATAGTGCTACCGATGACCACGCAATCCTGGTTGTTGCGCGCCGTGGTTTGCGCGGCCCTGCTGGCTGGTCCGGCAGTCGGCGCAGCGCCTGAAGGGCAGGGCGACGAGTGCGTATGGAATCCGGTCACGCGCCAATGTGTGGCTGACGACCAGTTGTATGCGCAACCGGTGGCCGGGCTGGATGCGACGCAGATGCGCCTGTTCGACGACGGCCTCAAGCAATTCCGCGCACCGTGGTCAGTGTTTCCCCGCGCGGACGGCGAATGGGGGCTTGGCCCGTACTTTCATGCGAACAGCTGTGCCGGCTGTCATGTGAATGTCGGTCGCGGCGCTGTCGACGAAGTAGCGAACCGGCCGGTGTTCCAGCAGCTGGTACGACTGTCGGTGCCGCATCCGCAGCGCAGCGGTGCCACCGACCCGCATCCGGTCTATGACGGGCAACTGCAGCCGTTCAGCATTTTCGGGCCAAGTACAGAGCCGGTGTCGGGCGAAGCGGACGTGCACATCGCATGGCAGCACGAGAAAATCGTGCTGGGTGAGGGCGACGAAGTGACGCTGCGACGCCCGAAGGTGACGATCACGAATGCGAAATTTGGTGAACTCGACGCGCAGGTGATGACCTCGCTGCGCAACACGCCGGCATTGCTAGGGCTTGGCTATCTGGACGCGGTCGCGGAGGCTGACATCCTGGCGCTGGCCGACGCGCAAAAGGCGCTCGGCTTCAACGGCCGGCCGAACTATGTGAATGACGACAACACCGGGCGCAAGCGGCTCGGGCGCTTCGGCTGGAAGGCCAATCAGCCGACGATCAGCCAGCAGGTGGCCGCGGCGCATCTCGGCGACATGGGCATCACCACCTCGCTGTATCCGGATGACGATTGCACCGGGACAGAAGTGCAGTGTCTGAATTTCGGCTACAAGAAGAGCAAGCCGGAGCTGACTGATGCGGCATGGCAGGCGGTGAATCATTTCATGGCAGCGACCGATGTGCCGCGCCCGCGTCGCATGGACGAGCAACTGGTGCGCCGCGGCAGCCAGCTGTTCCGCGCAATGAACTGCGCCGTTTGCCATGTGCCGGAGCTCACAGCGGGCAAGTACGATCCGCTGCCGGCACTGGCGGGGCGTCGCTTCCATGCCTATACCGACCTGTTGCTGCATGATATGGGCGAGGCATTGGCCGACGGCCGGCCGGATTTCCGTGCCGGCGGCCGCGACTGGCGCACCGCGCCGCTGTGGGGCATCGGTGTGTCGGCACGCGTCAATGGCAGTGTCGATCTGCTGCATGACGGCAGGGCCCGCGATGTGACCGAGGCCATCCTGTGGCATGGCGGTGAGGCGCAGCACTCGCGCGACGCATTCGCGCGGCTGGGACGTGACGACCGCAACGCACTGGTCGCCTTCGTTAATTCACTCTGAATTTCGGCCAGAGTCGCTACCCCCGGAATGAAGTAATCAGAGAGCGGCCCACCAGGCCGGAAAAAATGACTCAGTGTGAAAAAAAATCCGTGCGCATTGAGCGCCTCGACATCGAATATCTCGAATGGAACCCTGTCGGCCGGCGCACTGTCGTGCTGGTACATGGCTGGCCGGATTCGGTGCGCACCTGGTTCGCGGTGGCGACCCTGCTGGCGCAGGCCGGGTACCGCGTGCTGGCGCCGTCGTTGCGTGGCTTCGGCGGCACGCGCTTTCTCGACGCTGATACGCCGCGCAGCGGTGAGCTGGTCAGTCTTGGTCGCGACCTGATCGGTTTCGTGCAGGCGCTCGCGCTCGACCAGCCGGTACTGGTCGGTCATGACTGGGGTGCGCGCGCGGTACTGAACGCCGCCGGACTGGTGCCGGGACTGGGTTCGCATTTGGTGTCGGTGTCGGTCGGCTACGGCACCAACGATCCGTCGCAGCCGATGGCGCTAGAGCAGGCGCGCTGCTATTGGTATCACTGGTTCATGGCAACGCCGCTGGGTGAGCGCACCGTGCGCGAAAACCCGAAGGCCTTTGCGCACACGATGTGGGAGACCTGGTCGCCGCCGGGCTGGTTTGACGAAGCCGAGTTCGCCGCGACCGCCGCGGCGTTCGACAATCCGGACTGGATCGACGTGACGCTGCATTCTTATCGTCACCGCTGGGGCTTCGTGCCGGGCGATCCGGTCTATGCGGGCGACACTGCCGCGCTCAAGCCGCCGCCCGTGATCGCCACGCCGACGCTGGTCATTCATGGCAAGGACGACTATGTGAATCCGGTGGCGACATCGGCGCACAAGGAAACCTTGTTCAGCGGCGTGTACCACCGCGTGGTGCTGGACGGCGTCGGCCATTTTCCGCAGCGCGAGCAGGCGAACAGGGTGGCGCAGGAGCTGCTGGCGTTTATAGGCGATTGAAGGTGCAAGAGGGCGCAGGCCGAGGGCCAGCCCCGATAAGCCGGGGCCGAATAAAACTCTGCTATCGTTGATGCTTCCATTTTTTGTCATTTTTCGCAGGTTCGCTCTTGATCTCCGGCCTCGTTAAACTCTTTCTGTTCCAGGCACTGGGCGAGTTGGTCTCCAACTTCCTGATTCCCTTCATCCCCGGCCCCGTGATCGGGCTGGTGCTGCTGCTGCTGTTTCTGCTCCTCGCGCGCAGGCTGCCGTCCGACATCGACGGTGTCGGCAGCGCCATCCTGCAGCACCTCGGATTGCTGTTCATACCGGCCTCAGTTGGCGTGCTGCTGTATTTGCCGATCCTCAAGGCGAACGCCTGGGCCGTGGTCGGTACGCTGCTGATCAGTGTGGTCGCGACCATCACCGTGACCGGTGGCCTGCTGAAACTGTTCGCGGGAGAGAAGCGTGAAAGCTGAGCTGCCGCAGATCGCCGAAATCTGGGTCTACCTGTCCGGCAATCCGCTGTTTGCGCTGGTGCTGACGCTGTCGGCTTACTGGTTCGGCCACACGATGTATGAGCGCAGCCAGCGCAATCCGATCGCCAACCCGGTGCTGATCGCCGTGCTGATCGTTTCATCCGTGGTCGGCCTGCTCGACATCCCGTATAAAAAATATTTCGAAGGCGCGCAGTTCGTGCATTTCATGCTCGGTACAGCGACGGTCTCGCTGGCCATTCCGATCTACAAAAGCTGGGCGTCGCTGCGTGGCCGCTTCGCTCTCCTGCTCGGCGTGTTGCTGGCCGGCGGCGTGACATCCGTGGCGTCTGCGCTGGGCGCTGCGCATTTGTTCGGGCTGGATGCGGCACTGATCGGCGGGCTGTATGCGAAGTCGGTGACGGCTCCGATTGCCATGGGCATCGCCGAACGTATTTATGTGTCGCCGACGCTGACTGCCGTGTACGCGCTATCGACGGGTGTGCTTGGTGCCATCCTCGGCCGGTATGTGATGGACGCGCTGAAGATGCGGCAGTGGTGGCAGCGCGGCTTTGCGCTCGGCGTCGCATCGCATGGCATCGGCACCTCGCGCGCTTTCAGCGTGCATCCGGAGGCGGGAACGTATGCCAGCCTCGGCATGGGCATGCACGGCGTGCTCGGCGCGGTGCTGATTCCGTGGCTGTTCAGCCGTTTCGCCGGCTGAATTCTCCGACGGTCTCATCCGCTGTGCACGTCGCCGTCCGGTAAAAATTGAGGAAATGAAGTTGCTCAGGTTTGCCGTCCGATCCAGATCGCGGATAATCGCGGCTCGCAATGAGCCTGCCGCGCAGACCGAGGTCGGTATCGTCTGAAGGCGCTAGTGAAATAAAAGATGCAATGGAGACAAGCAATGAGCATGAAACTCGGATTCATCGGGCTGGGCATCATGGGCGCGCCAATGGCGCAGCACCTGCTGAAGGCCGGCCATCAGTTGTTTACGCACACGCGCAGCAAGACCGCTGACTACCTGTTGCAGGACGGTGCACAGGTCTGCGCAAGCGCGACCGAGGTCGCACAGATGGCCGACATCATTTTCCTGATGCTGCCCGACACGCCAGACGTGGAAAAGGTGCTGTTCGGCGAACAGGGTGTGGCCGCGGGGCTGACGAAAGGGAAGACCGTGGTCGACATGAGCTCGATCTCGCCGATCTCGACCAAGGAATTCGCGCAGAAAATCGCGGCGCTCGGCGCTGACTATCTTGACGCGCCAGTGTCCGGCGGCGAGGTCGGCGCGAAGAATGCAACGCTGACCATCATGGTCGGCGGCAGCGATGCGACCTTCGGCAAAGTCAGGCCGCTTTTCGAGCTGATGGGCAAGAACATCACGCTGGTCGGTAGCAATGGCGACGGCCAGACCGCCAAGGTGGCGAACCAGATCATCGTCGCGCTGAACATTGAGGCGGTCGCTGAGGCGCTGCTGTTCGCCGCGCGCAATGGCGCTGATCCGGCCAAGGTGCGGCAAGCCCTGATGGGCGGCTTTGCGTCGTCGAAGATCCTTGAGGTGCATGGCGAGCGGATGATCAAGCGTACCTTCGACCCCGGCTTCCGTATCGAGCTGCACCAGAAGGACCTGAACCTCGCGCTGACTGCCGCCCGTTCGCTCGGGCTGTCGTTGCCGAATACCGCGAATGCGCAGCAGCTGTTCAGCTCGTGTGTCGGGCACGGCGGCAAGGGCTGGGACCATTCGGCGATGGTGAAGGCGCTGGAAAACATGGCCAATTTTACGATCGAGAAGCAGTAATGGCGGCAAAAGCACAAGAAGCGCTGCTCAGGCGCATGTTCGACGCCGCAGTCGCTTCCGCCCAGCCGGCGCTGTGCGTGCCGCCACAACTGCCGTCGCGCGAGGCGCTGGGCACCCATGGCCGGCTGGTCGTGATCGGCGCCGGCAAGGCGTCGGCGGCGATGGCCCGCGCGGTTGAAGATGCGTGGGACGGGCCGCTGACGGGGCTGGTGATCACGCGTTACGGCTACAACGTGCCGTGCGAACGCATCGAGATCGTCGAGGCCGCGCATCCGGTGCCGGACGAGGCCGGACTGGTGGCGGCACAGCGCATGATGGCGTTCGTGCAGGGACTGTCGGCCGATGACGTGGTGCTATGCCTGATCTCGGGCGGCGGCTCGTCGCTGATGCCCTTGCCGGTCGACGGGCTGACGCTGGCGCACAAGCAGGCGGTGAACCGGGCGCTGCTGGCGTCGGGTGCGACCATCAGCGAGATGAATTGCGTGCGCCGGCACCTGTCGGCGATCAAGGGCGGCAGGCTGGCGGCGGCCTGTCATCCGGCGCGCGTGATCACGCTGCTGCTGTCGGACGTGCCGGGCGATCATCCGGTCGATATCGCGTCGGGTCCGACGGTGGCCGACCCGACCACCTGCGCCGATGCGCTGGCCATCGTCGATCGCTACCAGATCGAACTGGCGCACGAAGTGCGCGCGGTGCTGAGCAGCGGACGCGGCGAATCGGTCAAGCCGGGTGACGCGCGGCTGGCGCGTAACGAGGTCAGGATGATCGCGACGCCGCAGATGGCGCTGGAAGCAGCGGCGCGCGTGGCCGAGCAGGCGGGCTATCGCGCCCACATTCTGGGCGATGCGATCGAAGGTGAGGCACGCGACGTCGGCAAGGTGCTGGCGGCGATCGCATTGCAAGTGGCCGGGCGTGGCCAGCCGTTTGCGGCGCCCTGCGTGCTGCTGTCCGGTGGCGAGACCACCGTCACCGTGCGTGGCGAAGGGCGGGGCGGGCGCAATGTCGAATGTCTGCTGTCGCTGGCAGCGACGCTTGGCGGCCATGCGCGCATTCATGCGCTGATGGGCGACACCGATGGGGTCGACGGTCTGGAAGAAATCGCCGGCGCTCTCGTCGGGCCGGACACGCTGGCGCGCGCGTGGACGCAGGCCATGCCGGTGCTGCAGTACCTGGCCAACAATGACGGCCATACTTATTTCAGTGCGCTCGGCGATGCGGTGGTCACCGGTCCGACGCTGACGAACGTGAATGATTTCAGGGCGATCCTGATAGATGCCTGAGCGGCTCTGCGCCGGTAAGACGGTTTTTCTTCCGGCTGCCATCGTCGGTGAACGCTCCAGGTGTCTGCAGATTGGTTTACATTTGTAAGCAGTTTTAAAGCGGCACATGCTGCGGCCGTAAGATGAATGTGTTTCAAGCTCGCGCCAGCTGCTGGCGACCCGCACTTTCACTGACAGGAGAACCCCGATGAAAAAACTCGCTTTGATTACCGCCCTGATGATCGCTTCGACGGCAGCATTCGCACAGGCGGCCAAGCCCGACACGGCAGCACCTGCCGCCACGCCGGCCAGCCCTGCAGAGCCGGGCAAGGAAGGTAAGGCGCTAGGCCATGAGAAGGGCAAGCGGAAAGGCCATAGCAAGGAACACGGCAAAGGCCGGGCCGAGGGCCATGAGGAAGGCCAAATGGAAATGCACAAAGAAGCCCACAAGGGCGGCCCGAAAAAGGCTCAGGGCGAAGGTGCCGCGCCTGACGCCGCCGCACCGGCAGCCGACGCCAAGGCCGCCAACAAGGAAGCTAAGGGCGCCGACGGCAAGAAGCCGGCCGACCAGAAACCCAAGTAAACCGCTCGCATCGACACCGGATGCCGGCGCAAGCCCGCATCCGGTTTTTTTATTTCAGATTCAGTTCGGCCTTGACCGCGTCCAGTCCGGCCTGTGCGCAGATCTCGTCCTGATCGGAGGTGGCGCCGCTGACGCCGATGGCGCCGATGTGCTCGCCTTTGGCCGTGATGATCGGCAGGCCGCCGGCGAACGTCACGATGCCCGGCACATGCACGATGCCCGGCGCGCGCTGTTGCGCGATCTCGCCGACCTGACGGGTCGAGCGCGGGAAGCCGGACGATGTATTCGCCTTCAGTTGCGCGATCTCGATGCTGGCGCGGAAGGAGTTGTCCATCCGGCTGAACTGCTTCAGGTTGCCGCCATCATCAACGATCGCGATGATCATGTTCCAGCCCTCCTTGCGCGCGAAGTCCTCGCAGGCGGCGGCCATTTTTTTCGCGGCCTCCAGCCCCAGCGTGGTCTTCTGTTGCTGCGCGTGCGCCGCACCGGTCAGCGCGAACGTGGCCAGAGCGGCGGTGAACAAGTGACGGATTTTCATGGCGTGATCCCTGAGTTGTTTGAATGGAACGCCATGGTAGCCGAGAGCGCCGCTGGCGGCGTTTTGCATTCGTTCAGCGGGGATTTTGTCCCGGTTGCAGATGGACGCGCGTAACGCCACTCGCGTCGAAAGTTCCTTTTCTCGTACGACATTGTTGCGGCGCGTATTTGCGTGCAGTCAGGAGAAGTGCACGTTTTTTTTCGAGCCCGAAAGGATTTTTTAAATCTTTTAAAAATCAGTGACTTGCCCTTGCACTGTCGGCCGATTTGCCTGAGTTATCCCCAAAATCTGTGGATAAGCCTGCAACCAAAGACCGCACCGATGCTCGGTTTTCAGATCGAGCGCCAGATTTATTGTTTTGATAATTGCCCGAGATTGCTGCGTCGAAGCACGGCGGATGTGTGTCCGTCCTGTCCGGAGCCGAATCAATGGCGGGCTTATACTTCGCCCTTGCCGGAGGTTCCGGCGACCTTTTCATTGGCTGAACATGTCCTCATCCCCGATGTCTCCCCGTCTTTCGATGCTTGACCTGGTGGCCGTGCGTGAAGGCGGCACCGTCGCCGACGCACTGGCGATTGCGCTGCGTACCGCGCAGCATGCCGAGTCGCTGGGCTTTACCCGCTACTGGCTGGCAGAACATCACAATATGGCCGGCCTGGCGTGCTCGGCCACGGCGGTGCTGGTCGGTCATATCGCCGGCGGCACATCGCGCATCCGGGTGGGCTCGGGGGGGGTGATGCTGCCCAATCATGCGCCGCTGGTGGTCGCCGAAGCTTTCGGTACCCTCGCCGAGCTGTATCCGGGCCGTATCGACCTCGGCCTTGGCCGCGCACCGGGCACGGACGGACTGACCATGCGTGCGCTGAGGCGCGATCGTGTTGAAAGCGAAGACGACTTTCCGCAAGACGTCGCCGAATTGCAGCACCTGCTCGGGCCGGCGCAGCCGGGCCAGCGTGTGATCGCGATGCCGGGCGCGGGAACGAATGTGCCGATCTGGCTGCTCGGCTCCAGCCTGTTCTCCGCGCGGCTGGCGGCGGCGCGCGGGCTGCCGTATGCGTTCGCATCGCACTTTGCGCCGCGCTTGCTGATGCAGGCCATCGCGCTGTACCGCAATGAATTCAGGCCCTCTGACACCCTCAGCGAGCCCTATGTCGCGATCGGCATGCAAGTGATTGCAGCGCCGAGCGATGACGAGGCCGAGTATCTTGCCAGCAGCACCTATCAGCGCGTGCTCGGCATCCTGACCGGCGACCGCCGCCCGCTGCAGCCGCCTGTGCCCGGATTTATGGACAGCCTGGACCTGCCGGCACAGGAAGCGATCGCCGATTTTCTCGCCGCGGCCGTGATCGGCGGTCCGGACACGGTGCGCGACGGCTTCGGGCAACTGGCAGAACTGACCCGTGCTGACGAATTCATCCTGGTGTCCGATGTGTATGACCCGGCGCTGCGCCTGCGCTCGCTCGATATCTCCGCACAGGCATTGATGATGCCGGCCTGATTGCGCGCGAGTCCCCGCGCCCCTTTCTCGCCACAAAGCGCGCTTAAAGGAATTCAAAGGGCGCCGGCGCCACGCTGGTGTACATTGCCCGCAAATCATGAGCAATGCGGCTGGGGACACGTGAAGAATCTGTTGTTGCGGGCGCTGCTGAGCTGCCTGCTTGCGCTGCTGGCCAGCGCCGTCGGCGCGACCACCTTGCGCAAGATCGATGTCGAACAGGAGCTGGGTGCGCGCTACATCGTCGGCGACATGCTGTCGATGCTGCCGGTCTGGCCGCTGTATCAGCGCGACCCGGCCATTCCTGGCCAGAAGCCGCAGCTGAGCGGCTATGCATTCGAATCGGTCGACATCGAACCGGTGCGCGGCTACAGCGGCAAGCCGATCAATTTGTTCGTGCTCACCGACACCGAAGGCAATTATCTTGAGGTGCGATTGCTCGAGCATCGCGAGCCGCTGTTCCGTGCCGAATCCGGCACGCGCAAGATCGCCGACTTCGCCGCGCAGTACAAAGGCCTGTCGGTGCGCCACCATATCGACATCAAGGGCCCGCAGGCGGCGGTCAGTCGTGACAGCCAGCAGGCCATACTGCATGGCGTGCAGGCCGGCACGGTGACCGCGCGCGCGATCGACAAGACCATGCTGCAGTCAGTAAATACCGTGCTGACGCTGGCGCCCGAAGCGCTCGAGAGTAATGGGGCGTCCGAAGGTAAACGCATGACTCGGCGCGCCAGCGATGTCGATATCCGTTCGCTGGACTGGGCGCAACTGCAATCGCGTCGCATGGTCGAGACCACGCGACTGGCGCGCGCGCAGATCGAGGCGGCGTTCAAGGGCACGCGTGCGGCCGGGGCCGATGCCGACGCGGCATCGCATCCGGACGAGTTGGCGATCGAGTTTCACGTTGCGCTGGTCAGCCTGCCGCAGATCGGGCGCAACCTACTGGACGACAAAGGCTGGCGCGTCGTCGAAGCCAACCTGCGCGGCGGCGAAGCCCTCCTGGTCAGTGAAAGCGGGCCGCTGTCGGACCTGCTGCGCGGCCCGCGCGGCGGTTCGCTGAGCTTCACGCTGGAGCAGGACGGCAAGCCGCTGCCGCTGCGCCAGCTGGGCTATGACGAAACCGTCAAACTGCCCACCGACAGCCGTGCGCGCAACCGCATTTTCATCATCGACGCCGACACGCCTTTCGACGTCACACGCGCCTTCGATCTGACGGTCAGGCTGCAGCGCCGCTACGGTCCGTTCCCGACCATGGTGGCCACCGCCGCTTTCCCGCTGCCGTATCGCTTCCATGGCTGGCGCGCGACCCTGGCATCGTGGCGTGATTCGGACTGGTTCGAGGTCTGGCAGAAGCGCTGGTGGGAGATCGGCTTGCTGTTCTGTGCGCTGGCCGTGCTGAGCACGGTGCTGCTGCGCCAGCACAGCGTGACGACCAGTGCGCGGCGTCTGCGCCGTGTCCGCGTGCCTTTTTTGCTGTTTACCGTGAGTGGCATTGGCTGGCTGTTTCAGGGACAGCTGTCGATCGTCAACATCACCTCGTCGATTGAATCGCTGGCGATGGGCAATGACCTGCGCTTTTTGCTGACTGATCCGATGACGGTGATTTTGTGGCTGGCCGTATTTGTCACGCTGCTGGTCTGGGGGCGCGGCACCTTCTGCGGCTGGTTGTGCCCGTTCGGCGCATTGCAGGAACTGGTCAGCAAGACGATGCGGGTTGTCGGCGTGCGCCACCGGCGCATCCGCCACGAATGGGACCGTCGGCTGAAGTGGATCAAGTACGGCGTGCTGGCGGCGATCGTCGCATCGCTCTGGGCTGCACCGTCAGCGACTGAAATTCTTGTTGAAATCGAACCGTTCAAGACAGCGATCAGCCTGTATTTCGTGCGCGACTGGCCGTACGTGGCCTGGGCGCTGGCCTGTCTTGCGCTGAGTGTTTTCGTCTATCGCGGCTATTGCCGCTACATCTGTCCGCTCGGTGCTGCGCTGGCTGTGCTGAACCCACTGCAGCGCTGGGGCTGGATCGCGCGTCGTGATGCCTGCGGCAAGCCATGCCAGACCTGCCGCAGCCGTTGCGACTACCAGTCGATTTCGAAGGAAGGCAAGGTGGCGTACCAGGAATGCTTCCAGTGCCTCGATTGCGTCGCGATCTGGCAGGACGACAAGCAATGTCTGCCGTTGATACAGGAAAAAAAGCGCACGATGATTGCGATCGTGCCGCACAAGGAGGCCGCATGAATACTACCCGACGTCAATTTCTCGGTTTCGGCATGGGGCTGGCTGCTGTCAGCGCCTTCCCGAAACTGGCCGCTGCCGGCCAGACACGCGAGTCAGCTGACGCGCTTGCCTGGCGCGAGCGCGTACTGCAGGGTTTCGGTACCACGCTGTGGCTGCGCGCCGCGCACGCCGATGCCGGCCGGGTCGAGCATGCGCTCGACCGTGCAGTGAAGCGCATTCGCATGATCGAAGCACAGATGAGCCTGTTTGACGACAACAGCGCATTGCGCCGCCTGAACCGCAGCGGCCGGCTCGACCGGCCCGATGCCGGGCTGCTCCAGGTGCTGCAACTGTCAACCCGGATCGCCGCCGACAGCGGTGGCGCATTCGACGTGACGATGCAGCCGTTGTGGGAACTGTGGGATGGCGCACGGCGCGACGCGCGACTGCCGTCGGCGCGCGAGCTCAGCCGTGCGACCGCGCAGGTGAACTGGCGCGCGCTCGATGCAAGCCGTGAACGCGTATTGCTGCCCAGGGGATTTTCGCTGTCGCTGAACGGCATTGCGCAGGGCTACGCCGCCGACGCAGTGCGCGGCGAACTGCGGACGCTGGGCATACGCGACGCGATGCTCGATACCGGCGAGACCGCCGTGCTCGGCCTCGCGCCCGACCGCACGCCGTGGCGTTTCGGAATTGAAGACGTCCATGCCAACGGCGCTGTTGTCAGCGGCACCGGCTCAGCCACGCCGGCCATTATGGTGCCGGATGCGTATGCAGCTGCGACCTCGTCGGACGCGCACACCACCTTCACCGCCGACCGCGTGCATCACCATATCCTCGATCCGCGCTCTGGCGATTCACCGCAATACTGGTCATCGGTGACCGTCGTCGCGCGCAGTGCCGCGCTGGCCGACGGTCTGACCAAGGTGTTTTTCATGCTGCCGAAAGAGCGGGTTGCGGCTGCCGCCAGTCACTGGGGCGTCGGCGTGGCAATGCAGGACAAGCGCGGGCAGTGGCTGCGGATCGGGCTGGCCTGAGCGTTCAGTTCACTTCGATCCGCCGTCCACCTTGCGCCTGCTTCTTCGGCAGGGCCAGCTCGAGGATGCCGTTTTCGTAGCTGGCCTTTGCGCCTGACTGGTCGACTTCGAGCGGCAGCTGAAAGCTGCGCGATACCGAGCCGAAATAGCGTTCGCTGCGCACCACTTTTTCATCCTCGGTCTTCTGATCGTGCTGCCTGACTTCGGCGGCAATGGTCAGCACGCCGCTGTCGACGGTGACTTGCAGGTCTTCCTTGCTGACACCCGGCAGTTCGGCATGCACGATGTAGGCTTGCGGACTTTCCTTGATGTCGCACTTGAATTCGGACGGCAGGCCCTCGCCGTGCAGCGGCCGGATCAGGTAACCGAGCGAGGGTGCGTCAGCCATCAGGTCGCCGAACAGATTGCGCGGAAAACGTGTCAGGTGGGACATGACATCTCCTTTCATTACGTTGGCATTCCCGTAGTCAGGGGTGTCGGTGCCAGTGGCACCGAAGACCATCCTAGCGCTCAGCGGATGGGCGCGTAATTGATTGATGTCAAATTCATACCGGACGACCGACCGGGGTTGCAGGGCATGCGCGCGCATGCCCGTCAGTTCAGCGGGCCTTTACCATTTCCAGTCGCTCCATGCCAGCGTAGATCGCCGGACGGCAAGACTGTCGGAAATCCTGCCGATACTCCGTCGGCGGCTGCCAGCCGCGCTTGCGCCACAGCCTTTGCACGTCGGCATGCGGGCGCATGCCATTGGGGGAATCCAGATCTTCGTAGCGGGTGCCGGTGTTCATTGATCGCTCCTTCCGTGAGTCATCGAATGGTTCGATGAAATAATACTGTATAAAAACACAGTATGGAAGGAATTTAATTGCGGGCACCCGCAGCGGCATTACATCACCGCGCCCACCTGCCACGGCACAAACTCGGCCTGGCCGTACCCATGCTGTTCGCTCTTGCTGCGATTGCCGGAGGCGGTCGCGAGCATCAGCTCGAAGATGCGCCGGCCCATTGTATTCACGTCGCTGGTGCCGTCGACGATCTCGCCGCAGTTCAGGTCGATGTCTTCCTGCTGCCGCTGCCACAGCGCGCTGTTGGTCGAGAACTTTAGCGACGGCGACGGCGCGCAGCCGTACGCGCTGCCGCGCCCGGTGGTGAAGCAGATCATGTTGGCGCCGCCGGCCACCTGACCGGTTGCGCTGACCGGGTCATAGCCGGGCGTGTCCATGAA
Organism: Burkholderiaceae bacterium; assembly: GCA_030158675.1. GTDB lineage: Bacteria > Pseudomonadota > Gammaproteobacteria > Burkholderiales > Burkholderiaceae_D > Pernthalerella. The sequence continues at coordinate 68,622 of JAOASL010000033.1, read as the reverse complement.
CACGAAGCCGCGCGTGTTGACCGGCTCGGCATACTCGAACACGCCATGCAGGTTGCCGGTGCCGCCCTTGGCGACCGCGCCCAGCGATTTTTCGAGGATGGTGGTCAGGCCGCCGGCCTTGTTGCCGGGCGAGGGATTGTTGTCCATCTCGCCTTCATTGATCGCGGTGTAGTGCTCCCACCAACGGATGCGCTCGACCAGCTTTTCGCCGATTTCGCGTGACACCGCGCGCCGCGTCAGCAAATGCTCGGCGCCGTAGATTTCCGGCGTCTCCGACAGAATCGCAGTGCCGCCGTGCGCGACCAGCAGGTCGACCGCCACGCCGAGCGCCGGATTGGCGCTGATGCCCGAATAACCGTCCGAGCCGCCGCATTGCAGGCCGACCGTCAGGTGTGACGCATCGCAGGGTTCGCGCTGGCAGTCATTGGCCTGCGCGAGCATTTCCTCGACCAGCTTCACGCCCTTGGCGATGGTGGACGCAGTGCCGCCGCTGTCCTGAATATTGAAGGTGCGCAGCAGCGGTCCTTCGGACAGGTGGCTGTCGTCCAGCCAGGCGGCGATCTGGTTGGTTTCACAGCCCAGGCCGATCACGAGCACGCCGGCGAAGTTCGGGTGACGTGCATAGCCGGATAGCGTGCGCCGCAGCAGCTGCATGCCGAGCCCGCTATGGTCCATGCCGCAGCCGGTGCCGTGGGTCAGCGCGACTACGCCGTCGATGTGGGCAAACGGCTGCAGTGCGCCCGGGTTCATCCGGCGCGAAAAGTGTTCGGCGACGCCGCGCGCGACCGTTGCCGAACAGTTCACCGTCGACAGAATGCCGATGTAGTTGCGCGTGGCGACCTGGCCGTTCGAGCGCTTGTAGCCCATGAAGCTTGCCTGCTGGCGCGGCGGTTCCGCACGCACGTCAGCGCAGAACGCATAGTCGCGCGCGAAGCCGCCTTTTTCTTCGCCAATCGTGCAGTTATGTACGTGCACATGCTCGCCGCCCTGAATGGCGCGGCTGGCGAAGCCGATGATCTGGTTGTAGCGGCGTATGGGCGCACCCATGGCAATGTCATGCGTGGCAACTTTGTGGCCAGCCGGAATCAGGCCGCGTGCAGTCACGTTCTCGATCATGCTGCCGCCGATCAGCTGGGCGCGTGCAATGACGACATCGTCGTTCGGGTGAAGGCGGATGAACGGGGTGGTGGCGGTCATGGAATCTCCGTGAATGTAGTGCGACGGTCATGCGTCGTTCGACGCTGGCGCGGCGCGGATTTTTTGCGCAGGTTAGCGCGCCGTGACAGGCGGCGGTTTTCGAATGCAAAAGGGGGGCATGTGCCGGCAGCGACCGGCCAGCGAGTTAAATCCGAGTGTGCAGGTCGCGCAAATGCAGCCCGCGCAACTGCGGCGCCAATACCCAGGCGATGGCGACAATGGCCAGCGTCATTGAGCCGCCGAACACGATCGACGGCACCAGCCCCAGCCATTGGGCGGCGAAGCCGGATTCGAGTGCGCCGATCTCGTTCGACGAGCCGATGAAGAGCCCGTTGATGGCCGTCACCCGTCCCTGCATCTGCCGCGGCGTGACGAGCTGCACAATGGTCTGCCGCAGAACCACCGACACGCCGTCGAACAGTCCGGACGCAAACAGGAATATCGCCGCCAGCCACAGCGAATCCGACAGGCCGAAGCCGATGATGGACACGCCAAACGCCGCAACCGACAACAGCAGCCATTTGCCGGAATGCTGATGGATGGGGCGGCGCGTCATCCACAATCCGACGATCACCGAGCCGGCGGCCGGCATCGCCCGCAACAAGCCCAGCGTCTGCGGGCTGCCGTTCAGCACTTCATGAATGAAGGCCGGCAGCACGCCGACCGCGCCGCCGAACAGCACCGCAAACATGTCCAGTGCCATCGCAGCCAGCATCACCTGGGTGGATGTCACGAAGCGCAGACCTTCGCGGATGCTGCCCATCATCGACAGGCCGGTGTTGACCGGCGCGGTCTCCTGTACCGACAGCCGGCGCAACGCGAGCGCAGCGGCTGCGGCCAGCACGCCGGTGGCCAGATAGGCTGCGCCAACGCCAGCCCAGGCGATCAGCAAGCCGCCGAGCAAGGGCCCGGATACCAGCGCAGCCTGAAACACCACCGTGCCGATCGCGGTCGCACGCGCCAGCTGATCACGCTCGATGATGCGTACCAGAATAGCCGAGTAGGACGGCCGCAGCAGCGAACGCGCAGTGCCGGCCAGCGCCATTGCGCCATAGATGGCGGCGGACGACGCGCCGTCGCGTGCCGACAGCCAGGCCATCAGCACCGCGACCGCGCCATAGCAGGCGCAGCCCAGCCAGGCGAGCCGCTTCTTCGGCAGCACATCGACCGCATGGCCGGCGAACAGCGACAGGCCGAAATACGGAATCACTTCAGCCAGCCCGATCAGACCGAGCGTGACCACATCATGCGTCAGCGCATAGATGTGCCAGCCGGCAGTGACGGTGAGGATCTGATAGGCGAGGGTGATGCCGGCGCGGTAGGCCGTAAGCCGGCTGAATGCCGGTGAAATCAGGACGGGCATTGGCAACGTGTTCCGCCGTCAGCAAGGTGCCGGTGGCGGATCGATTCCGGCAGCAGCATGAGCACGGCAGGGAAGACGCCGGAGTTGGGGCAAGCCATGGTGCCTTTGCTTGTTTTGTGTAGCGCGATTTTAAGTGAAGTAATGGTTTGCTTCAGTGCGGCGGCTGCACGCGCAGACGCGGCAGGTATTCGGGACAGGTTTGCGTGATGAAGGCGAGCAGCTCTTCACGCAGGCGACAGCGCAGATGCCAGGCAAGATCGGCATTGGCGGCGGACACCAGCACGCGCAGCTGCAAGGCTTGCGGGCTGGTGTCGACCACTTGTACTTCGACCAGCCGTCCGTCCCATTCAGCTGCGGCATGGCAGATGCGGATGGCTTCCGCACGGATCAGTGCTACCGGCGCGCGATAGTCCAGCCACAGCAAGACCGTGCCGAGCAGCTCGGCGCTGTGCCGCGTCCAGTTCTGGAACGGATTCTCGATGAACCACTGCAGCGGCAGGATCAGGCGCCGCTGGTCCCAGAGCCTGACCACCACATAGGTGCCGGTAATTTCGTCGATGCGGCCCCATTCGTCTTGCACGATTACCACGTCATCCAGGCGGATCGGCTGCGTCAATGCGATCTGCAGCCCGGCCAGCAGGTTCGACAGAATCGGCTTGGCCGCAAAGCCGGCGGCGATGCCGGCCAGACCGCCGGCGGCCAGCAGGCTGGTGCCGAGCTGTCGCAGCGCCGGGAAATTCATCAGCGCCAGCCCGGTGCCGATCAGCACCAGCAGGGCCGTCACCGATCGCGCCAGCACGCGCGTCTGCGTCTGGATACGGCGCGCGGCAAGATTGTCGGCCGTCGTTACCGGATGGGTACTGATAATGGTGTCACGTACCGCTGCGACCATCCGCATTAGCGTCCATGTCAGTGCGGCCACCATCAGCACTGCATTGATGTCGCGCAGCAGGCCGAACGTACCTGCGGGTTGCGGCAGGTTGCGCAGCAGCGCCTGCAGCAACAGCAGAAACAATAGCAGCCGCGCAGGAGAAAATGCACAGGTGAGCAAGCGCGCCAGAAAAGGAAAGGATGGCGCCAGCCGGGCCAGCGCGTGCTGCGTGAAGTGGCCGCCGATCCAGACGACGATCCACATCCATATCGATGACACCAGCAATGCGGCCCAGGGGGAAGCGGCAGCCAGCGTCTGCAGACGGGCAAAATTGTCGGCCAATGCGATCGGGTGTAACGAAACGAAAGAAGCGCGGCATGCGCCGCGCGTCGCCGGATCACCGTTGGACGGGAGCGGACCTGGAAAAGTGCACGGCAAAAAATGCGCTACAAAAACTGAATGGCTCGCGGGGATAAAAAAGCAGCGTCGGGCAGATAGCGCCGCCGCGCAAGGGGTGGCTGAATCCCAATCAGCGCGGCGCCGCCTCACGCCCGGCCGATTTTTCGGCACCGGCCTTTGCCTGCACGCACTCCATCGTGCGGCGCCAGAATTCCACGCCGTTGCCGCCGTATTCCGCCGGCAGGTTCAGGATCTGCAAGTGGGCGGCTTCGATGTCCTTGAAGCGGATCGGGTTCATCAGTCCGCGCCGCTCCATCTCGACGTAGGCGGAGCAGTTGGCCTCGATCTCGGTCAGTTTCATATCCTGCGCATGCGCGCATTCATGCAGAAAGACGAAATCCCACAGACCGGCATTCGACTGGCGTCCGCGCCGGTGCGCGACTGCATCGATGTAGATGACCGGCCAGCCGGTGGCGTCGGTACGCACGACGGCAACGGCCTTGCCGAGTTCCGGGTCACGGTTCTGGATGCTGTCGTACTGCACCCAGTTTTCTTTGGCGATACCGTTTTGGCCAGCGCGGGTGACCACGCATTGCAACTCACTGCCGTCGGACATCGGCAGCGCATGGGCGGACGTAATGAGAATGGCAGACATCATTGCTGCGGCCAGCAGGGATCGGAACATGTGCGACTCCTTCGCTTCCGCACATGCGGACGCGTCAGTTCGAGCGTATCCCGTACGCATGGCGTACCGGACCAGCTCCTGGTGGCAACCCGTTTAATTGGCGCAGGCCGCTGCATTGGCGGCTGCTGTAGTGGCACTGCTGTACTGCCCACATCGTAGCGGCAAACTCGCTGACCTGCAGCGCGGCGCTCGGGATTGCCGAAATGAGCATTCGCCGCGCGGTATAGCGTATGTACCGATGGGTGGGGGTACGGTAGCGACACGGACGCATCGGTAACGCATCGGCGCATGCCGGCAAGGGCGCGCGGTAAGCGTTAAACTCACCACACGGTTTGTCCATTCAAACGTGGCGGGCCGGACGTGTGGAATGACACAGTAGGAGCGTGGCGTGACTCTTGAATCGAAGCTTACGACAATGCGCAGCCGCCGAAAGCGCACTGGTAGATCGCTTGCGTGGTCTGCCATGCTGTGCGGTGCGCTGTGCGCTGCGCCGACGCAGGCGCAAGACCAGGGCCGGCTGCAAGACCCAATGCAGGCGCAAGTAGAGGGCGATGTGCAGGCAGCTGCGCGCAGCGATGATGGCGAAAGCCATTCGCTGGTGCGCTCCGCGACATTCCCGCCGCAGCAGATCGCCCGGCTTGATCTGGATGAACCCACGCTGATCGATGCGCTGCTGGACGCGCTGCCTTCACTGGCACGCTACCCGCGGCCGGCCGAGCCGCCACGGCTGATTTATCTGCCGACCGAGAAAATTCGCACACAGGCCTGCTCGGTTCCCTGTCCGGTGCTTGCCTATTACGCCGGCGGTCGCGACATCTTCCTGGACCACAGCCTGAACCCGTTGATCAGCCTGTTCGACCGCTCCGTCCTGCTGCACGAGATGGTGCATTACCTGCAGGCGCAGCAGCCCGATGAAATGCTGGCGCTGGAGGCGGCCAGCCCGCGGGTGCGATGCCGCATCTGGTACGCGCGTGAGTACGAGGCATACGCGGTTCAGCAAAGCTTCCTGACCCTGGTGCATAGCCGCGCGAATGCGGGCAAGGTGCCGGGGCGGTCGAACTGCTGAAGTCACGATCACCACCCGCCGCCCAACCCCTGTATCAACGCCACACCGGCCACTTGCCGGTTTGCCTGCGCCTGCAGCAGCGCGCGCCGCGCATTCAGCGCGGTGGTTTGCGCGACCACGACTTCGAGGAAGCTGACCTGACCGGCGCGGTAGCGATTCAGCACCTGCTGCTGCGCCTGCCGCGATGCATCGGTTGCGGCCGTCAACAGCTGTTCTTGTTCGGCCAGTACGCGTGCGGCGACCAATTGGTCCTCGACGCCCTGCAGCGCCGACAGCACCGTCTGCCGGTAGCGCGCGACTTCGCCTTCATAGGCGGCCTCGGCGCCTTGCACGCGTGATTTCACCAGCCCGGCATTGAACACCGTCTGTGTCAGCGCGAAGCCGACCGACCAGACACTGGTCGGGCTGGCCAGCAGGCCGGCGACTGAGCCGCCGAAGCCGCCGCTACTGGCATTCAGCGTGAAGCTGGGGAAATAGGCCGAGCGCGCGATGCCGATCTGCGCGTTGGTGGCCGCGACACGGCGCTCGGCGGCGGCGATATCCGGGCGGCGCTGCAGCAGCTCGGACGGTAATAGCAACGGTACTTCCGGCACGGTCGGCTGCCAGTCGTTGCGCCGCGCGATAGAAAAAGCGGCCGGCGCTTCGCCGACCAGCACCGCAATCGCATGCTCGAGCTGCGCGCGCTGGCTGGCCAGTCCCGCATGGTCGGCACGTGCAGTGGCCAGCTGCGTCTGTGCCTGCAGCAGGTCCGTCTTCGCGGCGACACCGGCGCGATAGCGATTCTCCGTGATGGTCACCACGCGCTCGTAATCGGCGATCGCGGTTTCCAGCAGCTGGCGCTGCGCATCCGCTTGCCGCAGCAGCAAATAGTTGGTCACCAACTCGCCCTGCGCCGACAGCGTCGCGGTGGCGAGATCGCCGGCGCTGGCCTGCACGTTCGCACTGGCGGCCTCGACCGTGCGTTGCAGCCGTCCCCAGACATCCGGCTCCCAGCTGGCGCCGAGATCGACGCGCACGCGCTGTGTCGGCGTGACCGCCGTTGCGATGTTGCTGCGGTTGCCGCTGCTGGTCAGGTTCAATGCCGGCAGCAGCAGCGCACGCTGCTGGCCCACCAGTGCGCGCGCCTGCGCGTAGGCGGCCACGGCCACGGCCACGTTCTGGTTCGACAGCGCGACCCGTGGTGCCAGCTCATCGAGCAGCGGATCCCGGAACAGCGCCCACCAGCGGTCGCGCTCGATCGCGTCCGCGGGCCGGGCCGCGACCCAGCCATCGGCTTCCTTGAAGGCAGGTGGTGTCGCCACTGCGGGCTGCCGATAGGTCGGGCCGACGGCGCAACCGGCGAGCAGCAGGGCGAGGGCGGCAGAGGTCAGTGTTTTCATTCGTTTCATCAGGTGGCGGCCGGGCGGTCGGCAGGCGCGCGTTCGTCTGACGACGCTCGCCCGAGCTCGCGCTCATGCGGGCTGCGGCGACGCCAGCGGTCCAGCGACAAATAGACGACGGGCGTGGTCAGCAGGGTCAGCAGCTGGCTGGCAATCAGCCCGCCGATGATGGCCACGCCGAGTGGCTGGCGGAGCTCGGATCCTTCGCCGAATCCGACCGCCAGCGGCAGCGCGCCGAGCGCGGCGGCGGCGGTGGTCATCAGGATCGGGCGCAGCCGCTTCAGGCAGGCCTCGCGCACGGCCGCACGGGGCGTCAGGCCCAGCGTACGTTCGGCTTCGAGCGCGAAGTCGATGATCAGGATCGCATTCTTTTTTACGATGCCGATCAGCAGGAACAAACCGATCAATGCGATCAGCGAGAACTCCATGTCGAACAACATCAGCGCAATCACGGCACCGATGCCGGCCGACGGTATCGTCGACAACACGGTCAGCGGATGCACCAGGCTTTCGTACAGGATGCCCAGCACGATGTAGATCACCACCAGCGCGGCGACGATCAGCAGCGGCTGCCGGCCCTGGCTTTCCTGGAACACCTTGGCATTGCCCTGGAAACTGCCGCGCACATTCGACGGCATCGCGATCGATGCTTCGGCGCGCCGCAGTGCTTCCTGGCCATCGGCCAGCGATATGCCCGTATTGACGTTGAACGAGATCGTGCTGGCCAGCTCGGCGTCCTGATGGCTGACCGATGCGGCAGTCGGCCGCTCGATGAAGCTGGCGATCGCTGACAGCGGCACCATCGTCGAGCTTTGCGTCGACAGCGGCTGCCCGCTGGCGACATCGCGCAGCGCCGGATTGGCCGGCAGCGAGCCCGCGACCGCGCGCACCGGTACATAAATGTCATTCAGCGCCTGCGGGCTACGTGCATAGCGGGGGTTGGCCTCCATGATCACGCGGTACTGGTTCAGCTCGCCGTACAGCGTGGCGACCTGGCGCTGGCCAAAGGCGTTGTACAGCGCATTGTTGATGTCGCGCGCGCTCACGCCCAGCCGTGCGGCAGCGTCCTTGTCGACCCTGACGAAACTCTCGACGCCGTTTTCCTGCAGATCGGAATCGACATCGACCAGCCCGGGCTGCTGCTTCAGCGCCGCAACCAGCTTGCCGGTCCACAATTTCAGGTCGCGCTGATTGTCGCTTTTCAGCGTGTACTGAACCACGCTCATATCGCGCCGTCCGCCCACGCGCAGATCCTGCACCGGGATCAGCACGGCAGTCACGCCGGTCACGCGCGCCAGTTGCGGGCGCAGTCGCGCAATCACCTGCTGCCCGGGTTCGCCGCGCTGCGCCAGCGGCTTCAAGGTGATGAACATGAAGCCTCCGCCGGTGCGCATGCCACCGGCATAGGCGGTCACGGTGGCGACCGCCGGATCGTGCCGGACGATGTCGGTCAGCCGCTGCACCTTGCCCTTCATCGCGTCGAACGAAATGCTCTGGTCTGCGCGCAGGCTGGCGCTGATCTGGCCGGAATCCTGCGTCGGGAAAAAACCTTTCGGCACGATGCTGAAGAGCCAGAAGTTCAGGGCGACCACGCCGCCCAGCATCAGCAGCACCAGCCAGCGATGGTCGAGCGCAATGTCGAGCGTGTGCGCATAAACCTGCTGCACCCACACATAGGCGCGCTCGAACAGGCGCGCCACGCGGCCCTGCCGCCGGCGATCATGGTCGGGCCGCAGCATCCAGGCGCACATCATCGGCGTGGTGGTCAGCGAGATCAGCAGCGAGATCATCACCGCCGCCGACAAGGTCAGCGCGAACTCGCGGAATAGTCGGCCGACCTGGCCGCCCATGAACAGCAGCGGAATGAACACCGCCACCAGCGACAGCGAGATCGACAGCACCGTGAAGCCGACTTCGCGCGCGCCGCGCATGGCGGCCTCGAAACGATTCATGCCGGCGTCGAGATGGCGGGAAATGTTTTCCAGCACGACGATGGCGTCGTCGACCACGAAGCCGGTGGCGACTGTCAGTGCCATCAGCGACAGGTTGTTCAGCGAGAAGCCGAGCAAATACATCACGCCGAAGGTGCCGAGCAGCGACACCACGGTCGCCACTGCCGGAATCACGGTGGCGCGCGCGCTGCGCAGGAAGGCGCTGACCACCAGCACCACCAGCACGACCGAAATCAGCAGCGTCACCTCGATCTCGAACAGCGACGCGCGGATCGAATGCGTGCTGTCGGACGACACATGCAGCTCGACATCCGGCGGCAGGTCCGCACCCAGTGAAGGCAGCAACGCACGCACCGCATCGACCGTTTCGATCACGTTCGCGTCTGGCTGCCGATAGACCATGGCGACGACAGCGGGCATGCCATTGAACAGGCCGAGATTGTTTCTGTCCTCGGGGCCGGTGTCGACGTTCGCCACATCCTTCAGCCGTACCGGCGCGCTGTTGCGCCAGGCGACGATCAGGTCTTTGTATTCGTTGGCGTCCAGCCGCGACGCGGTCGCGCCGGTGTTGGTCAGCACCTGGAACGCCAGGCCGCGACCTTCGATCACGCCTTTCGGCCGGTTTGCCGTGCTGGACTGGATCGCCGCGCGCACGTCCTCCATGCTGATGCCGTGCCGGTTCAGCGCGAAGGGCAGCAGCTCAATGCGCACCGCCGGCAGCGAACCGCCGCCGATGTCGACCTCACCGACGCCGCTCACCTGTGACAGCCGCTGCTGGATCAGGTTCGATGCAGCTTCGTAGATCTGTCCGGTGGACTTCGTTTTCGAGGTGAGCGTCAGCACGATCACCGGGGTGTCGCCCGGATTCGATTTCGTATAGGTCGGATTCGAACGCAGTGCCAGCGGCAGGTCGGCGCGCGCCGCATTGATGGCGGCCTGCACTTCGCGTGCGGCCGAATCGATCTTGCGCGACAGGTCGAATTGCAGCGAAATGCGCGTCGAACCATTGCCGCTGGTCGAGGTCATTTCGGTCAGCCCAGGCAAGGCGCCGAGCCGGCGCTCGAGTGGCGCGGCGACGCTGGCGGCCAGCGTCGCCGGACTGGCACCCGGCAGCTGCGCGCGCACCGAAATGGCCGGTGATTCGACCTGCGGCAGCGGCGCGACCGGCAGCGCAAAGAATGCGGCAACGCCGGCCAGCGCGATTGCGATGGTCAGCAGCCAGGTGGCGACCGGGCGCTCGATGAAGGACCGCGACAGATTCAAGAGGGGGCTCCGTGTTGCGTACGCGCGCCCAGCCAGCGCCGGCCGAGCTGGTCGAATCCGAGGTAGATCACCGGTGTGGTGAACAGCGTCAGCAACTGGCTCAGCACCAGACCGCCGAAGATTGCGAACCCGAGCGGATGGCGCAGTTCCGCACCCTGGCCCCAGCCGAGCATCAGCGGCAGTGCGGCGAACAGCGCGGCCAGTGTCGTCATCAGAATCGGGCGGAAACGCAGCAGGGCCGCCTGATGGATCGCCTCGCGCGCGCTCTTGTTCTCATCGCGTTCGGCGGCGATGGCGAAGTCGATCATCATGATCGCGTTCTTTTTCACGATGCCGATCAGCAGGATGATGCCGATCACGCCGATCACGCCGAGATCCTCGCCGGCCAGCATCAGCGCCAGCAGTGCGCCGACACCGGCCGACGGCAGCGTCGACAGTATGGTCAGCGGATGGATGTAGCTCTCGTACAGCACGCCCAGCACGATGTACACGCAGATCACTGCGGCGAGGATCAGCCACAGCTGGTTGTCGAGCGCGGCTTCGAATGCGCCGGCTGCGCCGAGGAAGTTCAGCGCGACCGAATCCGGTACGCCGATCGCTTGCGCAGCCGAGCGAATTGCCGTGACCGACTGCTCCAGCGCACCGCCGGGCGGGGTGTCGAAGCCGATGGTGGTCGCCGGGAATTGCCCGACGCGCGTGACCTGCAATGGCGCCGGTTGTTCCTCGACGCGCGCGATTGCGTCCAGCGTGGTCGGCTTGCCGGAACCGGTCTTCAGCGGAATGCGGCCGAGGGCCTGCGGGCTGTCGGTGCTGCCGGGCAGGGCTTCGAGCACCACGCGGTACTGATTGGTCTCGGTGAAGATGGTCGATACAATGCGCTGCCCGAAAGCGCTGTACAGCGCATCATCGATGGCAGCGGCGGTGACGGCGACCCGGGCGGCGCTGTCGCGGTCGACGCTGACCATCACCGACGGCCCGGTCGCCTCGATGTCAGAGCTGACATTGCTTACCGCCGGATCGCCGGACAGTTGCTGCATCAGCAGGCCGGCCCAACGGCGCACGGTGGCCGGGTCGGCGCCTTCGATCGACAGCCGGTACTGGGTCGGACCGCTTTCGGCATCGATCGTCAGGTCCTGCACCGGCTGCACATACAGCATGACGCCGGCAACCCGCGCGGCGCTGTCGCGCAGACGGTCCATCGTCTGCCGCTGGCTGCCGCTGCGCCGTGCTTTCAGGTTGATCAGCAGGCTGCCGGTATGCGGCATCGCATTGGCACCGCCAACGCCGACCTGCGAACTGACGCTGGCCACATCTGGGTCCTGTACGATCTCGCGCACCACCGACTGCTGCAGCTCGGCCATGCGTGCGAACGACACTGACGGGCTGGCCTCGACGCGCGCCTGCAACTGTCCGGTGTCCTGCTGCGGAAACAGGCCTTTCGGTATCAGGACGTACAGCGCGACCGTCAGCGCCAGCGTCAGCAGCGCGACGGCGAGCGTCAGTGGCTGGTGTTCCAGCACCCGGCACAATCCGCGGTCATAGGCACGTACAACGCGCTCGAACTGCGCCTGCAGCCGGCGCCCGAAGGCCGTCTGCAGACCTTCGCCTCCGGCGCGCAATAGTCGCGCGGCCATCATTGGCACCAGCGTCAGTGACACCACTGCCGAGATCAGTATCGTCACCGCCAGCGTGACCGCGAATTCGCGGAACAGGCGGCCGACCACGTCGGACATGAACAGCAGCGGTATCAGCACCGCAATCAGCGACAGGGTCAGCGAAATGATCGTGAAACCGATTTCGGCCGAACCCTGTTTTGACGCCTGCATCGGCGAGGCGCCGTTCTCGATATGGCGCGCAATGTTCTCGCTCATGACGATCGCGTCATCGACCACAAAGCCGGTCGCAATCGTCAGTGCCATCAGCGTCAGGTTGTTCAGGCTGTAGCCGAGCAGGTACATCGCACCGCAGGCGCCGATCAGCGAGATCGGCACCGCGATGCTGGCGATCAGGGTCGCGCGCAGACTGTGCAGAAAGGCGAGGATCACCAGGACCACCAGCGCGACGGCAATGAACAATTCGATCGTCACATGATGGACCGACGCCCGTATGCCGCCGGTGCGATCGGTCAGCACGTCGACGCGCAGGTCGGCCGGCAGGCTGGCGGTCAGTTCAGGCAGCCGCTGCCGGATTGCATCGACAGTCTCGATCACGTTCGCGCCCGGCTGGCGCTGCACGTTCAGGATGATCGCCGGCTTCAGGCCCGACCAGGCGGCCAGCCGCACGTTCTCAGCGCCCTGCACGACATGGGCGACATTGGCCAGCCGGACCGGCGCGCCGTTTTTCCAGGCGACGATCAGGTTGGCATAGTCCTGTGGCGACTTCAGCTGGTCGTTCGCATTGATGGTGTAGAAGCGTGTCTGGCCGTCGAAACTTCCCTTGGCGGTGTTGGCATTGGCCTGGGTGATCGCGCTGCGCAGCGTGTCCAGCCCGAGACCGGCCGCCGCCAGCGCCTGCAGGTCGGCCTGGATGCGGATCGCCGGTTTCTGGCCGCCGGACAGCGACACCAGGCCAACCCCGGCCACCTGGCTGATCTTCAGCGCCAGCTGGGTGTTGGCGATGTTCTGCACCTCGGTCAGAGGCAGGGTGTCGGAGGTCAGCGCCAGGCTCAGCACCGGCGCATCAGCCGGATTGACTTTGGCATAGGTCGGCGGCGCCGGCAGGTCGGCCGGCAGCAGCGTGGCTGCGGCGTTGATGGCTGCCTGCACTTCCTGCTCGGCGACATCGAGGCGCACGCCCAGCCCGAACTGCAGCGTGATGGTCGAGAGGCCGCCGGCACTGGCTGAACTCATCCGCTTCAGCCCGGACATCTGGCCGAACTGGCGCTCGAGCGGCGCGGTGATGGTCTGGCTGATCACCTGCGGGCTGGCGCCGGGATACAGTGTCTGCACCTGGATGGTGGGGAAATCGATCTGCGGCAGCGCCGAGACCGGCAGAAAGCGCAGCGCCACCAGGCCGGCCAGCAGGATCGCCAGCATCAGCAGCGAGGTCGCAACCGGCCGGCGGATGAACGGCAGCGACGGATTCATCCGCCGCTCGCCGGGCGGCGTTCGCCGCCGCGCCGCTCGCCTTCGATTTTGCCGCCGGCGCCGGGTTTGGCCAAAGCATCCGAAGTTGCGCCGCCTTCGCGCGCACTGCCCGGGTTGCCCGTCTTGCCGCCGCCACTGCCGCTACCTTTGCCACCCGCGCGTGCGCCGGGCAGACGCACGCTGGCGCCATCGGACAGGCGATCCGCGCCTTCAGTAATGACCTGCTCGCCGGCCTTTACGCCGGACAGGATCTGCGTGCTGCCCTGGCTGCTCAGTCCACGCTCGACCTTGCGCAGCGACACCGTGCGCTTCTCCGCATTTAGCACATAGACGAATGGACCGTCGGCGCCGTTACGCACCGCCGACACCGGCACAGCGCTTGCGTTGGCGATAGTGCGCAGCTTCAGCCGCACATTGACGAACTGGTTCGGGAACAGCCGGGTCTGGCCGTTCTCGAAACGTGCCTTGGCGCGCACGGTGCCGGTTTGCGTATCGACCAGATTGTCGAGCGCAAGGAAACGGCCGGTTGCCAGTTGCGCGCTGCGTTCACGGTCAAATGCAGTCACGGCCAGCGGGGCGCCGCCGGACAGCGCTTCGCGCAGCGCCGGCACCGTGTCCTGCGGTACCGCGAATACCACGTCGATCGGGTCGACCTGCGTGATCGTCACCAGCCCGTTCGCATCAGACGGCCCGACCAGATTGCCGACGTCGATAGTGCGCAGGCCGATGCGGCCCGCGATCGGCGCGGTGATGCGAGAGAATTCCAGGTTCAGTTTCGCGCTGCGGACTGCTGCCCGGTCGACATTTGCCGTGCCTTCGAGCTGCCGCACCAGCGCGACCTGCGCATCGACTTCCTGCTGCGCGATCGAGTCCTGCGCCATCAGCTGCCGATAGCGGCGCTCGGTGACGCGCGCATTGTCGAGCTGGGCTTCGTCGCGCTGCAGTTGTCCGCTGGCCTGCATCAATGCGTTCTCGAACGGCCGCGGGTCGAGCACGGCCAGGAGCTGTCCGCGCTTGACCAGCTGACCTTCGCTGTACAGCACCTGCTGCAGCACGCCAGCGACTTGCGCGCGCACGCTGGCGGTGGCAATCGGCGTGATGGTGCCGAGTGCATCGAATTCCACCGGAAAATCGCGCTGCTCGACGGCGGCCACGCCCACGGTCGCCGGCGGCCGGCCGCGCGGCATGCCGGCACGCTCGCCGCCGCTGTTCTTGCGGGCGCTGACGTACCAGGCCAGTCCGGCGATCAGCGCAATCACGAGCAGCAGCGGCAGCCAGGCCAGCCGGCGGCGCGGTTTCCGGGGATCGGGGGCGGTACGGGAGGGAGCTTCGGCCGGGTTCGAGGGATGGGTTCCCATTTTTTCCTTTGTGCGGTGACGTGGCGCGGCTGCCTGCTGCGGCCAGGGTGTTGCGTGTGCGCCGGATTTTACCTCTGGCCATCGGTGCGCGCCGGTGCCCGGGCCGAGATCTGCGGTCGACCGAAGGGCGGGTATTAAAAAAAGCAATGTTGCGCCGCAGCAGCTTGCGTACAATCGAGGGCATTGTTTTTTTCAGTTTTGACTTGGCTGCAGCCACAGACCCCGCTTGGAATTCCCATGAAAAAAATCCAGAAAATCCTTGTTGCGAACCGTTCCGAGATTGCGATTCGCGTAATGCGTGCCGCGACCGAACTTGGCATTCGGACCGTCGCGATCTACGCCGCCGAAGACCGTTTCGCGCTTCATCGGTTCAAGGCGGACGAGAGCTATCTCGTCGGCGAGGGCAAAAAGCCGATTGCGGCTTATCTGGACATCGACGACATCATTCGCATCGCGAAGGAAGCCGGCGTCGATGCGATTCATCCCGGCTATGGTTTCCTGTCCGAGAATCCTGATTTCGCCGAGTCCTGCGCGGCCAATGGCATCTTGTTCATCGGCCCCAGGCCGGATGTGATGCGCACGCTGGGCAACAAGGTCGCCGCGCGCAACGCGGCGATTGCCGCCGGCGTGCCGGTGGTGCCGGCGACGAAGGCGCTGCCGGATGACATCGAGCAAGCGAAAGCGATGGCGGCCGAGGTCGGCTATCCGCTGATGCTCAAGGCCAGCTGGGGCGGCGGCGGTCGCGGCATGCGCATGATCGAGTCCGAGGCCGAGCTGCCGTCGCAGCTGGAAGTGGCGCGGCGCGAAGCGGCCGCTGCGTTCGGCAATGACGAGATGTACCTGGAAAAGCTGGTGCGCCGCGCGCGCCACGTCGAGGTCCAGATACTCGGCGACACGCACGGCCACCTGATTCATCTGTTCGAGCGCGACTGCTCGGTGCAGCGACGCAACCAGAAAGTAGTCGAGCGCGCGCCTGCGCCTTACCTCGATGAAGCGACCCGCAGCGCGCTGTGCGAAGCGGCGCTGAAGCTGGGCCGCGCGGTGAATTACACGCATGCCGGCACTGTTGAGTTCCTGATGGATGCCGACACCGGCAAGTATTACTTCATCGAGGTCAATCCGCGCATCCAGGTCGAACACACCGTCACCGAGCAGGTGACCGGCGTTGATATCGTGAAGTCGCAGATCCGCGTGACCGAAGGCCTGGCGATCGGCCAGCCGGACGAACACGGCACGCGCATTCCGCTGCAAGATGAAGTGAAGCTGAACGGCCACGCCTTGCAGTGCCGCGTGACGACGGAAGACCCGGAAAACAATTTCACGCCGGACTATGGCCGCCTGACTGCCTACCGCAGCGCGTCCGGCTTCGGCATCCGCCTCGATGGCGGCACCGCCTATACAGGCGCGGTGATCACCCCGTACTACGATTCGCTGCTGGTGAAGGTCACCGCATGGGCGCCAACGGCAGCCGAGGCGACCGTGCGCATGGACCGCGCGTTGCGCGAGTTCCGTATCCGCGGCGTGTCAACCAACCTGCCGTTCCTCGAGAACGTGATCAATCACCCGTTGTTCAAGTCGGGCGAGTGCACCACGCGCTTCATCGACACCACGCCTGATCTGTTCAAGTTCGCCAAGCGCGCCGACCGCGCGACGCGTCTGCTGCGCTTCATCGGCGACGTGGTGGTGAATGGCAATCCGGAGATGAAGGGCCGCAAGCGCTCGGACATCATCCTGCCGCACGCGCCAATGCCGAAGATGGGGCGCAACCTGCCGCTGCAACCGGGCTCGCGCGACACGCTCAAGGAACTCGGCGCGGACAAGTTTTCCGTCTGGATGCGCGAGCAGAAGCAGGTGCTGATCACGGACACGACGATGCGTGACGCGCACCAGTCGCTGTTCGCAACGCGCATGCGTACCGCCGACATGATCGCGATTGCACCTTACTATGCCCGCCTGCTGCCGGGGCTGTTCTCGATGGAATGCTGGGGCGGTGCGACCTTTGACGTCGCCATGCGCTTCCTGAAGGAAGATCCGTGGGATCGCCTGGCGCAGCTGCGCGAAGCGGTGCCGAATATCCTGTTCCAGATGTTGCTGCGCGCATCGAACGCCGTCGGCTATACGAATTATGCGGATAACGTCGTCAGGCATTTCGTGCAGCAGGCCGCTGCTGGCGGCATCGACCTGTTCCGTGTATTTGATTCTCTGAACTGGGTCGAGAACATGCGCGTGGCGATCGATGCGGTGCGCGAAACCGGTGCGCTGTGCGAAGGGGCGATCTGCTACACCGGCGATCCTTTCGATCCGGCGCGCAGCAAATACAACCTGCAGTATTACGTGAAGATGGCGAAGGAGCTGGAAAAAGCCGGCGTGAACATCCTGGCGATCAAGGACATGGCCGGCGTCTGTCGCCCGAACGCGGCGCGCGCGCTGGTGAAGGCGCTGAAGGAAGAAGTCGGCCTGCCGATTCATTTCCATACGCATGACACCAGCGGCATCGCCGCCGCCAGCGTGCTGGCCGCAATCGAGGCCGGCTGCGATGCGGTCGACGCCGCGATGGATGCGATGAGCGGCCTGACATCACAGCCTAACCTCGGCTCCATCGTCGCCGCCCTTGAACATACTGACAAAGATCCGCAGCTGCCCAGGGGCACGCTGTTCGCCGTGTCGCAATACTGGGAAGGCGTGCGCCGCACCTATGCGCCGTTCGAGGCCGACATTCGTTCCGGCACGTCCGACGTGTATCGCCACGAGATGCCGGGTGGCCAGTACACCAACCTGCGCGAGCAGGCGCGCGCGATGGGCATCGAGCATCGCTGGCCGGAAGTGTCGCAGGCGTATGCAGACGTCAACCAGCTGTTCGGCGACATCGTCAAGGTGACGCCGACCTCGAAGGTCGTGGGGGACCTCGCGCTGTTCATGGTGGCGAACGACCTGACGCCGGCCGATGTGTCCGATCCGGACAAGGAAGTCGCTTTCCCGGAATCGGTGATCTCGCTGTTCAAGGGGGAGCTCGGCTTTCCGCCGGACGGTTTCCCCAAGGCGCTGGAGCAAAAGGTGCTGAAGGGCGGCAAGCCGCTGGAGGGGCGTTACGGCGCGAACGTGCCGCCGGTCGATCTGCTGCAGGCGCGTGCCGCCGCCGAGAAAGCGGTCGATCGCAAGATCAGCGAGCCGGAACTGGCGTCTTACCTGATGTACCCGAAGGTCTTCACTGAATATGCGCAGCATCGCCGCAGCCATGGCGACGTGTCGGTGTTGCCGTCACAGGTGTTCTTCGAGGGTCTGAAGGACGGTCAGGAAGTGTCGGTCAGCATCGACCAGGGCAAGACGCTGGTGATCCGACTGCTTGGCCGTACCGAGATCGAGGAAGAGGGCCAGAGCAAACTGTTCTTCGAACTCAACGGCCAGCCGCGCATGGTGCGCATTCAGCATGCGGGCGTGGTGTCAACGGTGTCGCATCCGAAGGCTGAAGAAGGCAACACACATCACGTCGGCGCGCCGATGCCCGGCATGGTGGTGACGGTGGCGGTGAAGGCCGGCCAGAAGGTCGCGAAGGGCGATCCGCTGGTGTCAATCGAGGCGATGAAGATGGAGACCATGGTTCGCGCCGAGTTCGACTGCGTCGTGCGCCATGTGCACGTGAAGCCGGGCATGGTGATCGCGGCAAAAGACCTGATGGTGGATCTGGCCGCTTGACGCGGCGCCAGACCGGCTCGCTTCGGCAAGATGCGGGCACGCGGCCTTTGGCCCGTGCCCGCATTTTTTTGCGTTGTGCATCGATCGCATGCGGCACCCGATTCGGTTGCGGCACATGGATCGACAGGCAAAAAATCTCCTGCAGGCACAAGTCCTGCAGGAGCGAAATGACAGAGAGGTGTCGCAAAGCCCGACAGACCCGTCACTCGCTTGCGCGGTCAGGATTGTCGAAATGCATATGCATTTTAGGCCGAACGACGGCCGCTGAAAAACTCGGAATATGGAAGGGGGGCTTGTCGGCACGGCCTGACAAGCGTGCAATCTCTGCGCTTACCTGACACCGGGTGGCGGCGGAGGGGGGGTGCCTGGTGGTGGAGGCGGCGGAGGAGGCGCCGTGGTGGCCGGCGCGCTGCGCACCGGACGCGCGTCGTGCGTGACCATGCCCGCCGGGACCGGCACACGGTGCCCCAGCCCGTACATGCACTGGATATAGCTGTTGTCGTAGCGAGTCTGCGAGGTACCGCGTTCGTAGCGTCCCGATTCGCTGCCCATCGCACTGCCGAACAGCAGCCCGGTACCGGCGCCGACGGCAGCGCCGTCATGGCCGCCGAGCGCGGCGCCGGCCATGGCACCGATCGCTGTGCCGGCCACGGCGGTGGCGACGGTCGAGTCGGTGGATACTTTGCCCGGCGACTTGCCTTCGAGACCGCGCATCGCATAGTCGCGGCAATAGACTTCATCGCGGTTGAACTGGTCGAAGCTCTTGCCGGTACCCGGCAGCACCAGCACGCTGGGTCCGGTCGGCGCGGTCGCACAACCGGCCAGCATGGCCGGGACGGCGAGAGCGAACAGGATTTTTTTCATGATGTCCTTTGTAAGGCCTTGGGTCCTTTACGGCTGGGTTCCGCTCGCCGGTGGCACCGGTGACACGCGCTGCCATGCCTGCGAGCATTCGCTGACGTAAGGATAGTAGGATTGGGACGCGGCGCAGTAGTACCAGTAAGCCGATGCCGGTGTCTCGGCAGGCTCTGCCGGCCGTTCGATATACACCGGCGGCTGCGACTGGATCACCACCGGCGGCGCGGTGTACACCGGCGCTGGATAGGTCACCGGTGGTCCGTACCAGTAAGAAGGTCCGTAGTATCCCGGATAATAGGAGCCGCTACCGATAGAGAAGCCGAAATTCACGCTGCTGCGCGGGTGGTAGCTCGGGTGATAGCTCTGATGCGGGGCCGGTCGGTAACGCGGCTGATTGGACGGTGACGGTCCGTGAGCCAGGGCAAGTCCGGGCAGCAGCGCCAAGGCGGCCAGCAGCGACGACAGACGCTTTTGCATGACGACTCCGATCTGAATGTGAAGGAACATCCGTGAATTCTAGCGGGCTGGCCGGGAATGATTGTGATGACTTGTAACTGCGGGCAATCATCAGTCAGATTTTATACCTGCCCGCAGTCGCCGGGCAGTTTGTCCGGTGGTGAGTTGCTGGTGGTGGCACTGCCGTATTCCGGCCAGTGAGCGGCAGTGGGTTTTACGCTGCTGCCGCCCGTCCTTCGGCATGCGGGTGACCCTGCAGCCGGCCTCTCTCCTGAGCGCCGGGTTCATCTAACGCCGCTTCTATCGCCATGACCGCTTGCGCGCGTACTGGCAATGGTCGCCCCCGATCAGTCCGGCAGCACCGTTTGATCGGCAGGCTTGCAGACAGCTTGATCCGCGCGCGCGCCAGCCGACGGATGACTGCCGATAATTCAACAGCGTGCCGGGGCCGCCGCGCGGCAGGAAGGCTTTGCAAAAAATTTTGAGAAGTAATAAATTCTTTCAAGGCATCTTCACCGTTCGGGAGTCGCAATGGCATCGATCACGGCAGATCTCTCACCGTCCGGCAAGCAGCCCGATCCGTCACAGCATGCGCTGGTGGCGACTCTGCTGGCGCAAGCCGACGTTCGCATCGACGGCGGCCGGCCGTGGGATTTCCAGATGCGCCATCCCGATGTGTTCAGCCGCATTCTTGCCAAGGGCAGCCTGGGCCTTGGCGAAAGCTACATGGACGGCTGGTGGGATTGCGAGCAGATCGATGAATTCATCGCGCGCGTGCTGCGTGCCCGGCTCGACCGCCGGGTCGCTCATCCGGGCGAACTGCTGGCGGTGCTGCGCGCCAAGCTGGTCAACCTGCAGTCGACCACGCGCGCCTGGCAGGTCGGGCGCGAACACTATGACCTCGGTAATGACCTTTACGAGCGCATGCTCGATCCTTACATGGCCTACAGCTGCGGCTATTGGGCAAACGCCGATACGCTCGAGCAGTCCCAAAAAGCCAAGCTCGACCTGATCTGCCGCAAGATGGGCCTGCAGCCGGGCATGCGCCTGCTCGACATCGGCTGCGGCTGGGGCAGCCTGATGCATTTCGCGGCCACGCATTACGGCGTCGAATGCGTCGGCGTGACGGTGTCGAAAGAGCAGGCGAAGTGGGGCGCACAGAGAGCGGCCGGCCTGCCGGTGCGCTTTGATCTGACGGACTATCGCGATTTCAATCCCGGCGGCGGCGATCGCTTCGACCGGGTCGCATCGGTCGGCATGTTCGAGCATGTCGGACACAAGAATTACCGCGATTATTTCGCGGTCGCGCGGCGCTCGCTGAAGGACGACGGTCTGTTCCTGCTGCATACGATAGGCAAGAACGTCAGCGGCGGGCCGATCGACCCGTGGATCGACAAATATATTTTTCCGAACGGTTCGCTGCCGTCAGTGCAGGAGATCGCTGCGGCCAGCGAGCATGACTTCATCGTCGAGGACTGGCACAACTTCGGCGCCGACTACGACCGCACGCTGATGGCCTGGCATGCGCGCTTCGAGGCGGCATGGCCGCAGCTTCAGCCCAACTACAGTCCGCGCTTTTACCGGATGTGGCGCTATTACCTGTTGTGCTGCGCCGGCACTTTCCGCGCGCGCGACAACCAGCTGTGGCAGGTGGTGTTGTCGCCGTGTGGCTGGGATGGCGGCTACCGACGGGTGTCCTGAGCGACCGCCGGCATGCTGCCGCTCACGCCGCTCGTTCGCTGTTGCGCGGCATGACCTCGATCAGTTGCGGATGGTCGAGCATCTTCGCCGCCAGCGCCGGCGGGATTGCCGGCGACACCAGATAACCCTGGATCTCGTCGCAACCCATTGAACGCAATTGCGCGAACTGCTCGGCAGTTTCGACGCCCTCGGCCACCACCGTCGCGCCGAGCGACTTGCCGATGCTGATCACGGCCTCGCACAGCTGATGTCCCGAGCCGCGCAAGCCCAGCGCACGCACGAAGGACTGATCGACCTTCAATGCGTCAATCTCGACTTTTTGCAGCTGCGACAGCGACGAATAGCCGGTGCCGAAATCGTCGATGTGCAGCTCGATTCCCATCGCACGCAGCGCCTTCAGCTCGGCGAGCATCACCGGATCTTCGCCGACCATGGTCGATTCGGTCAGCTCGATCGGCAGCAGCGACGGCGCCAGCCGGTGACGCTGCAGGCACTCAGCGATCAGTTCGCGGCAGCTCGCATCTTTCAACTGCTGCGCTGACACGTTGACCGACACCGGCACCAGCCTGTGGCCCTCGGCGCGCCAGCGCGCCAGTTGCGCGCATGCTTCGGCGATGACCCACGCGCCCAACGGTATGATCTGCCCGTTTTCTTCAGCCAGCGGAATGAATTTTGCCGGCGACAGCATGCCGCGCTCCGGGTGCTGCCAGCGCAGCAGTGCCTCGAAGCTGCGCAGTTGACCGGTGATCGCGGACAGGCGCGGCTGGTAGTGCAGCATCATCTCGCCATTCTGCATCGCCAGTGGCAGCGCGCTATCGAGCCACAGGCGCAGTTCGCGAAGTTCCAGCATCGAGCGCTCGTAATAACGGGTCAGCCCGCCGCTGCCCTGGCCGGCCGCATGCACGGCAATTTCGGCCGCCTTCATCAGCTCCATGGCACCGTCGGCGTCGTTCGGATACACGGCCACGCCGATCGACACCTTACGTACTTGCTCGGAGGCCTTCTCCGGCCATGGCGAACTGAGCAGCACCGCACGGATGCCGGCAACCAGGGCATCGATTTCGGCGACCGATCCAATGTGATCGAACAGCACCGCAAAACTGTCGCCGCCGACGCGCGCGACATGGCTGGTCGAATTCAGCGAATGCCTGAGCGCGACAGCGACAGCCACTAGCAGCTCGTCGCCGAATTTATGGCCGAACGCGTCGTTGACCAGCTTGAAATTGTCGAAATCCAGCATTACCAGCGCGAGCATGCGCGACTCTGCGTGCGCCAGCTGAATGGCCGTCGGCAGATATTCTTCCAGCCACAGCCGGTTGTTCAGCATGGTCAGCGGATCGGACAGCGTCATTGACTGCACTTGCTGCTCGCGCGCCTTCAGCTCGGTGACGTCGCGCAGCGTCAGTGCAATGCTGCTGTCGATGCGTATGGCACGATTGA
The DNA here is from genome assembly GCA_030158675.1 of Burkholderiaceae bacterium. GTDB lineage: Bacteria > Pseudomonadota > Gammaproteobacteria > Burkholderiales > Burkholderiaceae_D > Pernthalerella. The sequence continues at coordinate 45,855 of JAOASL010000033.1, read as the reverse complement.
AATAGCAGGCCGGCTGGCCGTCGCGCTCGGTGGTGATTTCATTTTGGGCGTCGCCATCCTGCACGGCGCTACGCAGCAGCTCGCGCAGCACCTGCGATTCCCGCTCCGGAAACAGCTCGCTCAGCGCACGTCCGACGGTCGCGTCACGCGTCATATGCACCATCCGCGCCGCCTGCGCATTGCAATCCTCGATGCAGAATTCGCTGGGGCTGATGCTGGCCGGACAGGGGGTGAAGACGAAGATCGCGTCGCGTACGTTGTCGACCGCATGCCGGTAACGCGCCTGCGCCTGTTCAATGCGCTGTCGCACCAGTTCACGCCGCGTGGCGCTGCGCGCGTTGGTCCACGCAAATAACAGCACAAACAGCGTCGCCAGCGCGCCGCCCGCATAGTCCAGCCGCTCGGTGTTGGTCAGTGGTGCGACGACGTTCGATTCGGTAAAGGCGACCAGCGCAATCAGCGGATAGCCTTTCAGCCGGCTCCAGCCGATGACATGGCGGCCATGGTCGTGAAATCTCTCGGCATCGTCGATCCGTGCGCCGGATTGGCCGGGTAGCGTGGGTGGAACACGGTAGTGCTGAAAGATGCGGTCGCCCCAGCCACGGGTGCGGTTGGTCAGCATCGCCCCGTCGGCGATCCAGACTGACGCAAAGTCGTGCACGCTCAGGCTCGTGTCACCACTGAACGCATTCATGTAACGCGGCAGCATCGTGATCGCCACTACACCGCCGAAACTGCCGTCGACCTTGTTCACGCGACGCGTCAGCCGCACGATAGGTTGTCCGGCGAATGCCGCCACGCCTTCTTCGCGTGCATTGATGCGCAATTCGCGGGACGGTGAATCGCGATGGAAGCGAAAAAATTCGGCTTTCGACAGGTCGATGATTTCCGACGAGCCGGTACGCCGATGGCGCGCGAGGCCATTCTCGTCGAGGAACAGCGGGTGGAGTGGCAGGTCGTGCAACACGCCCTGATAGATCTGCTGGATGGTGTCGGGCGCGACATGGGCTTCGTGCAGCTGCGTCAGCGTCAGCGACAACTGGTCGATCTGCAGCAGGGCCTTTTGCAGGTTTTCGGCAAAACCTTCGGCGTAACCATGCGCCTTTTCCAGTGCCTGGTCGTATATCAGCCGGCGGTCATTCTGGATGTTGACGAAGACCATCGTCCAGATGCCAATGATTACGATGCCCGCACCGATGACGCGGTACATCGCAACACTCAACCCGTTCAGCTGACGAAGCATGAGGGAAGCAATCGGCACATGCACGCTAAGAGAATCAACTCTGACATATCCCTGCCATTCTAATGCTGATAATCGATCATAAATGTCAAAAGCAACCGAGGTCAGCAGGCATCATGCCAACAAGAGCCCCGGCCTCATCGCTTTTGCGCTGGCGCTCAGAGCGAATTCACGAAGGCGACCAGGGCATCACGGTCTTCCTGACTGAAACGCGCGAATGCGTCGCGTGCCGGCTGTGCCTCACCGCCGTGCCACAGGACGGCCTCAGTCACATTGCGTGCCCGTCCGTCATGCATCAGATGGGTGCTGCCATTGACCTGCTTTGACAATCCGATGCCCCACAACGGAGCAGTGCGCCAGTCGCGTGGCCCCGCCTTGTAGTCGGGGCGGCCGTCGGCAAGGCCGTCGCCCATGTCATGCACCAGCAGATCGGTGTAGGGATGAAATACGCGGCCGGCCAGCGCGGGAAAGGGCGCGTTGGCGGCAGTTTTCATCTGCGGCAAATGGCATTGGGCGCAACCGGCCTGCCCGAATAACTTTTCTCCCGTCTGAATATCCGCACGGTCGCGCTCTCGACGCGGCGGCGCCTCCAGCGCGAGCGCCCAAAAGGTGAGATCGTCAAATTCATCCGCAAACAATTCGACCGAATCGCCGGGTGGTGCCGCCTTGCAGTAGATCTGAACCGGCGGACAGTTTTGTTTTGGATAGAGCGATGAAGTAATACCCATGTCATGCAGAAATGCAGCCGCTACCTGCTGGCGCACGCTAGGCTGATTCGCCTTCCAGCCAAAGCGACCGAGCGAACTTTTATCCCGCACATCGTCGCGCACATAGTTCATGCGCCCGTTCAGGCCGATTGCCTGTTGTGCGGCGGCGATGTGAAGGATGTCGTCTTCGCTGACCGACTCCAAATAGCCCAGTCCGAAGATGGGCGGTGCATTCCGCAATGAGGTCATCACCTGATCGCCCAGCGGCCCATACGACAGGCTCTCGACCCGGATCTTCGGGCGGCGCAGCTCGACCTGTGTGCCATCGGGCAGGGATACCGGTTCGGGCTGCCAGTCGACAAACACATCCGCTTCGCCCTGCCGTACTTGCTGGCGATCAGCGGAAATCACATCAAAAACCTGCAACTGCCCGCCATAGTGAGGATGAGACCGTGGTCCGCCGTGCGGGTTCTCGCCGGGCAGGGACACACGCAGCAATTGCTGGAATACGGTGCTGTTGGATCGGTCGGTCGTTTTGCCGCGACCGGCCTGCACATGACAGGCCATGCACGAATTGGCGATAAAGGTCGGTCCGAGTCCCCATGCATAACCGCCACGCGGTCGCATGTATTGCCAGTTGTTTTGCACCGGCATCGCCGGGAAGGTCAGCCATAGGGTGCGAAACATGGTCTCGCCGGCCCGGAACTGGCGCGCCTCATCGGCAGACAGGTCTTCGATCGGCTGCAGGTAGGCTGCGTTGAGCTCTATCGGCGATTGCATCGTACCGGCAAGCGCAGCAGCGGTCGAAAGCAATGCCGCGACGACACTGCCGGTGAAAGTCAGCGCGAACAGGCGCATCCGTAGCGGCACGAGGCAAGGCATGGGTCTCCGTTATCGGACTAAACGGTATTACTTTATGGAATTCTTTCAAAAATCTATATGACCGAGATCAAAAGTTCGGGAGCCTTGGGACGCCATCGGTGGGTGGCACGGGCGCTTTCGGTGGCAATTTGGTCTTCATTTCCTGAAGAAAGCTGCTAGAGAGCGGATAGATTTGCAAATTTACAAGGGGGACTTTCGAAGATTCGAAACGGCTTGCATTGACACAATGTGCGGTGATCACTACTCTCGTTCAAAATGAAAATTCGAATTCAGAATTCAGAATTCAAAAATAACGAGGTATGACGGGCCTTCAGGCTCGCCGCTAGGGAGACGATGCAAATATCGCGGCCACAATTGACTCTGGTCGACCAGGTGTACGAGGCGATTCTTTCGCGGATCGAGGCAGGTACCTTTGGTGTCGACGCGCGGCTGATCCAGGAAGAGATCGCCGAGTCGCTTGGTGTGTCGAGGCAACCGGTTCAACAGGCACTCTTGTTACTTCGCAACGAAGGCGTGCTGACCAGCGCGCCGGGTCGCGGCCTGATGGTCGCGCCATTCGATCAGGACAAAGTGCGCAATCTGTATGAGATCCGCGCCAGCCTGGACGCGCTGGCCTGCGGTCGGGCGGCCGAACGCTCAAGCGTGCGTGCAGCCGCCGAAGGCCCCGACTATATCGAACGCGGATGGCAGGCCGTGAAGAAGAATTCGATCTCCGACCTCGTCTCTGCCGACATGGCTTTTCACCATTTTTTGTACGAGCTGTCCGGCAATCCGATGATTGCTGAGACAGCGTCATCGCACTGGAGCTACTTGCGCTGCGCGATGGGTGCAGTACTGATGATCGGGCGGGCGCCGGTCGAGATCTGGACGCAGCATGAAGCCATCATTCAGGCGGTGATCGATGGCAATGCGGCTGAAGCGGAACGGCTCGCGCGGCATCATATTAATTTTTCGGCTGTAACGGTCATCAGCAACACCGATAGCGAGGTCCAGGCGGACCATGCGTCGGACGAAAAGAAGCATGTTTTGATTTAAAGATTTAAAAGCAGATTTAAAAGCTCAAGAGGTTGAAATGAACTACGAAGTGAAAGAAATGAATTCCGTCGACGTACAGCGCCGCCTGCTGCTGAAGGCCACCGGTGCTGCGGCCGGCTGCTGCGCCATGCCGATCGGTTCCGCGCAAGCCGATGACAACGTCGAAGGCCCGGCCAAGGGCGATCTGCTGGTGCCGGCCAAAGGCGAAGCGACCGCACCGCTGAAGGCTGACGACATCAAGGTCGGCGCCAAGCCTGTGCTGGTGTTCCCGTACGACCTGAAAGAGAAGAAGCCGAAAGATGGTTCGCGTCTGAACAAGCTGATGCTGGTGCGCCTCGATCCGGCCGCGATGACCGACGAAACTAAGGCGCGTGCCGTCAATGGCGTGGTTGCCTATTCCGCCGTCTGCACCCATCAGGGCTGCGATGTGACCGAATTCGTCAGCGCTGAAAAAGTGCTGATGTGCTTCTGCCATTTCTCGAAATTCAATCCGGCTGACGGCACCGTGGCCAAGGGGCCGGCGGCGAAGTCATTGGCCTATGTGCCGCTGACTGAAAAAGACGGGCTGCTGACCATTGCCGGCGGCTTTTCGAACAAGCCGGGCGTCTGACGACGACCGGAGCAGAATTCGCGGGTGGTGATCCCGTTCGCGAAAAGGGGAGCTACGAAAGTAGCCAAATTCAACGATGGAGGAGAATCAGAATGACATTTCGCATGAAGCACCTCGCATTCGCGCTCGCGCTGCTGCCAGCAGCGTCGGTGATGGCAGAAGGCCCGGCAGCGGGCAAAGGCGTTCCGGCCTATAAGCCGGTGACCGATTCGCGTCTGCAGAGCCCGGAAGCACGCAACTGGCTCAGCTGGCGCGGTAACTACGGCAGCTGGGGTTACAGCGCGCTGGACAAAGTCACCGACAAGAACGTCAACAAGCTGCAACTGGCATGGTCCTACTCGACCGGCGTGACCGAAGGTCACCAGTCGCCGCCGATCGTCAACGATGGCTTCATGTTCGTCACTACGCCGCAGAACCAGGTGCTCGCGCTGAATGCGAAGACCGGTCAGGAAATCTGGCGTTACAAGAAAGAGATCCCCTCTGAGCTGTTCCAGCTGCACCCGACCAACCGCGGTGTGGCACTGTACGGCGACAAAGTCTATGTCGCGACCACCGACTGCAACCTGGTTGCGCTCGATGCCAAGACCGGCAAAGTCCTCTGGACCACGCAGATCGAAAACTGGAAGACCGGCTACTACATGACCCTCGCGCCGCTGGCTGCGAAGGGCAAGATCATGGTCGGCGTGTCGGGTGGCGAATACGGCATCCGCGGCTTCATCGCAGCTGTCGATGCGGAGACCGGCAAGATGTCATGGCGCCGTCACACCATTCCTGGCCCGACCGAGCAGGGTGGCGACACTTGGCCAAACAACGGTTCGTACAAGACCGGCGGCGGCTCAGTCTGGGTCACGGGTACTTACGATCCGAAGACCAACACCGCTTACTGGGGCACCGGCAACCCGGGTCCGTGGACGCCTGACCTGCGTCAGGGCGACAACCTGTTTGCAAGCTCCACGATGGCACTGGATGTCGACACCGGCGAAATCAAGGGCTACCACCAGTACGCTCAGAACGATTCGTGGGACTGGGATGAAGTGACCCCGCCGCTGCTGATCGACACCGAAATCAACGGCAAGAAGACCCCGGCAGCTGTCCGTGCCGGCCGTAACGGCTACATGTGGGTGCTCGAGCGCACCAACACCGGCGCGCTGAAATTCGTCAAGGGCTGGCCTTACGTTGGCAACAACGTGTTCAAGTCGCTGGATCCGAAGACGGGCCGTCCTGATGTCGACATGACGCACAAGCCGTCGATGAAGCAGGGCGCAGGTTTCTGCCCGTCGCTGTGGGGTGGCAAGGACTGGCTGCCGGAATCGTACAGCCCGAAGACTGGCCTGATCTACACGATGGCCAACGACAATATGTGCTCGGAACTGCCAAAGGGCGAGACGACCACGTATAAGGCGGGTGATCTGTTCATCGGCTTCCCGCTCGAAGGCGTGCTGACCAACGTCCGCCTTGGACCGGGTGCGAAGAACTCGATCGGCGAGATCCAGGCATGGGATCCGAAGACCGGCAAGCTGGCCTGGTCGACCAAGTTTGGCGACCAGATCTGGACGCCGACCTTCGTCACTGGCGGCAACCTGGTGTTCTCGGGTGGTCTGCCTGACCGTAAGTTCCGCGCGATGGATGCGAAGACCGGCAAGATCCTCTGGGAGTATGCAACTCCTTCCGGCGTGATCGGTGTGCCGAGCTCGTATGAAGTCGACGGTGAGCAGTACATCGCCGTGCAGTCGGGCTGGGGCGTTGACGCGCAGCGTCTGGCCTCCGCAATCGACCACGTGCGTGGCACCAATACCATCGTTCCGCAGGGCGGCACGCTGATGGTGTTCAAGCTGCCGAAGAACTAACTCGGCAGTGCAGCAAGGCTGATTCGTCAGCCAAGGTCTCCGGTCGGTTCTCCGGCCGGCCGGAGGCTGGCAATACAGCGATTTTTCTCTCGCGTTGGGTTTTCCAGTCTCCCCTTCTGGGGAGGCTGGTTTTTACCTGAGCATCCACGGGCGTCGGTTGTACGTCCGGACCCGCCGTCGGTTATCCTCGTGGCATGGGCACTTCCTCCTCCTCGTCCGCAGTGTTCTGGCGTCGCCGTCTGTTGAAGGCGCTCGTCTTCTTCGTGCTCGCCGCAGCCGGCGTGATCGGCTGGACGGCATTGTTTGGCATTCCGATTGACCTGGGATCGCAACGCGACGCGGTGACCCGCCTGCTGTCGCAGCGAACCGGGCGCGCAGTACGCATCGACGGCGCGCTGCAATTGCGCATCGGTTTGCGTCCGCAGCTGCAGATCGGCGAGTTGCGCATTGCGCAGCCGGACGGATTCGGTCCCGGTGATTTCCTGCGCATCGGCGCGGCTGAACTGAAGCTCGATCTGATACCGCTGCTACGGCGACAACTACGCGCAGACCGCCTGTCGGCGCGCGACGTACGGCTTGAATTGCAGCAGCGCGAAGACGGCGCCGGCAACTGGGCTTTTACTCCGTCGGACACGCCAGCGGCCACCGCGCAGGCTGGCGACGGCCTGCATGCGGCCGATGCGGCCGGCATCGATATCCGCGACATCGATCTCGACAACATCACCGTGGTCTACCGGAGCGGCATGGCCGCGCCGCGCGAATTTCACCTTGATCGCCTCGACGCGGCACTGCCGATCGGTGCCGGCGTGAAGCTGCGCGCCAGCGGCAGGGTCGAGCGCACGATGCCGTATGCGCTGTCGGTCGACGGCGGCGAATTGCGTGCGCTGCTGCGCGGTCAGCAAGGATGGCCGATGACGCTGCAACTTGATTTCGCCGGCGGCCGTCTGGTCGCGCAAGGCCGGCTCGGCGGACAAGACAGCGAGGTCACGTTCGGCCTTGGCGCGCCCGACCTTGCGCAGTTCGGCAAAGTGATCGGCGTGCCGCTGCCAAACGCCGGTGCGGCCGGTCTGTCGGGTACGGTGCTGGCCGGACCCGGTGTGGTGCGTATCAACGGCCTGTCGGGCTCGCTCGGCAAGTCGGTGATGGCCGGCTGGCTGGAATTCGATGCGCGCGGCTCTCGTCCGCGGCTGGCCGGCGCGCTCGGCGTGCAGACGCTCGACCTGCGCCCTTTCCTCGGTCAGAACGATGACGAAGAACCGGCCGATCTCGCCGCGCTGTATCGCAGTCTGTCGCAAGCCAGGGTCGACCTGCAAGTACTGAAGGAATTCGATGCCGACCTGCAGCTTGGGGTCGGCCAGTGGCTGGGCTTGCCGGGCGACATTCGCGGCGCATCATTGCAATTTTTGTTGCGCGAAGGCCGGCTCGGCATTCCGGTTGAGGCCATCGTCGAACAGGTGCCGATGAAGGGCCGGCTCGATATCGATGCCGGCCGGCAGTCGCTGGCGCTGCGCTTTGGTGCTGCCGATTCGCCCATCGGCGGACTGGCGCGCTTCCTTGCCGGCATTCCTGGCATTGAAGGCCAGCTCGGCAGGCTGCAGCTGGAGGTCACCGCCAGTGGCACGCGCGGCGACGCGCTGATGCGTTCACTGTCGACCTCGATGCGGGTCACGCAAAGCCGCCTGAGCTACGGTAACCGGGAGGGCAAGGCGACACATGCAGCGCATGCGGCGACGGCCCGGGCGCCGGAGCAGGGCGGTGCCCGACCGGTCGATTTCACACTGGACCGGATGCAGTTCCGCGTCGGCGGCACCCAGGCGCTGGCCGGCGAGCTGAAGGGCAGCCTGCTCGGCAAGCCGCTGGAGGCAACGCTGTCCGGCGATTCGCTGATGGCCATGATGGCCAAAGGCGGTTCGCCGGTCGCGCTGACAGTGCAGACCGGCCGCATAGCCGCGCGCGTGTCGGGCACGCTGAATGGCGCCGACCAGAGCGCCGACCTGATGTTCAGTCTCGGTGCCGAGCGTGCCGGTGACGTCGGCACCTGGCTGGGACTGAATCCGCGCTCAACCCTGCCGATTGCCGTTGCCGGCCGCGTGCGCGGCACGGCCGAACGCTGGGCGCTGTCCAATCTGGTGTTCCAGGTCGGCGACAGCAGCCTGTACTCCGACGTGGCGCAGGACACCGTCGACCGCCGGCAGCGACTGAAGGCATCGCTCGAGATCGCCAGCGTGAACATTGCTCAGCTCGATGGCTTGCTGCCGCCGCCAGCACCGGCCCGGCCCGGGCAGCGCGCCAGTCTGGATATTCCGCTGCTGCCGGCGCGGCTGGTGCTGGAAGACGCTGACGTGCGCGTACGCGTGCGGGACATTCGCGGCACGCAGATCGCACTGGGCGATATGGGCTTCGACGGCCGCGTGCGCGATGGTCATATGCAAAGCTCGCCGTTTTTCGCCGACATCGCCGGAACACGTTATCAGGGTGCGGTCGCGCTCGATCTGCGCCAGGCAGAGCCGCATGCGCAGTTCTGGCTGTCGGCGGCGGCGGTCGATATCGGTCTGGTGCTGCGCCAGCTGAAGCTGGCCAAAGACCTCGACGCCGGCGTCGAGCGTCTGAACCTGTACATCGACAGCCGCTCAGCGCGGCTGGCGTCGCTGATGGCCAATGCGCTGGTGTCGGCCGAGGTCAGTGGCGGGCGTCTGGTGCTGCGTGACCCGAATACCCGATCGCAACTGCAGGTGGCGTTGTCCACTGGCAGCCTGTCCGCCCGCCCGGGGGAGCGGGTTGCGCTGCAACTGTCCGGGGCGATCGACCAGTTGCCGGTCGAGGTGCGGATGCGCAGTGCGACCATGAAAGACCTGGCCGACCCGGCGCGCCGGGTGCCGTTCGAACTGAATGTCGATGCTGCACAGACGCAGTTGCAGCTGTCGGGCAGTGTCGATCGCGACATCGACGCGCATGATGCCGATCTGGCGCTCGAAGTGCACGGGCCGCGGCTGGACACGCTCGATAAATTGTTGCGGCTGTCACTGCCGCCATGGGGACCCTGGTCGGCCGTTGGCCGCTTTCGCATGAGTGCGCGCGGCTATGCGGTTGACGACCTCAAGCTGCAAATCGGCAGTAGCCAGCTGCACGGTCACGGCACGATGGACACGGCGCGGGGCCGGCCGAAGCTCGATGTCGCGCTGTCGGCCCCGCTGGTGCAGCTGGACGACTTCCGTACCGAAGGCTGGTCCGCGCTCGGCAGCAAGGCTCCGCCGGCCACCGCGCCAGCTGACGCGAAGACCGACCCGCAGGCCGTGCGCCGTAAGGCGGCCGAAGCCAGTGACAAGGCACAGGCATTGCTGTCGCGCGAGAATCTGTCGAAGGCAGACGCCACCCTGACGGTGAATGTGGATCAAGTGAAGTCGGGTGCCGATGTGCTGGGACAGGGACGTCTGCAGGCACGGCTGGCCGACGGGCGCGCCGAGGTCGGTCCGGTGCAGCTCACGATGCCCGGCGGCCGTGCCGACTGGCGGCTGTCCTACGAGCCGCGCGAGCGGGATGTGCTGGCTGCGCTGAAGATCGACATCGACAATTTCGACTACGGCGTCATCAGCCGTCGCATCCGCCCCGACAGCGATCTTGATGGCCGCTTCAGTTTTTACATGGACGTGAATTCGCGCGCGCCGCAGTTGTCGCAACTGCTGGCCCATGGCAGCGGTAGCATCGATGTTGCCGTGTGGCCGCGCCAGCTGCGCTCCGGCATTTTCGACCTGTGGGCGGTGAACCTGTTCGTTGCACTGCTGCCGACGCTGGATCCGAAGAATGAATCGGTGGTCAATTGCGCGGTCGGCCGCTTTGCGCTGAACGAGGGCAAGCTGCGCCAGAAGCAACTGCTGATCGACACCAGCGGTATGCGCGTGACCGGTACGGCCTCGGTCGATTTCGGCGCAGAGACACTGCACCTGCGCATGCAGCCACAGGCCAAGACTGCGCAGTTCCTGAGTCTGGCAACGCCGATCGAAGTTGACGGCAGTTTCAGCCAGTTCAATGTGGGCCCGAACCCGGGCGACGTGTTGCAGACGGTGGTGCGGCTGGCGACATCCATCGTATGGGTGCCGCTGAAGAAGCTGTTTGGCGAGCGCACGCCGGCCGACGGGGCGGATGTGTGCAAGATCGTGCTGAAGCCGGCGCGTGAGGGATCAGCCAGCGGCAGTCGCTGAGAGGCGACTGAAAGGCGACTAAAAAGCAGCCGAGAAGCAGCCGAAAAGCGCAGGGAGCTGCGCTGTGAGCATCGGGGAGCAGCGGCACGGCACAGCGCGCCGGCTGCGCACCGTGCCGTGAACGAGTCGTCGTGCCGAGTTTCTTACTTCGCCGCGAAGGCTGCCACCGGCAGCTGCGGCACCTGGGCAAAGTTGGCCGGCACGTCGCCGGTCAGAGTTTCGAGGAAGGCAACGATGTGTTGCACGTCGTCGTCAGACAATTGCCGGCCCAACTGCAGCCGTGCCATCACGCGCACCGCATCACCGAGCGTCGCCACCGACCCATCATGGAAATAGGGCGGCGTCATCGCGACATTACGCAGCTGGGGTACCTTGAAGATCCACTGATCTTCTTCTTTGCCGGTGTCATGGAATTTGCCCTTGTCGCGGCCTTTCAGCTCCGGGATCTCGACACTGCCGGTCGCTTTCCAGTAATCCTCCGTCAAGCCGAATTTCTGGAACATGTTGCCGCCGACCGTAGCGCCGTTGTGGCAGCCGGCGCAGCCGTAGCTGATGAACTTGTCCAGGCCGACCTTGGCCTCGGCGCTGATGGCCTGCCTATCCCCCTTCAGATAGCGGTCGAAGGGTGCCGGAGTCAGCAGCGTGCGCTCGTAGGCACCGATCGCCACGCCCCAGTGTTCAGCCGAGACCGCGTCTTTCTCGTTCGGGAAGGACTCGTCGAAGAGCTTCTGGTATCCGAGTGCGCGTAGTTTCTCAGCCGCTTCCTCGGGGCTTTTGTTGCCATAGGCAAAAGGACTGGTCAGTGCCTTCATCGCCTGCTCTTCGACGGAGACCCGGTTGCCGCCGTAATGCTGCGCGACCAGCAGCGGCGTATTGAATACGGTGTGCGCATTGCGCGGCAGCTTCTTGCCAAACACGCCGATGGACCGCGGCAGCGCATCGGTACCGTAGAACGACGGGTTGTGGCAGGTGGCACAGCTGGTGCGGCCGTCGGTGGACACGCGGGTCTCGAAGAACAGCTTGCGGCCGAGCTCGACACGCGCACCGGAGTGCGGGTAATCATCGACATGCGCGGTATCAGGCAGTGGTTTGAATACGCCGAGCGCGCGGTCGAGCAAGGTGCGTTCGGTGTCTTCTGCCGTTACCAATCCGACACCTGAGGCGCCGGCCATGGCCAGCAGGGCCGCGACCATGCCGCGGCGCGAAATTCTGGAAAGAGTCATTTGCGATCTCCGGGACGATAATTATTTTCCCGGATTGTGCCGGGAATCCGAATGCTCTGCATGCTCCTTGCGAGCCGCACATCCGCTCAAATATTAAAAGCGCTTCCAGATCCCGCTGTGCCAGTGGCCGGCGCCGGAGCGCTGCTCGTGGCCGAGCTGAAGGTAGAGCACCGTGTCTTTTGACAGAAAATGTTCGTAGCCGAAGCCTATCTCGCGGATCGGCTGCCAGGTGCCGTATTTGTTGAATACCTGCTCGCTTTCGACCAGCACGAACTTGAGCTCGCCTGCAGTGACGGGGACGCGCAGGGTCGCGATCATTCCCCACGGGCTGGCATTCGGGCGCGGCAGTGCCGGGTCCACGTTGTTGCCTTCCATGTCGCGCGTGGAGTGCAGCAGTTCGGCGGAAAATTTTGCGACGCCGAAGTCCCGCAGCGCGCCGACGATGATGTTGCGCGCGCGCGGACCGTAGTGATAGACGACCGCACTGCTGCCATTGGCATAGTGATCGCGCGACGGCTGATCGATGCCGGCATGCCAGCCCCAGTTGCCCTGGTCATAGGTCAGCAGTAGTTTCAGCGAACTGCTGTCGAGCTCGCTCTTGCGCATGCCGTACTGCGCGCTGAACTGCAATCCACTGAATTTCGGCGAGATATAGGTGAATGAGCGCGAGATGCGATACAGGCCGATGCTGGCATGCTGTGCGATGAGGATTTTGTCCTGCACCAGTCCGTCGTTGACGAATGGATCCATGCGACTGGCAATGCCATTGATCAGGTCGCGCGTGCGGCCGATTCGCAGCGTGCCGTAGCGTGAGTTCAGGCCGATGTATGCATGGCGGTCAAACGCAAATCTGGACTCCGGATCAAGTGTGCTTTCGACGCGCGCCTCGACTTGGAGATCATTCGAGATGCGTTCATACGATTCATAACCGATACGAGAGGTAAAATTCGTACGGAAGCCACTGCCGTTGCCCTTGCCCCAGTTGTGCCGGATGTCTGCCGCGGACGCAGGGACGTGCTGATCGAATCCGCCGACCAGTCCTTCGTCGAGGATGCCGTACAACTTGCCGGTGGCGCCGAACGCTAAAGTTGGCAGCGCAGCGATAAGTGTCCCCAATAGCCGCTTTTTTGTTATTTTGTCGCTCACGCCAGAGCAGGATTCATGAATTGCTGTATTGCGAACATACCATCTGCGTCCTAGACTGCGGTTCCAAAAAATTTAACAAGCCCCTCAGGGAGCGTCGCCCCAAATCCGGCGTTCTTAAAAAGGCAATATTAAACAGGCCGCTCGCCGGCTTAACCATTCCTGCGATGCGGGTTGCGGGAGAGAGAATCATGAGACCCCTGAAAAAACTACTTATCGGCCTGCTCGTTCTTGGCGCGACGGCAGTCGCTCATGCGGCTCCTGCTGCCTGGATCGACAGCCTGGAGCCCTTGCCGGCCGCGCAGTGGAGCCGCGCGCGGGCGGCGCACCTGCTCGAGCGCGCAGGCTTCGGCGGCTCGCCGACCGAGGTGGCGCAGTTCGCGTCGATGTCGCCGCGCGATGCGGTGCAGACGCTGGTGCGTTACAAGACGGTGAACAATCCGCTGCCGCTTTTTCAGGAGTCCGGCGCGTTCGACCCGGGCCTCGATCCGTTCGTGCCGTCGCGGCCCGCGGCCACCGATCAGGCGAAGGAGACCGGCGAAGCGCTCGGCGTGAAGTCCAAGCCCGAAGGCAACCGCAAGCTGCAGCAGGTCGCCGACCGCTTCCTCTACTGGCTGCGCGCAACCAAGCTGGAATCGCAGCGCATCGCCTACTGGTGGGCCAACCGGATGCTGGTGACCAAGCGTCCGCTGGAAGAAAAAATGACGCTGTTCTGGCACGGTCACTTTGCCAGCAGCGACGAGAAGGTGCGTGACTATCGCAAGATGCTGATCCAGAACCAGCTGCTGCGCGATAAGGCGACCGGCAACTTCCGCGACTTGCTGATCGCCGTCGCACAAGATCCGGCGATGCTCGCTTATCTGGACGCTGCCGTGAACGTGAAGGGCGCGCCGAACGAAAACTTCGCGCGCGAAATCATGGAGCTGTTCACCATGGGCGTGGGCAACTACAGCGAAGAAGATATTCGCGAGGCAGCGCGTGCCTTCACCGGCTGGAATTTCAACGGCCTGAAGTTCGTCATGAACCCGGACAAGCACGACAACGGCGCAAAAACCGTGCTTGGCATCAGCGGCAATTTCGACGGCGTACAGGTAATCGACATCATCCTCGCGCAGCCGGTGACGGCCGAGTACATCGCGTCCAAGCTGTATCGTTATTTCGTGCGCGAAGAAGTCTCGCCGGAGATGCGCATCAAGCTCGGCAAGCTGCTGCGCGACAACCGCTACGAGATCGGGTCTTTCCTCGAGACGCTGTTCATGTCGCGCGACTTCTACAGCGACGCGTCGGTGGGCAACCGTATCAAGCCGCCAGTCGAGCTGGTGGTGTCAACCTACCGCAAGATGGGCCTGACCGAGATCCCGGGCATACCTGACTTCAATGACCTGACCGATTCGATGGGGCAAAAACTGCTGTTTCCGCCCAACGTGGCCGGCTGGGCCGGCGGCAAGAGCTGGATCACGCCGGGACTGCTGCTGGTGCGCGGCAACTTCGTGTATGACACCGTATTCCCGCCGATCGATTTCGTCGCCAATGACCGCGTGCCTGACGACCGTTATGGCATCGTGCCAGTGGCCGACAAGCTGGCAATGGGCAAGGATGTGACGGCCGCGACCAAGCCGGACGGCAAGGACGTGACGTCGATGTCGATGCAGAACGACCGTGACGAAGACTTCAACACCCGCCTGGCAAGCTACAACGCATGGCGCAAGGCGATCGAGAAGGTGCGGCCGATTCCGCGCGCGACCGCGCAGCTCGACATGGCCAGGCTGGTGCGTGATGCCGGTTGCCAGACTGCGCAGCAGGCGGTTGACCATCTGCTGGCGCGCTTTCTGTCGATGCCGATTGACAGCGCCACCCGCACGAAACTTGCGGCTCTGCTCGAGGCCGACCTCGGCACCGCCGACCTGAAACGCGCCGACAGCTACATGGAAGATGCGTTGCGCAATACGCTGCACGTGATCCTGTCGCTGCCTGCCTACCAGTTGGGATGAACATGGACCACGCACACATCAATCAAGGTCGCCGCGACCTGCTCAAGGCGCTTGGCGCCGCTGGCCTGACTGCCGGACTGCCGCTGGCCCCGGCGCACGCGGACGACACCAAAGGCGCTGGCAGCAAGCGTATCCTCGTCATCGTCGAACTGACCGGCGCCAATGACGGCCTGAACACGCTGGTGCCGTACGGCGACGATGCGTATTACGGCCTGCGTCCTCGTATCGGCATCCGCGCTGACAAGGTGCGCAAGATCGATGACATGTACGGTTTCAATCCGAGCCTGTCGGGCTTCGAGCAGCTGTACAAGGACGGTCAGATGGCCATCGTGCATGGCTGTGGTTATGAGCAGCCGTCGTTTTCGCATTTCACGTCGGCGGCGTATTGGCACACTGGTGTGCCGAATGGCGGCGAGCCCTACGGCTGGCTGGGGCGCGTGGCGGATGCGATCGATCCGGCGCTGACGCCGAATTTCCTGGTCAACATCGACGAGCGGCAGTCGCTTGCCGTACGCGCCGCGCATCACGTGCCGGTGGTGTTCGACAATCCTGACCGCTTCTCGCGCAAGGGGCTGTTGCAGAGTCGTGCGCTGCTCGACAATCCGGCTGCCGCAAGCGGTGCGAACGCGTCACGCAAGTTTCTTGACGAGGTGGCCCAAAGCGCGCGTGAAGCATCCCAGCTGGTGCGTGCGGCCTGGGACAAT
The DNA here is from genome assembly GCA_030158675.1 of Burkholderiaceae bacterium. Taxonomy (GTDB): domain Bacteria; phylum Pseudomonadota; class Gammaproteobacteria; order Burkholderiales; family Burkholderiaceae_D; genus Pernthalerella. The sequence continues at coordinate 30,274 of JAOASL010000033.1, read as the reverse complement.
TACCGTACCCCGATTGACTACGGCATCCTCCCGGTCGACCTGCCGAAGGTCGCGGCAATGATCCATGCCGGCCTGTCGTCACGACTGTTTTATGTGTCTTACCGCCACAATGCTTTCGATACGCATGTGCAGCAGAACGAGCAGCACAGCCGTCTGCTGTCGTATGTGTCGGACGGGATCGCCGGATTCATGAAGGACATGCAGCGTATTGGTCGCGCCGATGACGTGACGGTGCTGGTGTTCTCCGAGTTCGGACGTCGTGCCGCTGAAAACACCAGCCTCGGTACCGACCACGGCACGGCAAACCACATGTACGTGATCGGAAAACAGATCGCCGGCGGCCATTACGGCGACGCGCCTTCGCTTACCGACCTCGACGAAGGTGGTAACCTTCGTTTTACGACTGATTTCAGGCGCGTCTATGCGACCCTGATCGAGGACTGGCTGGAATACCGCGACAGCAAATCGCTGCTGTACAGTGATTTCGCCAAATTCCCGATTTTCGGCTAGAGCGCTTTGAAAAACTGCACTGGCCAGTTGTGCCGTCGCAGGTAGCGCAGTTCGTATCGCAAGCAGCGCAACGGCGCAAGAGGCGTTTTTTCAGAGACGCCAAAGAGACAAGAAACAGGTGATATTCGTATGGCTGCACATTTCGACCTCCCGGACATCAAGCTTTTCGTAAACATCGCGGAGGCCAACAGCCTGACCCGCGGCGCGGAGAGGTCCCACATGTCGCTGCCGGCGGCATCCATCCGGATCAAGAACCTCGAAGAAGGGCTGGGCGTCAAGCTGTTGTACCGCACCAGCCAGGGGGTGACGCTGACGCCGCCGGGGCAGGCGTTCATGCACCATGCGCGACTGGTGCTGCAACAGCTAACCGACTTGCGTGGCGACCTGGCCGAGTATGTGAAAGGCGCGCGCGGGCATGTGCGGATTTTCGCCAATACCACCGCCATGGCCGAGTATCTGCCGGCGTTGCTGCCGGCCTTCCTTGCAAGCCATCCTGACGTGAATATCGAGCTGAAGGAGCGCATGTCGAATGACATCGTGCGTGCCGTCAGCGAAGGCAAGGTCGATGTCGGCATCGTCGCCGGCAATGTGCGCACCGAAGGACTGGAAGTGCTGCCGTTTCGCGAGGACCGGCTGGTGCTCGTTACATCCGAATCGCACCCGCTGGCCTCACGCGCCCAGATTGAATTCGGCGAAGCACTGGCCTACGACTTCGTCGGCATGGTGGAAGCCAGCGCCATTCACGCCTTCCTGGCGCAGGCGGCCAACGAGCTGAACCGGCAGATCAAGATCCGCATTCAGGTCGGCAATTTTGAAGCGGCCTGCAGGATGGTCGAATCCAACGTCGGTATCGGCGTGGTGCCGTATTCATCCGCTGCGCGCCACGCGCAAAGCATGAACATCCGCTGCGTCGAGATCACCGATGAATGGGCGGTGCGCAGGTTGCAGATCTGCGTGCGCAACCTGCAGGCGCTGCCCTTGTTCGCGCGCGAGCTGGTCGAACTGCTGACCGCCGAGACCCGGGTCGCTGCCTGATGCTGCGCCGTTCCGGCCCGACTGCGGGCCGGATTTTCCTGCATTTACTTCAGCGGCAGGGTTAAATCTCCTTCAACACGAGCCTAAAAACTCGCGAATTGCCCGTGCCCGGGCATTCCTTCAAACTCGCCTCACCGTCTGCAAACCACCGATGGCGCCGCGTGCGGCAGCCGTCTCAGCCATTGGATTACCCAAATGAACCCAATCGATGCCCATCAGGACATCCGCGATGCCGTGCGCGCTTTGTGCGCGCAATTCCCCGCCGATTATTTCCGGCAGATCGATGACGAACGCGGCTATCCGGAAGCTTTCGTCAATGCGCTGACCGAAGCGGGCTGGCTGGCTGCACTGATCCCGCAGGAATATGGCGGCTCCGGCCTCGGCCTCGTCGAGGCCTCGGTGATCATGGAAGAGATCAATCGCGCCGGCGGTAATTCGGGCGCCTGCCATGGCCAGATGTACAACATGGGCACGCTGCTGCGTCACGGCTCGGCGGAGCAGAAGTCGTTTTATCTGCCGAAGATTGCGCGCGGTGAGCTGCGCCTGCAGTCGATGGGCGTGACCGAGCCGACCACCGGCACCGATACGACGAAAATCAAGACGACCGCCGTGAAGCAGGGCGATCGCTATGTGGTCAACGGTCAGAAAGTCTGGATTTCGCGCATCCAGCATTCGGACCTGATGATCCTGCTGGCGCGTACCACGCCGCTGGCCGAGGTGAAAAAGAAATCCGAGGGCATGTCGATTTTCATCGTCGACTTGCGCGAAGCGATCGGCAAGGGACTGGAGGTTCGGCCGATCCGCAACATGGTGAACCACGAGACCAATGAGCTGTTTTTCGAGAACCTGGAGATTCCCGTCGAGAACCTGATCGGCGAGGAAGGCAAGGGCTTCAAATACATCCTCGACGGCCTGAATGCGGAGCGCGCGCTGATCGCAGCGGAATGCATCGGCGACGGCTACTGGTTCATCGACAAGGTCACGAAATACGTGAACGAGCGCATCGTGTTCGGCCGGCCCATCGGCCAGAACCAGGGAGTGCAGTTCCCGATCGCGAAGGCTTACGTGAACATCGAGGCGGCCAGCCTGATGCGCTACAAGGCCTGCGAATTGTTCGATGCCGGCCTGCCTTGCGGTGCTGAAGCGAACATGGCAAAAATGCTGGCCGCCGACGCATCATGGGAAGCCGCCAACGCCTGCCTGCAGTACCACGGCGGCTTCGGCTTTGCGTCTGAATACGATGTCGAGCGCAAGTTTCGCGAGACCCGGCTGTATCAGGTGGCGCCGATCTCGACCAATCTGATTCTCTCTTACATCGCCGAGCATGTGCTCGGGATGCCCCGTTCGTTCTGACGCGAACCCTGGCTAATGGAGACCGTGATGAAAGATACGATTGCACCCGGCGCGCAACTCGCCGCCTTCGCGGCCAACCTGCGCTACGAGGATATTCCCGCACCGGTGCTGCGCCGCACCGAAGATCTGTTGCTCGACTGGTTCGGTTCGGCGCTGGCAGGCAAGGCCGGCCGGCCGGTGCAGGCCATTGAGGCGCTCGCGCGCGAGCAAGGGCCGCAGCAGGGTGGCGCCGAAGTCCTGATCTCGCGCCGCAAGACCTCGCCGCTGTTCGCTGCGATGGTCAACGGCGCGGCGTCGCACTACGCGGAGCAGGATGATGTGCACAATGGTTCGGTGTTTCATCCGGCCACGGTAATTTTCCCGGCGGTGCTCGCAATGGCTCAGGACCGCGGCCTGTCTGGCAAAGACCTGCTGACGGCATCGGTCGCGGGTTATGAAGCAGGCATCCGCATCGGCGAGTTCCTCGGCCGTTCGCACTACAAGATATTTCACACCACGGGCACCGTCGGCACGGTCGCGGCCGCAGTGGCGGTGGGGCGCCTGATCGGCCTGGACGCACGACAGATGCTCGATGCGATCGGCTCGGCCGGCACGCAGGCCGCCGGCCTGTGGGAATTCCTGCGCGACGCGGCCGATTCGAAACAGCTGCACACCGCGAAGGCAGCCTCCGATGGCCTGCTGGCCGCGCTGCTGGCAGAGAAGGGTTTCACTGGCGCCAAGCAGATCCTTGAGGGCAAGCAGGGCATGGCCGCCGGCATGTCGGAACAGGCGAACCCGGCCGCACTGACTGACCGGCTTGGCGAACGCTGGGCGACGATCGAGACCTCGTTCAAATTCCACGCCAGTTGCCGGCATACGCATCCGGCCGCAGACGCGTTGCAGAAGGCGATGAAAGAGCATGCACTGAAGCCGGCAGATATCGTCGAAGTCATTACGCATGTGCATCAGGGCGCGATTGACGTGCTGGGTCCGGTGGTGGATCCGCAGACGGTTCATCAGGGCAAATTCTCCATGGGCACCGTGCTCGGCCTGATCGCCATTGAAGGCGCCGCCGGCGTCAACGAATTCGAGCAGCATTATCGTGATCCGGACGTGGCGGATTTCCGGGTGCGCGTGAAAATGGCGCTGGACGAAGAAGTCGACGCTGCCTATCCGGCCCGCTGGATCGGTAAGGTCACCGTGCACACGCGCGACGGCCGTGTGTTGCACGCGCGTGTTGACGAGCCCAAGGGCGACCCGGGCAATACGCTGACGCGTCGCGAGTTGGAAGACAAGGCGCTGCGGCTGGCGGCCTTCGGTGCCGCCGCTTCGGAAGCGGAGATGGAGCGTGCGTTCGCAACGCTGTGGGGTATGGCGGAATGCGGGAAAGTGCCGATACTGCTGTCGGAATGAGATGGGTCGTTGAACGATTGAAATCGATCGTCGTCAAGCGACGGCAAGCGTTTCAACAGGGTGTCGTCAGAGAAGCTAAATGACTCGTTCGACAAACAGCGCCAATCCCGTTACCAGCACGGCCGCCGAAGTCCAGCGGATCGCGCGCATTCCCCACGACTGACGCCGAACCCGGATCAGCAGCGGTACCACGATCGCCACGGCGACGATCTGGCCGGCCTCCACGCCGAGGTTGAAGTTCAGCAGCGCCAGCAATTCGCTGTCCTTCGGCAGGCCGATTTCTTTCAGCACCGACGAAAATCCGAAGCCGTGCACCAGTCCGAACGCGAAGCTGATGGTCCAGCGGCGCGAGACGGCGAAGCGCGGCACGAGGTTCTCGAATGCGACGTAGGCGATTGACAGCGCGATCACGGCCTCGACCAGCATCGACGGCAGGGTCACCAGATCAAAGGCGGCGGCACCCAGCGTGATGCTGTGCGCTAGCGTGAAGGCGGTGACGATCTTCAGCAGTTGCAGCAGGTTGCCGCCGCACAGCACCAGCGCCAGCACGAACAGCAGGTGGTCATAGCCAGTGGCGATATGCTCGATGCCGAGCACGAAGAAGCTGCCGGCGCCATTCGGCGTACCCTGATGCCGCAGGTCGGCTTCAAGGGTTGGCTGCGCTGCCGAGAACGCATGCGACAGGCTGCCGCCGTCCCAGGTCAGCAGTGCGATGACATGATGGGTGTCGCCGAGTACGGCCGGCAGATGGTCTTGAATGGTCAGTCGACTGACCGGCTGACTGCAATCGAAGCGCAGCGACAGGCTGTCGCCCGGTTGGGGCGCGCAGCGCTTGCCGTCGGTTTCCACGATGATTTGTTCGCGCAGCAGCGCGGGCAGGGTGGCCGGATCGTCCGTGGATTTCCCTGCCGGCGTATATACATAGCTGACCGTGGCGCCGCTTACCGCCAGACTGGCAAAGCCGGTGGCGTCGCCGGAATGCGCACGCGTCGCGCCTGGCAGCAGCGCCGCCGCAAACGCGACCGCCAGCGTCAACAGCCCACGCAGCCGCATCGGATCAGCGCGCCGGCTTGGCAGCGGCAGCCGTCGTACTCGTGGCAGCATTGGCCGGAGCCGACGCCGCCACCTTGGCCTTCATGGCGTCGATCAGCGTGAGCAGGTTCGTGATGTGGAATTCCGGCACGGTGACGATCTCGGCTCCGCCGACTGGCAGCAGATAGCGGCTGTAGCCATCCGGCGTCAGGCTGCCGGCGGCAAAGCGCGCCAACGGCGCATCATTGGCGGAGTGGTAGACGATGATGAAGATGTCCGGCCGCGACACGCCGTATTCGTCATCGCCGCCTTTCAGCGGAATCCGCTGCTCGCCCTGCATGCGGCCGAAGCCGGTGAATGCATTGGCAATGGTGTCTGACTGCGCGGGATCGATGGAATGCTCATGCCCGGGCTGGCTGGCGTCATGGATGCCGTGGTAGAACCATTTGCCGTTGCCGGCACGCTCGAAGCGGTGCATTGTTCCCTTCAGCATCACCTCGACAACGCCGATGTCCTCGATCGGCGCAGGCAGCAGACGTTTCGCCTCGCGTGCCGACGTGGCCGAAATTTCACTGCTGCGACGGACTTCACCGCGCCAGATGACGACCGCCAGAACGATCAGCACGCCCCAGATCAGCCACAATTTGCGCCCGCGCATTAACGCCTCCTCCACCAGACAGCGATACCGAGCGCCGCCATCAGCAGCGGGATCAGGATGATCGACAGCACGAAGGTGCCTTTCATCTGCGTATTGGTCATGACCACCAGCGGCAGGTCATAGGTACGCGGCTTTAAGCCGATCAGGTTGTCGCGCGCCGCGAGGAAGTTCACCGCATTCATGAACAGCGTGCCGTTACCGACCAGGTGATAGAACGAGTTGGTCGCGAAGTCCGAATCGCCGACAACGACGATACGCGCTTCCTTGCGCTCGGTAATGGGCTTGGCCGCATCGACCTTCTCTCCGCGCAGGCGGCGCATCAATGTTTCGGCCGACTCGACCGTCTGCGGATTGATGCGCGAGGTGGCCATGATGGTCAGCGGGCCGCCGCGGTTCTTACCTTCGACGAACTCGACTTTCGTACGGTCTGAATTTGAGAAGCTTTTCTTCGAAGTATTCACCAGCTGGCGCACTGACACGCCGGGTACCGCCGCTGCCGTCGGCATCAGCGAACGCGCTCCCGGGAAAAAGGTCTGCGGCAGCTTGGAGGTGATCTCGTGCGGGTTGTAGTCGCTGACGGCCGGCGTCGACGGGTCGGCCCAGAAGTGGCTGGCCGGATCGATCACCATGTCATCTTCCAGCACGATGCCGAATTTCGCGATCACGCGATCAAGGCCGGTCTTGATGAACGGATCGATCATGAACATCGCCTTGCCGCCGTTGTCGAGATAGGCGTCGATCGCCTTCACCTCGGGCTCGAGCAGCTGCATCTGCGGGCCGGCGACGATCAGCACCGAGCAACGCGACAGATCGGTGTTTGCCTGCATCAGCGAAACTTTTTCGACCAGATAGTTCAGTGCCTCAAGCGCGCCGCGTGCCTTGGCCATGCCGTGCTGTTCGTGCTGCACGACCTTGGTCTCCAGGCCGTGCGCATGGCCGGCGGCGCCTTCGGTGTGATCGTGCGACTCCAGGCTGAACGGGTTGGGTTCGCCATGACCCTCGACGAAGCAGGCAAGCTGCTGCTTGGCCTGGGTGACCCGCAGCAAGCCATTCGCGATATCGGTTTCGGTCGGCCCGTTGACGGTGAGCTTGCGCCCTTCGCTTTCGAACAACGCAGTGCCGGCAAACTGCACGCCACGTAGTTTGGCCTGCGCCGGGTTCAGCGTGGGGTCGAAGAATTCGGCGCTGATCTTGCTGTTTTGCGCGGCGAACAGCTCGTATAGTTCGACCGTCTCGCGCATGCCGCGGTCATGGAAGAAGGTGATATGGACCGGGCGGTCAATCGTCTTCAGCATTGCGACCGTTTCCGGCGCCAGCGAATATTCCTGTGTCGCTGTCAGGTCGAATCGCTTCGGATAAAGCGCACTGACCCAGGCGATGGCGACCAGCACGCCGAGCACGCCGACGGTCGACAGTAGCAGCTCGCGCCGGTTGGCGGAAAACAGCAGACGGATATCGATGCGCAGCTTGAACAGCGCCCACAACGACAGCAAAAGACCCGCGACCAGCAAGGCATTGGTAACGACGGACGAATCGACCGACAGTGCGCTTGCGATCGCCGAAGCGATCAGCACGACGATGCCGGCAATGAGGATCAGGCCAGAGCGAAAAGTGCTATCCATGGTGTTCGGAAGCTTTCATTGTTGTTCTTGTGATACCGGCAGTGCCGTGTTCAGTGCTGCGCTTAGCGCCGCCATTGCAGCCAGCTGGTGTTTAGCGTCAGCGCGCAGGCGACCACGACCAGGAAGAAGGTGATGGCTTCGGTACGCAACAGCCCCTGGATGAAGTCGGCATAGTGTTCCGAGAACGACAGGTGGGCGAACAGGTCGCGCAACAGCACCGATGACTGCAGACCCTGCAAGTGGCCGATGAACCAGAACAGCAGCAGCACCGGGATCGTGATCAGGGCGGCGACGATCTGGTTCTCCGTCAGCGCGGAGAACAGCTGGCCGATGCCGATGCAAGCCATGCCAAGCAGCAGGAAGCCGATATACCCGGCCACAATGTTGCTTGTGTGCGGAGAGCCGTACAGGTACAGCGGCACCAGGTTGATCGCCGAAGCCGCCGTCATCAGCAGCAGTATCGAGACGGCGCCGAGGTACTTTCCGAGCACGACCTGCCAGGTGCGTAGCGGCAGCGTCATGAGCAGCTCCATCGTGCGGCCGGTGTACTCGCCGGAGAACAGGCGCATCGTCAGCACCGGTGACAGCGTGATGAGCAGGATTCCCATGTTCTGCAGGGTCACATCCATCGTGCCGACGCCGGTCAGAAAGATGTTGTAAGTGAAAAAATAGCCGGTGCCAAGCAAGAACACGGCGATTACGAAATAGGCGATCGGCGAACGGAAATAGGTCTGCATTTCCTTGCCGTACACCGCAGCCACGCCATTCCATGCATTCATGCGCGGCCTCCTTGATGTCCGATGTAGTTGAGAAATACGTCTTCGAGTGTCGGCTGGCGGCGCTCGAGGCGGTACAGTTCGCCGCATTGCGTGACGGCGCGCGCGATGCGTGCCTCGACCCCTTCTTCGGCGCTGACCTGACAGTCGATTGCGAAGATGCCGGGGCGGCCGCCAAACGCCTGCAACTGCGCGCCGGCCACGCCGTCGGTCGCCAGCAGCGCTTGTTTCAGCGCCTCGGGATCACCGCCGGCTTCCAGCGAGACGGCGCTGGTCTGGTCCGCCGCTCGCTGCAAATCTTGCGGCGAGCCGGTAGCCAGCAGCCGGCCCTGATGGATGATGGCGACACGATGGCAGAGCAGCGTCACCTCCGGCAAAATATGACTCGACAGCAGCACTGCGTGTCGCATGCCGGCATCGCGAATCACTTCGCGGGTTTCCTGTATCTGTCCGGGGTCGAGGCCGGCGGTGGGTTCATCCAGCAGCAGTACCTCCGGATCGCCCAGCAGCGCCTGCGCCAGGCCGACCCGCTGGCGGTAGCCTTTTGACAGTTTGTAGATGTCTTTTGTCGTCACGTCTTCCAGACGGCAGGCGCTGAGCACGCGCTCGAGCTCGGAGCGTGCATGCGCGCCCTGCAACCCCTTGGCCTTGGCGACGAATTTCAGGTAGGCCGACACGTCCATCACGTCATACAACGGCGGCTGCTCGGGCAGGTAGCCGATCTTTGGCGCCGCGTCGTGGTTACCACTGGCCATGTCGTAGCCGGCGACACGCACGGTACCGGACGTCGCGGCAGTGTAGCCGGCGATCAGGCGCATCGTGGTGGTCTTGCCGGCGCCATTCGGGCCGAGGAATCCGACGATCTCGCCGGGCTTCACGTCAAAGGAGATGTCGTGCAGGATGGGCTTGGAGCCGTAACGCTTGTTGACTCGGTCCAGTTCTATCATCAGAGAGTTTCGCGGTGGTGTCAGGTGGGCACAAAAAAGCCCCCCGGGAGGGGGGCTTGAGATGAAGCGATTGCGGTATTACTTGTGCCAGCGGTCGCCCAGTTTCGCGAACTGGTTCGCGTCGTGCGACATCAGGACCTGTGCGCCTTCGAGGTCGCGCATCATCTTGATCTTGTTCACCGAGTCGGTGTAGTCCTTGACGCTGTAGTTCAGGCCAGCGACGTAACCGTCCATGTTTTCCTGCATCCAGACAGCATCCTGCGTGATGATCACACTGCCGGTCTTCGGCAGCTTGACCTTCATCGACTGGTGGCCGATCGTGTGACCCGGGGTCGGGATCAGCTTGACCGTGCCGTCGCCGAACAGGTCGTATTCGCCGTCGAGCTCAAGGTAGTTGAAGTCACGAGCAGCAGCGATATCGGCCAGAACGAAGGAGCCGTTAACTGCGCGGCCCTGGATCTTCTCCGGCCACCAGCCCTGATACAGTTCTTTCTTCTGCATCACGTGGATTGCCTTCGGGAACATGCCGATGTTGCCGATGTGGTCAAGGTGGGAGTGCGAGTGCACGACCGCCTTCACATCGTCGACGCTGAGGCCGAGCTTCTTCAGCTGCATGTCGATGACGTCAGAACGCTTCTGGTTAGGCTTGAGGAAGTCGCAGTTGCCGGCGGCCCAGTACTTCTTGCAGTTGTCCATGCTGTCCGAGATCGCCACGTTGTTGCCAGTGTCGAAAACGACGACGCCCTTCGGATGCTTCAGGACCCACATCGAGACGGGAATCGTGATCTGCTTTGCTTCGGGGTAGGTCGGGATCAGGCCCTGGATATTGAACGGACCAAAGAAGCCGCTGGTTGCCCAGTACAGTTCCTGCGATTGTGCCGCTGGTGCGGTGGTGATGCAAAGCGTCGCCAGCATCGATGCGATGAGACCAAATTTTTTCATGCGTGCTCCTCCGTTGTGGTTGTCGTTATTGTCACCGGAGCCGGTTTACTTCTCCGTGTCCCCAGCTTGCTTCAATTGGCCACCGACGCCCCAAGAGGTGTCCGCAGCCTCTACATCGATCTTTTTTTGATCATGATGCAAGGGGGAATTTTTCGTGTCAATGAATAACTTTGTCGCCCGTCAAGTGACCCCGGCAGTACTTGCTGCAATGCGCCATTGCACATTTTCCTATGGTAGTGCGATGCGTCTTTGATTAAAAATGGTGCAGAGCAAGCGAATTTACATTTTCCAAATATCCCCTTTAATAAACTCGGCTTGCCGCTGGAGCGAATGTAATTCAGACTCCCGCCGAGGTGCCGCTTACCCGCGAAAAAAGCGCCGTAATAATATTCAGATCTGGCACATCGGCCCGGTCCTTCTGGAGATGACAATGCAACTTTCCCTTCTCGGCCGACTGTTTGCCGGCTCGCTGGCGGCTCTGGCCATGTCCGGAGCGATCGCGGATAACAAGCCCGCGCAGCTCAAGATCGGCGTCACCACCTTCCTGTCGGGGCCGGCATCCGTGTTCGGCGTGCCAGCGAAGGCTGCGGCCGAGCTATATATCGATCAGCTGAACGCTGCCGGCGGCATCAATGGCGTGAAGATCGTGCCGACCTTCATCGACGAAGGTGTCGGCGCTGACAAACTGCTGTCGGAATACCGTCGCGTAGTGCAGGAGGGCGATACCAAGGTCATGCTGGCGGCCATCTCCAGCGGCAACTGCAATACGCTCGCGCCGGTGGCTGAAGATCTGAAAGTGCTGAACATCATGTGGGACTGCGGCACCGAGAAAGTGCTGGAAGACCGCCGCTACAAATATGCCGTGCGCACGCAGGCGAACGCGACGTCGGAGATGGTCGCCACCGTGCTGTATGTGCTCAAGCAGAAGCCGGACATCAAGTCGATCGCCGTCGTTAATCAGGACTATGCATGGGGCCGCGATTCGTGGGAGCTGTTCCGCAATACGCTGCTGGCGCTCAAGCCGGACGTCAAGATCATCGCCGAGATGTTCCCAAAATTCGGCGCGACCGATTATTCGACCGAGATCAGCCGCTTGCAGGCGCTGCGGCCGGAAGTGGTGTTGTCGACGGCCTGGGGCGGTGACCTGGATACTTTCGTGCGTCAGGCCTCGCAGCGCGGTTTGTTCAAGCAGTCGCAGTTTGTGCTGCCGCTGGCAGAAAGCTCGCTCGAGCGCCTGGGTTCGGCGCTGCCGGACGGCGTGATCGTCGGCGCGCGCGGCGACCACTATTTCTTGCACCCGCAGCATCAGGACAATGCCAAACTGAACAGCTTCACCAAGAAATTCCGCGACAAGACCGGCAGCTATCCGATCTACCCGGTGTTTCATATGGTGCAGGCGCTGGACGGCCTGGCTGCGGGCTATGACAAGGCGATCAAGGCCAACAAGGGCGCATGGCCGACGGTTGAACAAGTCGCCGCGGTGATGCACTCGGTCGAATTTCGCGGCCTGACCAATACGGTCAAAATGCGTGAAGACGGCCAGGGGCTGGAAGACCAACTGCTCGGCGTCACCAAAAAAGTCGCCGGCTACAACTTCCCGACGCTGGAAAAAATTGCTGTTTACCCGGCTGAACTGGTCACGACGCCGGTCGGCCAGAAGTCGCCGGAATGGGTGAAGACCCTGAAGCCGGCAGCCATCAACGATCCGCGCATCAAACAGTTCTGATTCCATTCTGATTCCCGCCGCAGCGCGCGGCACGGTCGGCTGGCCGTGCCGCGCGCGATGCAGCCCACACTTAATAATTCCCAAGACTTTCAATGCCGCAGGATCTCTACATACTCGCGGTGATGGACGGCCTGTCCTACGCTGCATTGCTTTTTCTTGTTGCACTGGGCATGACTCTCGTGTTCGGTGTGATGAACATTATCAATATGGCGCACGGCAGTTTCTACGCGCTGGGCGGCTACATGGCGGCCAGCCTCGGGCTGCTGGCGGCTTCGCAGGGACTGTCGCCTGCGTGGTCGCTGCTGATCCTGCCGCTGGCGGCGATCATCGTCGGCACGGTGTTCGGCACACTGATGGAAACATCACTGATGCGCCGCATCTATTCGAAGGATCCTATCCTGCAGCTGCTGATTACCTTCTCGGCCTTCATGATCTTCGAAGACATGCAGCGCCTGATCTGGGGTACCCAGCCTTACTTCGTGTCCGACATCGTCAACTACCTCGGCACCACGGAAGTGCTCGGCATTACCTACACGCGCTACCAGCTGATGGTGCTGCCCGGTGTGGCGCTGGTGATCTTCGTCGCGCTGCGCAGCTTCCTGAAATTCAGTTCGGTGGGCCGGCAGATTGTCGCCGTGTCGCATAACCGCGAGGTGTCGACTGCGCTCGGCATCAATGTCAAGCGGATCTCGCTGCTGACCTTCGTAGTGGGCTCGGTGCTGGGGGCACTGGCCGGCGCGCTGGCCTCACCGACGGTCTCCTGGGTGCCAGGTATCGGCGGCGAAATGATCGTGTTGTCGTTTGCGGTGGTGGCCACCGCCGGCCTCGGCCAGATCGAGGGCGCGCTGGTGGCGGCGATCCTGATCGGGCTGGCGCGTTCGTTCGCGGTCTATCTGCTGCCCGAGCTTGAGGTGCTGGTGCCGTTCCTGATCATGGTGCTGGTGCTGATGTTCCGTCCTCAGGGCCTGTTCTCGGTGGCACAGGCGAGGAGGGTGTAATGGAACGCAAAGCAAAATTCGTCGCGCTGCTGCTCGCAGCGATCACCCTGCTGGTGCCGTTCGTGGTGCCGTGGATGAAGACGCCGCTGATTCTGGGCACGGCCTTCGGCATTGCCGCCCTGGGTATTTCCATCCTGATCGTGTCAGCGCAGATTTCGTTCGGCCATGCGCTGTTCGTCTGCGCCGGTGGCTATGCGGCCGCGTTCGCGCTGCGTCAGTGGACGCATCTCGACAGTGCGCTGTTGCTGATGCTCGGCGCAGTTGTCGGCGCGCTGTCTGGCGCCATCATCGGCTCGTTCGTGGTGCGCTATCGCGGGATTTTCTTTGGCATGCTGAATCTCGCGCTGTCGATGGTGCTGTATGCGGCGCTGGTGAAATTTTTTAATATCAGCGGCGGCTCCGATGGCCTGCGGCTGGAGCGCTCGCCATTCTTCGGCATTGACATGGGGCGCGACGCATTCGAAACCACGCTGCTGTTCTGCGGCGTGATTCTGGCACTGCTGCTCGGCTGGGGCGTGCAGCGCTATTTGCGCTCAGCTGCCGGTCAGGCACTGGCGGCGCTAAAGACCAATGAGACCCGTCTCGAGTATGTCGGCATTTCGGCTTACCGCACGCTATGGACAGGCTATGTGATCTCGGCGACCCTTTGCGGTCTGTCCGGCGCCATCTTCGCGATTGCGCAGGGTCTGGTGACGCCGGAGATGGGCTACTGGGTGCGTTCCGGTGAGATCGTGTTCGTCGCGATCCTTGGCGGCGTCACTCATCCGGTCGGTGCCTTCATCGGCGCGGCGATCTTCGAGTTTGTCAAGCTGTTCGCTGCCGCTTACCTGACCGGTGCGTGGCAGATGGTGCTGGGTTTTGTGCTGATTGCGATGGTGTTCCTGGCGCCGCGCGGGGTGTCGGCCTTGCTTGAATCGAAGCGGAGGAACGCATGAGCGCCTTGCTACAGACACGCGACCTGCAGCTCGCGTTTGGCGCCGTGGTGGTCGCCGATCATATTAATTTCGAATTGCAGGAAGGCGAACGCCTGGCCGTGATCGGCCAGAACGGCGCCGGCAAGACCACCTTCATCAATATCTGTACCGGCCTGATCCGGCCGACGGCAGGCCAGGTGTTTTTCGAAGGCCGCGAGGTGACAAAGCTGGCGCCGCGCGCGATCGCGCTGCGCGGCATGGTGCGCTCATTTCAGCTGCCGCAGCTCTTTACCGAGCACACAGTGCGTGACTGCGTGCGCATCGCATCGGCCGGCAAGCATGGTGCGCTCGGCCTGTGGCAGCCACTGGCAGAGGCGGTGCCGGCGGCGGAGGTCGACCATGTGCTTGAGATGGTCGGGCTGCTGCCGCGTGCCGGGGAGATTTCCGGCGCGTTGCCGGAAGGCCAGCGCAAGCTGCTCGACATCGCGATGGCGCTGATACTGAAGCCCCGTCTGCTGATCCTCGACGAGCCGACCTCCGGTGTGTCGACCGACGAGAAGCACGGCCTGATGGCGACGATCATGCGCGCGCTGGATGAGCAGAAGGTGACGGCGATTTTCGTCGAACATGACGTGGACATCGTGTCGACCTATGCGACACGTGTGGCCGCATGGATCGCGGGCAAGGTGGCGGCCGATGGCAAGCCGGCCGATGTGCTGGCGGATCCGGTAATCCGCGCCAACGTGATCGGGGAATGAGATGCTGAAGATAGACAAGGTCAGCGCCAGCATTGCCGGTATTACCGTGCTGCGCGGCATCACGACCGAATTCAGGGCTGGCCAGCTGCTGGCCGTGGTGGGGCGCAATGGCGCCGGCAAAACGACGCTGCTGCGCGCGATCATGGGCCTGCTGCCAGTGTCGACCGGGTCGATGGTGCTCGAGGGCGCCGATCTGACGAGCCTGCCGGGATATCGCCGCAGCGGACTGGGCATCGGTTATGCGCCGGAAGACCGCGTGATGTTCCCGACGCTGACCGTCGAAGAAAACCTGCGGCTACCTTGCGAAGTGCTTGGCTTGCGCAGTGAAGAGATCGACCGCCGGCTGGCGCGCGTACTCGAAGTCGTGCCGCAGCTGAAGGAAATGTTGCCGCGTTCCGGTGCGGCGCTGTCGGGCGGGCAGGGCAAGATGGCGGCACTCGGCCGGGCACTGATGGTCGGCACCCGTCTGGTGCTGCTTGATGAGCCCTTCCAGGGCCTGGCGCCGGTGCTGGCAGGACAGTATGCGGAATCGCTGCGCAAGCTGCACAAGGCGGCGCCGGAGCTCTGCATCGTAGTGACGGAATCGAACCGCAGCCTGTTGCGCGATCTGCCAGACGCGACGCTGACGCTCGAGCGAGGCGAGCTGCTGGTCGACCAGCCGACGCACTGACGCCAACGCCGGATTCAAGATAAAAAAGACAATCGAGGAGACTTCCATGCCGACACTGCTGATCGACGGCCAGTGGCGCGCCGCATCCGATGGCCAGACCATCGACGTGATCAACCCATGCGACGCCCTGCCATTCACGACCATTGACCGCGGCACCGCCGCCGACATCGACGCTGCGGTGCAGGCCGCGCAAAAGGCGCTCGATGGTGCATGGGGTCGGATGACTGCGACCGAACGCGGCCGTATTCTGATGAAGTTCGGTGAGCTGATCGTCAGGCATGCGGACGAGATCGCGCAGATCGAGGCACGCGATACTGGCAAGCCGATGACGGTCGCGCGCAATGACATCGTGGCCGTCGCACGCTATTTCGAGTTTTATGGCAGTGCCGCCGACAAAATTCATGGCCAGCAGATTCCCTACCTGAACGGTTACAACGTGCAGGTGGTGCGTGTGCCGCATGGCGTGACCGCGCACATCATCCCGTGGAACTATCCGGCACAAATGTTCGGCCGCACGCTCGCTCCGGCGCTCGCAATGGGCAACGCCTGCGTGCTCAAGCCGTCGGAGGACGCCTGCCTGTCGGGCATCCGCCTGGCGCAGCTGCTGATGGAGGCGGGTCTGCCCGCCGGCGCGCTGAACGTGGTGACCGGCTATGGCCACGAAGCCGGCGCCGCGCTGACCGCGCATCCGGGCATTAACTTTGCGACCTTTACCGGCTCACCGGAAGTGGGGGTGATGGTGCAGCAGGCGACTGCAAAGAATGCCGTGCCGTGCGTGCTGGAACTCGGCGGCAAGTCGCCGCAGGTCGTGTTCAATGATGTCGACGTCGACAAGGCGGTCCCGATCATCGTCAAGGCAATCACGCAGAATGCCGGTCAGACCTGCTCAGCCGGCAGCCGGCTGCTGGTGCAGCAAGATATCTACGACGCGTTCATGAAACGTGTGGCCGAAGCGTTCGCACAGGTGAAGGTGGGCACGCCGGAGCTGGATCTTGATTGCGGCCCAATCGTGAACAAAAAGCAATTCGACCGCGTGAACAGCTTCATTGCCGATGCGATCGCGACGGGTGTGCCGCTGCTGGCACGCGGAATGCTGACGGCCGGCATGCCGAAGGATGGTTATTTCGTTGCGCCGGCCTTGTTCGGTGCAGTGCCGCGCGACCACCGGCTCGCCTGCAAGGAGGTGTTTGGCCCAGTGCTGGCAGCGATGCCTTTCACGGATGAAGAGGATGCGGTGCGACTGGCCAACGATACCGAATTCGGGCTGGTGTCAGGCGTCTGGACCGAGAACGGCGCGCGGCAGCAGCGCATGGCGCAGCGGCTGCATACCGGGCAGGTGTTCATCAACTGCTATGGCGCGGGCGGCGGCGTCGAGCTGCCGTTCGGCGGCATGAAGCGCAGCGGACACGGGCGCGAGAAGGGCTTCCTCGCACTGGAAGAATTCAGCACGACCAAGACCGTGGTCATGCATCACGGCTGACCTCGTTGAAACATTGGCGGATTCCGCTCTTTTCCAGCCTTCGCCGCAGCGCAGGCCGAGGCAGTTCAGGGATCCCGGATCAGCACGAACACCCGTAACAATTTAAGGAGACATCATGGGACAACTTCAAGGCAAGGTAGCGATCATCACCGGTGCCGGCAGCGGCTTTGGCGAGGGCATGGCAGAGGCCTATGTTCGCGAGGGCGCGAAAGTCATCATCGCCGACCTGAATGCTGAAGCAGGTGAGCGTGTCGCTGCGAAACTGGGCGCGAATGCCAAGGCGGTGACCTGCGATGTCGCAAATCAGGCATCGGTCATGGCCATGATGACAACCTGTGTCGACACCTTCGGCGTGCCGGATATCGTGATCAACAATGCCGGTACCACGCACAAAAACCAGCCGATGCTGAACGTCGACGAAAAGACCTTCGACCGCGTGTTCAACGTGAACGTGAAGTCGATTTATTTCATGACCCATGCCGTGGTGCCGCTGATGCGCCAGCGCGGCAAGGGGGGTGTGATCCTCAACGTCGGTTCGACCGCCGGCATTCGTCCGCGTCCAGGCCTGTCCTGGTACAACGCGTCGAAGGGCGCGGTGAACCTGTTGTCGCGCTCGATGGCAGTGGAACTGGCGCCGGACAATATTCGCGTCAATGCGCTGTGCCCGGTGATGGGCGCCACCGGACTGCTCGGCGATTTCATGGGCGTGCCGGATACGCCGGAGAACCGCGCGAAGTTTGTGTCGACGATTCCGCTGGGTCGCTTCTGCGAACCGAAGGACATGGCAGCTGCCGCCGTTTTTCTCGGCACCGATAGCGCCGAGTTCCTGACCGGCCTCGAAATGCCGGTCGACGGCGGTCGTACGATCTGATTCCCTGATTTTCCCGGAGCTCATCAATGAAGACGCGCGCTGCCGTACTGCACGAACTGAACAAGCCGGCACCTTTTGCCACCAGCAAGCCTCTGAAGATCGAGGAGATCGATCTTGATGCGCCAGGCCCGGGCGAAGTGCTGGTGAAGATGACGGCGGCAGGTCTGTGTCATTCGGATTTGTCAGTAATCAATGGCGTGCGTCCGCGGCCGGTGCCGATGGCGTTGGGCCACGAGGCATCGGGTACTGTGATGCAGGTGGGTGACGGCGTGTCGGACCTGAAGCCGGGCGACCGGGTGGTGCTGGTGTTCGTGCCGAGCTGCGGCCACTGCCTGCCCTGCATGGAAGGACGTCCGGCGTTGTGCGAGCCGGGCGCGGAAGCCAATGGCAAGGGCACGCTGCTGTCCGGCGGGCGCCGCCTGCACCTGGGCGCGCACTATGTGAACCATCATGTCGGCGTGTCGGCATTCGCTGAGCATGCGGTGGTGTCGCGGCGTTCATGCGTGAAGATTGAGCAGGATATCGACCTGGTCGAGGCCGCATTGTTCGGCTGTGCGGTACTGACCGGCGTTGGCGCGGTAGTGAACACCGCGAGGGTGCAGCCGGGGCAGAGTGCTGCCGTGATCGGGCTGGGCGGTGTCGGCATGTGCGCGCTGCTGGGTGCCGTGGCGTCTGGCGCGACCGACATCGTAGCGATCGACCTGAATGATGGCAAGCTCGAGATGGCGAAGCGGCTGGGTGCGACCCATGTGGTGAACGCGCGCGACCCCGACGCGATCGCCAGGGTGAAGGAGGCGACCCGAGGCGGCGTCGACTTCGCGTTCGAGATGGCCGGCGTGGTGCCGGCGATGGAGCTGTCGTATCGCGTCACCAAGCGCGGCGGCACCACGGTTACCGCCAGCCTGCCGCATCCGCAGCACAACTGGCCGCTGCAGCAAGTCAGCCTGGTGGCGGAAGAGCGCACGATCAAAGGCAGCTATATCGGCTCGTGCGTGCCGGCGCGCGATGTGCCGCGTTACATCGGCCTTTACCTCGCGGGCAAGCTGCCGATCGACAAACTGCTGGGCGAGCGGCTGACACTTGACGACATCAACCGCGGTTTCGACAAGCTCGACGCCGGCGAGAGCATGCGCGACCTGGTGGTGTTCTGACCTGAGCGTATGCAACGATGCGTGACGATGCCGGCCTGGCCGGCGCTCTCACTCGTCCTTTGTTCCGGGGGCTGCAGCGGCGGCAGGTGAAAGGCTCGTATGCTGCGCCCGCAGCTTTGCACTCCCCAATTCCTCAGAACCCAGACTGACCTGTCCCGCATTGGCACCCTTTGCGGCGTCGTTCACCGGCTGTCTTTTCGGCGTTTCCAATCTTTGCAGCAGCGTCTCAATGTCGGACAGATCATCGATATCGGTGGTTTCGCTCGCTATCTTTCGCAGTTCTTCCTGCACTTCATCTTTGGTCAACGCGATTTTCGGTAGCGGCTTGGCGGACGGCTGCGCGGTCGCGTTCCTGTCGAAACCGAACATGCGCGGCCCGCGCAGCGGAACCTGGCTGGCCGGTATTTGCTGGGCCGCTCCTGACGGACTGCTAAGCGCCTGTTTCGGGACGCCGGTCAGTTTTGGCATCGCCAGCGCACCCGACATGTTGGTGGATTTGATGTTTTTTACACCCTGCTGCCAGAGAGGCACCTTACCCTTGAACTCGATGGCAGCGCGTGCCGCACGCCGCTGCAGCACGCGCGCATCGGCACGCGCTGCCATAAGCCCGCCGGGTGCAGGTCTGGCCGGACGAGCGGGTGCGTGGATAACGATCGGCGTAGTCGACTGCGTATTGGTTTGGGTTGTGGTTTTGACTGTGCTCTGCGTAGCCAACAGCTGGCTCGTCACGCCGGGTGTGAGATTTATTCGATTGGACATGTCGTCTCCAAAGTCGCTCAGGATTTTCATCATTAAGTACCCCGGAGACTGCGCCGCTCCGCGTCGATAGCGCGCGCATTTGCATTGCCGCGCTACCAGTCGTGTGTTGCGTTGCCGGCTAGGTTACCCGTTCAGTGGTGCTGGCTGGTTCCCGACGATTCGCGCGGTTCCTGTCCCTGCGCATCAAGCGAAGGCTTTGGTTTGCCTTGGGCATCGGACAAGCGGTATTTGGTGCGCCGGTCACCCATCAGGTCGCGCAATTCACGAATGCTCATTTCGGTGACTTCATGCATGCGGATCAACAGTGATGCGCCAACGGGCAGGGTGCGGTGCCGGATCTTGCTGATCACTGGCGGCGCGACTTCGAGTGCACGTGACAGCGCCGCATCGTTTTTCAGTTTCATTCGCTCGCGCAGTGTGTCGAGCAGGCGGTTCGGGTTGTAGCTTTCCTGCGATGACAGCGCATGTGACTGCGCGTGATGGGTGTGGTGATGTTCCATGATGTTCCTCGACAAGAGCGGTTGGATGGCGTCAGGCGCAAGGCGCGCTTCGGCGAAGCGCTTTGCGTACACGACATGACTGCTTGATGAGCAACAAGTTCCGCTTCAACATCGCCGGCTTGCATTTTTCTTTTGGCCAGCTTGCTCCGATGGCGAGGACGGCAGTGGTAAAAAACGAGCGACGATCACGTCGCCGCCCGAAGGAGGAGCCGGTGCCTTACCAGTAGCTTCCCTGCAGGAAGGCGGGGGCCATGCCGCCACGGTAGAGCGCGTACGGGTCGAGGGCGCCCATGCCAAGCGCCATGCCCAGTGCAGCATTCTGAGGGCTGATCGCCGGTGGCTCGCGATAGGCATTGGCCAGCGCGTGCATGGCGGAGTTGCCGAGCAGTGCGCCGAGTGCATGGTTGCTCATGGGAGCCATCAGGGAGGCGATTCCGGGTGCGCCGGCCATCATGCCCTGCATCTGCCCCAGGCCGACTGCGCGCACCACATCGGGCAGACCGAAGCCGGTACGACGCGGATCGCCGAGCATCAGCGGCTGGCAGGAGCGCTTGATGATCTGGAACAGATGTTCGACGCGTTCGGCGCTGCGCATCTGGCCGGCACCGCGGAAATCGGGATGGTGCGCGAGCACGAGCGCAGCCAGTCCGGTGACGTGCGGCGCCGCCATCGAGGTGCCATCCCATGCGGCGAAGTTATTGTCCGGCACCGATGAGGTGATCGCAACGCCGGGGGCGCACACGGCGATCTCGGGCCCGAAGCAGCTGAAGCGGGCGGCGAAGAAACCGTTCGCGTCGATCTGCGGCGTGGTGGTTTGTGTGTGATAACTGTCTGCGGGAAATTCATTGATGCGACCAATGGCGGCGACGGTCAGTACATTCGGCGACGAACCCGGATATTGCACCGGCCCGCCGGAGTTGCCCGCGGCGACGATGCAGGCCACCCCGGCGCGGCGCGCACGCACGATTTGTTGTTCCAGCGCTTCCGAAGGCTCGGCGCCGCCCAGGCTCATGTTGACCACATCGATCTGATGCTCGATGCAGTATTCGAGCGCCTCGATCAGCTGGCTGATCTGGCCCCCGGGGAACAGCTTGCACGCATGAATTTCGGCATCGGGTGCGAAGCCGCGAATGCCGGTCGCGGAATCCAGTCCGGCGATGACGCCGGTGCAATGTGAGCCATGCGCAATGGTGTCGATGTTCCAGCTGGTGGCCGACTTGTTGACGATGTCCTGACCGTGGCTGACCTGAGTCAGGTCCTGATGGCTGTTCGCGCAGCCAGAGTCGACGACGGCGATTTTCACGCCCTGTCCGCGATACGTGTTGGGCAGCTGGTCGAGCCGCATCGCGCGCTGTCCCCAGGTCAGTTGCTGCTGCTGCGGAAAGCTCTTCAGGCTGGGCCAGTCGGATAGGGCACGCAATCCGATCAGGTTGAGTTCGTCATCGCTGACTTCGGGGCGCTCTTGCCAGAAGCTCCAGAAATCGGCACGCGGCTTCACGTACAGCCGTCGCACACTGGCAGCGCTGTCACCATACAGGGTCAGCCGCACGCGCCCGCTGGCATCGCTGACGCCGCGTGCCGGCAGCAGGCTGCCGAACAGATAGACTTCCGCGCCTTCGACCGGCTGGCCTTTGCCCATCAGTTGGAATTCAGCACTGAAGGCCGTGCCGCCCAACGGGAGGTTGTAGCTGACCATCGCCGGCTGCGGATAGTCGGCGTCGCACAGTTGCAGAGGCTGATCGCGCTCGACGATCAGCTGGCCCTGCGACTGCAATGCGAGCGCCTGCGCCTTGTCTTCATTCATTCGTGCGACCAGCACACCGCCGTCCTGCATGCCGGTGGCGAGCGCGCCGACCACCTGTTTCGGTCCGACGCGATCGATGATCTCGATGTCGGGCGAGTCTTTCAGCGCCTGCTCGACGGTCGCCATGCTGAGCGGCGCAATACCCATCATCTGCATGCCGGGATGGCGGCGCGGCGCAATCAGGAATTGCCCCTTGCGCTGCTTGAGGTCGTGCGAACGCGGTTTACTGTCGGCAGATGCCGATGCCGACGGGGCGGACGCGCCGGCGTCTGTTTCTGGCTTGGTGGCCATGGAGATCCTTTCGAGGTGTGCGGTGGGTCAGGGTGAGCCGAACAGCGATAGCGGCCGGTCCGGCTCGATCTTCATGTCGCCGCCGGCATTGAAGCGCTGTTCGAGCTGCGCGGCGGTGGTGTGGGCCATCTCGAACACGGCGGTGTGAGGCGCGCCCTGCGGACCAATGGTGTCAAGCAGGTGCAACTCGGGATTGCCGCGTGCCTCGGACACGAAGCGCGCCAGCCTGGCGCCGTCGGCACAGCTGACGAGATAGCGGCCGCGGCCGGGGCCGCCCTGGATCGTTGTCATTGATAGTTGCCCGGGTAGGTGTCTGCGCGATTGGCTGTCCGGCCCTGACGGCGCCTCACTGTCGCAGCGAAAGAGGCGCCTCCGTGGATCAGTGGAGGGTCTGGCCTGCTGTGTAGTTTTGCTGGCCTTGCGTGCCGTAAGGCTGTTGTTGTTGCTGCACCCACGCCTGCTGCATCGGATCCATCTGGAAGGGCAGCATGCGGCCGAGCTGGCTGGCGATGCCGCCAATCTGGCTACCCATGCCGGGCTGGCCGAACAAGCCTCCGATGGCGCCACCAAGCGGCTGGCCGAGTTGACCGATCAGGTTGCCAAACATGCCCTGCGGCGCCAGCTGGGCCATCTGCTGTTGCGCATAGGCCTGCTGCATCGGATCCATCTGGAAGGGCAGCATGCGGCCGAGCTGGCTGGCGA
>JAOASL010000033.1:0-7283 GCA_030158675.1 Burkholderiaceae bacterium | reverse complement strand
TGGCCGAACAAGCCTCCGATGGCGCCACCAAGCGGCTGGCCGAGTTGACCGATCAAGTTGCCAAACATGCCCTGCGGCGCCAGTTGCTGCATCTGCTGCATTTGCTGAAGTTGTTGCAATTGCTGTAGCTGCTGGAGCTGCTGCTGTGCCATCTGGTCCGCGTAGGCTTGCATGGGATCGGCAGAGAAGGGCAGGAATTTTCCGCCAATGCCGCCGGCCATCTGGCCAATCTGGCCGCCGAGCCCGGCGTTACCCAACATGCCACCGATGCCGCGTCCGATCAGCCCGCCGACCGGACCGAGCAAGTTGCCGAAAAACCCTTGCGGCGCGAGTTGCTGGCCGCCATAGCCACCCCATTGCGTCATTCCATTCATGTCTGCTCCTGTGCGTGAAAAGGAGCGGACATCTTTTCGGTACTGGACGGCGATTGCAAATCGTTCGGCGCCGCGCTTGCGAGCTCTCAAGCGCCATTCGGTGTTCGAGTATTGCGGGGGGCAGAATCAATAAAAAACCGTGCAGGCCTTTCGGCACTGCACGGTTTTCATGGCAACTGCGGAGTGTTAGTGCACCAGCAGTGTGAACGGATGCACGTAGGCTTGCAGCGTCACCAGGATGCCGACAAGCGCCGCCAGCGCGATCGAGTGGAAGAACACGTAGCGCAGGATCTCGCCTTCGTGACCGTACCATTTGGTCGCCGTCGATGCCACGACGATGGACTGCGCGTCGATCATCTTGCCCATCACACCGCCCGACGAGTTGGCCGCAGCCATCAGCACCGGGTTCAGCCCGAGTTGTTCGGCAGAGGTCTTTTGCAGGCCGCCGAACAGCACGTTGGATGCCGTGTCGGAACCGGTCAGTGCTACGCCTAGCCAGCCGAGCAGTGTGCCGAAGAACGGATACAGCACGCCCGTGTTGGCGAATGCCAGTCCGAGGGTCGAATCAACGCCGGAGTAACGGGTGCAGTAACCGAGCGCGAGCATTGCCGCGATGGTCATCAGTGAGTACTTCAGCAGCTTGAAGGTCTCCCAGTAGACCGCCAGCATTTCACGGATGCGGTAGCCCATCAGGAAGGCGGAAATCACTGACGCGATGAAGATGCCGGTGCCGGTCGCCGACAGCCAGTTCAGCTTGAAGATGGCTTCTTCGATTTTTGGCACGGCAGCAACCGGCGGCATCTTCTGCACCATGTTGTGCAGATGGGACCACTCGATCTTGATCAGCGAGATGCCGTCGAGCGCTTTCTTCCACTCAGGGATGCCCCACAGCAGAACGATCACTGACAAGATCAGCCACGGCGTCCATGCCGTCATCACTTCCTTGCGGGAGTAATTGTGACCGCCGCCGACCGATGCACCGGACTGATTGCCGCCGTCGAATTTGCCGTTGGCCGAGGTCATGATGCTCTTCGGTTTCCAGATTTTCAGGAACAGCGTCAGGCACACCATCGACGACACGGCCGCACCGACATCGACCAGCCACGGACCGTGGAAGTTGGAGATCAGGTATTGCGGAATCGCGAATGCTGCGCCGGCAACGAGAACCGCCGGCCAGATCGCGATCATGCCGCGGAAACCGCAGAAGGCCCAGACTAGCCAGAACGGAACGATCAGCGAGAACAGCGGCAGCTGACGTCCGACCATGCCCGACAACTCGAGCATGTCGAGGCCGGTGACGCCGGCCAGCGCAATGATCGGGGTGCCCAGTGCGCCGTAAGCGACCGGTGCCGTATTCGCGATCAGTGACAGGCCCGAGGCTGCCAGTGGTGCGAAGCCAAGACCAATCAGCATGGCACCCGTCACGGCTACCGGCGTACCGAAGCCGCCTGCGCCCTCGAAAAATGCACCAAACGAGAAAGCAATCAGCAGCAGCTGCAGGCGACGGTCACCACTGATACCGGCAATACTCTCGCGCAGGATCTTGAACTGGCCTTTGCGGTCGGTGAGCTGATAAAGGAAGATCACGTTCAGGATGATCCAGCCGATCGGGAACAGGCCATAGGCTGCGCCGTACAGTGCCGCCGACAGCGCGGTATCGGTCGGCATCGTGAACCCGACGATGGCGACCACCAGCGCGGACACCAGACCCATCAGCGCGGCGATGTGTGCCTTGATATGGAAAAAGGCCAGCGCCGCAAGCATGACTACTACAGGTATTGCTGCTGCCATTGTGGACAGCCAGATATTATTGAACGGGTCATAAACCTGTGACCACATGATGAATCTCCCCCACGCTCTTAGGTGTTATATAACTGGAGCCTGCATCATATTGAACGCCCGAAACCTTGTCCACGCGTTTCAGGCCGTGTTTCGGCCGATTCTGCTTGCAGCAGGTGAAAACTTTTTCGCCCGTTCTGAAAAATTTTTGCTTGCCAATCAGTGCGCTACGGCAGGCAGCGCGCCGGCGCGTTCGAGAGGCGTGGTCAGCGCTGACTGGTAACGACGTCGCCGAAGATGCGCGGATGGCCCGACGGCAGGCAGCGATAGTACTGCGGATGACCCTGCAGACGACCACCGAGCTCGGCTGCAGCGCGCCATGGCCAGCGCGGATCAGCGATGAAGGCGCGCGCGAGGGCAACCATGTCGGCTTTTCCTTCACGCAGGATGTCTTCGGCCTGCTGCGGCTCCGTAATCAGGCCGACCGTAATGATCGGAATAGTCACGTTCGCGCGGATGCGCTCGGCAAATCCGGCCTGATAGCCGGGGCCGATCGTGATCTTCTGCAGTGGCGACAGGCCGCCGGACGAGATGTCGAGGAAGTCGGCCCCGAGACCCTGCAGCTTTTTCGCCAGCACGATGCAGTCATCGATTTCCCAGCCGCCGTCGACCCAGTCAGTCGCGGACAGTCGCGCACCGACTGCCATGTCGCTTCCCGCAGCTTCGCGTACCGCTTCGAATACCTGCAGTGTCAGGCGCATGCGGTTCTCTGCCGAGCCGCCGTAATCGTCGTCGCGCACGTTCGCCAGCGGTGACAAAAACTGATGCAGCAGATAGCCGTGCGCTACATGCACTTCGATGGCGTCGAATCCGAGGGCGCGGGCACGCCGGGTGGCGCTGACAAAATCGGCGATCACACGCTCGATCTCGGCGCGCGTCATCGCCTGCGGCGGAATTTCGCCGGCCTTGTGTGGCAGCGACGACGGGCCGAGCGCCTGCCATCCTCCGTCTTGCGGTGACAGCAGTTCGCCGCCTTCCCAGGGTTTGGCGCTGGAGGCTTTGCGTCCTGCATGGCCGAGCTGGATCATCAACCGGACCGGCGACGCGGCGCGCAGCATGTCGACCACGCCGCGCAACGCCTGCTGGTTGTCATTGTTGTAAAGCCCGACGCAGTTGGGCGTGATGCGACCTTCGGGACTGACGGCGGTAGCTTCGACGCAAAGCAGGCCGGCGCCCGACAGCGCGAGCGAGCCGAGGTGGGCTGCATGCCATCCGTTGACATTGCCGTCGCTGGCCGAGTACTGACACATCGGCGAGACCATGATGCGGTTGGGCAGGGACAGTGGACCGAGCGAGGTCGGCGCAAACAGCAGGGGGGAGGTCATTGTTGGCGAGTTTAAATTCACAAAGTCGCCACTGTAGTGCGACAACGGCGGCGCATCAAGGGGCACCGCCGTTGCAGGTTCAGGAACGTGCGCTGCGCGCGCTGTCGATATGCCGCACCCGGCCGGTGCCGGAAGGGTCGGACTGCTTCATCATCAGATGGTCCTTCTCCTGCTGCTCTGCCACGTAGGACAGATAGCGCATGCAGGAGACGCGCAGGAACGACGACAGATTGTCGACCCGTCCCTGCCGCTCGATGATTTCGTCGTACAGCTTGCCGATCAGCTGATTGGTGGTCAGCTTGTCCTTCGACGCGATACGCGCCAGGACGTCCCAGCACAGGTTTTCAAGCCTGACGCTGGTGACCATGCCACGTATGCGAACTGAGCGGGTACGCTGTTCGTAGTGGATTGGATCGGCACTTGTGTAGATGTCGCACACGCTGAGTCTCCCCTGGTTTGGCGCGGACCGAGTCGGTAACCGGTCTTTTTATTTGACCGTTACAAGGTACTCGATGACCGCCGCCCGCACCGCTGCATCGGGCTGCTGGTACATCATATACGTTCCCTGGGCGACGCTTTGCGGTTGCTCCAGCCATTTATCCAGCAGCTGGGGCGTCCACCTTTCACCGGCCAGCGCCTTCTTGAAGGCCGGCGAATAGGAATAGCCGGGCACCTTGCCTGCATCCCGACCAACGATCCCGCGCAGGTTGGGACCCATGCCCATCGGGGCGTCGGGCGCGATGGCGTGGCAGGCTGCGCAGTGCTGTTTGTAGATTTTTTCTCCGGGCAGTGAATCGGCATGGGCCGAAACCACTGCCGCCCCCGCGAGGAGGACGGCAGCCTGCATAGCCGGAAATGACCATGCGGTTTTTCTCATTTTCAGAACGCTCCCTTGCGCAGACCACGCTCGATGTACTCTGCCTGTCGGATCGCCAGTGCGACGATGGTCAGTGTGGGGTTTTCTGACGCGCCGCTGGTGAATTGCGAACCGTCGGAGATGAACAGGTTCTTGATGTCGTGCGACTGGCCCCAGCGGTTGACGACGCCATCGCGTGCCTTGGCGCTCATCCGATTGGTGCCGAGGTTATGCGTCGACGGATAAGGCGGCGTGAAGATCACGCGCTTGGCGCCCACGGATTCGTAGAGCGCTTTGCCTTGCTGGAAGCCGTGCTCGCGCATCTTGACGTCGTTTGCATGATCGCTGAAGTGCACGTTCGGGATCGGCAAGCCAAACTGGTCTTTTTCGGTCGCATGCAGCGTGATCCGGTTGGATTCTTGCGGCATATCCTCGCCGACCAGCCACATGCCAGCCATGTTGTCGTACGCGTCCATCGCATTGGAGAAGTCACGGCCCCAGTCACCCGGGTTCAGGAACGCGGCCATGAAGGGCACGCCCAGCGACAAGGTTTCCATCTCATAGCCGCCGACAAAGCCGCGGCTCGGGTCGTGGCGCGATTCGTCCTTGATGATGCCGGCCATCGTCGTGCCGCGGAACATATGCACAGGCTTCTCGAAAATCGCGTAGATCGACGCGGTCATGTGCCGCATGTAGTTCTTGCCGACCTGGCCTGACGAATTGCCGAGGCCGTCCCGGAACATGTTCGATGCGGAGTTCAGCAGCAGTCGCGGTGACTCGATCGAGTTGCCGGCCACGCAGACCACCTTCGCTTTCTGGAAGTTGCGATTGCCTTTGGAGTCGCTGTACAGCACGCCGGTGACCTTGCCATGGGCGTCGTGCTCTATGCGCAGCACCTGTGCGTCACTGCGAACTTCGAGGTGGCCAGTGGCCTCGCCCTTCGGGATTTCCGTGTAGAGGGTCGACCATTTCGCGCCGGATTTACAGCCTTGGAAACAGAAGCCGATCTGCTGGCAGGAGCCACGACCATCGCGCGGACGCGAGTTGATCGACATATTCCCGGTGTGAAAATGCTGGTAGCCCATTTTCTTTGCACCGGCAGCCAGCACTTTGTAGTTGTTGTTGCCGGGCAGGCGCGGAATGCCGTGGGTGCCCGTGGTTCCCATTTTGTTTTCTGCACGGGTGTAGAACGGCGCGAGTTCGGCAAGGGTGATTGGCCAGTCAAGCAGGTTCGCGCCGGCGACTTCGCCATAAGTGGTGCGCGCGCGGAATTCATGTTCCTGGAAGCGCAGCGATGCGCCGGCCCAGTGTACGGTCGAGCCGCCGACGGCTTTCACGATCCATGCGGGCAGATTGGGGAAGTCTTGTGAGACGCGCCATTGGCCCGAGGTCGTACGTTTATCCAGCCACGAAACTTTGCTGAACATGGGCCATTCGTCGTTTTCGAAATCCTGGATTTCGTGCCGCTTGCCAGCCTCGAGGACGACGACATCGATACCTTTTTGTGCGAGCTCGTTACCCAGCGTACCGCCACCGGCTCCCGAACCCACGATTACCACTACCTCATCGCTGAGGCCGAATTTTTTTGCCATAGTTGTCTCCCTTTATTTTCAGCAGGCAGCGATTAAGCGTTGGGCGCTTCGCCCATCCAGTTCTGGTCGTTGAAGCCCCGGTTGATGTAACCACCGTACTCTGCGGAGGAGCCCTGGTAACCGAGTTTGGCCCAGACGGCCGGCTGGTTGTAAAGGCTGACGACAAGGTCGCCGCGCAGCTTCATGAAAAACGGATGACGCAAGTCGGCCATCGCCTTGAGGACCTGCACACGATCCGATTCATTGGCGACATCCGCATAGGCTGCGCCGAACTGTGCTCGCGCGTCCGCATCGACTTTTGCAACGCCGTCGAGAAGCAGCTGCTTGATGCCGGCGTCGGCTTTTGCCTGATCGGCATAGACACCAACTGCGTTTGCGTATAGCGCATCTTCAAAACGGTCGTGCGGGAAAATGTCGCGTGCGACCTTTGTCAGGGTGGCGAATGCGGACGAGCCAAGCACTTGCTCAGCGAGGGCTGCATTCGGGATGAACATCATGGGCAGGCCGCCACCGGCTGCGGCGGCGGTGCCTGCAGTGGCAATCTTGAAGAACTGTCTGCGTTTCGGTTGCTGGGGTGATGACATGCAAGTCTCCTCGTCTCTGTATTTTTGTATTCACTGCCAGTTTGTTCGAGCGTGAGCTGACGGATGCTCTCTGGTGGGACCTCCTGTACGTATCCGAACTAAAGCAGCGAACGATTATTTCCCGCATAGCGAATGGCCGGGTAGTAATGCGCTACTACTTGCGGCTGTGGCACAGAGCGCGTTTAATGCGCTGCAATACGCTATTTCGGTTTGACTATATGTAGAAGCAGAAGGTGAGACAGGCGGCGAACGATGCGGCGCAACAGGAAATTTGCATAGCCACAAAGTTGAAGAATGGATCAAAAAAAAAGCTCTCCCGGGAGGAGAGCTCAAGCCTAAAAGGGGATTTAGGCAAGTTCGAGGAGACTGCAGCAAGTCCCTCGACGCCAGATTACGACAGCTTGCCTACAGTCATTTGAGCTTTCGCAAATGTGGCGATGATTGCTTGCAAAGCTGGAATTATGTTTTCTATATGACATTGCAATCCGCCACCAGCGGAAACCTGTTCCCATCGCTGTAACGTCAGGCAGCTGGTAGCTCTGTCTTGCCGTACCGGTCATAAGGTCTGCAGCGGCGCGCCTGATGCAAGCGTTTTTTATGAACGGTCAATTATTTTCGTCTGGCTTGTGCGCGGGTGCCAGCGGTGGCAGCAGATGGCCGAGTTTTTTTGCTTTGGTGGCCAGGTAGCGCGCATTGTGCCGGGTGCTGGAGGC
>JAOASL010000032.1 GCA_030158675.1 Burkholderiaceae bacterium | reverse complement strand
TGATGGACGTGCTGCCGGTGCTGCCGCCGGACCTGCGTCCGCTGGTGCCGCTGGATGGCGGCCGCTTCGCGACCTCCGACCTGAACGACCTCTACCGCCGCGTCATCAACCGCAACAACCGCCTCGCGCGGCTGCTGGAGCTGAAGGCGCCCGAGATCATCGTGCGCAACGAGAAGCGCATGCTGCAGGAAGCGGTGGACTCGCTGCTCGACAACGGCCGCCGCGGCAAGGCGATGACCGGCGCGAACAAGCGCGCGCTGAAGTCGCTGGCCGACATGATCAAGGGCAAGAGCGGCCGCTTCCGCCAGAACCTGCTGGGCAAGCGCGTCGACTACTCGGGCCGTTCGGTCATCGTGGTCGGCCCGACGCTCAAGCTGCACCAGTGCGGCCTGCCCAAGCTGATGGCGCTTGAGCTGTTCAAGCCTTTCATCTTCTCGCGCCTGGAAGCCATGGGCATCGCCACGACCATCAAGGCGGCGAAGAAGGAAGTCGAATCCGGCACGCCGGTGGTGTGGGACATCCTTGAGGAAGTGATCAAGGAACACCCGGTGATGCTGAACCGCGCACCGACCTTGCACCGCCTGGGCATCCAGGCGTTCGAGCCGGTGCTGATCGAAGGCAAGGCGATCCAGCTGCATCCGCTGGTCTGCGCGGCGTTCAACGCCGACTTCGACGGCGACCAGATGGCCGTCCACGTGCCGCTGTCGATCGAGGCGCAGATGGAAGCGCGCACGCTGATGCTCGCGTCGAACAACGTGCTGTTCCCGTCGAACGGCGAACCGTCGATCGTGCCATCGCAGGATATCGTGCTGGGTCTGTATTACGCTACTCGCGAAAAGATCAACGGCAAAGGCGAAGGCATGATCTTCCCGGATGTGTCGGAAGTCATTCGCGCATACGACAACAAGGAAGTCGAGCTGACGACCCGCATTACCGTACGTATCACTGAATTCCTGCGCGTGCCGGATAGCGACGAATTCGAGAAGCAGATCAACCGCTACGAGACCACGATCGGTCGTGCGATCCTGTCCGAGATCCTGCCGAAGGGATTGCCGTTTTCAGTGCTGAACCGTGCGCTGAAGAAGAAGGAAATCTCGAAGCTGATCAATACGTCGTTCCGCAAGTGCGGGCTGCGCGCAACTGCCGTGTTCGCCGACCAGTTGATGCAGTCGGGCTTCCGTCTCGCGACCCGCGCCGGCATCTCGATCTGCGTCGATGACATGCTGGTGCCGCCGCAGAAGGCCACCATCATTGCGCAGGCCGAGCACGAAGTGAAGCAGATCGAGCAGCAGTATTCGTCCGGTCTGGTCACCGCAGGTGAGCGTTACAACAAGGTGGTCGATATCTGGGGCAAGGCCGGCGACGAAGTCGGCAAGGCGATGATGGAGCAGCTGAAGGTCGAGGACGTCATCAAGCGTGACGGCACCAAGGGCACGCAGGAATCGTTCAACGCGATTTACATGATGGCCGACTCCGGTGCGCGTGGTTCCGCTGCGCAGATCCGTCAGCTGGCCGGTATGCGTGGCCTGATGGCGAAGCCGGACGGCTCGATCATTGAGACTCCGATTACCGCGAACTTCCGCGAAGGCCTGAACGTTCTGCAGTACTTCATCTCGACGCACGGTGCTCGTAAAGGTCTGGCCGATACCGCTCTGAAGACCGCAAACTCGGGTTACCTGACCCGACGTCTGGTCGATGTCACACAAGATCTGGTCGTGATCGAAACCGATTGCGGCACGTCGAACGGTGCCTCGATGAAGGCGCTGGTCGAGGGTGGTGAAGTCATCGAGGCTCTGCGCGACCGTATCCTCGGCCGTGTCGCAGCTTCGGATGTGGTGAATCCGGAATCGCAGGAAACCGTCTATGAGGCCGGCACGTTGCTGGATGAAGATGCGGTCGAAGAAATCGAGCGCCTTGGCATTGACGAGGTGAAAGTTCGCACGCCACTAACCTGTGACACGCGTTACGGCCTGTGCGCGAAGTGCTATGGCCGCGACCTCGGTCGTGGCTCAATGGTCAACTCCGGCGAAGCGGTCGGGGTGATCGCAGCACAGTCGATCGGCGAACCTGGTACCCAGCTCACCATGCGTACCTTCCACATTGGTGGTGCGGCGTCGCGTGCTGCAGTGGCGTCGTCGGTCGAAGCGAAATCGAACGGTACCGTACGTTTCACCGCGACTATGCGCTATGTGACTAACGGCAAGGGCGACCAGATCGTGATCTCGCGTTCCGGGGAAGTTCTGATCACTGACGACCACGGTCGCGAGCGTGAGCGCCACAAGGTACCGTATGGCGCGACGCTGGTCGTGAAGGATGGCCAGGTAATCAAGGCCGGTACGGCGCTCGCGAACTGGGATCCGATGACCCGCCCGATCATCACCGAGTACGCAGGTACGGTGAAATTCGAGAACGTCGAAGAAGGCTCGACCGTCGCGAAGCAGGTCGACGAAGTGACCGGCCTGTCGACCCTCGTTGTCATTGATGCGAAGCGTCGCAGCAGCGCCGGTCGCACCGTACGTCCGCAGGTCAAGCTGCTGGATGAAAAAGGCCAGGAAGTGAAGATTGCCGGCACTGAACATGCGGTGACGATCGGCTTCCAGGTCGGTGCGCTGATCACTGTGAAAGATGGCCAGCAAGTGTCCGTCGGCGAGGTACTCGCCCGTATCCCGACCGAGTCGCAGAAGACCCGTGACATTACCGGTGGTCTGCCACGCGTTGCGGAGCTGTTCGAGGCCCGTTCGCCAAAGGACGCCGGCATGCTGGCTGAAGTCACCGGTACCGTGGCTTTCGGCAAGGAGACCAAAGGCAAGCAGCGTCTTGAGATCACCGACATGGACGGCGAGAAGCATGAGTTCCTGATTACCAAGGACAAGCAGGTCTTGGTGCACGACGGTCAGGTGGTGAACAAGGGCGAGATGATCGTCGACGGTCCGGCTGATCCGCAGGACATTCTGCGTTTGTTGGGCGCCGAGGCGCTCGCGCGCTACATTGTTGACGAAGTGCAGGATGTTTACCGTCTGCAAGGCGTGAAGATCAACGATAAGCACATCGAAGTCATCGTGCGCCAGATGCTGCGTCGTGTGCAGGTGGTGGATGCGGGCGATACAGGTTATATCCCGGGCGAACAGGTCGAGCGTTCGGAGTTGTTGGACGAGAACGATCGCGTGATCGCTGAAGACAAGCGCCCGGCGACTTACGAGAATGTTCTGCTCGGTATCACCAAAGCATCACTATCGACCGACTCGTTCATCTCGGCAGCTTCGTTCCAGGAGACAACACGTGTCCTGACCGAAGCGGCGATCATGGGGAAGAAGGACACCCTGCGTGGCCTGAAGGAAAACGTCATCGTCGGACGCCTGATTCCGGCAGGAACCGGCTTGGCTTATCACCGTGCCCGCAAGGAGAAAGAAAGTTGGGAAGCCGACGAGCGCACGGCCATGTTGCAGGCCGAAGCGGCTCGTGCCCTGCAGGAGGCGGAAGCTGCGGCGTCAACGCCGACCGGCGACGCTGCCGGCGACTTCTGAAGTCAGTTGTTGTAGTTGTAACAGCCTCGGTGACCCGGGGCTGTTTTCCCTCAACGGGTCGCTTACAGTGCGTCCGGTTGACGGACGGGATTGCGCCATTTATACTCGCGAGTTCCCGAATTTAAGCTCGCCCGGGCTTAAGCGCTCTTTGGTCTGTTTTTCCAGTCCCCCGACGCTTTCCCCCGTGCCGGCTGTCAGCGGCAGCAACGTGTTTTCCGAATTGCTCCGATGAGAAACGTCCCCGGTGTTCCCGGGATTTTGCAATGTCCTATTTTTGTTGGATTTAAAGACCGATGCCAACCATCAGCCAACTGATTCGCAAACCGCGCTCCTCGGCGCGCGTGAAGAGCAAATCACCCGCGCTGCAGAACAGCCCGCAAAAGCGCGGCGTCTGCACTCGTGTTTACACGACGACCCCGAAGAAGCCGAACTCGGCGCTGCGTAAGGTCGCCAAAGTCCGCCTGACCAACGGTTTCGAGGTTATCTCGTATATCGGCGGTGAAGGCCACAACCTGCAAGAGCACAGCGTCGTCCTGCTTCGCGGCGGCCGTGTGAAAGACTTGCCGGGTGTGCGTTACCACATGGTTCGCGGCTCGCTGGATACCCAGGGCGTCAAGGATCGTAAGCAGGCCCGCTCGAAGTATGGCGCAAAGCGTGCGAAAGTCGCTGCGAAGTAATCTGGTGGTCATTCGCCTGCAGTAGAACAAGTTTCTGCGGCATAGCCGCAGATGGAGTCGGCCCGGATGGGGCCGAGTAAGTGAGTGGCTGTGATGGCCATTCGTGGTAGCGCGCAAGCGCCGCCGGCTGAAGATTGAAAGGAATCGAAATGCCACGTCGTCGTGAAGTCCCCAAGCGGGAAATCCTGCCGGATCCGAAATTCGGCAATGTTGATGTCGCCAAGTTCGTCAATGTCCTGATGCTGTCCGGTAAAAAATCGGTCGCCGAGAACATCATCTACGGTGCGTTCGAACAGATCCAGACCAAGTCTGGCAAGGATCCGCTGGAAGTTTTCGCTGCCGCTATTGGCAACTGCAAGCCGATGGTTGAGGTCAAATCCCGTCGTGTCGGTGGTGCGAATTATCAGGTGCCCGTTGAAGTGCGTCCGATCCGCCGTATGGCGCTGTCGATGCGCTGGTTGCGCGAAGCTGCCAACAAGCGTAGCGAAAAGTCGATGGCGCTGCGCTTGGCTGGCGAGTTGTTGGACGCGTCCGAAGGCCGCGGCGGCGCCATGAAGAAGCGCGACGAGGTGCATCGCATGGCAGAAGCGAACAAGGCGTTCTCGCACTTCCGCTTCTGATAGTCGGGGCGCAGGCGTGTGCCTGTGCTCCACCCTGAAAGGCAACACCGGGCTGGCCAGTTTTTTGGCGCCCGGTTTCGTACATTGAGAAAGCTTAGGATTTATCATGGCTCGCAAGACACCCATTGAGCGCTACCGCAACATCGGTATCTCCGCTCACATTGACGCCGGCAAAACCACTACCACCGAGCGCATCCTGTTCTACACCGGCGTGAACCACAAAATCGGTGAAGTGCATGACGGTGCTGCGACCATGGACTGGATGGAGCAGGAACAAGAGCGCGGCATCACCATCACCTCCGCCGCGACGACCTGCTTCTGGAAGGGCATGGCGAACAATTTTGCCGAACACCACATCAACATTATTGATACCCCGGGCCACGTAGACTTCACGATTGAAGTCGAGCGCTCGATGCGCGTGCTGGACGGCGCCTGCATGGTGTACTGCGCAGTGGGTGGCGTGCAGCCGCAGTCGGAGACCGTCTGGCGCCAGGCCAACAAGTATGGCGTTCCTCGCCTTGCATTCGTTAACAAGATGGACCGTACCGGTGCGAACTTCTTCAAGGTCTACGAGCAGATGCGTAACCGCTTGAAGGCGAACCCGGTTCCGATCCAGGTGCCGATCGGTGCCGAGGACGGCTTCATCGGTGTCATCGACCTGGTGAAGATGAAGGCTGTTCTCTGGGACGAAGCTTCGCAGGGCATGAAATTCAACTACGAAGAAATCCCGGCGAACCTCGCCGAGCTTGCCAATGAGTGGCGCGAAAAGATGGTTGAGGCCGCCGCCGAATCCAGCGAAGAATTGATGAACAAGTACCTCGAAGAGGGCGACCTGACCGAGGCAGAAATCAAGAAGGCGTTGCGTCATCGCACGATCGCCGGTGAAATCGTGCCGATGCTGTGCGGCACCGCGTTCAAGAACAAGGGTGTACAGGCGATGCTCGACGCAGTGATCGAGTATCTGCCGTCGCCGATCGACATTCCGCCGGTCTCGGGCCTGGATGAGAGCGAGCAGCCGATCAGCCGCAAGGCCGATGACAGCGAGAAATTCTCCGCTCTGGCATTCAAGATCATGACGGACCCGTTTGTTGGTCAGCTGATTTTCTTCCGCGTCTATTCGGGCGTGGTGAACTCGGGCGACACCATCTACAACCCGGTCAAGAGCAAGAAAGAACGCCTCGGCCGCATCCTGCAGATGCACGCGAACCAGCGCGAAGAAATCAAGGAAGTTCGCGCCGGCGACATCGCCGCTGCAGTTGGCTTGAAAGAAGCGACCACTGGCGACACGTTGTGTGATCCGTCCGCCGTGATCACGCTCGAGCGTATGGTGTTCCCGGAGCCTGTGATTTCGCAGGCTGTTGAGCCGAAGACCAAGGCTGACCAAGAAAAAATGGGCTTGGCGCTGAACCGCCTTGCGCAAGAAGATCCGTCGTTCCGCGTGCGCACTGACGAAGAATCCGGTCAGACCATCATCTCGGGTATGGGTGAGCTGCACCTCGAGATTCTGGTGGATCGTATGAAGCGCGAATTCAACGTTGAGGCAACCGTCGGCAAGCCGCAGGTGGCCTACCGGGAAACTATCCGCAAGATCTGCGACGAGATCGAAGGCAAATTCGTCAAGCAGTCGGGCGGCCGCGGCCAGTACGGCCACGTCGTACTGAAGATCGAGCCGCAGGAGCCGGGCAAGGGCTTCGAATTTGTCGACGCGATCAAAGGTGGCGTGGTTCCGCGCGAATACATCCCGGCGGTGGAAAAGGGCGTCGTCGATACGCTGCCCAATGGCGTGCTGGCGGGTTACCCCGTGGTGGACGTAAAGGTCACGCTGATTTTCGGTTCGTACCATGACGTGGACTCGAACGAAAACGCATTCCGCATGGCCGGATCGATGGCGTTCAAGGATGGCTGCCGCAAGGCACAGCCGGTGTTGCTCGAGCCGATGATGGCGGTCGAGGTCGAGACGCCTGAAGACTATGCCGGTACGGTGATGGGTGATCTGTCGTCACGTCGCGGCATGGTGCAGGGCATGGACGAGATTCCGGGTGGCGGCGGCAAGATCATTCGCGCCGAAGTGCCGCTGTCGGAGATGTTCGGTTACTCGACCTCGCTGCGTTCCGCTACCCAGGGTCGCGCGACGTACACGATGGAATTCAAGCATTACGCTGAAGCTCCGAAGAACGTTACCGAGGCTGTGATCAGCACCAAGTCGAAGTAATGAAAAACGAAGCGGCGCCCACAGGGCGTCGCCTACAGTAAGCAAATCGTTCTTTTTGAAGGAAGATGAATCATGGCAAAAGGCAAGTTTGAGCGGACCAAGCCGCACGTGAACGTCGGCACGATCG
>JAOASL010000031.1:18178-126917 GCA_030158675.1 Burkholderiaceae bacterium | reverse complement strand
CGCGAAGGTGGCCGTACCGTCGGCGCCGGCGTCGTTGCCAAAATCCTCGACTAAATATGCCAGTCCGGTTTGCCGGGCAATCGAAGAAATGCCGCAGGCTGACCAGCCTGCGGATCGCTCTTTTAAGGAAATATGATGGAAAAGCAAAAAATCCGTATTCGCCTGAAGGCATTTGACTATCGCCTGATCGACCAGTCGGCACTTGAGATTGTCGAGACCGCCAAGCGTACTGGCGCGATCGTCAAGGGCCCGGTTCCGCTGCCGACACGTATCCAGCGATGGGACGTGCTGCGTTCGCCGCACGTGAACAAGACCTCGCGTGACCAATTCGAGATCCGCACCCACCAGCGCCTGATGGACATCGTTGATCCAACCGAAAAAACTGTCGATGCGCTGATGAAGCTGGACTTGCCGGCTGGAGTGGACGTCGAGATCAAGCTGCAGTAATAACGCCAGGGCGTAATAGAGAAAAAAGTGGAGCTCCGCACTTGCGGAGGGATCTCCTTTAAGCTACACTCGCCGGCTCGGTCGAAGTCAGTAGATTTTGGCCATTCAAATTTTTAAACACAGCCCCGCCCAATCGTAGGTGGGAATGGAGAAAAACATGAGCTTGGGCCTTCTTGGTCGCAAGGTTGGCATGATGCGCATTTTTACGGATGAGGGGGATTCCATCCCTGTCACCGTCATTGATGTGTCTGACAACCGTGTGACGCAGATTAAAATGCCTGAAACCGACGGCTATGCAGCCGTTCAGGTTACTTTCGGCACCCGTCGTGCTTCCCGTGTGAGCAAGGCTGCGGCTGGTCATCTTGCCAAAGCTGGTGTCGAGGCTGGCACCGTCCTCAAAGAGTTCCGCGTTGATGCTGTGAAAGCTGCTGAGTTCAAGCCAGGCGACAAGATCGCCGTCGGTCTGTTCGAGGCGGGCCAGAAGGTTGACGTTCAGGGCGTCACCATCGGTAAGGGCTACGCCGGAACGATCAAGCGCCACAACTTTGCTTCAGGACGTGCTTCGCACGGTAACTCACGCTCACACAATGTGCCGGGTTCGATTGGTATGGCGCAGGATCCGGGTCGCGTTTTTCCCGGCAAGCGTATGACGGGTCACATGGGTGATGTTACTGCCACCGTGCAAAACCTCGAGGTCGCTCGCGTCGACACAGAGCGTCAGCTGATTTTGATCAAGGGCGCTGTCCCGGGTGCGAAGAACGGTGATGTAATCGTTCTGCCGGCCGTCAAAGTCAAAGCTAAGAAAGGAGCCTAAGGTATGGAACTCACGCTCCTGAACGCGCAAGGTCAAGCCGCGTCGAACGTTGCGGCGCCGGACACGATTTTCGGCCGTGACTACAATGAAGCGCTGATTCACCAGATCGTCATCGCTTACCAAGCGAATGCACGTAGCGGTAATCGCAAGCAAAAAGACCGCGAAGAGGTCTCGCACACTACCAAGAAGCCTTGGCGCCAAAAAGGCACTGGTCGCGCTCGTGCCGGTATGTCGTCGTCGCCGCTGTGGCGCGGAGGTGGTCGTGCCTTCCCGAACACGCCGGACGAGAATTTCTCGCACAAGGTCAACAAGAAGATGTACCGCGCTGGCGTGTGCTCGATTCTGTCCCAGCTTGCTCGCGAGGGTCGTCTGTCGGTGATTGAAGAACTGTCGGTCGAGGCTCCGAAGACCAAGCTGCTCTCGCAGAAGCTTAAAGGTATGGGCCTGGATTCGGTGCTGGTCATTACTGACAATCTGGATGAAAACCTGCTGCTGGCATCCCGCAACCTGACGAATGTGCTGATCTGTGAGCCGCGTCATGCTGATCCGGTGTCGCTGGTGTTCTTCAAGAAAGTGCTGATCACCAAGCCTGCACTGGCAAAGATTGAGGAGATGCTGGCATGAGCACAGTCATCAAACACAGTGAAGAGCGCCTGATGAAGGTTCTGCTGGCTCCGGTGATTTCGGAAAAGGCAACCTTCGTCGCGGAAAAAAATGAACAAGTGGTTTTCCTGGTGACTCCGGATGCGACCAAGCCTGAAATCAAGGCGGCCGTCGAGATGTTGTTCAAGGTCCAGGTGGAATCCGTGCAGGTGGCAAATCGTGCGGGCAAGGTCAAGCGTTCGGGTCGGTTTACCGGCCGTCGCAATCATACCCGTCGCGCATTTGTCTGCCTCAAGCCGGGTCAGGAAATCAACTTCACCGAGGAGGCTAAGTAATGGCACTCGTCAAGCTAAAGCCGACCTCGCCAGGCCGTCGTGGCATGGTGAAAGTGGTCAATCCTGATCTCTACAAAGGTCGGCCGTTCGCGGCGCTGATCGAGAAGAAATCGAAGACTGCCGGTCGCAACAACAATGGTCATATCACTACCCGTCATATCGGCGGTGGTCACAAGCAACACTATCGTGTGGTTGATTTCCGTCGCAACAAGGACGGTATCCCGGCGAAGGTCGAGCGTCTGGAATATGACCCGAACCGCAGTGCCAACATTGCCCTGCTGTGCTACGCCGATGGCGAGCGTAAGTACATCATCGCGCCGAAAGGTGTGTCGGTGGGCGACCAGTTGATGAGTGGTGCAGAGGCTCCAATCAAGGCCGGTAACTGTCTGCCTATTCGCAATATTCCGGTTGGAACCACGGTGCATTGCGTCGAGATGCTTCCAGGTAAAGGTGCTCAGATTGCTCGTACCGCAGGTGCTGCAGTCGTGCTGATGGCGCGTGAAGGTGTGTACGCGCAAGTTCGTCTGCGCTCCGGTGAGGTTCGTCGCATTCACGTTGAGTGCCGTGCGACTATCGGCGAAGTCGGTAATGGCGAGCACAACCTGCGCAAAATTGGTAAGGCCGGTGCAACGCGCTGGCGCGGTATTCGTCCGACGGTTCGTGGTGTTGCAATGAACCCGATCGATCACCCGCATGGTGGTGGTGAAGGCAAGACTGCAGCAGGTCGTCACCCGGTGTCGCCGTGGGGCCAGCAGACCAAGGGCAAGAAGACGCGCAGTAACAAGCGCACGACTTCGATGATCGTCTCGCGTCGCGGCAAGAAATAAGGGGTAAGAAATGGCACGCTCACTGAAAAAAGGGCCGTTTTGCGACGCCCACCTGCTGAAAAAGGTCGAAGCTGCTCAAGCCAGCCGTGACAAAAAGCCGATCAAAACTTGGTCGCGCCGCTCGACAATCATGCCGGATTTCATCGGCCTGACGATCGCTGTCCACAATGGCAAGCAGCATGTGCCGGTCTACGTGTCCGAAAACATGGTCGGTCACAAGCTCGGCGAATTCGCGCTGACCCGTACGTTTAAGGGTCACGCGGCTGACAAGAAAGCCAAGAAATAAGGTCCTGACATGGAAACTAAAGCTAGCCTCCGCAGCGCACGCCTGTCGGCACAAAAGGGCCGCCTGGTTGCCGACCTGATTCGCGGCAAAAAAATCGACCAAGCGCTCAACATCCTGACGTTCAGCCCCAAAAAGGGTGCCGTCATCATCAAGAAAGTTTTGGAGTCCGCGATCGCGAACGCCGAGCACAACGATGGTGCCGACATTGATGAACTGAAGGTCACGACGATTTACGTGGAAAAAGGCGCGGTGCTGAAGCGTTTTACCGCACGTGCCAAAGGCCGCGGCGATCGTATTTCCAAGCAAACCTGTCACATCTACGTGACTGTCGGTAACTAAGGGAGTCACGATGGGACAGAAAATTCATCCGACCGGTTTCCGTCTGGCCGTCACTCGTAACTGGGGTTCTCGCTGGTATGCAGGCAACAGCAATTTTGCCAGCATGCTTGAAGAAGACCTGAAGGTTCGTGACTACCTGAAAAAGAAGCTGAAGAATGCATCCGTCGGCCGTGTGCTGATTGAGCGTCCGGCGAAGAACGCGCGCATCACGATTTTCAGTTCGCGTCCTGGTGTGGTAATTGGCAAGAAGGGCGAGGACATCGAAGTTCTGAAGACTGCGCTGGCCAAGATGATGGGCGTGCCGGTGCATGTCAACATCGAAGAGATCCGTAAGCCTGAAACCGATGCTCAGCTGATCGCTGATTCGATCGCCCAGCAGCTTGAAAAGCGCATTATGTTTCGTCGTGCAATGAAGCGCGCGATGCAGAACGCAATGCGTCTGGGTGCGCAAGGCATCAAGATCATGTCATCGGGTCGCCTGAACGGGATCGAGATCGCGCGTACTGAGTGGTATCGCGAAGGACGTGTGCCGCTGCACACGTTGCGTGCCGATATCGACTATGGCTTCGGCGAGGCTGAGACTACTTACGGCATCATCGGCATCAAGGTTTGGGTTTACAAAGGTGATCGCCTGGCCAATGGTGAAACGCCGGTTGTCGAAGTCACCGCAGACGAAGAGCGCAAGCGCCGTGGTCCGCGTCGCGACGATGGTAAGCCGTCAGGTCGTCCTGGTCGTGGACGTCCGGGAGCGGATG
This sequence comes from Burkholderiaceae bacterium, assembly GCA_030158675.1. Taxonomy (GTDB): domain Bacteria; phylum Pseudomonadota; class Gammaproteobacteria; order Burkholderiales; family Burkholderiaceae_D; genus Pernthalerella. The sequence continues at coordinate 122,511 of JAOASL010000031.1, read as the reverse complement.
CTGCCGGTGCCGGTGCGCCAGGTGCCAAGCGTGTTCGCGCAAAGAAGGCCGACGCACCTGCTGCGCCGGCTGATAAGGCAGGAGAATAAACATGCTGCAACCAGCACGCAGAAAATATCGCAAAGAGCAAAAAGGCCGCAACAAGGGCATTTCGCACGAGCGCGGCACGGCAGTCTCGTTCGGCGAATTTGGTCTGAAGGCTGTAGGTCGCGGTCGAATCACTGCGCGTCAGATCGAATCGGCACGTCGTGCGATGACCCGTCATATCAAGCGCGGTGGCCGTATCTGGATACGCATTTTCCCGGACAAGCCGATCTCGCAAAAGCCGGCTGAAGTACGTATGGGTAATGGTAAGGGCAACCCTGAGTACTACGTCGCAGAAATTCAGCCCGGTAAGGTGCTGTACGAGATGGACGGCGTCGACGAGGCACTGGCGCGTGAGGCGTTCCGTCTGGCCGCTGCCAAGCTGCCGCTGGCGACCACGTTTGTCGTGCGCCAAGTTGGCCAATAAAGGAGCAAAGCCATGAATGCATCTGAACTCCAAGGCAAAGACAAGGCGGCGCTCCAGAAAGAGCTGAACGACCTGCTGAAAGCCCAATTCGGCCTGCGTATGCAGGTAGCAACCCAGCAGCTGAGCAATACGTCTCAGCTAAAAAAAGTTCGTCGCGACATCGCACGCGTGAAGACTGTGATTAACCAGAAGGACGCATAACATGAACGCGACTGTAGAAAATAAATCGCTGAAGCGCACTCTGGTCGGCACGGTTGTTTCCGACAAGATGGATAAGACTGTGACTGTTTTGATCGAGCGCCGTGTGCGCCATCCTCTTTACGGCAAGATCATCGTGCGTTCGAATAAGTATCATGCGCACAATGAAGGCAACGTCGCCAAGGCTGGCGACACCGTTGAGATTCAGGAAGGCCGCCCGATCTCGAAGACCAAGGCTTGGACCGTGACGAAAGTGGTCCAGACCGCACAAGCAGTTTAATGCTTGCGCGCCCGGCATTATGTGATGCATAATGTCGGGCTTGCCTGCTTGCAGCTATGCTGCTTCGAGTTGCAACGCGGCGGTAGTGGGGCAGCAGAAATATATTTTTGTAGCTTTTATCAACCCAATCAGCACTTCTGTGTGATGGAAGTTCTGGCGGGACCAAGACTGACCGTTAAAGGCCGCATCGTGCGTCCGGCGCGGATTAAGTTGGGAAAGAGAAATCATGATTCAAACTGAGAGCCGGCTCGATGTAGCCGACAACACGGGTGCGCAAGAAGTCCTGTGCATCAAGGTGCTTGGCGGTTCCAAGCGCCGTTATGCGAGCATCGGCGACGTCATCAAGGTCACCGTCAAGCGCGCGGCCCCGCGCGGCCGTGTCAAAAAAGGTGAGATCTACAACGCCGTCGTAGTTCGCACCGCCAAAGGCGTACGTCGCCAGGATGGTTCGCTGGTTCGCTTTGATGGCAATGCTGCTGTCCTGCTGAACGCGAAGCTGGAGCCAATCGGCACGCGCATTTTCGGACCGGTCACTCGTGAGTTGCGCACTGAGCGCTTCATGAAGATCGTGTCGCTCGCGCCTGAAGTTCTGTAAGGAGTCGCCGTGGATAAGATTCGTAAGGGTGATGAGGTCATAGTCCTGACTGGCAAGGATAAGGGCAAGCGTGGCGTCGTCCAGCAGCGCGTTGATGCTGAGCACATTGTTGTAGATGGCGTCAATGTCGCAAAAAAGGCTGTCAAGCCGAACCCGATGACGGGTGCAACCGGCGGCATCGTTGATAAATTGATGCCGATTCATGTGTCCAATGTCGCGCTCTTCAATGCGGCGGCGGGCAAGGCAGATCGCGTGGGCGTCAAGCTCGTGGACGGTAAGCGCGTCCGCGTTTACAAGTCCAGCGGCGAAGTGGTGAAGGTGTAAGCATGACGCGTCTCCAAGATATTTACGAAAAAGACATCGTCGCGGCACTGACTGCGAAATTTGGCTACAAGTCGCGCATGCAAGTGCCGCGTCTTACTAAGATCACGCTGAATATGGGTGTGGGCGAAGCAATAGCTGACAAAAAAGTCATCGAGCATGCAGTGGGCGACATGACGAAGATCGGCGGCCAGAAGCCAGTTATTACCAAGGCACGCAAGGCAATCGCGGGATTCAAAATCCGTGAAGGTTATCCGATTGGCTGCATGGTGACGCTGCGTGGTGCGCACATGTATGAATTCCTGGATCGCCTTGTTACGATCGCGTTCCCACGTGTGCGTGACTTCCGTGGTGTGTCCGGTAAGTCGTTTGACGGCCGCGGTAACTACAACATCGGCGTTAAAGAGCAGATCATCTTCCCGGAAATCGAGTACGACAAAATCGATGCGCTGCGTGGCATGAATATCAGCATCACCACGACCGCCAAGTCCGACGAAGAAGCGAAAGCACTTCTCGCCGCATTTAAATTCCCGTTCAGAAACTGAGGCTGCCATGGCAAAACTGGCACTGATTAACCGCGAACAGAAGCGCGCTGCAATGGTGAAGAAGTATGCAGCCAAGCGCGCCGAATTGAAATCGATCATCGACGATCAGTCGAAATCGGAAGAAGAGCGTTACGAAGCCCGCCTGAAACTGCAGGCGCTGCCGCGTAATTCCGCGCCAACTCGTCAGCGCAATCGTTGCGCGCTGACTGGTCGTCCGCGTGGGACCTTCCGCAAGTTCGGCCTCGGCCGTATTAAGCTCCGTGAAATCGCCATGCGCGGCGAAATCCCGGGTATGACCAAAGCTAGCTGGTAATAGGAGAATAAGCGATGAGTATGAGCGATCCTATCGCCGATATGCTGACGCGTATCCGCAACGCGCAGGGTGTCAACAAAACGGCGGTTGCAATGCCGTCGTCGAAACTGAAAGTGGCGATTGCCCGTGTTCTTAAGGACGAAGGCTATATCGAAAATTTCGCAGTGGCAGCCGATGATGGTAAGCCGGTTCTGTCGATTGAGCTGAAATATTACGCTGGTCGTCCAGTTATCGAACGCATCGAGCGGGTCTCGCGTCCTGGCCTGCGTATCTACAAAGGCAAGGCAGAGATCCCGACCGTGATGAACGGGCTGGGCGTGACCATCGTGTCTACACCGCAGGGTGTGATGACCGATCGCAAAGCTCGCGCTACCGGTATCGGTGGTGAGATTCTTTGCTATGTGGCCTAAGAGGGGGTAAGCAAAATGTCTCGAGTAGGTAAGATGCCGATCCCTCTGCCAGCGGGCGTAGAAGTGGCGATCGCGGCAGACAAGATCTCCGTCAAAGGTGCGCAGGGTTCGCTGACTCTGCCGCTGACGGGCCAGGTCATCGTGAAAAACGAAAACAACGCGCTGAACTTTGCGCCAGCGGATGAGTCGCGCGAATCACGCGCTATGTTCGGTACCGTTCGCGCATTGGTCAACAATATGGTCACCGGTGTCACTAAGGGCTTCGAGAAGAAGCTGACGCTAGTCGGTGTGGGCTTTAAGGCACAAGCGCAAGGCGATAAGCTGAATTTGTCGCTGGGCTTCTCGCATCCGGTGTTGCATCAGATGCCGGCCGGCGTGAAGTGCGAGACCCCGACGCAGACAGAGATCGTGATCAAGGGTATCGACCGCCAGCAAGTGGGTCAGGTCGCTGCAGAAGTGCGCGCCTACCGCAGCCCCGAGCCTTACAAGGGCAAGGGCGTCCGTTATTCGGACGAGGTTGTGGTGATCAAAGAAACCAAGAAGAAGTAAGGGTTGAACATGGACAAGAAAGCATCCCGCCTGCGCCGTGCACGCCAGACGCGTGCAAAGATCGCGGAGCTCAAGGTCAATCGCCTTTCCGTGCATCGTACCAACCTGCACATCTACGCAACCATCTTTGGCCCGGACGCCAAGGTGCTCGCTGCCGCTTCTACTGCAGAAGCGGAAGTGCGCGCTGAGCTGGCTGGCCAATCGGGCAAGGGTGGCAACGCTGCTGCCGCTGCCTTGGTGGGCAAGCGGGTCGCAGAGAAAGCACTAAAGGCGGGCATCGATACCGTGGCGTTCGATCGTTCCGGTTTCCGCTACCACGGTCGTGTGAAGGCAGTTGCTGATGCAGCTCGCGAAGCCGGCCTGAAGTTCTAAGGAAGACTCATCATGGCAAAAATGCAGCAGAAAATGCAGAGCGACAAGCCGGACGACGGCATGCGCGAAAAAATGATTGCGGTCAACCGCGTCACCAAAGTGGTGAAGGGCGGCCGCATCATGGGCTTCGCAGCGCTGGCTGTGGTGGGCGATGGCGATGGCCGTATCGGCATGGGCAAAGGCAAGTCTAAGGAAGTGCCGGTGGCCGTGCAGAAGGCAATGGAAGAAGCGCGCCGCAAGATGATCAAGGTGACCCTCAAGAATGGCACGTTGCAGCACACCGTTCATGGTCATCATGGTGCTTCATCAGTGATGATGATCCCGGCAAAAGATGGTACCGGTGTGATCGCTGGTGGCCCGATGCGCGCGATTTTCGAGGTGATGGGCGTGACCAACGTCGTCGCCAAGTCGCACGGTTCGACCAACCCATACAACATGGTTCGCGCGACCCTCGACGGTCTGGCGAAGATGAGCACCCCGTCTGAGATCGCTGCAAAGCGTGGCAAGACGGTCGAGGAAATCCTGGGCTGAGGTGATCAACATGGCAAACACTATTAAAGTCAAACTGGTCAAGGGCTTGATTGGCACCAAGCAGTCGCATCGCGCGACGGTTCGTGGCCTCGGTCTGCGCAGAGTGAACTCTGAGCGCGTCCTTGAAGATACGCCCGCAGTGCGCGGCATGATCAACAAGGTCGCCTATCTCGTGAAAGTGGTGGCTTAAGCGCTGCGAACGGAGAAAAAGATGCAACTGAATAATATTCAACCCGCAGAAGGCGCGAAGCATGCGAAGCGCCGCGTCGGTCGTGGTATAGGATCGGGACTTGGCAAGACCGCAGGCCGTGGTCACAAGGGTCAGAAATCTCGTGCCGGTGGTTTCCACAAAGTTGGATTCGAAGGTGGGCAGATGCCGCTCCAGCGCCGTCTGCCAAAGCGTGGTTTCAAGTCGCAGTCCAAGCCTTTTAAGGCCGAAGTTCGTCTTGGGGACCTCGCGAATCTGCCGGTTGCGGAGATCGACATGCTCGCTCTGAAGCAGGCCGGTCTGGTCTCTGAGCTGGCGCGCTCGGTACGCGTGATCAAAGCCGGTGAACTCAGCAAGAAAGTCATGCTGAAGGGCATCGCGGTCACCGCAGGGGCAAAGGCCGCCATCGAAGCGGTTGGCGGCTCGGTCGAGTAAACGTAACCAGGCTAGGAACACGTGGCGACTTCTTCAAAACTCGCGAAAAGCTCTGCTAGCGGATTCCCATGGGGCCGCTTGTGGTTCCTGCTGGGCGCGCTGGTAGTGTTCCGGATTGGCGCGCACATCCCGGTGCCGGGCATTGATCCTGTGCAGTTGTCGGCGCTGTTCAATCAGAACCGCGGCGGCATACTGGGCATGTTCAACATGTTCTCGGGTGGCGCGCTGTCTCGGTTCACGATCTTTGCGTTGGGCATCATGCCCTACATCTCTGCATCGATCATCATGCAGCTGCTGTCTGTCGTTTCGCCGCAGTTGGAAGCGTTGAAGAAGGAAGGCGAGTCGGGTCGCCGCAAGATCACCCAGTACACGCGTTACGGCACTTTGCTTCTGGCGACTTTTCAGGCGCTTGGCATCGCAATGGCGCTCGAATCGCAGCAGGGTCTGGTGATTGATCCGGGATTGGCATTTCGCTTTACTACGGTCGTGACTCTGGTAACAGGCACTATGTTCCTGATGTGGCTGGGTGAGCAGATCACTGAGCGAGGCCTGGGTAACGGTATATCGATCATAATCTTCGGTGGTATTGCTGCGGGTCTGCCGAATGCGGTTGGCGGTTTGTTTGAGTTAGTTCGTACCGGCTCGATGAATGCGTTGACAGCCATCCTGATTTGTATCGTGGTAGCGCTAGTTACATTTGCTGTGGTGTTTGTCGAACGCGGTCAGCGCAAGATCTTGGTGAACTATGCGAAGCGTCAGGTCGGCAACAAGATCTATGGCGGTCAGAGTAGCCACCTTCCGCTCAAGCTGAACATGGCAGGCGTGATTCCACCGATTTTTGCATCGTCGATCATCTTGTTCCCGGCGACTATTACCAGCTGGTTTACTGCCGGTGATACTAACAGTGCTGTAGTGCGTTTCCTGAAGGATCTCGCCGCTTCGCTGGCTCCGGGTGAGCCGATTCATGCGTTGCTGTATGCGGTCGCTATCATCTTCTTCTGTTTCTTTTATACCGCGCTGGTATTTAACAGCAAGGAAACGGCAGAAAATTTGAAGAAGAGCGGAGCTTTCGTTCCGGGAATTCGCCCTGGTGACCAGACCGCACGCTATGTCGACAAAATCCTGACCCGGCTGACGCTGGCAGGTGCGGTGTACATCACGCTGATTTGTCTGTTGCCTGAATTCCTGATTGCACGTTGGAATGTGCCGTTCTATTTCGGCGGTACGTCCCTGCTGATCATCGTGGTCGTGACGATGGATTTTATGTCGCAGGTTCAAAACTATGTGATGTCGCAGCAATACGATTCGCTGCTGCGCAAGGCCAATTTCAAGGGCGGTACCCCGACCCGTTGAATAAAGAAACAGGCAGTTTTTATGTCCAAGGACGACGTTATCCAGATGCAAGGCGAGATTCTTGAAAATCTCCCCAACGCAACCTTCAGGGTCAAACTGGAAAACGGCCATATCGTCCTAGGACATATATCCGGAAAAATGCGTATGAATTACATTCGCATTCTTCCGGGCGACAAGGTGACAGTAGAACTGACGCCTTATGACTTGAGCAGGGCGCGGATTGTATTCCGGACCAAGTGAACGAAATATTAGGTATTTAGAAGACTGAAAGAAAGAGGGCCATCATGAAAGTGCTCGCATCAGTGAAGCGGATCTGCCGTAAGTGCAAGATCATCAAGCGCAAGGGCGTTGTCCGTGTCATTTGCACCGAACCGCGCCACAAGCAGCGCCAAGGTTAACTTAACGTTATTGATCGAGGAATAACGAATGGCACGTATTGCAGGGGTCAATATCCCCAACCACCAGCACACCGTTATTGGCCTTACCGCCATCTACGGTATCGGCCGTCCTCGCGCTGAGTTGATCTGCGCGACCACGGGTGTTCCGACCGACAAGAAGGTCAAGGAGCTCGATGATAACGAGCTTGAGAAGCTGCGTGACGAAATCGGCAAGTTCATCGTCGAGGGTGACCTGCGTCGTGAACTGTCGATGAACATCAAGCGCCTGATGGATCTCGGCTGCTATCGCGGCATGCGCCATCGCAAGGGCTTGCCGGTTCGTGGACAGCGTACCCGCACCAACGCACGTACCCGTAAGGGCCCGCGCAAGGCAGCACAAGCGCTGAAGAAGTAATCCTTTAGCGGACACAAGGAACCCATCATGGCAAAAGCATCGAACAACGCCGCTTCCGCGCGCGTTCGCAAGAAAGTTAAGAAGAACGTTGCCGAAGGCATCGCGCACGTTCACGCTTCGTTCAACAACACCATCATCACGATCACTGATCGCCAAGGCAACGCCTTGTCGTGGGCGACGTCGGGTGGCGCTGGCTTCAAGGGTTCGCGCAAGTCGACGCCGTTCGCTGCACAGGTGGCTGCTGAAGCTGCAGGTAAGGTGGCGGTTGAGTGCGGCGTCAAGAACCTCGAAGTTCGCATCAAGGGTCCGGGCCCAGGTCGCGAATCCGCGGTTCGTGCGTTGAATGCGCTTGGCATCAAGATTACACAGATCCAGGACGTGACGCCCGTGCCGCACAACGGCTGCCGTCCGCCGAAGCGCCGCCGTATCTGATCTCTTGCTGTACAGCCTTTAGCTGAAAGCGACCCGCCGTACACGGCGGGTTTTGTTCTAAGACCACTGTCCGGTAGCAGGCAGACCGGACTAGCGTCTTTGGCGTGGAGCCAAGACGTCAAACATAAAAGGAAACTTCGTGGCACGTTATATTGGACCTAAAGCAAAACTCTCCCGCCGTGAAGGCACCGACCTGTTCCTGAAGAGCGCACGCCGCTCTCTGGATTCGAAGTGCAAACTCGATTCGAAGCCAGGCCAGCATGGCCGTACTTCGGGTGCGCGTACGTCGGATTATGGCAATCAGCTTCGTGAAAAACAGAAGGTCAAGCGCATGTACGGTGTGCTTGAGCGCCAGTTCCGTCGCTACTTCGCCGAAGCTGACCGCCGTAAGGGCAATACCGGCGAAATGTTGCTGAAGCTGCTCGAGTCGCGGCTGGATAACGTTGTCTATCGCCTCGGTTTTGCGTCGACCCGTGCGGAAGCGCGCCAGCTGGTGTCGCACAAGGCGATTGTCGTCAACGGTAACGTCGTGAACATCCCGTCGTTCCAAGTCAAAGTGGGCGATGTCGTCGCCGTCCGTGAAAAAGCGAAGAAGCAGGTTCGTATCGCCGAAGCGCTGTCGCTGGCAGAGCAGTCAGGCCTGCCGCTGTGGGTGTCGGTCGATGCTAAAAAGATGGAAGGATCCCTGAAATCCTTGCCGGACCGCGGTGACTTCAATCAGGAAGTCAATGAGTCGTTGATCGTCGAACTCTACTCACGTTAATTCTCCCGAGGCGCCTGCATTCACAGGCGCCTTTTTAGATATGCCATCAGCCTTATCGGTGTAACGAGCCGAGGGTATTGAAAGGACATTCATGCAAAACAATCTTCTGAAGCCCCGCATCATTGAGGTTGAGCAGCTCGGCCCTGGTCACGCCAAAGTCGTGATGGAGCCGTTCGAACGTGGCTACGGCCACACGCTCGGTAACGCGCTGCGTCGCGTGCTGCTATCGTCGATGGTCGGCTACGCGCCGACCGAAGTGACGATCTCAGGCGTGGTGCATGAGTACTCGTCGATTGATGGCGTTCAGGAGGACGTAGTCGATATTTTGCTGAACCTGAAGGGCGTCGTCTTCAAGCTGCACAACCGCGATGAAGTCACGCTGACACTGAAGAAGGAAGGCGAGGGTCCGGTGCTGGCTTCGGACATCGACCTGCCACATGACATCGAGCTCATCAACCCTGATCACGTGATCGCCCACCTGACTGCCGGTGGCAAGATCGACATGCAGGTGAAGGTCGAAAAAGGCCGCGGCTATGTGCCGGGCAACGTGCGTCGTCTGACGGAAGACGCGAATAAGACCATCGGTCGCATCATTCTCGATGCATCGTTCTCGCCAGTGCGTCGTGTGTCGTACACGGTTGAATCGGCTCGTGTCGAGCAACGTACCGACCTCGACAAGCTGGTGATGAACATCGAGACCAACGGCGTGATCTCGCCGGAAGAAGCGATTCGCCAGTCGGCTCGCGTGTTGGTTGATCAGCTGAATGTGTTCGCCGCTCTGGAAGGCACCGAAGCCGCAGCCGAAGCGCCGTCGCGCGCTCCGACCGTCGATCCTATCCTGTTGCGCCCGGTTGATGATCTCGAACTGACCGTCCGTTCTGCAAACTGCCTCAAGGCGGAGAACATCTATTACATTGGTGACCTGATCCAGCGTAGTGAGAACGAGCTTCTGAAAACCCCGAACCTGGGCCGAAAGTCGCTCAACGAAATCAAGGAAGTTCTTGCCTCGCGCGGCCTTACCCTTGGCATGAAACTCGAAAATTGGCCGCCGGCTGGCCTCGAAAAGTAATCGAACTTTATTATCTAACCTTTACCGGCCCGCGCCGGCCCGATATACGGGCCGGCGATAGAAGAGCTGGACCAATACTCTGAAAAGGAAAGTACCATGCGTCATCGCCACGGACTCCGTAAACTGAACCGCACTTCGTCGCACCGTCTCGCTATGCTGCGCAACATGACTGTTTCTCTGCTGCGCCACGAAGCGATCAAGACCACGCTACCGAAGGCAAAAGAACTGCGCCGCGTCATCGAGCCGATCATCACCCTCGGAAAAATCGACACGCTGGCCAACAAGCGTCTCGCGTTCTCGCGCCTACGCGATCGTGAAATCGTCGGCAAGCTGTTCTCCGAAATTGGTCCGCGCTACAAGGCACGCAACGGTGGCTACCTGCGCATCCTGAAAATGGGCTTCCGCGTTGGTGACAACGCGCCCATGGCCTATGTTGAACTGGTTGACCGTCCGGAGCCGACCGAAGCTGTCGAAGTGGTGGAGTAAATTCTGCAGCACTGCTAGGGCAGTGACAGCACCATAAAGCCAGGCTGCGTGCCTGGCTTTGTTTTTTGGGCGCCTGAAAATGCATCGCTGATATGGCAAGATCGACCGTGCGGGAGTCAGCAGCAATCAGTAATTCAGCAGCAGTCCGCAACCACCGACAGCTCACATCCTGACCCTGACCCACGTAACCCCCATGACTATCCTGAGCGTAGAAAACCTGCACAAGTCATATGGCGACGGCGCTGCCCGGCGTCAGGTGATCAATGGCGTGTCGTTCGCGCTGCGTCGCGGCGAGTGCTATGGCTTGCTCGGGCCAAATGGCGCTGGCAAGACCACGACATTGAAGCTTTGCCTCGGGCTGACAGCCCCTGACAGCGGGCGCATCACGCTGGTCGGCCATGACGTGCCTGGCGATGCGCGGCGCGCACGCATGCGGATCGGCGTTGTGCCTCAGATCGATAGCCTTGATCCGGATTTCACCGTCGAAGAAAACCTCCTTGTCTATGGTCGCTATTTTGGCATGCACGAAGTCGACATCGCCGACCGATTGGACTGGTTGCTGGGATTTGCAAATCTGATCGCCAAGCGCGACGCCCGTATCGGGGAGCTTTCCGGGGGTATGAAGCGCCGTTTGACGCTTGCGCGGGCACTAGTGAATGATCCCGACCTGATCTTCATGGACGAACCGACCACAGGCCTGGACCCGCAAGCGCGGCACATGATCTGGGAGCGTCTGAAGACCTTGCTCGCTAACGGCAAGACCATTCTGCTGACTACCCATTTCATGGACGAGGCCGAGCGTTTGTGTGATCGATTGGCCGTGATTGATCACGGGAGAATGATCGCCGAGGGTGCGCCGCGCGAACTGATTGCCGCTCACATTGAATCGCAAGTGATCGAGGCCTACGGCGATCGCGCCGTCGAATGGGCAGAAGGCGCGCGCGGGCTGGCCGACCGTGTCGAGACCAGTGGCGAAACTGCGTTCTGCTATACCAACCATGCGGAGCCTTTGCTGCAAAGCCTTACACAGCGTGAGGGGCTGCGCTATCTGCATCGCCCTGCCAATCTGGAAGACCTGTTCCTGAAGTTGACCGGCCGCGAGATGAGGGACTGAGATGACGATGTCGACTTACCGGCTGCCTTCGGTCAGCCTGCGTTTCGTGCCTGTATGGCGGCGCAACCTGCTGGTCTGGCGCAAGCTGGCTGTCGCGAGTGTGATCGGCAACATCGCGGAGCCGATGATCACACTGCTCGCCTTCGGTTACGGCCTCGGCAGTCTGCTACAGGAAATCGATGGGGTTCCCTACATCGAGTTCCTTGCCAGCGGCTCGATCTGCATGTCCGTCATGATGGCATCCTCGTTCGAGGCCTTGTACTCTGCGTTCTCGCGCATGCATGTACAAAAGACCTGGGAGACGTTATTGAATACGCCGCTCGACCTTGATGACATCGTACTGGCTGAATTGCTATGGGCCGCTAGCAAGGCGATGATCTCGGGGTTGGCAATCCTGGTCGTGCTGTTCGTGCTGGGCATCGGGCTGCATCCGACCACTTTGCTGGTGCCGCCCTTGCTGTTCCTAATCGGCATGACTTTTGCGTCGATCGCGCTGATCATGAATGCGATCGCGAGGGCGTACGATTTCTTCACTTACTATTTCACGCTGGTGCTGACGCCAATGATCTTCGTGTCCGGTGTCTACTATCCGACCGCGCAGTTACCCGCCTGGCTGCAGTCGCTCGCAGACTATCTGCCTCTCGGTGCGGCCGTGCATCTTGTGCGACCATTGCTGCTGGGGCGCCTGCCCGTGAACCCGCTGCCGAATGTGCTGAACCTGCTGGTTTTCTGTGTGGCCGCTTTTTATGTCGCGACTGTCCTCACACGCAGACGGCTGTTGACCTGACGGAGTCCCAATGAGTGACCAACAGATACTGCTGGCGATGACGAATGTGCCCGATATGTCGACCGCGCAAGCGCTGGCGCACACACTGGTCGATGCGAAGCTGGCGGCATGCGTGAACATTCTGCCTGCCGTGCAATCGGTTTATCGCTGGCAGGGGGCAGTCGAGGAAGCAGGCGAAGTCACGTTGCTGATCAAGACCACGCGGCGGCGTTATCCGCAATTGCAACGCGCCATCCTTGCCTCACACCCGTACGATCTGCCCGAGGTGATTGCCTGGCCACTGAGCGAAGGCCATCCGCCGTATCTGCACTGGATTGCCGCCGAAACCCAACCCGAGTCCCATGCATAATCTGTTCATCCGTTTTTTCTTCCTGCTGTGGGCAGGTCTGCCGTTGCTGAGCGCTGCGCAAGATGCTGGCGAATTTCTGCCGCCTGAGCAAGCTTTCGAATTCAGTGCGCGAATGAGCGATCCGTCGACGATCGAAGTGCGTTACCGCGTCGCCGACGGCTACTACCTGTATCGCGACAAGTTCGCGTTCGCGGTGGAAGGTGGAACATTGGGCAAGCCTGATCTGCCGCGCGGCAAGGTAAAGTTCGACCCGAACTTCGAAAAAGATGTCGAGACGATGCGCGGCGAACTGCTGATTCATTTGCCCGTGCAGGCCGGTTCGGCGTTCACTCTGAAAGCGACCAGTCAGGGATGCTCTGACAAAGGCCTCTGTTATCCGCCGATGATGTCCGACGTGCGCTTGCCCGCCGCCGCGCCTTCCATGGCTGACAGGCTGATTGCATCGCCGGCGGCAAGTCCGGCCGTATCAACCCGTGACGTCCAGGTGCCGGCGAGCGAGATGGGGCGCATCGAGGCTTCGCTTGCCAGCGGGCGAATGATGCTGATTTTGCCGCTGTTTCTGCTGCTAGGGCTGGGTTTGTCGTTTACGCCCTGCGTGTTGCCGATGGTGCCGATCCTGTCCTTCATCATCGCCGGTGAAGGTTCGCAGACCAGTCGCCGCCGTGCCTTTACGCTATCGCTCAGCTATTCGTTGGGCATGGCTGTGGTCTATACGGCGCTTGGTATTGCCGCGGGTCTGGTCGGCGAAGGCTTGTCTGCCGCCTTGCAGAGCCCGCTGATCCTGGGCAGTTTTGCCGCGCTGATGACGTTGATGGCCTTGTCCATGTTCGATGTTTATCAGCTGCAGGTGCCGGCACCGGTACAGCTGGCGCTGACCCGCTTGTCCGAGCGTCAGCGCACGGGAAAACTCGCCGGCGTGTTTGTGATGGGCGCTATCTCGGCACTGATCATTGGTCCGTGCGTCGCTGCACCGTTGGCAGGTGCGCTTGTCTATATCAGTCAGACACGCGATGTATTCGTTGGCGGCAGCGCCCTGTTTGCGATGGCGGCCGGCATGAGCGTGCCGCTGTTGCTGGTTGGCGTGTCGGCCGGCACGCTGTTGCCACGCGCTGGCGCGTGGATGCAATCGGTCAAGGTGTTTTTCGGTGTGCTGATGCTGGCACTAGCGTTGTGGATGATCGCATCTCTGATCCCTCCCTCGCTGCTGATGCTGGGCTGGGGCGTGTTGGGCGCGGGCTATGGCGCTTTCCTGTTACGAGTCCGATCACTCGGTTGGCGTGCTCGTGCGATCGGTATGGGTTTCATTGCGATCGGCGCGGTGCAACTTGTCGGCGTCGGAAGCGGTGGCCGCGACCCGTGGTCGCCGCTCGCACATCTGCATGGCGAGGTTCAGGCAAAGACGGCATTCCTGCGCATTGGTAGTATCGCGGAACTCGATGCGGCGCTCGCGCATGCCAGCGGTCGGCGCGTGATGCTCGATTTCTATGCGGACTGGTGCGTGTCGTGTATCGAGATGGAAAAAATCACGTTCACTGATTCGAGGGTGAAAGCCGAGCTCGACCAGATGCTCTTGCTGCAGGCTGATGTGACATCAAACGATGAAGAGCACAAGGCTCTGCTGAAACGCTTCGGTTTGTTCGGTCCGCCTGGCATTATTTTTTTCGGTCCTGATGGCAAGGAAGTCAGTAGCTCACGCGTGATCGGCTTCCAGTCCGCCGAAAAATTCCTGCAGTTGCTACGACAAACGAAGTAATTCAGCGCCATATCAATCCCGGCTATTTGCTAACAGCGAGATTGTCTTTGTGCCGTACGGAGAGCGCCGATATATTGGCTTCTTGATCACCTCTCTGAGCAAGGAGACTGACACCATGGCATTGCATCTCGGTGATACTGCGCCCGATTTTGAGCAGAATTCGTCAGCCGGTGAAATCCGTTTTCATGAATGGGCTGGGGACTCCTGGGTCGTGCTGTTTTCGCATCCTGCAGATTTCACGCCCGTCTGCACTACTGAGCTGGGTCTGACTGCCAGGCTCAAACCCGAATTCGACAGAAGAAACGTGAAGGCGATTGCGCTGTCGGTTGATCCGGTCGAACGACACAGTGCGTGGATACGAGACATTGAAGAGACCCAGCGTACGGTGGTCGATTTCCCTATCATTGCCGATGCCGACCGCAAAGTCGCTGTTTTGTACGACATGATTCATCCGAATCAGTCTGATACCGCTACCGTGCGTTCGTTGTTCATCATCGATCCGAAGAAGAAGGTCCGGCTGATGCTTACCTATCCTATGAGCACCGGCCGAAACTTCACTGAAGTATTGCGGGTGATCGACGCGCTGCAACTGACCGACGGCTACACCGTCGCCACGCCGGGTAACTGGCACGACGGCGACGACGTAATCATTCCGCTGTCAGTGCAGGACGAAGCGCTGATCCGGCAGAAATACCCGAAGGGTTACCAAGCGCCGAAGCCTTACCTGCGGCTCACGCCGCAGCCGAACAGGTAAAGTGCTAAATAGCATAATAAAACGGACCGGCACGGCTTGAGCAAGCATGGATTCATGGGTTTGGTGGGAGCTCAAGTAGGGTGACTTCTTTGGGGAGTGAAATTTTCGGTGTCAGCTTCGACCGTATTTCCGTAGTGTTCGCATCTTGATGGCAGTGCTGTTCGATTCATTGAAAACTCCGTTTGGTTTGGCAGGAATAATCACGTCGACCTTAAATTTGCGTAATACGGGCACATCGTTCTGTAGACCTGGTTTGTTGGGCTTGTTGGGCTTGTTGGCCTGATGAGCCGATCCTGGTCTGACTGCTTGATATCAGGAATTATCAATCCTGTTGATCGACAGTGGCGCGTTGAAAGCTGGACTGGCGGTCGGCGTGGGCGGAAGCGGAGGCATGCCACCCGGCGGAGCGGGTACTGTCGTTGTGTGGGTCGCTGAATTGGAGGAATGGGCTGTGAGTGTGGTCGTCGTGGTTCCGCTCGCACGGGATGCTGCTGATGCTGCGGCATCTTCAGGTTTGCGCTTGGAGGCCGACTCCTTCATTTGAGCGTCGACGCGCAACATCTGGCCTTTATTCATTGCCTTGATGAAGGCTGAGTCCACCAGACCCATGGGGATATCAGGTATGGCAAATGTCCGAGTCCAGCCGTCTTCCATTTTTTTGGTTGCCATCTGGGCGAATGACTGAGGTTGCGAAACAGGTTGTCCTTTGTCCTGCTGTTTTATCTGTTGTTCCTTTTTATCTGTTGAATGGGTATGCACACGGATATGGTGGAAGATCTGTTCAACTTTGATGAAGTGGATGCCCTGCTTAAGCAGTAGTTTCTTGAGTCGGTCGGCCGTCACTTGAGATGAGTCGGCCGAGCCTTCGCGTTGCAGCTTGGCCAACTCGTGGGGTTGTGCCCGGAAGAACAGCGTTACCCTGCGCATTGAGCCGTCCGTCATTTGGATGTCGGCTTTGCGGCTGGCCAGCAAATCGTTTTCACCGAGCGCGTGTTTGATGCTTTGATCCGGGTTCAGTTGAAATGCGGTTTTTGCTCTGGCGCGGTCCATCTTGCCACCGAGAAATGTTGTGTTCTTGCATCAAAAGAAGACGCAAGATATCAAATTCCAAAATGCTTCGCGCAAGATGGGTAACCGGCCACGTTCGAGAGTTCGGTAATCGGAGAAATGGTGCCGCGGTCGGCGCCGGTGCTTCCACCGGCGCCGTGCGAGCGGGGCGGCGCGGGCCGCCCGTGAAGGAAATTAAAGTAGTCGCGCGATGTCGCGGGCGAAGTAGGTCAGAACACCATCGGCGCCTGCGCGCTTGAACGCGAGCATGGACTCCATCATGGTCTTGTCATGGTCAAGCCAGCCATTTTGTGCGGCTGCCTTGATCATCGCATACTCGCCGCTCACCTGATACGCGAAGGTTGGCATGCTGAATTCATCTTTCACGCGGCGCACGATGTCGAGGTAGGGCATGCCAGGCTTGACCATCACCATGTCCGCGCCTTCGGCAATGTCCAACGCGACTTCGCGCAATGCCTCGTCGCTGTTGGCCGGATCCATCTGGTAGGTGGCCTTGCTGCTTTTGCCGAGATTGGCGGCCGAGCCGACCGCGTCGCGGAACGGGCCATAGAACGCTGATGCGTACTTGGCCGAGTAGGCCATGATGCGGGTATGGATGTGTCCGTTGGCTTCCAGTGCCGTGCGGATGGCGCTGATGCGGCCGTCCATCATGTCCGAAGGTGCGACGATATCGACGCCGGCAGTTGCCTGGGCCAGCGCTTGTTTCACCAGCAGCGCCGTGGTCACATCGTTGAGCACATAGCCGTCATCATCAAGCACGCCATCCTGTCCATGGCTGGTGTAAGGGTCCAGCGCGACATCGGTCAGGATGCCCAGTTCGGGACAGCGCTCTTTCAGCGCGCGCACCGCGCGCGGCACCAGTCCGTCCGGGTTGGCGGCTTCAATACCGTCAGGCGTCTTCAGTGATGCATCAACCACTGGGAACAGCGCCATCACCGGGATGCCCAGCGCGATACACTCTTCCGCAATGGGAAGCAGCAGGTCGACCGACAGACGCTCGACGCCTGGCATCGAGGGCACAGCCTCGCGGCGGTTCTTTCCGTCGAGGATGAACACCGGATAGATCAGGTCGGCTGCGGTGATCACGTTTTCGCGCATCATCGCGCGCGAAAACGCGTCCTTGCGCATGCGGCGCATGCGGATGGCGGGGAACCGGGGCTGGGTATCGTTCGGCATCGTTTTTTCGCAGTCTTAACAAGTGGTTAGGAGATTGAACACAGGAACACATGAATTTCGCCGGACCACCTCGCGGCACTCAGACGCTGAAACTTTTGCCGCCGGCGCGGCTCAGACAAACGGGTGATTGCTCACCTCCCGCTTCTCCTCCCTGAGCGGGGCTGCCTCGCTCCTCATGCGGGTCAGCGTTGAGCCCTGGAGACATTCCCCTTTCTCCAGGGTTTTTTTACGCCTGACCGTTGGCCGCAGCCGGTTCGTTCGCCTCATCATTTAGACCGAGCAGGTTGCGTATCGTGAGATCCGCTTCGTCCAGGCCGGTGCGCTTGAGCGCCGAAAACAGTTGTACCGAGAATGGCAGAGGCTGGCCGGCTTCGTCAACGTAGCTGGTCAGGATGGACTTTGCCAGGCGCAGTGCGTCTGCCTGTTCGCTGCGGTTGAGCTTATCAGCCTTGCTGAGCAGGCAGTGGATCGGTTTGCCGGTCGGTGCGAACCACTCGAGCATTTCCACGTCGAGCTCAGTGAACGGGCGGCGCGCATCCATGATCAATACCAGCGCCACCAGCTGTTCGCGCGCCTGCACATAGCGCCCAAGCAGTAGCTGCCAATGGTCTTTCGCGGAACCCGAAACTTCTGCGTAGCCGTAACCTGGCAGATCGACCAGGAAGGCACGGATCTCCTCGATACGAGTAGCATCCTTGCGGTGCTGTCCGACATGCGAGCCACCGATCGAGAAGAAATTGATATGCTGCGTGCGTCCCGGCGTTTTCGAAGCGAACGCCAGCTTCTTCTGGTTGCACAGCAGGTTGATCGCGGTGGATTTGCCAGCATTCGATCTGCCGGCGAAGGCGATCTCGGGCAGTTTATATTTTGGCAAATCCTGCAGCCGGTCGATGGTGGTGAAAAAGCGGGCTTGCCAGAGTGAGGACATGGGCTAAAAGTGAGGAGACCAGCGGGAAGGGCGGAGAACAGGCTCGCCATTGTAGTACAATGCTGGGCTGTATTTAGGCGTAAACCAAATCAATAAATCCCGGGTGTGTGAATGAATCGTGCTCTTTCGTCGTTCGTGAAATTCGTCTCCATCGCGCTGCTGGCATCTTCCAGCATCGCCTTTGCTGCTGAGGGCAAGGTTGCAGCCACTGCCGATCCGGCCAAGGGCTCCGAGCTGTACGCGAACGGCGACGCCGCGCGTGGCATCATGGCCTGCGTCGCATGCCATGGCGCGGCAGGCAATTCGACCATCACGCAGAACCCGAAGCTGGCTGGGCAGCATGCGGCCTACCTGCAAAAACAGCTGCACGATTTTCAGGGGCCGACGCGCAATAACGCGGTGATGACCGCGATCGCAAAGTCGCTGAACGACGATGACATTCGCAATGTCGTCGCGTACGTGGCAACGCAGAAGCCGGTACCTGGTGCGGCGAAGAACAAGGACACCGTCGAGTGGGGCAAGAAGATCTATCGCGGCGGCATCGCCGAGAAGAACGTGCCGGCCTGTGCAGGTTGCCACAGCCCGAACGGCGCCGGCATTCCGGCGCAGTACCCCCGCCTCGCCGGCCAGCATCAGGACTACACGGTCGCCCAGTTGAACAGTTTCCGTGGCGGTGCACGTGCGAACTCGGCGCAGATGACGGCGATCGGCAAGCGTATGTCGGATGACGAAATCAAGGCCGTTGCCGACTACATCGCCGGCCTGAAATAATGAAGTACGCAGCGCCCTGAAAAAAATAACGCACAGAAGCGGCGACAATCAGTGCGGGGGTGGCCGAAGGCCGCCCCCTTTTTGTTTGCAGTGTTGAACGAAACCCCAGGCAGAGACAGAGCAGATGAGCACCGGTACGCAAGGCATACAGATGGAGACCCGCAGCCGCTGGATCGCGGACCTCGTTGAACTCGTTTCATCGATGCGCTTCGCGATCAGCTTGCTGACCGTAATCGCAATTGCTTCCGTGATTGGCACCGTGGTGCTGCAGAGCGAGCCATTGCCGAATTACGTGAACCAGTTCGGCCCGTTCTGGTTCGAAGTATTCGCGCGTTTGTCGGTATATACGGTCTATTCGGCCTGGTGGTTTTTGCTGATCATGGCTTTTCTGGTCGCCTCGACATCGCTATGTATTGTCCGCAACGCGCCGAAAATGCTGCGCGATATGAAAAGCTGGCGCGACAACGTGCGCGAACAGTCGCTGCGCAATTTCCATCATCATGTCGAATGGACGGCCGGCGGCGATACTGCCACGCTGGCGCAGGAAGCGTCACGCCGCGTCGTCGCCGCCGGTTACCAGGTGAAGCTGGTCGATAAGGACGGCGCGACGCTACTGACCGCGAAGCAGGGTGCGGCCAACAAGCTTGGCTACATCTTTGCGCATTCTGCGATCGTGATCATCTGTGTTGGCGGCCTGCTCGACTCGAACCTGCCGATTCGTGCGCAGCAATGGCTGTTTAACAAAGAGCCATTCTCCGGCGGCGGCGTGATTGCGCAGATCCCCGAACGGCATCGGCTCGGTGTCGGTAATCCCTCGTTCCGGGGCAATACCTATGTGCCGGAAGGCGCAAGCAGCAATACAGCGGTCATTCCATCCGGGCAGGGCGTGATGATCCAGGAACTGCCGTTCACGCTGGAGCTGAAGAAATTCATCATCGATTTTTACTCGACCGGCATGCCGAAGTTGTTTGCCAGCGATGTGATCGTCACTGACCACGAAACCGGCAAGAGCTTCCCGGCCACCATCAAAGTCAACCAGCCGTTACTGTACAAAGGCATGGCTGTCTACCAGTCGAGTTTCGAGGATGGCGGCAGTCGTCTGAAGCTGCTCGGTTATCCGATGCAAGGTCCCGGCAATCAGTCCTTCCCGGTCGAGGGGGAGGTCGGCAGGTCGACGCCGCTGCGTGGTAGTGGCGGCAGCGAGTACACCATCGAGTGGTCCGGATTCCGGCCGTTCAACGTCGAGAACATGGCCGGCAATGGCCAGGATGTGCGTGCGGTTGACCAAAAGAAGTCGCTGCATGAAAGACTCGACAAGCAGCTCGGCTCGGCCGCCAATCCGGGAAAAAACAAAGACCTGAAGAACGTCGGACCGAGCGTGCAGTACAAACTGCGCGACAAGAACGGGCAGGCGCGTGAGTTCAACAACTACATGCTGCCGGTGAAAGTCGATGGTAACGAAGTCTTTCTTGCCGGCGTGCGTGAGTCGCCGGCCGAAAGCTTCCGCTTCCTTCGTATTCCGGCCGACGCGAAAGGCACGATGGAAGAGTGGATGCGGCTGCGCGCTGCGATCGTCGATCCCGCGCTGCGTGAAAAAGCGGCCGCCCGTTATGCGGCCAGCGTGCCGCTCGGTGCGGGCGCGAATCCGCAGCTGCGCGAGCAGCTCAAGGCATCGGCATTGCGCGGCATGACCGTGTTTGCCGGCGATCAGGAGGTTGCAGGATATATCGCGATTGCCCGCTTCATCGGCAAGCTGCCGGAAGAGCAGCAGGAAAAGACCGCCGACATCTTCATGAAGATCCTCAACGGCACCATGTGGGAGCTGTGGCAGGCCGCACGCGAAAAAGAGGGCCTGCCGGTGATGCCTGTCAATGAGCAGAACGGGGGCTTCCTGAAGCTGGCTACCGATGCGCTCGCAGATGCATTTCTGTACGGGGCACCGGTGTTCCTGCAGCTGAAGTCCTTCGACGAGGTGAAGGCCTCAGTATTCCAGGTTACCCGCTCCCCCGGCAAAAACGTGGTCTATCTCGGCTGTCTGCTGTTGGTGCTGGGGGTGTTCGCAATGATCTATGTGCGCGAGCGCCGGCTGTGGATCTGGATCCGGCCCGTTGAAAGCGGTGGCGCCCACGCGCTGATGGCGATGAGCACGCAGCGTCGCGGCCTGGACTTCGACAAGGAATTCGAGCAGCTGAAAGCCGGCCTGACCGGTCGGTAGGACCGCCTTTGCCGCTTTGTTGCGTCCGCCGGCAATGCCGCGGGCGCTGGACTATACTTCGCATCGCGCCTGCATGCCGCACGGCGCACGGAGACCCCTTATGGAACTGACACAGAATTCCGCCTTTGAAGAGAACCGTGGCCTGCTCAAGGGCCGTAGCGTGTTCGACTGGATTTTCGCCGCGCTACTGTTGGCCGGCGCGCTGTTCTCGCTGAACCGCTACGGCGAGTTCATGGACATTTACGAAAAAGGCATCCTGCTCGCCGCCGTGCCGACTTTCGCCGGTCTTGGCTGGTACTGGCGCTCCGCGCGCACGCTAACCCTTCTGATCGGTGCACTGTCCCTGGCGGGAATTTATTTTTATGCCGGTAACCTCGCCGCCGCGCAAACGCGCTTCTTCCTGAAATACCTGTTGTCGAGCCAGTCCGCGATCCTGTGGATGAGCACATTGTTCTTCCTGTCTACGCTGTTCCACTGGGGCGGCCTGATCGCGCGGTCGTCGTTCGGTGGCGCGGTGGGCACCAAGCTGTGCTCGGCAGCGGTGATGCTGGGCTTTACCGGCCTGATGGTGCGCTGGTACGAGTCCTACTTGCTCGGCGCTGACATCGGCCATATTCCGGTATCAAACCTGTATGAAGTCTTCGTGCTGTTTTGCCTGATCACGGCACTATTCTTGTTGTTCTACGAGCAGAAATACGCGACGCGCGCGGTCAGCCCGTTCGTGATGCTGGTGATCTCCGCAGCAGTTGGTTTCCTGCTCTGGTACATGACCAGCCGTGACGCGCATGAAATTCAGCCGCTGGTGCCGGCGCTGCAGAGCTGGTGGATGAAAATTCATGTGCCGGCCAACTTCATTGGTTACGGTACGTTTGCGCTGGCGGCGATGGTCGGTGTCGCTTACCTGCTAAAGGCGAAGGGCAAACTGGCTGACCGGCTGCCCCCGCTTGAGGTGCTGGACGACATCATGTACAAGGCGATCGCGGTTGGTTTTGCCTTCTTCACAATCGCCACCATCCTTGGTGCGTTGTGGGCGGCGGAAGCTTGGGGCGGCTACTGGTCGTGGGATCCGAAAGAAACCTGGGCTCTGATTGTCTGGTTGAACTATGCGGCCTGGCTGCACATGCGGCTGATGAAAGGGCTGCGCGGTCAGGTCGCCGCTTGGTGGGCCGTTGGCGGTTTGCTGGTGACGACCTTTGCGTTCCTCGGTGTGAACATGTTCCTGTCCGGGTTGCACTCTTACGGCGAACTCTGATCGAAACAGGCTGCTACGGCAGCCTGTTTGCTTTCTTGTTGGAGAAAATCATGTTGATCAGAATTCCGCGGTCCAACGATCCCCTTCCATCGGAAATCACGCCACCCGAGATCGCAGTCGCGCGCCGGCGGTTTTTGCAGCAGTTGGGCGCAAGTACGCTGGCGGCCGCCGGATGGGCCGACATCGCGCGGGCCGCCGATGTCGTGCAGCGGCAGCGTCTGGTCGCGCAACGCAATCCGAAATTTAGTCCGGCCGACAAGCCGACGGCGTATCAGGACGCCACCAGCTACAACAACTTCTACGAGTTCGGTCTCGACAAGGGGGATCCGTCCCTCTATGCCGGCACACTGAAGACCCGGCCGTGGACTGTGCGCATTGACGGCGAAGTGAAGAAGCCGCTGACGCTCGATATCGATGCGTTGCTGAAGCTGGCGCCGCTGGAAGAGCGGCTGTACCGCCTGCGTTGCGTGGAAGGCTGGTCGATGGCGATACCGTGGGTCGGTTATTCCCTGGCTGAATTGATCCGCAAGGTCGAGCCGACCGGAAATGCCCGGTTCGTTGAATTCACGACGCTGTCCGATCGTGCGCAAATGCCGGGCCTGAGCAGCCGTGTGCTCGACTGGCCGTATGTCGAGGCTTTGCGCATCGATGAGGCGAATCATCCGCTGACCCTGCTGAGTCTGGGCATGTACGGGCAGGCGCTGCCGAATCAGAATGGCGCGCCGGTGCGCATCATCGTGCCGTGGAAATACGGTTTCAAGTCCGCCAAGAGTATCGTGCGCATCCGCTTTACGGAGACCCAGCCGAAGACTGCGTGGAATCAGGTCGCGCCTGACGAATACGGGTTTTACTCGAACGTCAACCCCGAGGTCGACCACCCGCGCTGGTCGCAGGCGACTGAGCGGCGCATCGGCGAGGATGGTTTTTTCACGAAAAAGCGCAAGACAATGATGTTCAATGGATATCCCGAAGTCGCTTCGCTCTATACCGGCATGGACCTGAAGCGATTCTTCTGAGCGATGTCACCGACCGCTGCGCAACTTCCGTGGATTCGGCGCATTGTGTTCCTGTTCGCGTTGCTGCCACTGCTGCGCATCATCTGGCTTGGCATGGAGGGACGCCTTGGTGCCAATCCGATCGAAACCATTACCCGCGCCAGCGGTGACTGGACGCTGTATTTCCTCTGTTTCACGCTGGCTATCACGCCGCTGCGCCGGTTGACCGGGCAGCACTGGCTGCTGAAGTTGCGCCGCATGCTCGGCTTGTTTTGCTTTTTCTACGCGAGCCTGCACTTTCTGTGTTTCGTCTGGTTCGACCATTTCTTCTACCTGGCCGAAATGTGGAAGGACGTAAAGAAGCGGCCATTTATCACGATCGGTTTCGCCGCCTTTGTGCTGCTGCTGCCACTGGCTGCCACCAGCACCGACGCGCTGCAGCGCCGACTTGGACGTAATTGGTCACGGCTGCACCGGCTGGTGTATCTGATTGCTATCCTCGCGATCCTGCATTTCTGGTGGATGCGCGCCGGCAAGCGAAATTTTGGTGAGCCGTTGCTGATGGGAGCGATCGTGCTGCTGTTGTTGGGCTGGCGCTTGGTGTTGCGCTGGCATGCTGCGCGCGCGACCGCACGCAGCATGTTGGTGGAGGTGTCGCTGAAGGATCCGGGCAATCGTTGACCTGCACCGGTTCACGACGAAAGACTCAGCCGGGAATAATGGATTCCAGCGCGAAGAGATCAGCCGGGTTCTCGCGCTGGCGGATCAGCGTGAACTGTTCGCCATCGATCAGTACCTCGGCTGCGCGACCGCGCGTATTGTAGTTCGATGCCATCGTCATTCCGTACGCGCCGGCTGACATGATCGCCAGCAGATCGCCTGGCTCAAGTGACAGCTGGCGGCCGCGGGCGAGCCAGTCGCCCGATTCGCAGACCGGACCGACCACATCGTATTCCTTCGTCTTGGCCGCGCGTTGGTTTACCGGCTGCACGCCATGCCAGGCTTCATACATCGCCGGCCGCATCAGGTCGTTCATTGCTGCGTCGACCACTGCGAAATTCTTCGTCGCGCCATGCTTCAGGTACTGCACTTCGGTGAGCAGCACCCCGGCATTGCCGACGATCGAGCGGCCCGGCTCGAACATCACGCTGATCGGTTTGCCATCGTATTTTTCCTTGCGCCAGCGATCGATCCGCGCGAACAGCCGCGACAGATAGTCGGCGACCGCCACCGGCTTTTCGTCATCATAGGTAATGCCGATGCCGCCGCCGATGTCGAGGTGGTGCAGCACGATGCCGTCCGCGTGCAGCCGGTCGGCCAGCTCGATCACTTTGTCCAGCGCCTCCAGCAGCGGTGCATCATCAAGCAGTTGCGAGCCGATGTGGCAATCGATGCCGGTCACTTCGATGTGTTCCAGCCCGGCCGCAACGCGGTAGGTAGCCAGCGCATCTTCAAAAGCGATGCCGAACTTGTTGTCCTTCAGCCCGGTCGAGATGTAAGGGTGGGTCTTGGGATCGACGTCCGGGTTCACACGCAGCGACACCCGGGCGCGCTTGCCCAGACCGGCCGCGACCTCATTTAAGCGGTGCAGCTCCGGAATCGACTCGACGTTGAAGCACAAGATGTCATGCGATAGTGCGAGATTCATCTCGTCGCGTGATTTTCCAACGCCGGAGAAGATCACCTTGCGCGGGTCGCCGCCGGCAGCGATCACGCGTAGCAGCTCGCCGCCGGACACGATGTCGAAGCCGGACCCCAGCTTGCCCAGCAGATTCAGCACGGCGAGGTTGGAATTTGATTTGACCGAGTAACAGACCAAGGCGTCCAGGTCGCTGCGGCCGTTCGTGCGACAGGCGTTCGCGTAGGCGAGGAAGTTGTCGGTAAGTGCGGCACGCGAGTACACATAGGTGGGCGTGCCGAAGGTATGGGCGATCGTGGCGAGCGGCACGCCTTCGGCGTGCAGCGCGTCGCCGCGGTATTCAAAATGCGGCATGGTCAGGGTTTGCGGTATGGGTGTGACATGGCAGGCTGCACATCGAATTCACTGTCCCGGTCCATTTTAGGTTGTACCTGGTCAGGTAGATGTAGCGGACCGGACTGGCCGCAGGCACTCAGGCCGAGGGTGGCGATCGTCGCTAGAATGGCGAAAAAGGTGCGCATGTGGAATGTGGTTTTGCGGGCTAGACCGCGCCGCGTAATGCAGGGCGCGCGGGTTGAAAATTTCTTCTGGAGTTTAGCATGACCGAAACCGAGTTCCTGGCCGTCGCAGAAGGCGTACTTAACGCCGTCGAGTCCGCATTCGAACGTGCCGGCGAGGAAGCCGACGTCGACATCGAATGCAGCCGTAGGGGCAATGTGCTGGAGATCGAGTTCATCGACAACGGCAGCAAGATCATCGTCAATACTCAAGTGCCGATGCGCGAGATCTGGGTGGCTGCGCGCGCTGGCGGCTTCCATTACCGGCTAAACGAAGGCCGCTGGTGCGACACGCGCGACGGATCGGAACTGTTCCCATCGCTGTCCCGGCTGGCGGGCCTGCAAGCCGGCACGGTCCTCAGCATTGTCGGCTGATCAGAAAATCTCGCCTTTCGTCGTCTCTTGCTGCGGCGGCTTGTCGTCCGCATGCGCGCCGCCCGTGCCCAGCGAACCGACGCCGCCCGTTTCCACATATTCGGAATAGATCAAGTCGCCGTTGTGGGTCGTGATTCCCGCCGGCATGTCGCGCAGGATCACCGGCAGCTTCGGCAGCGTCTTCTGCATATAGCCGATCCAGATCGGCAGAGCAAGGCCGCCGCCGGTTTCGCGATTGCCCAGGTTTTTCGGCTTGTCGAAACCGATCCAGGCGACGGCGGCCAAGCTCGGGTGATAGCCGGCGAACCAGGCGTCGATCGAGTCATTGGTGGTGCCGGTCTTGCCGGCGATATCGGTCCGGTTGAGCGATAGCGCACGCGTGGCGGTGCCATAGCGGACCACGTCCTTCAGCATACTGTCGACCAGATACGCATTGCGGGCGTCGATCGCGCGCAGCGCCTCGTCGCCGGCCTTGTCCGGCGTGACTTTAAACAAGGTCTTGCCGTTGTTGTCGGTGATCTTCGTGATCAGGTGAGGATTCACCTTGTAACCGCCGTTGGCGAACACCGCGTAGGCGCCGGCGAGTTGAAGCGGCGTTACCGCGCCTGCGCCGAGTGCCAAGGTCAGGTAAGGGGGATTCTTTTCTGCCTCGAAACCGAAGCGGGTCACGTATTCCTGCGCGTACTGCGGACCGATCTTGTCCAGGATGCGAATCGAGATCATGTTCTTCGACTTGATCAGGCCGCGGCGCATTGACATCGGGCCTTCATACTTGCCGTCGTAGTTCTTCGGCTCCCAAGCCTGGCTCCCGGTTTGCGATGCGTCATAGGTCAGCGGCGCGTCGTTGATGATCGTGCCGGGCGACAGGCCTTTTTCCAGCGAGGCCGAATAGATAAATGGCTTGAACGATGAGCCCGGCTGGCGCCATGCCTGCGTCACGTGATTGAATTTATTGCGGTTGTAATCGAAGCCGCCGACCATTGATTTGATCGCGCCGTCCTCTGTGTTGAGCGATACGAAAGCCGACTCGACCTCAGGAAGCTGGATGACGGACCAGCCGCTACCCTCCTGCATCACGCGGATGATCGCACCGCGCCGGATGCGGCGGTTTGCCGGTACCTTGTCCGTCAGTGCGCCGCCGGCCGTGCCGAGTGCGGCGTCGGCGATCGTCACTTCTTCGCCGGACGACAGCATTGCGCGTACTGATTTCGGGCCGGTCGATAGCACGACGGCAGCCAGCATGCCGTCATTGTCTGAATGTTCGGCCAGCTCCGATTCAATCGCGGCTTCCGCATCCATGCGGTCGGCCGGAATCTCCATGTACCCCTCCGGGCCGCGGTAAGGCTGGCGCTTTTCGTAGTCGAGCACGCCACGACGTAGCGCGAGATAGGCGGCGTCCTGGTCCGCTTTGGTGATCGTGGTGAAAACATTCAGGCCACGCGTGTAGGTGTCTTCCTTGAACTGTTCATACACCATCTGGCGTGCCATCTCGGACACGTATTCGGCATGTACGCCGAAGTCATTGCTGTCCATCTTGATTTTCAGCTTTTCATTGCGCGCCTGATCGTATTGATCGCGTGTGAGGTAGCCGAGATCGTGCATGCGCTGCAGGATATATTGCTGGCGCGCTTTGGCCCGTTTGGGATTGACCACCGGATTGTTCGCCGACGGTGCCTTCGGCAGTCCGGCCAGCATTGCCGCCTCGGCCGTGCTGATGTCGGACAGGCGCTTGCCGAAATAGATCTGCGCAGCGGAAGCGAAACCGTATGCTCGCTGGCCGAGATAGATCTGATTCATGTACAACTCAAGAATCTGATCTTTAGTCAGCGTCTTTTCGATCTTCCATGCCAGCAGGATTTCATACAGCTTGCGTTTGATCGTTTGTTCACTGGACAGGAAGAAATTGCGGGCGACCTGCTGAGTGATCGTCGACGCACCTTGCCTACTGCCGCCAATTGCGTTATGGAGTGCCGCACGCAGGATGCCCCAATAGTCGATCCCATGGTGCTGGTAGAAGCGGTCATCCTCGATCGCGAGCACGGCTTGCTTCATGACTTTGGGGATGTCCTTGTAGCGCACCAGGCTGCGGCGCTCTTCGCCGAATTCGCCGATCAGCACATTGTCTGCCGAGAAGACGCGCAGCGGCATTTTGGGCTGGTAAGTGGCCAGAGAATCGATATCCGGGAGATTCGGATACGCCATCATCAACATAAAGCTCAGCAGCAGAAATCCGATCACCGCTAATCCGGAAAGGATCCCAAACACACTCAGCGCAATTTTCGCGGAAGGGGAGAATTTGCGGGCGCGGTTGTCTCCGTCGGCACGATCGGCGCGGGTGGAATTGTTCATTCAGAAGAGGGTGGGCGAGCCCGTTGATTGATGGTGGTCATTATAGCGGCAGCCTTAGCCGGACTTCTGCGGTGCGGAAATCATGACAAATCACCAAGAAGCGCAGGTCGATGGTTGTGGGGGCGGAGCACGCATCCGATGCACGATGACGTGATTCGGTCGCTGCTATTTAGCGAGGAATGACATTCGGATTCGCATTCAGTCGGCATTTGACAACGCCCGCACGGCATCGCTTTACACCGCAGAAAAGCACTTGCTAGCATCCGCGCTGATTTTCAAATTGATAACCTGGGGCGAAGCGGATGTTTTCTTTCCGGCGGTGGTGGGGACATGCGCAAGTTCCGGTACTTGGCGTGGATCTGGGTGCAGATGCCATTCGGGTCGTCGGGCTCGGGGCACAGGAGCGTAGCTGGCCGCTGAAAATTGCGCACTATGCGCACCGCCCCTTGCCTCGGGGCGCAATGCGCGACGGTGTCGTGGTTTTGCAAGAGGAGGTTGCCGCGGCCTTGCGCGACGCGATCCGGGCCAGCGGTTCCCGCTTGCGCGATGTGGCACTGGCATTGCCGGGCGGTGCTGCAATCAAAAAAACGCTGTCCCTACCTTCGATGCTGGAGGAAGACGAGCTTGAATTGCAGGTCGAAGCTGAGGCTGGAGAGACGCTCCCGTTCCCTCGTGACGAGATAGGGATCGATTTCGCCGTCGCCGGTCCCAGTCCGGGCCAGCCAGATTGTGTCGACGTGGTGCTTGTGGCCGCGCGTCGCGAGCGGATCGACGAACGCGTAGCGCTGGCGCGCGCCGCAGGACTGCGGCCGCTAATCGTTGATGTCGCGTCCCACGCGCTGATGTCGGCAATCATGCTGGCCGATTCGACGCGCGAGGCCGACGCTACCCGGGTGATCGCTGCACTCTGGATCGAAGCGGAGCGCAGCCACTGTCTCTTCATGGCCGGTGGCGTGCTTTTATACGAGCGCGAACTCGGGCTGGCAGCGTCTTCCGGTGATCCAGCAGGTGTCGAACGCATCTGTCAGGAATTCGATCGAGCGCTGCAATTGTTCCACACCGCGACGGCACACACGGATCCGCAGCAAATTTACCTGCTGGGCAGCGTTCCTGCTGAGCTGTCATTGGTACTCGAGCGGCGCACCGGCACATCGGTCGTGCAGCCCGATCCTTTATCGCAATGGTCCCGCAGCATGCACCGTATCGGCGCTGCCGCCGGCGATTCGCCGTCGTCCTGCATGCTGGCGTGTGGTCTGGCGCTGAGGAGCTTCGATTGATGACTGGTTTCAATTTGCTGCCCTGGCGAGACGAGCGGCGACGTGAGCGGCATCGCCAGTTCAAGAGCTTGCTGGGACTTGCTGCTGCGCTTGGGCTGGTGATGATGCTTGCTGTGTTCGTTTATAACCAGCGCCTGCTCGCGCGCCAGCGTGAACGGCAACAGCTGCTTATGAGCGAGATTGCATTACTGGATGCGCGCATTGGCGAGATCCGCACACTGCGTGAGCGTCTCGCGGTATTGACCGCCCGGCGTGATGCAGTCCAGAGCCTGCAGCGAGCACGAACCGTGCCGGTACGCTTCCTTGACGAGTTGACCAGTCGGGTTCCGCAGGGCGTGATGCTGAAATCCATGCAGCAGGCAGGCCGCATCACATTAACCGGATTTGCACAGTCCGGCGCTCGGGTGTCAGATCTGTTGCGTGTGCTGGCGGGTCTGCCATCGGCCAGTTCACCCGAGCTGGTCGAGATCAAGTCATCGAAATTCGGCCAAGGACACGATACGAAGAGCGTATTCGAATTCAGCATCGCTATGGAGGCGCCGGGTTATGCGCAGGAAGCGCGATGAGGGGCGGCGCTCTGAGCCCGTTGCGGGCATTGTGCGCCCAATTTAGCGGACTCGGCGGTCGTCATCCTGCGCATTGGCCAAGCTTGCCGCGCTCGCTGTGTGCTGCCGGCGTATGGCTGCTGATCGTCGTTGCCGGTGGATGGTTTGTCTGGCAACCGCAATACGAGGATCTGGAAGCCGGGTGGAAAAAGGAGTCGGATCTGCGTGCCGGTTTCGAACAGAAGGTCTCGCAGGCACAGCATCTTGACAGCCTGCGCGCGCAGAAAGCCGTTGTCGAGGCGGAGGTTGCGCTGCTGGAGAAACAGCTGCCGGGACAGGCGGAAATGGAGGCGCTGCTGTCCGAGATCAGCCATGCCGGCGTATCGCGCGGGCTGCAGTTCGAATTGTTCAAGCCGGCCCAGCTAAAGTTTAGTGAGCACTATGCCGAATTGCCGATCGAGATACGGCTGAGCGGCAGCTTCCATGCGCTGGCTGGCTTTGTCAGTGATGTCGCCAATACGGCCCGCATCGTCACCATCGACGGGCTATCGATCGCCCAGCAACGGGATGGCGTGTTGTCGTTCGCTTGCACCGCACATGCGTTTCGCTATCTCGATCCGACAGAAGCTGCATCGCGCAAGCAGCAGGCGACGGACAGCCACAAGCAGGTGCGCAAATGAGGGCCGGAATTTTCTGGATCGCCAGCGGCATTTGGCTGGCCGCCTGCGATACACACGACGATGACCTGCGTTCGTGGATCGCCGCTGCAAGGAAACGCCACCATGCGGTACCGGCTGCGCCGGTGCAAGCCGCGGCGACAGCAAGGTTTCGTTATGAGCCGGGCGTGCGCACCGATCCGTTTTCGGCCTCCAAGCTGGCTGCGGCAGACGAAGGCGGGTCCGGCACAGGCCTGCAACCGGACCTGCGCCGCGCACGCGAGCCGCTGGAGTCCTATCCATTGGCCAGCATGCGCCTGATCGGTAGCTTGCGCCGCGGACGTGAGGCCATTGCGCTGGTGGAGATCGAGCAGCGCGTGTATCCGCTGCATCTCGGTAGCCACGTTGGGCAGGACTTTGGCAAGGTGGTGGCAATCGGCGAGCGAACGATCGATATTGATGAGTTGGTTCCCGACAGCGGCGGCCGCTGGGTACAGCGCCGCGCTCAACTGGCGTTGCAGGAGTCACGATGAAGAAAACTTGCGTGCGCTGGTGGCGCACCGTCCCTTTGGCGCTGTTATTTTTTATGGCCGCACCCGAAGGGCGTGCCGATCCGAACGCCGTGCGCGCCATCGATGCTATCCGTGACGGCAAGCAGCAAGTGCTGCGCGTGCAGTTGCGCCGCCCGCTCGAAGCAGTGCCGGAAAGCTTTGCGACCGCGGATCCGCCGCGCATCGTGCTTGATCTGCCTGATACCGTGAATGCTACCGGGCAGCAGCGCCGGGTGCTTGGCGCCGGCGTGGTCCGGCATGTCGATGTCGTGCAGGCTGGCCCGCGCACACGACTGGTGCTTACCCTGCAGCGTGGCATGGGTTACAGCACACGGCTGCACGATGCGGAGCTGCAGATCGTGTTGAACGAACCTTCATCCGGCGCATCGGCTGCAGCGCAGGCGGCAGAGGTGGCGCTCGAACGCAATGCGATCGTCGATATCGATTTCCGGCGAGGCGACGCAGGTGCCGGACGGGTCATCATCGATTTGTCGCGCGAGCCTTCAACGATCGATGTGCGGAGGCAGGGACAGGCCGTGGTGGTGGATTTCATGAAAACTCAGTTGCCTGAATTGCTGCGGCGACGGCTGGATGTAAGAGATTTCGGCACGCCGGTACAGGCTGTGGTGACAGAGAGCAGCGGTGACATGGTGAGGCTGACCATTGAGCCGGGCGGACAGTGGTATCACATCGCCTGGCAGGCTGACCGTCGGCTGGTGGTCGAGGTGCGACCGCTCAAGCAGGATGATCGTAGCAGCGGGCGTGGTTATCACGGGGATCGGCTATCGCTGAATTTCCAGAACATCGAGGTACGTGCGCTGTTGCAGGTGATTGCCGACTTCACCGGCCTGAACGTGGTGGCCAGTGATAGTGTCGGCGGCAATCTGACACTGCGCTTGAAGGATGTGCCTTGGGATCAGGCGCTCGACATCGTGATGCAGGCGCGCGGCCTCGACATGCGGCGTAACGGCAATGTGCTGTGGATCGCGCCGAAGGATGAGTTGCTGACCAAGGAGCGGCTCGAACTCGAGCAGCGGGCGCAGATTTCCGAACTGGAGCCGCTGGTCACCGAAACTTTTCAGCTGAATTACCAGAAGGCCGATGCTTTTCAAAAGGTCTTCGGTCTGGACGGCCAGCCGGGGCGCGGCAGCATCCTGTCGCGACGCGGCAGTGCATCGGCTGAGCCGCGCAGTAACAAGTTGTTCGTGACCGATACGCCGGCGCGGCTGGCAGAAGTACGTCGCCTGATCCAGCTGACCGATGTGCCACAGCGCCAGGTAATGATCGAGGCGCGCATTGTCGAGGCGGATGATAATTTCAACAAGAATCTTGGCGTGCGTTTGGGCTTTCTCGACCTCAACCAGGCACGCGGCGGCAATGCCGGTGCCAACCTTCCGGGCAGCGCCCGTGTCGCCGTCACCGGTGGGTATCAAGGCGTGGGCGAACAGACTGGGCAGGCGGTTGTAACAGGCAACAGTTACATGCCGAACACGCAATTCGTCGATTTGCCCGCCGGCCGGATCGGCACGAATGCGGCGGCCGGCATTGGGATTTCGCTATTCTCGCCCGGAGCGAATCGTTTCCTGAATCTGGAACTGTCGGCGTTGCAGGCCGATGGCAAGGGGAAAATCATCTCCAGTCCGCGTGTGGTGACGGCCGATCAGCAACCAGCCGTCATCGAGCAAGGAGAGGAAATTCCCTACCAGCAGTCCACCAGCAGCGGGGCGACCTCGATCCAGTTCAAAAAAGCGAACCTGAAGCTCGAAGTCACGCCGCAGATCACGCCGGACGGCAACATCATCCTGACTGTCGATGTCGCGAAGGATTCGCGCGGTATTGCGGTTGGTACCAGTTATGCGATTGACACCAAGCACGTCAAAACCAATGTGCAGGTGGAAAATGGTGGCACGGTCGTTCTTGGTGGAATTTTCATGCAGGAAGAGCGCAACAATGTCGCCAAAGTACCGTTCTTCGGCGATCTGCCGTTGCTGGGTCTGCTGTTTCGGCAGAGTTCACAAATGCGGAGCCAGAAAGAGCTGCTGATTTTTATCACGCCCCGTATCGTCGCGGATCTGACGGCGGGGCGCGCCGCACCGTCACCCTGACGGAACAGGGATAACGGATGGGATAAACTGTTGCCTTTCCGGGGAAAAATCCCCTCCGATAGCAACAATGTCCACACCGAATTCCAATATTTTTCTGGTTGGCCTGATGGGCTCCGGCAAGACCACGATAGGGCGCGCGCTCGCAAAAAAACTGAACCTGCGCTTCATCGATGCCGATCAGGAAATCGAGGCACGCACCGGGGCATCGATACCGCTGATCTTCGAGATCGAGGGCGAAGCCAGTTTCAGGCAGCGCGAGGCTGATGTCATCCGCGACTTGACTGCGCAGCAAGGCATTGTGCTGGCGACCGGTGGTGGCGCAGTGCTGAGCGAGCAAAGCCGGCGCTATCTGCACGAGCGCGGTGTCGTGATTTACCTGCGCGCATCGGTGAACAGCATCCTGCAGCGCACCAGTCATGACCGTAATCGCCCACTGCTACAGACGGCCGATCCCAAGGCAAAAATCGAGGAACTGTCGCGCCAGCGTACACCGCTGTACGAGGAAGTCGCACACATTACGATCGAGACCGGTCGTCCAAACGTGCAGTCGGTACTGCAGAACATCTTCGCCCAGCTGGAACGATCCAATCAAGCGGCTCCCGCAGCCGACCCCACTCCTTCCGAATGAACCTCCTCATGAATCCGTCGTCGTCCGTGTTCGCCAGTCTCGCCGTCGATCTCGGCGAGCGCAGCTATCCGATCATCATAGGCCGCCATTTGCTGGAGAACGACGAGTTCGCTCGCCATGTTCCCGGCAAGCGAGTAGCGATCGTCACCAATACCGTCGTTGCGCCGCTCTATCTCGAGCGCCTGACTGCCATGCTGCAGTCCGCCGGCAAGCAGTGCATCGCCATCGTGCTGCCCGACGGTGAAGAAGAAAAAAATGTCGATAACCTGATGCGGATCTTTACCGCGCTGCTTGAGCACAAATGCGACCGCAAGACGACGCTGGTCGCGCTCGGCGGTGGCGTGATCGGTGACATGACTGGTTTTGCCGCAGCGACTTACATGCGCGGCGTGCCTTTCGTGCAGGTGCCAACCACGCTGCTGGCGCAGGTCGATTCCTCCGTCGGCGGCAAAACCGCGATCAATCATCCGCTTGGCAAAAATATGATCGGCGCGTTCTACCAGCCGCAGTCGGTGCTGGCCGACACTGCCACGCTGGCGACACTGCTGGACCGCGAGTTGTCTGCCGGCCTGGCTGAAGTGATCAAGCATGGCGCGATCATTGATGCCGATTTCTTCCGCTGGCAGGAAGAAAACATGGGTCGCCTGATTGCGCGGGATGACGGGGCACTGGCCCATGCGATCCGGCGTTCGTGCGAGATCAAGGCCGATGTCGTGCGGCAGGACGAGCGCGAAGGCGGGCTGCGCGCGATCCTGAATTTCGGCCATACCTTCGGCCATGCGATCGAGGCCGGGCTCGGCTATGGCGAATGGCTGCATGGCGAGGCCGTCGGATGTGGCATGGTGATGGCGGCCGACCTGTCGGTTCGGTTAGGTTACCTGGCGCCGGACGATCGCGATCGCATCGTCGCGCTGGTGAAGGCGGCACGCCTGCCCACGGTGGCGCCCGATCTCGGCGCGGAGCGCTGGCTGGAGCTGATGGAAGTCGACAAGAAGAACGAGGGCGGCCAGATCAAATTCATCCTGCTCAAGCCGCTCGGTAGCGCGACCATTACGGGTGTACCTTCCGATCTGCTGACAGCGACGCTGGCGGCCTGCACAAAGACATGACATGAGCGACCAGTTCGAAGCCCGTCTCGCCCCGTATGCAGCGCGTTCCGGCATGTCGATCGGCCGCTCCTTTGCCGAGCCGCCACCGGAGACACGCGGCGAATTCCAGCGTGACCGTGACCGCATCATTCATTCGACGGCGTTTCGCCGGCTTGAGTACAAGACACAGGTGTTCGTCAACCATGAGGGCGATCTTTTCCGGACACGGCTGACCCATAGCATCGAGGTTGCGCAAATTGCCCGTTCACTCGCACGCAGCCTGCAGCTGAACGAAGATCTGGTAGAAGCGATCTCGCTCGCCCATGACCTCGGCCACACGCCGTTCGGCCATGCGGGGCAGGATGCGCTGAATGCCTGCATGAAGGATTACGGTGGCTTCGAGCACAATCTGCAGAGTCTGCGCGTGGTGGACGCGCTGGAGCAGCGTTATGGCGCCTTCGACGGGCTAAACCTGATGTTCGAGACGCGCGAGGGCATACTGAAGCACTGCTCTTTGCCGAACGCGCAGCAGCTCGGCGCGGTCGGCCAGCGTTTCGTCGACAAAAAGCAGCCGAGTCTCGAAGCGCAGCTGGCTAATCTGGCCGACGAGATCGCGTACAACAACCATGACATCGATGACGGTCTGCGCTCTGGCCTGCTGACTGTCGAGCAGCTGCAGGAAGTCCGTCTGTATGCACGCCATGGTGCGGAAGTGCAGCGGCAGTTTCCGGAAATTTCCGGGCGGCGCGCGATCAACGAGACTGTGCGGCGGATGATCAATGCGCTGGTGACGGACCTGATCGTTACATCGCGCGCTCACATCGCGGCCGCCGGTGTGCAGTCCATCGATGACGTGCGCAATGCGCCGCCGCTGATCGGGTTCTCGGACGCGATGCGCGCAGAAGCCCAGGAACTGAAGCGCTTCCTGCGCAAGAACCTGTATCAGCACTATCAGGTCAACCGGATGACCAGCAAGGCGCGGCGCATCGTCACGGACCTGTTCGGCATTTTCCTCAGTGGTCCGCAGCTGCTTCCACCGGACTATCAGGTGGGCGGCGACGATGTGCCTGAACAGGCGCGCAAGGTCGCTGACTATATCGCCGGGATGACTGACCGTTATGCGATGCGGGAGTATCGGCGGCTGTTTGCGGTAGACGAGATCTGACTATCATCGCTTTTTGTGTCACCGGCGCAGTCCGCGCGCCATTTTCAGGCGAGATCCCGCAACGGATGCGCGTACGCGGGCCAGGCACTGTCGAAAAACCGCTCCACCATCGCCGGCGTTACTTCCGCCAGCGTCGCAGGATTCCATTTCGGCGCATGGTCTTTGTCAATCGCCAGCGCGCGCACACCTTCGATCACCTCGCCGTTCTCGAAGCAGCGCCGCACCATCGTGCGCTCCATCCGCAGACAGTCGGCGATCCCGAGTGTCGCTGCGCGGCGGATCTGCGCCAGTGTCACGCACATCATCAGCGGCGAGCGCTTGTTCATCGTCGCCAGCGTTGCTTGCGCGAATTCGCTGTCATCGGTCGTCAGCGAGTTCCTGATGGACTGCACCGTATCGAAAGCAAAATGGCGGTCGATCGCTGTACGATGCTGCGCCAGCCGGCTTTGTGACGGATCGACTTGTGCGGTGAAGCGGGACGCGAAAGTCCGGACTGCGGCACGCGTGTCGGCAGCACTGGTGACGGCTTCCTGCAGTGCGCCCAGTTCGGTGCCCGGCACAAACATGTCGGCCAGATCCGCATAGATAGCATCCGCAGCGCCGATCATCTCGCCTGTCACGCCCAGATAGGCACCAATCTGGCCCGGCGTGCGGGACAGAAACCAGCCGCCGCCGACATCCGGGAAAAGGCCAATACCGGTCTCTGGCATCGCCATCTTGGTACGTTCCGTGACGATGCGTATGCGCGCCTGCGGTCCGGCCTGCGCAATACCCATGCCCCCGCCCATGACTACGCCATCCATCAGCGCGATGCAGGGTTTCGGAAAGGTGTGTAAGAGGTGGTTCAGCGCATATTCCTCTGTGAAGAAATCCTCAATCAGTGCGGCACCGCCGGTCGCGGTTGCACAGCCTTTCTGATGGAAAAAGCGGATATCGCCGCCGGCACAGTAAGCGCGTTCACTGCTGGCTTTCAACAGCACGGACTGAATGCGTACGTCATTGCGCCATCCCAGCAGTGTGGACATCATTGCCCGCACCATGTCCAGCGTCAGCGAATTCAGTGCAGTGGGACGGTCCAGCGTGAGGATGCCGGTGGTGCCGCAGATCTCAGTCTTGATGTGGTCGGTCATACAAGTGTCGCCGTCGCATTTATCGAAAGCGAACAGTGTAGCGATATTCAGTCAGCAGTCGTTTGCGACGCGGGAAGGCAGGTTTTGGCGATAGAAAACGCCACGGCACTCAGAGGGGGCATAACGCACCTTGCAAAACGACAAGGGCGCTTGCGCGCCCTTGTGTGAAATTCCTCGGAAAGATCAGGCGGCTTCGGCGCCGTCATAGCCACGCATGCCTGCGTGCTGGTGGTCCTGGATTCGGTCTTTGTGTCGCAGCACTTGCCGGTCGAGTTTGTCCATCAGTAAATCGATCGCAGCGTACATGTCCTGTGCTTCGCTTTCAACATGCAGGTCCTTGCTGCGCACATGCAGGGTGATTTCGGCACGCTGCCGCTTTTCCTTTTCGGTGTTCGCATCTACAGCGAGAATGACATGGACGTCGATGACGTTGTCGAAATGGCGTTTGATACGCTCGAGTTTCGTTTCCACATACTCCCGGAGGGCGGGAGTCAGTTCCAGATGATGACCGCTGATCTTCAGGTTCATACACAGCACTCCTTGCATTGCGTCGCTGGAGGATCCGGCTAGCACCGCCGGCAAGCAGGCCGGACGGAACGCAGCAACCGTTGAAAACTCTGGAATCGTTTCGATCAGAGGGACTTGCGAAGATTAACTGGGGGAATTTTCAACGCTTCGCGATATTTGGCGACGGTGCGCCTCGCGACAACCATTCCCTGTTCGGCCAGCATGTCCGTGATTTTGCTATCGGAAAATGGATTTTTCGGGTCCTCAGCTCCTATCAATTGTTTGATCAACGCACGTATTGCCGTAGAGGAAGCTTCGCCGCCCGCCTCAGTCGCCACATGGCTACCGAAGAAATATTTAAGTTCGAAC
The DNA here is from genome assembly GCA_030158675.1 of Burkholderiaceae bacterium. GTDB lineage: Bacteria > Pseudomonadota > Gammaproteobacteria > Burkholderiales > Burkholderiaceae_D > Pernthalerella. The sequence continues at coordinate 84,245 of JAOASL010000031.1, read as the reverse complement.
ATGCCATGGGGCGTCAGCATGTACTTCTGCGTTGTTACACGAGAAATAGTGCTCTCGTGCAGGCCCAGTGTATCAGCAATTTCACGCAGGACAAGAGGCCGCATCGCGACCGCGCCGTGCGAGAAAAAATTACGTTGACGATCGACAATCGCCTGTGCGACTCGCAAGATTGTGTCGAAGCGCTGCCGCATGTTTTTGATCAGCCATTTGGCTTCCTGTAGCTGGGATGACAGCGATCCGTCGCCTTTGTTCTGCTTCAGGATATTTGCGTACATTGCGTTCACGCGCAGTTTCGGCATCACATCCCGGTTCAGGGTCACCTGCCAGTTGCCCTTTGCCCGTTTCACGATCACATCCGGCACGACGTAATCCGACGCATCGCCTGCGAAAGCCGCTCCCGGATGCGGGTTGCAGCGCCGGATCACGGCCTGCGCCTCGCGCAAATCTTCGTCATCGCAATCGAGTGCTTTTTTCAGTTTGTTGAACTCGCGCTGTGCAAATAGTTCAAGGTAATTTTCCACCAGGGTCAGCGCCATCCGCCGCGTCACCATGGGCGTGTTTTCCATTCTACGGATCTGGATCGACAGACATTCGGATGCATTGCGCGCGCCCACGCCCGCCGGGTCGAAGCTCTGCAGCAGTTTCAGCGCGATCGTCAGCTCTTCAGGCTCGATGCCGAGCTCTTCCGGCAGCCGTGCGTGGATGGCGTCAAGCGACTCTTCAATGTAGCCATTGTCGTCGAGTGCATCGATCAGCAATTCGACCAGCGCACGATCGCGCCGGCCACAGGCGGTGACGACGAGTTGTTCCTGCAGATGTTCGCGCAGTGTCGATTCATGTGCCTCCAGTTGCGGCCGCGCATTATCGTCTTCCGGGGCCTTGGCGGCGCGTGCAACGTCATCGAAACTCCAATCGGCATCACTGCCGCTGCCGCCCTCATCTGCGCTGCCGCCTTCGAAGTCGCCGCCGCTTTCGCCTTGCGATTCGGCCACCGTTGTCGCCGGCGCAGTCGGTGCCGGACTGAGTGCGCCATCGCCGAGCAGTCGCACAGAATGATCGAGAGGATCGTCGAGGCGCTCAAGCAGCGGATTCTCGATCAGCATTTGCTCGAGTTCCTGGTGTAGTTCCAGCGTCGACAGCTGCAGCAGCCGGATGGACTGTTGCAGTTGCGGTGTCAGTGCAAGATGTTGTGAAACGCGTAGCTGTAGGGTTTGCTTCATTGGCTTGATGCCTACATCCGGAAGTGCTCGCCCAGATAGACACGGCGAACTGATTCGTTGCCGATGATTTCGTCAGGACTGCCGGAGGCCAGGACCGAGCCCTGGTTGATGATGTATGCACGATCGCAAATGCCCAGGGTCTCGCGCACGTTGTGATCCGTGATCAGCACCCCGATTCCGCGATCTTTCAGGAAGCGGACGATGCGCTGGATTTCGATCACTGCGATCGGATCGACGCCCGCGAAAGGCTCGTCGAGAAGGATAAAGCGCGGGCTGGTTGCAAGCGCGCGCGCAATTTCGACGCGACGTCGTTCACCACCGGACAGCGCCAGAGAAGGGCTGTCACGCAGCTTCTCGATCTGCAGTTCCGCCAGCAGCAGTTCAAGCCGCCGTTCGATCTCGTCGCCGGCCAGCGCCGCACCGTCCACTTTTTGCAGCTCGAGCACGGCGCGGATATTGTCCTCGACTGACAGCTTGCGGAATACCGACGCTTCTTGCGGCAGGTAGGACAGACCGCGTTCCGCACGGCGGTGGATCGGCAGGTCTGACAGGCGCTCGCCATCGAGCAGGATCTCGCCGCCTTCCGACGGCACCAGGCCCACGATCATGTAAAAAGACGTGGTTTTGCCGGCGCCGTTCGGGCCGAGCAGTCCAATCACTTCGCCGCTGGCAACGTCCAGCGACACGTCGTGCACGACCTGTCGCGCACCATAGCTTTTCTGCAGATTGCGTACCTGCAGCGTGCTGACTGGCTTACTTGTCATCGCCCTGCTTTTCCTGGACGCGCGGCTGGATTACGGCGCGGATGCGACCGCCGCCCTTGCCGTCCGGATTGGTCGAGCCGGACACGGTGTAGAACTCCGTGCGGCTGTCGTAGGAAATCAACTCGCCTTCAACTTCGTCGGTCACCCGGCCGGTGTCGAGCATTTTCACCTTCGCATTCTTGTACAGTTTGGCGACTTCGGTCTTGGTGTCGTATTCGATGCGGTCGGCAGCATAGCCCTCGATCCACAGGTCCTTGCCACCGTCGCGCTTTTGGCGGAACTTGGTCACGCCGCCGGCCACCGCGAACATCGTAGCGAACTGGTAGCCCGCGCCATCCTGCTTGATCAACAGTTTTTCCGCGTGCATCACCAGCGTGCCGCGCGTGAGAACCACATTGCCGACAAAGGTGTTGACCTGCTTGGCTTCGTCGTAAAACATTTGATTGGCTTCGACATTGGTAGGCTTGTCGCGGTCGGCCTTTTCGGCGCGTGCGGTTCCAGTGACGAGCCAGCCCAGCGATGTGAATGTCAGCGCAAGGAAAATCGATCGGGAAGTATTTTTCATCTTGTCTCTCCGGCCTTATTTTGATTTCAGGTAGGTCGCGTTGACCCGGCTTTGCAGCGTTAGCTGCCGTTTCTTGTTGTCGGCCACCATGCCGACGCCTTCCAGCGTGGAATTGCCGAGCTGTGCGCGCACGGCATGATCCGTCTTCACGAGATCCTGATTCGGCAGCACCAGCATGTAATCCGATTCGACCGTCAGGGCCTCGCTGCCGCGTGTTTGCGGGCGATCCAGGCGGACGTTGTCGATCAGGTGAAATTCGCTGTGATCATTGTTGATGCGGGCGCGCTCTGCCGTCAGCGTCATCGGCGCCCGGCCCGGTGCATAGCTGTTAAGACGCGGTCGGGTGATCAGGCTGTCGTCGCTGACGGGATCGTGCGCCAGCTTGTCACCCTCTATCACATATTCAGCACCGCCATCGCGGGCGACTTTGACGTAGCGGAAACCTTCGATCACGTAGTCCGGTTCGGTGCGCTGGCCCGTCGCCTGCGTATTGCCGTCAGTGCGTTGCGCGACCTTCAGCATCCACAGGCTGAAGCTGGCCAGTAACAGAAACAGGCCCAGCGTGAGCAGGGCCGGCAGTCGCCTTTGCAGCGAATAATTCACTCAAGATACGGCGCCAGCGCCGCCTCGTAATGCCCCTGCGCCTGCAGGATGAAGTCGCATACTTCGCGTGCAGCACCCTGGCCGCCGCGCGCCGCGCTGACGTAGTGTGCGCGTGAGCGAACCTCAGGATGCCCGTTCGGCACGCTGGCGGCAAAGGCCACGCGTGTCATCACGGGCAAATCGATCACGTCGTCGCCCATGAAGCCGCAATCGGCAGCCGCAAGGTTCAGCTCTGACAGAACCTGTTCGAACGCGCGCCGCTTGTCGTGCACGCCCTGCATCAGCACCGCGATGCCCAGATCTGTTGCGCGCTTCGCCACAACCGGCGAATTGCGCGCGCTGATGATTGCCGCTTTCACGCCGGATTGCTGCAGCAGTTTGATGCCGTGGCCGTCGAGCACGTTGAATGTCTTGAACATTTCACCATCAGGTCCGTAGCGCAGGCCGCCGTCGGTGAGTACGCCATCCACGTCGAAGATCATCAGTTTCACACGGCCGGCACGCTCGGCCGCAGGGTGGCGGACGGTGTTCATCAGATCACCTTCGCCCGTGTCAGGTCGTGGATGTGCAGCGCGCCGACCAGCTTGCCATCGGCATCGGTGACCAGCACTTGGTTGATGCGAAATTCTTCCATCAGATCGACTGCGTCGACGGCCAGCTGTTCAGGATTCACCACGCGCGGATTCGCGTGCATCACGTCGCGGATGATGGTGCGCGAGAAATCTTTGCCTTGCTCGATCAGGCGGCGCAGGTCGCCGTCGGTAAAGATGCCAAGCACGTGCGAGTCAGCGTCGACGACAGCTGTCATCGCCATGCCTTTGCGGGTGATCTCCAGCAGCGCCTGCGTCAACGGCCGGTCCGGTCCGACGCTGGGAACCGCGTCGCCGGTACGCATGATGTCGTGCACATGCGTCAGCAAGCGCCGGCCAAGTGCACCGCCCGGGTGCGAGCGCGCAAAATCTTCCTCGCGAAAACCGCGCGCGTCGAGCAGCGCAACCGCGAGCGCGTCGCCCATCGCAAGCGTTGCCGTGGTGCTTGCCGTTGGCGCCAGATTCAGCGGACAGGCTTCGCGCGCCACGCCGATATCGAGGTGCACGTCAGCGAGCCGGGCCAGCGAAGAGTCCGGGCGGCCGGTCATGGAAACCAGCTTGGCGCCAAGCCGCTTGATCACTGGAACGATGGCCAGCAACTCATCCGATTCACCGGAGTTCGAGATGGCAATCACGGCGTCGGCCTCCGTCACCATGCCGAGGTCGCCATGGGCGGCCTCGCCCGGGTGAACGAACATTGCCGGCGTGCCGGTCGATGCGAGCGTCGCTGCAATCTTGCGTGCGATATGGCCGGATTTTCCCATGCCCGATACAACGACCCGGCCGCTACAGCCCAGCAGCAATGCAATGGCACGCGCAAACGCATGGTCCGACGCAGTTGACAGCCGCGACTTCAGTGCGAGGATCGCATCGGCCTCGATTTGCAAGGTCTGCTCGGCAAGTTGCAGCGCGCGCGCGGCGGCCGCGTTGTCAAAATGCTTCGAGGAATTTTTTTCATGCGTTACACTCATGCGCAGAGTATAGCCGAATACGTAAAGCAAAAAACCTGCCAGACGCAAGAAATCCTCGACTCTCCGAGCCGACGGACTGCGCGGCGCATCGCTGTAATCCGTCCAACTCGTCTCATGCATTCCACTCTCGAAATCACGTTGATTCTGCTGATCGCTGCCGTGCTGGGTGTGGTGGCATTTCGCATGCTGAAGCAGCCACCGATGCTGGGTTATCTGATTGTCGGGGTGTTGATTGGTCCGCACGCGCTTGGACTGGCTTCAGAGAGCACTGCGACCAGCACGCTGGCGGAGTTTGGCGTGGTGTTCCTGATGTTCTCGATCGGGCTGGAATTTTCGCTGCCGAAGCTCAAAGCGATGCGCCGCAATGTGTTCGGACTCGGCATGGCGCAGGTGGTCGTGACCGTTGCCGTGATCATGGCCGGCAGCGCTGCGCTGGCCTGGATGCTTCCGGACCAATTCGCGCTGCAATGGGGATCATCGTTCGCGCTCGGCAGCGCACTGGCCATGTCGTCCACGGCGATCGTCCTGAAGCTGCTGACTGAGCGGCTGGAACTGGAAAGCGAGCACGGGCGGCGCATCACGGCAATCCTGCTGTTCCAGGATCTGGCCGTGGTGCCGCTGCTGATCCTGATCCCCGCGCTGGCGCGTCCTGGCGCCGATCTGTTCACCGACTTGGGGCTGGCGGCCATCAAGGCGGTATTCGTGCTGGCCTTGCTGCTGTCGTTCGGGCAAGTGCTGTTACGCCGCTGGTTCCGCATTGTGGTGCAGCGTCGTTCGCAGGAATTGTTCATGCTGAATCTGCTGCTGGTCACGCTGGGGGCTGCGTGGATCACGGAGATTGCCGGTCTGTCGCTGGCGCTCGGCGCGTTCATCGCCGGTATGCTGATCTCGGAAACCGAATTCAGGCTGCAGGTGGAAGAGGACATCAAGCCGTTCCGCGATGTGCTGCTCGGACTGTTTTTTATATCCGTTGGCATGATGCTCGATATGCGGCTGGTATTCGACAACCTGCTGCTGGTGCTTGCCTTGCTGCTGGTGCCGTTGTTGCTGAAGTTTGGCGTGATCATGTTGCTGGCGCGGCTGTTCGGTGCGTCGGCCGGTGTGGCGATTCGTACGGGTCTCGCGCTTGCGCAAGGAGGAGAATTCGGTTTCGTGCTGCTGAGTCAGGCCGGCGAGCTGGGTCTGATCGACAGCGGCATCACGCAGATGATCTTGGCGGCGATGGTGCTGTCGATGCTGGTCACGCCTTTCCTGATCGCGAATGCCGATCGCATCGTGCTACGCCTGTCCCGCAACGAATGGATGCAGCAGTCGCTGGCGCTGACCAGTCTGGCGACGCGCACCATGGGTCAGGAGAAGCACGTGATCATCGCCGGCTTCGGCCGTACCGGGCAGAGCATTGCGCGGCTGCTGGAAGAGGAAAACATTTCCTATCATGCGCTCGACCTCGATCCGCAGCGCGTGCAGGATGCGCAGGCGGCCGGCGCGAAAGTATCGTATGGCGACACCTCGCGGCGCGAGAGCCTGATTGCAGCCGGCATCCATCGTGCGGCGGCGCTGGTGGTCACCTATGCGGATACGCAGGCGGCCTTGCGCACGCTGCACTTTGCTAATGAACTGGCGCCGACGCTGCCAGCCATCGTGCGCAGCGCGGACGAGACCGACCTCGACAAACTGCGCGCCGGCGGCGCCGATGAAGTGGTGCCGGAGACCATCGAGAGCAGCCTGATGCTGGCGTCGCATGCGCTGCTGGTCATGGGCGTGCCGTTGCGGCGCGTGGTGCACCGGGTGCAGCGCGCGCGCAGCGAGCGCTATGCATCGATGCGTGGTTATTTTCATGGCGCCGATGACTTGGCGGATGACGACGATCGTCTGCAGGTCCGACTGCACTCGGTGGCGCTGAACGAAAGCGCGGCTGCGATCGGCCGGCAATTTTCCGACCTCGGTCTGTCCGAACTTGGTGCCGAGGTCACCGCCGTGCGACGCGGCAAGAACCGTATTCCCTTTTCTCTTGACACCCGACTCGAAGCGGACGACGTCGTCGTGTTGCGCGGCACCGCAGAGGCGGTCGAGCGTGCGCGTACCCGACTGCTCTGACAAAATTTAGAAATTCATGGAAGCACTTCAGCGTATTGCCAGCATTATTTTTCCCGTTCTCCTGACGGTCGCCGTTGGTTACGCCTATGCGCGTCTGCGCGGCGATGTGATCAAGAGAGAAATGGCAGCGGTGAACCGCTACAGCGCCGAACTGCTGTGCCCGCTGCTACTATTTTCGGCGCTGGCGTCGAAGGACTTCGACTTAATGGCGAACCTGCCGCTGATTCTGGCCGGCGGGCTCATCTCGCTGGGTTCGGGCTTGCTGGCGTGGCCGGTCGCGCGCCTGTTCGGTTATGACGTGCGCACGTTCGTGCCGCCGATGATCTACAACAATTGCGGCAATATGGGGATACCGCTGGCCATCCTGGCGTTCGGCCCATCCGGCCTGTCCGAAGCCGCTGCCATGTTCATGGCCGGCAGCCTGGTGTACTTCACGGTCGGCATCCGCATTCTTGAGAGCGGCCGGCACGGCACACACCGGGCAACGCTGGCGATGTTCAAGAACCCGATGATGCTGGCGATGATGACGGGCATGCTGTTCGCGGTGCTGAAGCTCAGGTTGCCTGCGGAGCTGATGCAGGCCCTGCGCATGCTGGGCGAGGCCAGCATTCCGCTGATGCTGCTTGCGCTGGGTGTGCGCATGCTCGATGTGAATTTCCGCAGCTGGCGCATTGGCCTGACGGGCGCTTTGGTCTGCCCGCTGGCCGGCCTCGCGGTCGCCATCGGTATGGACCATCTGCTGACGCTGACGGCAGTCCAGCGCGGTCAGGTGTACCTGTTCGCCTCGCTGCCGCCGGCCGTGTTCAGCTTCATGGTCGCCGAATCTTATCGGCAGGAGCCGGACAAGGTCGCCGGTATCGTCATGCTGGGCAACATCGCTGCGTTGGGTTTTGTCCCGCTTGGACTGTGGCTGGGCCTGAAATAAATCGTTCGACAACACGCTTAAAACGGCTCCCAAACGGTTTTCAACCCCGGCCGTTCCGCGCCGGCCTGGCTGTTTTTTTCAGGCTCGCTTCTTTTCCTTCTTCTGCGCCAGCATCGACGCGAGATATTTGCCGGTGAAGCTGGCCGGCTCCTTCGCGACATCTTCGGGTGTGCCGGTGGCGATGATCTGGCCGCCGCCGGCACCGCCTTCCGGGCCAAGATCGACCAGCCAGTCGGCGGTTTTAATCACGTCGAGATTGTGCTCGATGATTACGACCGTATTGCCCTGGTCGCGCAGTCGATGAATCACCTTCAGCAGCAGTGCAATGTCGTGGAAGTGCAGGCCCGTGGTTGGCTCGTCGAGGATGTACAGCGTGCGGCCGGTATCGCGCTTCGACAGTTCGAGTGAGAGCTTTACGCGCTGCGCTTCGCCGCCCGACAGCGTGGTCGCACTCTGGCCCAAGCGGATGTAGCCGAGGCCGACATCAAGCAGGGTTTGCAGCTTGCGCGCAACCAGCGGGACCGGCTTGAAGAATTCGAAGGCGTCCTCGACAGTCATGTCGAGCACGTTCGAGATGTTCTTGCCCTTGTACTGCACCTCGAGCGTCTCGCGGTTATAGCGTTTGCCGTGGCAGACATCGCAAGGTACATAGACATCCGGCAGGAAGTGCATCTCGACTTTCAGTACACCGTCGCCCTGGCAAGCCTCACAGCGTCCGCCTTTGACGTTGAACGAGAAGCGGCCGGCCGAATAACCGCGCTCTTTCGCCTGCGGTACGGTGGAGAACAGCTCGCGGATCGGCGTGAACAAACCAGTATACGTCGCGGGATTTGAGCGCGGCGTGCGTCCGATCGGTGCCTGGTCGACCGCGATCACTTTGTCGAAATGCTCCAGGCCGGACACGCTGTCATACTCGGCCGGCTCGGCCTGCGAGCCGTACAGGTGGCGTGCAAGCACATGATGCAGTGTGTCATTGACCAGAGTGGATTTGCCTGAACCCGACACACCGGTCACGCAGGTCAGCAGCCCGACCGGGAGTTCCAGCGTCACCTGCTTCAGATTGTTGCCGCATGCGCCCTTGATGATCAGCTTTTTCTGCGGATCCATTGCAGCGCGCTGCTGCGGCACAGCGATTTCCAGCGCGCCGTTCAGATATTGCGCGGTCAGTGAGTCGCGATGCTTCAGTATGTCGGACAGCGTGCCGTGCACGATCACTTCGCCGCCATGCACGCCGGCACCCGGGCCCATGTCAACGATATGATCCGCGCAGCGAATCGCATCTTCGTCGTGTTCGACCACCAATACCGTGTTGCCCAGGTCGCGCAGATGCTTCAGCGTGGCGATCAGGCGATCGTTATCGCGCTGATGCAGGCCGATCGATGGTTCGTCGAGTACGTACATCACGCCCGTCAGTCCCGAGCCGATCTGTGACGCGAGGCGAATGCGCTGAGCTTCTCCGCCTGACAGTGTGTCGGCGCTGCGGTCGAGTGACAGATAGTCGAGACCGACGTTATTCAGGAAGCGCAGACGCGCGACGATTTCCTTGATGATGCGGTCGGCGATCTCTTTTTTTGCGCCTTTCAGCGTCAGCTGCTCGAAAAATTCCAGCGTCTCGCGCAGCGGCAGCGCGGCGACCTGGAAGATTGCGCGCTGCTGCGAGCCGATGCCGACTTTCACATTGCGCGCCTCGACGCGCAATCGCGCACCGTGGCATTGCGGACATTCTTTTTCGTTGATGAACTTTGCCAGCTCTTCCTTGACCGCCATTGAGTCGGTCTCGCGATAGCGGCGCTCGAGATTGGTCACCACGCCTTCAAAGCTGTGCTCGCGAATCACCGTGCGGCCGCGCTCGTTCAGGTAGGCAAACGGCACCTTGTCCTTGCCGGAGCCGTACATCACCACCTGCTGCGCTGTTTCGGGCAGATGGTCGAACGGCGTATCGATATCGAATTCGTAATGCTTGGCCAACGATGACAGCATCGCAAAATAGAACTGGTTACGTCGATCCCAGCCTTTCACTGCGCCAGAGGCCAGCGACAGGTTGGGGAAGGCGACGATGCGCTTCGGGTCGAAGAACTCGATATGGCCGAGGCCATCGCATTCGGGACAGGCGCCCATCGGGTTGTTGAACGAGAACAGCCGTGGCTCAAGTTCCTGCAATGAATAGCCGCAGGTCGGGCACGCAAACTTGTTCGAGAACAGTTGCTCGCTGCCGCTATCCATCTCAAGCGCGATCGCACGGCCGTCGGCCAGACGCAGCGAAGTCTCGAAGCTCTCCGCGAGGCGCTGCTTGATGTCGGCGCGCACTTTCACTCGGTCGACCACGACGTCGATCGTATGCTTTTCGGTTTTTTTCAGTTTTGGCAGCGCATCGGCTTCGTAAATCTTTGCGTCGCCTGTGCCGCTCTGAATGCGGAATCGAACAAAGCCCTGTGCCTGCATCTGCTCGAACAGCTCGATATGCTCGCCTTTGCGGTTCGCTACCACCGGCGCAAGAATCATCAGCCGGCTGTCTTCCGGCATGGCCAGCACGGCATCGACCATTTGCGACACCGATTGAGCCGCCAGCGGATTTTCCGGATGGTCAGGGCAATACGGCGTACCGACGCGTGCGTAGAGCAGGCGAAGGTAGTCATGAATTTCGGTTACGGTGCCGACGGTCGAGCGCGGGTTGTGCGAAGTCGCTTTCTGTTCGATCGAGATCGCCGGAGACAAGCCCTCGATCAGATCCACGTCCGGCTTTTCCATCAATTGCAGGAACTGCCGCGCGTAGGCCGACAGCGATTCCACATAGCGACGCTGGCCTTCCGCGTACAGCGTATCGAACGCGAGCGACGACTTGCCTGAGCCGGACAGCCCGGTGATCACGATCAGCTTGTCGCGCGGCAGGTCGAGACTGATGTTTTTCAGGTTGTGGGTGCGTGCGCCCCGGATGCGAATTTCTTCCATGTGGCCAGTATTTGGTGAGATTTGAAGTCATGCTTTTTTGCAAAACTTCCGTATCGGTGGGTGCGGGTCAACCTGTTACTATAGCGGGTTTTCGAAGCTAGTTAGATCCCGATTCCCGGCGCACCTTCGCGGTGCGCCCAGCCGCATGATTCCGCCATGTCATCTCGCCAGGACGCCTCTTCAAGCCGCATGACCACCACCGAAATCCGAGCGAGCGCATCGCTCGCATCGATCTTCGGTCTGCGCATGCTGGGGCTTTTTCTCATCCTGCCGGTGTTCGCCGTGCATGCAAAATCGCTGCCCGGCGGCGACAATGCGACGCTGGTAGGTCTGGCGCTGGGCATGTATGGCCTGACGCAGGCCTTTGGGCAAATTCCGTTTGGCATGGCATCCGACCGTTTCGGGCGCAAGCCGATTATTGTGATCGGACTGCTGCTTTTCATTATCGGTTCGCTGATTGCCGCTATTGATACGCATGTCATCTGGGTCATCATCGGCCGCGCGGTACAGGGCGCCGGCGCAGTCTCGGCCGCAGTGACGGCTTTGATCGCCGATTCGACCCGGGATGAGCATCGTACCAAGGCGATGGCACTGGTCGGCGCGTCGATCGGGCTGACTTATGCGGCATCGCTGGTAATCGCTCCGCTGCTGTACGCATCGGTCGGCATGAGTGGCATGTTCCTGCTGGTGGCCGCGCTGGCGGTGGCGGCTATCGGCGTCGTGCTGTTCATCGTGCCGCCAGCGCCGCCGCGCTCACCCGAACGCGCGTCCTTCCGGCAGGTGATGCGCGATCCCGAGCTGATGCGGATGAATTTCGGCGTGTTTGCGCTGCATGCGATCCAGATGTCGATGTTCGTCGTTCTGCCGAATGTGCTGGTGAATGCCGGCGGACTGCCTTTGAATGAGCACTGGAAGCTTTATCTCCCGGTGGTACTGGCGTCCTTCGTGCTGATGCTGCCGCCAATTTTTGTCGGCGAGAAGGCCGGCCGGATGAAGCTGGTGTTCGTGTCGGCAATTGCGCTGCTGCTCACGGTCGAATTCGGCCTGCGCGTGGCAATCGTGCAGACGCAACTGTCGTTCGGACTGGTCGTGATGCTACTGCTGGCGTTCTTCGTCGCATTCAATATCCTCGAGGCGAGCCAGCCTTCGCTAGTATCCCGGCTGGCGCCGGACGGTTCGCGTGGCGCGGCGCTCGGCGTGTACAACACGATGCAGGCCGTCGGTCTGTTTGCCGGTGGTGCCGGTGGCGGCTGGCTGGCTCAACGTTTCGGCGGGCCGGCGGTGTTCACGGCCGGCTGTCTGCTGACAGTGGCCTGGCTTATAATTGCCGCTTCCATGAAGAACCTGCCGCGTCGCGCAAAGCGCACGGCCGTTCCTACCTGATTTTTCTTTCTTCTTTCAGCTTTCCATTCGGGAGATATGTATGGCATCCGTCAACAAGGTCATCGTCGTCGGCAACCTCGGGCGGGATCCCGAGACTCGCTACATGCCGAGTGGCGATGCGCTGACCAATATTACGGTTGCGACCACCGACAAGTGGAAGGACAAAGCCTCCGGCGAGCAGAAGGAAGCGACCGAATGGCATCGCATCTCCTTTTTCGGCAAGCTGGCCGAGATCGCCGGTCAGTACCTGAAAAAAGGTTCGCAGGTCTACATTGAGGGCAAGCTGCGCACCCGCAAATACACGGACAAGGATGGCGTCGAAAAGTATTCGACCGAGATCGTCGCCGACACGATGCAAATGCTTGGCAGCCGTCAGGGCATGGGCGGCGGTGCTGCTCAGATGGACGACGGCGGCTACGACAGCGCGCCGGCGCGCGCGCCGGCACAAGCCGCCCCTGCGCGTAGTGCGCCTGCACGTCAGCCTTCGAACATCAACATCGAAGACGACGACATTCCTTTCTGAGCTGACTTTCTACCCGCCCAGGTGCAGGCATGGCCCGGTTGCCCCGTCTGGTCGTTGCCAATCATCTGCACCACGTCATTGCGCGCGGTAACAACGAGCAGTCGGTGTTCATCGATGATGCCGACTGCCAGCAATTCCTCGACTGGCTGCGCGATGCGGCAAGGCAGTACCGGATAGCCATCCACGGTTATGTGCTGCTGCCGAATCGAGTGCAGCTGCTCGTCACGCCATCGGACGAGGTCGGTCTGGGCAAGATGATGCAATCGGTCGGCCGGCATTACGTGCCTTATTTCAATGTCCGCCATCGTCGCAGCGGCAGTCTGTGGGAGGGGCGGTATCGGACGACGGTCATCGATGCCGATGCCTACTTCATGGATTGCATCCGCCTGCTCGAATATCAGCCGGTCAAGGCCGGCCTGGCTGCCGACATGGGGTCCTACCGATGGTCCAGTTATGCGCACCACCTTGGTCAGCGCAAGCAGGCTTGGCTGACCGATCATGCGGCGTATTGGAAGTTGGGCAATACCCCGTTCGATCGCGAAATGGCCTATCAACAGTTTTGTACCCATGTGCCTGAACGTAAACTCGCCGATGCGATCGATCTGGCCACCTGCCGTGGCTGGGCGCTCGGGTCCTCGGCTTTTAAGGCGTCGTTGGCGAGGCTGACTGAGCGCCGTCTGCAGCCGGCGCGTCGCGGACGGCCGCCGAAGGTGTCGCCAGCCGCAGAGCCGGAACACGGCCGGCCGGCTGAGGCGGGCCTTCATAAAGAAAATGTCGATGAGAAATAGCAGGAAGGCAGCTAATCGCTGCCTTCCAAGCCATTGTATTTGAGCAAACCTCAATCTGTCCCTAATTTATTTTGCACCAGATTGACGCGAAGGAAATTTGGGTACTGACCCTATTTATTTTCGTTGAAGTCCCTATTGCATTGCACTATCCTCTTCGGTTCTTCGAATGTTCTGGAGTACCGCAATGCAAGCGCAAGGCCTTTACGATCCTCAAAACGAACATGACGCTTGCGGCGTCGGTTTCATCGCCCATATCAAGGGCCAGAAAAGTCATTCGATCGTCGAGCAGGGTCTGCTCATCCTGAAGAACCTGGACCATCGCGGTGCCGTCGGCGCCGATCCGCTGATGGGCGACGGCGCGGGTATCCTGATCCAGATCCCCGACCAGTACTACCGCGAAGCAATGGCAAAGCAAGGCGTCGCACTGCCGCCGCCGGGAGAATATGGCGTGGGCATGGTGTTCCTGCCGAAAGAGCACGCATCGCGCATTGCCTGCGAACAGGAGATCGAGCGGTCAGTGCATGCCGAAGGTCAGGTCGTGCTGGGTTGGCGCGATGTGCCGATCGACCGCGACATGCCGATGTCGCCGACCGTGCGTGAAAAAGAGCCGGTAATTCGCCAGATATTCATCGGTCGCGGTCGGGATGTGATGGTCACCGATGCGCTCGAGCGCAAACTGTACGTTATCCGCAAATCGTCCGGCCATGCGATTCAAGCGTTGAACCTGCTGCATGGCAAAGAGTTTTTCGTGCCGTCGATGTCGGCCCGCACGATCGTCTACAAGGGGCTGCTGCTGGCTGACCAGGTCGGCGTCTACTACAAAGACCTGCAGGATCCGCGCTGCATTTCCGCGCTCGCGCTGGTGCACCAGCGGTTTTCGACCAATACGTTCCCCGAGTGGCCGCTCGCGCACCCGTACCGGCTGCTCGCGCACAATGGCGAAATCAACACCGTCAAGGGCAATTTCAACTGGATGCGCGCGCGCGAAGGCGTGATGAAATCCGCCGTGCTCGGTGACGACCTGAAGAAGTTGTTCCCGCTGATTTATGAAGGTCAGTCCGACACCGCCTGCTATGACAATGCGCTCGAGCTGCTGGTCATGGCCGGCTATCCGATCGCACAGGCAATGATGATGATGATTCCGGAAGCGTGGGAAAACCACACGCTGATGGACGAAAGCCGCCGCGCCTTCTACGAATATCACGCCGCAATGATGGAGCCGTGGGACGGCCCTGCTGCAATGGCGTTCACCGACGGTCGCCACATCGGTGGCACGCTTGACCGTAACGGTCTGCGTCCGGCGCGCTACCTCGTGACCGATGATGACCTCGTCGTGATGGCCTCCGAATCCGGCGTACTGCCGATCCCGGACTCGAAGATCGTGCAAAAGTGGCGTCTGCAGCCGGGCAAGATGTTCCTGATCGACCTCGACGCCGGCCGCATCATCGACGACAAAGAGCTCAAGGACACTTACGCGAGCGCCAAGCCATATAAACAATGGATTGAATCGGTTCGCATCAAGCTCGACGACCTGAAGGTCGACGCAGAAAAACGCGCCGACAAGACCACGCTGCTGGATCGCCAGCAAGCGTTCGGCTACACGCAGGAAGACCTGAAATTTCTGATGGCGCCGATGGCCGTCGCCGGCGAGGAAGCGAACGGTTCGATGGGCAATGACTCGCCGCTGGCGGTCATGTCGAACAAGAACAAGCCGCTGTACAACTATTTTAAGCAGTTGTTCGCGCAGGTCACCAACCCGCCGATTGACCCAATCCGCGAAGCGATGGTGATGTCGCTGGTGTCCTTCATCGGACCGAAGCCTAACCTGCTCGACACCAACAACATCAACCCGCCGATGCGTCTCGAGGTGGCTCAGCCGATCCTCGATTACAAGGACATCACCCGTCTGCGAGATATCAGCGCGCACACCGGCGGCAAGTTCCGCTCGTATGAGCTCGATATCTGCTATCCGGCCTCGTGGGGCAAGGAAGGCGTCGAAGCGCGTCTTGCATCGCTGTGCGCGCAGGCTGTCGATGCCGTCAATTCGGGCCACAACATCCTGATCGTATCGGACCGCAACATCGACAAGGAGCATGTCGCCATCCCGGCGCTGCTGGCCACCTCCGCGATCCACCAGCATCTGGTCAGCAAGGGCCTGCGTACCTCCACCGGCCTGGTCGTCGAGACCGGATCGGCGCGCGAGACGCATCACTTCGCGCTGCTGGCCGGCTATGGCGCCGAAGCGATCCATCCTTACCTTGCGATGGACACCCTGGCCGAGATGGCCAAGGGCCTGCCGGGCGACCTGTCCGCCGAGAAGGCGATCTACAACTTCCAGAAGGCCGTCGGCAAGGGCCTGATGAAAGTCTTTTCGAAGATGGGCATCTCGACTTATATGTCGTACTGCGGTGCACAGATCTTTGAAGCGATCGGCTTGAACAAGCCGTTGATCGACAAGTATTTCAAAGGCACAGCGTCGAATGTCGAAGGCATCGGTGTGTTCGAAGTGGCGGAAGAAGCGCTGCGCCTGCACAAGCTGGCCTATGGCACCGATCCGGTGCTGGCGAATGCGCTCGACGCCGGCGGCGAATATGCATTCCGTGTGCGTGGTGAAGACCACATGTGGACGCCGGATGCGATCGCCAAGCTGCAGCATTCGACCCGTTCGAACAACTTCAGTACGTACAAAGAATACGCGCAGATCATCAACGACCAGTCGAAGCGCCACATGACCTTGCGCGGTCTGTTCGAATTCAGGATCGACCCGGCCAAAGCGATCCCGATCGACGAGGTGGAGTCGGCTAAGGACATCGTCAAGCGTTTCGCGACCGGCGCCATGTCGCTCGGCTCGATCTCGACCGAGGCGCACTCGACGCTGGCCATTGCCATGAACCGCATCGGCGGAAAATCCAACACCGGCGAAGGTGGCGAGGACGAAGCGCGCTATCGCAGCGAGATGCGTGGCATCCCGATCAAGAAGGGGGACACGCTAGCGTCCATCATCGGTCAGGATCGTGTTGAAAAAGATATCGAGCTGCTGCCGGGCGATTCGCTGCGCTCGAAGATCAAGCAGGTTGCGTCGGGCCGCTTTGGCGTCACGACCGAGTACCTGACCTCGGCCGACCAGATCCAGATCAAGATGGCGCAAGGCGCGAAGCCCGGTGAGGGTGGCCAGCTGCCTGGACACAAGGTTTCCGATTACATCGCCAAGCTGCGCTTCTCGGTGCCGGGCGTCGGCCTGATCTCGCCGCCGCCGCACCATGATATCTACTCAATCGAGGATCTCGCGCAGCTGATCCACGACCTGAAGAATGTCAACCCGAAAGCTGACATCTCGGTCAAGCTGGTGTCCGAAGTGGGTGTTGGCACGGTCGCGGCCGGCGTGGCGAAGGCAAAGGCCGACCACGTGGTGATCGCCGGTCACGACGGTGGCACCGGCGCGTCGCCGCTGTCGTCGATTAAGCATGCCGGCTCGCCATGGGAACTCGGTCTGGCCGAGACCCAGCAGACACTGGTACTGAACGGCCTGCGCGGCCGCATCCGCGTGCAGACCGACGGCCAGATCAAGACCGGCCGAGACGTCGTGATCGGCGCGCTGCTCGGCGCCGATGAGTTCGGCTTCGCGACCGCACCGCTGGTCGTCGAAGGCTGCATCATGATGCGCAAGTGTCACTTGAACACCTGCCCGGTTGGCGTGGCCACACAAGACCCGGTGTTGCGTGCGAAATTCCAGGGCAAGCCTGAGCACGTGGTGAACTACTTCTTCTTCGTCGCCGAAGAGGCGCGTCAGATCATGGCGCAGCTGGGTATCCGCACTTTCGACGAATTGATCGGCCGCGCCGATCTGCTTGACAAGTCGAAGGCGCTCAGCCACTGGAAGGCGAAAGGTCTGGACTTCAGCAAGATTTTCTACATTCCGCAGACCGGCGACGAGGCTCGCTACCATGTCGCGACCCAAGACCACGGTCTTGAGAAAGCGCTCGACCACAAGCTGATCGCGCAGGCGAAGGCAGCGATCGAGCGTGGCGAGAAGGTGTCGTTCATCTCGCCGATCAAGAACCTGAACCGTACTGCCGGCGCGATGCTGTCGGGCCAAGTGGCCAAGAAATACGGCCACGAGGGCCTGCCGGATGACACCATCCATATTCAGCTGCAGGGCACTGCAGGTCAGTCGTTCGGCGCCTTCCTGGCGCACGGAGTCACCTTCGACCTGGTGGGCGAGGGTAATGACTATGTTGGCAAAGGCCTGTCGGGCGGCCGTATCATCGTGCGCCCGAACACCGAATTCCGCGGCCGTGCGGTCGACAACATCATCATCGGCAACACGGTACTGTACGGCGCGATCGCCGGCGAAGCCTTTTTCAATGGCGTCGGTGGTGAGCGTTTCGCGGTGCGTAACTCCGGCGCGGTCGCCGTGGTCGAAGGTACTGGCGACCATGGTTGCGAATACATGACCGGCGGTACCGTGGTCGTGCTGGGCAGTACCGGCCGCAACTTCGCTGCCGGTATGTCGGGTGGTATTGCCTACGTGTACGACGAAGACGGATTGTTCGCGAAAAAATGCAATATGGCGATGGTCGCGCTCGAGCCGGTACTGACCGCCGCCGAGCAGGAAGCGACGGTTGCGAAGTCCGGTTGGCACAGCCTGACCCGCGGCGGCGAACGCCAGACCGACGAGGCGATTCTGAAGGGCCTGATCGAGCGTCACTTCAAGCATACCGGCAGCACGCGCGCACGCACGCTGCTCGATGACTGGAGCAACGCACGCAGCAAGTTCATCAAGGTCTTTCCGACCGAGTACAAGCGCGCGCTGGGCGAGATGAATGCCGCAGCCCAGGCCAAGGCCAAAGTCACAGCTTAAGCAGAGAAGAGAACAACATGGGTAAAGTCACCGGTTTTCTGGAATACCAGCGCCTGCAGGAGGCGAGCGAAGCTCCGGGTTCGCGCTTGAAGCACTACAAGGAATTTGTGCTGCACCTGTCCGATGCGGATGCGAAGGCGCAGGGTGCGCGTTGCATGGATTGCGGCATCCCGTTCTGCAACAGCGGCTGCCCCGTGAACAACATCATCCCGGATTGGAATGATCTTGTTTACAACGGCAACTACCGCGAGGCGCTCGACGTTCTGCACTCGACCAACAACTTCCCGGAATTCACCGGCCGCATCTGCCCGGCGCCCTGCGAGGCGGCGTGTACGCTCGGCATCAACAGCGATGCGGTGGGTATCAAGTCGATCGAGCATTTCATCATCGACAAGGGCTGGGAAAACGGCTGGGTCGTGCCGCAGCCGGCTGCAGCAAAGACCGGCAAGAAGGTCGCGGTCGTTGGCGGTGGCCCGGCGGGCTTGGCGGCGGCGCAGCAGCTCGCGCGGGTCGGCCACGATGTGACCGTGTTCGAGAAAAATGATCGTGTCGGCGGCCTGCTGCGCTATGGCATCCCTGACTTCAAGATGGAAAAGTCGCACATCGATCGCCGCGTCGAGCAGATGAAAGCCGAAGGCGTGACTTTCCGCACCAGTGCGCTGGTCGGCAAGGAATTCCCGAAAGACATCATGAATCTCGCGAAGGAAACCGTATCGCCAGAGCAGCTGCAAAAGGAGTTCGATGCCGTCGTCATCACCGGCGGCGCTGAGCAAGCGCGTGACCTGCCGGTGCCGGGCCGCGAACTCGACGGCGTACATTTCGCCATGGAGTTCCTGCCGCAGCAGAACCGTGTGAATGCGGGCGACAAACTGAAGGACCAGATCATGGCCACCGGCAAGCACGTGGTCGTGATCGGGGGCGGTGACACCGGTTCCGACTGCGTCGGCACGTCGAACCGCCATGGTGCCGCATCGGTCGCGCAGTTCGAACTGATGCCGATGCCGCCGGAGCACGAAAACAAGCCGATGGTGTGGCCGTACTGGCCGACCAAGCTGCGCACTTCGTCGTCGCATGAAGAGGGCTGCGAGCGCGACTGGGCGGTGGCGACCAAGCGCCTCGAGGGCAAGAACGGCAAGGTCGAAAAGCTGATCGCCGCTCGCGTCGAATGGAAGGACGGCAAAATGGTCGAAGTGCCGAATTCCGAATTCGAGATGAAGGCTGACCTCGTGCTGCTGGCGATGGGCTTTGTGTCGCCGGTGGCGTCTGTGCTGGATGCTTTCGGCGTCAGCAAGGATGCCCGCGGCAACGCGAAAGCAAGCACTGACGGTGACGGTTGCTATCAGACCTCGGCGCCGAAAGTGTTCGCTGCAGGCGACATGCGTCGTGGCCAGTCGCTGGTGGTGTGGGCTATCCGCGAAGGCCGCCAGTGCGCGCGCGCTGTCGATGAATTCCTGATGGGTTCGTCGGTACTGCCGCGCTGACAGGCATAGCAAGGTATGGTGCAAAAGGCCCGGGCAATACCGGGCCTTTTGCATTGGCGGACCGGCACCGGTTCGGAAATGGTATCGACCGTACAATGTCCGCTGAAGCGGAAGGCCGGCATCGCATGTTGTGCCGGAACTGACTGCATTGGCCGCTGTATGCGTCCATCTCTTTGCCTTCGACAGGAACATGCATGCCCCATGACGTCAGTCTGATCGCCCTGATCGCCGCCGGTTTCGGACTGGCGATGGTGTTCGGTTTTATAGCAATTCATCTGCGCATGCCGCCGCTGGTCGGTTATCTGCTGGCGGGTATCGTCATCAGCCCGACAACGCCGGGTTTTGTCGCCGACGTCAGCCTGGCCGGACAGCTGGCGGAAATTGGCGTGATGCTGCTGATGTTTGGCGTGGGCCTGCATTTTTCGCTGAATGACCTGATAGCGGTCCGTCGCATCGCCATTCCAGGCGCGATCGTGCAAATCGCCGCGGCCACCCTGCTGGGTCTGGTGACGGCAAAGTTCTGGGGCTGGGATCTTGGCGGGGCGCTGGTATTCGGTCTTTGCCTGTCAGTCGCGAGCACCGTGGTGTTGCTGCGCGCGCTGGAGGCGCGCGGGCAGTTGAAGTCCATTAATGGACAGATCGCAGTGGGTTGGCTGGTGGTCGAAGACCTCGTGATGGTATTGGTACTAGTGCTGTTGCCGGCACTGTCCGGCATGCTGTCCGCCGACGGCGATGCGGCGGCTGACGCGCGCTTGTGGAAGGCCGTCGGCATTACCCTGGCCAAGGTGGCTGGCTTCATTGTGTTCATGTTGGTGGTAGGGCGCCGTCTGTTGCCGAAGCTGCTCTGGTGGGTTGCGCGCACCGGTTCACAAGAGCTGTTCACGCTCAGTGTTGTAGCAGTGGCGGTTGGCGTCGCATTCGGTGCGGCGACCTTGTTCGACGTGTCCTTCGCGCTCGGCGCATTCTTCGCCGGGATGATGCTCAGGGAATCGGAATTCAGCCACCGTGCGGCAGACGAATCGCTACCGCTGCGCGATGCGTTTGCGGTGCTGTTCTTTGTTTCGGTCGGCATGCTGTTCGACCCGGCGGTGATCTGGAATGAGCCACTCAAGCTGCTGGTCGTGGTCGCCATCATCGTAGTAGGCAAGACCATCGCCGCCATCGCATTGGTGCTCTTATTCCGCTACCCGCTGAATACGGCCCTCACTGTTGGCGCGAGTCTGGCGCAGATCGGCGAGTTTTCGTTCATTCTTGCCGGGCTGGGCGTTTCACTGCATTTGATGCCGCAGGAGGGGCAAAGCCTGGTGCTTGCCGGGGCGCTTATCTCGATTGCGCTCAACTCGGCAATCTTCGTGGCGATGGAGCCTGCGCGACGGTGGATACTTGAGTACTCTGCGTTCGCGCGCCGACTCGAGGCGCGCGATGATCCGCTCGCGCAGTTGCCGGTATCGACTGACCGCCAGAGCTTGAGCGGCCAGGTCGTGCTGGTTGGTTATGGTCGGGTTGGCAGATGGATCGGACAGGCGCTGAGCGAAGCGAACATTCCTTTCGTCGTCGCCGAGCAGAACCGCGAACTCGTCGATGCGCTGCGCCGTGACGGCATGTCGGCGGTGAGCGGCGATGCGTCCACGCCTGAGGTGTTGATCCAGGCCCATATCGCGCGCGCAGCGATGCTGGTGATCGCGATTGCCGATACCGTCGATGTCAGGCGCATGGTCGAGATCGCGCGCACACTCAATCCCGGCATTCAGGTAGCCATGCGCACACAGAGCGAGGAAGAGGCTGAGATGCTGCGGCAGGACACTGACGGCATGGTATTTCTCGCCGAAAGTGAATTGGGACGCGGTATGTCCGAGCATGTATTGGCGCAAATGCGCGGTGGTGCGGTCAAACCTTGATGCAAAGCGGCAGATGTCCATGGCGATAACAAACGCAAGCCAGTCAAATTTATTCGGAGAGCGCTGCGATCGTCATGGCGCAAGCGGGTGGTCAGCTGCGGTCCTGCTGGTCGCTGTGCTGTGCGCCGCAGGGGTCTCTGCGCAGACGCCAGCCGATGGCGCAGGCGACAGTGGCTTGCTGTTCTGGGCCGTCAATGAAGGCGGTGCGCGAATCTACAAGCCCACCGTTGGTGCGTGCGCACTTGTCCGCGGGCTGTCGGCCCAATATGCGGAAGGGATTTCATCGCGCTATCAGGTGCCGGCCTATGCGCTGCGGGTCCTTGAAGTCAGACCGTCTGCGGGCAGCCCGGAATGCTTGCTCCTTGTTGATACACCCGTCGGCACCAAGGAATGCCAGCTCGGCTCGGTCATCCGAACCTTTGGCGGCAGCTTCCTTGCGCACACGTATGCGCAGCAGGACGATGGCAGCGTTCGCTATGTTTCGGGGGTCTGCAGGTAGGCTGGGCCGAAGCGATCTTTTGCAGCCGGTGGCATTTCTTGCCTCTTATGAAAGCAGGCACCGGCCCGCGCTGGACTACAATACTGCTTTTGAATCATTTTCTCTTCCCGTGGCCAACCTCGTCGATCTCTGCGATCTGCATTTTGCCTATAACGAGCGTCCTATCCTGAGCGGCCTGAACATGCAGTTCAAGCGCGGCCAGGTGGTCGCCGTGATGGGCGGATCCGGCTCGGGCAAGACCACGGTGCTGCGCCTGATCGGTGGCCAGCTGCGGGCGCAATCCGGCACTGTGGCAGTTGATGGGGAAGATGTCGGTGCGCTGGATCAGCCCGGGCTGTACCGGCTGCGGCGGCGCATGGGAATGCTGTTCCAGCACGGCGCCCTCTTCACCGACCTGTCCGTGTTCGATAACGTCGCGTTCCCGCTGCGCGAACACACGCAGCTGCCGGAGTCGATCATCCACGATCTGGTGCTGATGAAACTGCATGCCGTCGGGCTGTCGAATGCGGCGACGCTGAAGCCGAACGAAGTCTCCGGTGGCATGGCGCGCCGTGTTGCGCTGGCTCGCGCGATTGCGCTTGATCCTCAGCTGATCATGTACGACGAGCCATTCGCCGGCCTCGATCCGATCTCGATGGGCGTCATCGCGAATCTGATCCGCAAGCTCAATGATGCGCTCGGGTCGACCTCGATCCTGGTGTCGCACGATGTACACGAATCCTTCCTGATCGCCGACTACGTTTATTTTCTTTCAAAGGGAAAGATCGTCGCCCGCGGTACGCCGCAGCAGATGCGCGAGTCGGAAGATCCGTTCGTCAGGCAGTTCGTCAATGCCGAGGCAGACGGCCCGGTGCCTTTCCACTATGCTGGCCAATCGATCGGCCAGCAACTCGGTCTGGAGAGCGGCAAATGATCGATCTGTTGGAAAAGCTCGGACGTGGTGTTCGGCTCAGCCTGGGCGATTTTGGCCTGGCCGCACGCACCTTCGCCGCGATGGTGGCGGCAGCCGGTGGTTTGCTGCGCCGTCCGCGGCTGGTGACGGACCAGGTGCATTTCATTGGAAATTATTCGCTGGTGATCATCGCGGTGTCCGGCCTGTTCGTCGGTTTCGTGCTCGGGCTGCAGGGTTACTACACCCTGAACAAATATGGTTCCGAAGAAGCGCTCGGCCTGCTGGTCGCGCTGTCGCTGGTGCGCGAATTGGGGCCTGTGGTCACGGCATTGCTGTTTGCCGGCCGCGCCGGCACGTCGCTGACTGCCGAGATCGGCCTGATGAAAGCCGGTGAGCAGCTGGCGGCAATGGAAATGATGGCGGTCGATCCGCTCAGGCGCGTGCTTGCGCCGCGTTTCTGGGCCGGCGTCATCGCGATGCCGCTGCTGGCTGCCGTGTTCTCGGCTGTCGGCGTGCTCGGCGGCTATGTGGTTGGCGTGCGCATGATCGGCGTCGACGAGGGCGCCTTCTGGTCGCAGATGCAGGGCGGGGTAGAGTTGTGGGCTGATGTCGGCAATGGCGTGATCAAGAGCGTCGTGTTTGGCGTCGCCGTGACCTTCATCGCTCTCCAGCAAGGCTATCATGCCGACCCTACCCCGGAAGGCGTTGCGCGTGCGACCACGCGCACTGTGGTGATTGGTTCCCTGATGGTGCTTTGGCTGGATTTCCTGCTGACAGCACTGATGTTTTCGTAAAATCCCGCGTTTTCGTAACGAGGCAATAAGATGCAACGCAAATCCCTCGATGTGTGGGTCGGACTGTTTGTCGTGCTGGGCGCCGCCGCGATCATGTTTCTGGCGCTGAAAGTCGGCAACCTGAGTTCGATGAGCTTCGGCCCGGGCTATCAACTGGTCGCCCGCTTTGACAATATTGGCGGGCTCAAGCCACGCGCTGCAGTGAAAAGCGCGGGCGTGGTGGTGGGGCGGGTCGAGTCGATCGCTTTTGACGACAAGACGTTCCAGGCGACGGTTACTCTGCGCATGCAGGCTGGTGCGCAATTCCCGAAAGACAGCTCGGCCAAAATACTGACTGCCGGCCTGCTCGGCGAGCAATATATCGGTATCGAGCCGGGTGGCGACGAGAAGAACTTCGCCGAGGGCGATCGTATCAAGAGTACCCAGTCGGCGATCGTGCTGGAAAACCTGATCAGTCAGTTCTTGTTCAGCAAGGCAGCGGAAGGCACCAAAGAAGGTGGCCAAGGGGACGGGAAATGAAAAAGCGTATTCTCCGCAGCGGATGGATCGTCGTTTTGGGAGCGCTCCTGCTGAGCGGCGGCTGCGCCAGCACACCCGGCATGGGAAGTGATCCGCGCGACCCCTTCGAGCATTACAACCGCGATATGTTCGCTTTCAATGATGCACTCGATCGCAATGTCGTGAAACCGATCGCAACGCACTATGTTGATTACGTGCCCGAATTCGTTCGGATCGGAGTCGGCAATTTTCTGGGCAACCTCGGTGATGTCTGGACAGCTGTCAACAACTACCTGCAACTGAAGCCTGTTCAGGGTACGCAGGATACCGCCCGGGTGATCTTTAACACCACGTTGGGCCTTGCCGGTCTGATCGATTTTGCGACCCCAATGGGGCTGCCCAAACACGAGGAAGATTTCGGCCAGACGCTGGCCATCTGGGGTGTGAAATCGGGGCCCTACCTGGTGTTGCCTCTCTTCGGTCCGAGCACTGTGCGCGATGGCCTGGCCAAGTCGGTGGATTTATATGTCGATCCGGTGGGTCAGTTCGACAGCGAATCTTTTAGGAATACGGCGCGCGTAATGCGCGTGATCGATACGCGTGCCGAACTCCTCGGCGCATCCAGCCTGATGGAAGATGTGGCGCTTGACCGCTATCAATTTCTCCGTGATGCCTATCTGCAGCGTCGGCAGTGGCGTATTCGCGATGGCGAGCCGGAGCCGGACAATCCTCAGGACTGAGCGCTCAGTCGGCAGTGATCTGCTGAGCGTGGTGCTATTTGTAACGAATTTTCGCCGCTTGGCTGACTGCTCCGGCATTCGGTATCATGCGGGTTCACCCTTTGCGGCCGCTCGCGCTGCGCCATCGCACCCACACTCATGAACATATTCAAGTACCTTTCCGCCGTTATGTTTACCTCTTTCTCACTGTTGTCGGCAGGTGCCGGCGCACAGGAGGCGCCCGATGTATTGATCAGGCGCGTCAGTGAGGAGATTCTGGATCTGGCCAAGACCGACAAGCAGATCCAGGCCGGCAACCAGCATCACATCATCGAGGTAGTGCAGGGCAAGATCCTGCCCCATGTGGATTTCCAGCGAATGACCGCATCAGCCGCCGGTCGTTACTGGCGTGAAGCGAATGCTGAGCAGCAATCGGCGTTGATCAGCGAATTCAAGACGCTGCTGGTCTATACCTACTCGGGTGCGGTCGCACAGATTCGCAACCAGAAGCTGGAATTCAAGCCGATGCGCTCGGCGCCGGACGATACGGATGTCGAGGTGCGCTCAAACGTGATCCAACCGCGCGGCGAGCCGATCCAGCTGAACTACCGGCTCGAGAAAACTCCGTCCGGCTGGAAGATCTATGACGTGAACATTCTGGGTGCCTGGCTGGTGGAAACCTACAAAAACAGTTTCTCGGCCGAGATCCAGAAGGGCGGTATCGATGGCCTCATCAAGACGCTCGCCGAGCGCAACAAGCGGCTGGCAGCCAATCCGCCGAAGCCCGCGGTCAAGGGCTGAGAGCTGAACCCATGAACTTCGCGCCGACTGTGTTGACGCAGGCCGAGGCGGGCGACGTTGTGCGCGCTGGCATGCAGGCGCTGGCCTCTGGCGTCACCGAGATTGACCTCAGTGGCCTGCAGCGCTTCGATTCGACCGCCGTGGCCGCCCTGCTGGCATGGCGGCGCGCAGCGGCGGCGCGCGGCGTGTCCTTGCAAATTGCCGGTATTCCGGCCGGATTGGATAGTCTTGCGCAGCTGTACGGCGTTTCGCATCTGCTGTAAAAAACTCAGTCCTGCGCGCCAGTCTGCCGGATTGGCCGGCGTTTCCGTTGGCTTAAGGGAAATCCCCTATAATCAGGGTCTTTGCGCGGACTCTCCTGTCTGCATGTTTGTCATTCCCTTCTCAGCCAACAATGGCCGCCATCCGGATCGATCAAATCAAGAAGCGCTATGGCGCGCTGCAAGCCCTCGGCGGGGTATCGCTCGAGATCGCGCAGGGTGAGTTTTTCGGGCTGCTCGGCCCGAATGGCGCCGGCAAGACAACACTGATCTCCATCATTGCCGGCCTCGGACGTGCCGATGAAGGGCGGGTGAGCATTCACGGGCATGATGTGGTGACGGACTATCGCGCCGCACGCCGCTGCCTTGGCGTGGTGCCGCAGGAACTGGTGTTCGATCCGTTCTTCACCGTGCGCGAGACGCTGCGTATGCAGTCCGGTTATTTTGGCATTTCAAACAACGATGCCTGGATCGATGAGGTGCTGCACGAACTCGGTCTGACCGCGAAGGCCGATACCAATATGCGCGCCCTGTCCGGCGGCATGAAGCGCCGCGTGCTGGTCGCGCAGGCGCTGGTTCACCGGCCGCCGGTGATCATGCTGGACGAACCGACCGCCGGTGTTGATGTCGAGTTGCGACAGACTTTATGGAATTTCATCGGCCGCCTGAACCGCGAGGGACATACGGTGGTGCTGACCACGCATTATCTTGAGGAAGCGCAGGCGCTGTGCAACCGGATCGCCATGCTGAAGGCCGGCCAGGTAGTCGCGCTCGATTCGACCGCTGCACTGATTCGCCGTATCTCCGGCTCGCAGCTGGTGGTTCGACTGACCGAGGGCCAGTTGCCGGCGTCGCTGCATCCGCTGGTATCGCATCCGGATGAACTGAAGCAAGGTCGCCAGTACACGCTGCGCGTCAATCATCATGACGAAGTCGAGCCCATCCTGGCGGCGATCCGTTCTGCCGGGTTGACCATGGAAGACCTGCAGCTGAATCAGGCCGACCTGGAAGACGTGTTCATCCAGATCATGGGAGGCAGCCAATGACGGGCTTTCGTACGCTGCTGTACAAGGAACTGCTGCGCTTCTGGAAGGTGGCGACGCAGACGGTGACGGCACCCATCGTGACGGCGATGCTCTATCTGCTCATCTTTGGCCATGTGCTGGAAGATCGCGTGCAGGTGTTTCCGGGCGTGTCGTATACAGCCTTTCTGGTGCCGGGCCTGGTAATGATGAGCGTGCTGCAGAATGCGTTCGCCAATTCATCCTCGTCACTGATTCAGTCGAAGATCACCGGCAACCTAGTGTTCGTGCTATTGGCGCCGCTGTCGCACTGGGAAATGTTCGGCGCCTATGTGCTGGCGGCGATGATCCGCGGCTTCATGGTGGGGCTAGGCGTGCTGGTGATCACGGTCTGGTTCGCCAAACTGTCGTTCGTCGCGCCGCTGTGGATCGTGCTGTTTGCGCTGCTGGGTGCGGCCATTCTCGGCACCATGGGCCTGTTGGCAGGCATCTGGGCGGAAAAATTCGACCAGCTAGCCGCTTTCCAGAACTTCCTGATCCTGCCAGCGACTTTCCTCGCCGGCGTGTTTTACTCAGTGCATTCGCTACCCCCGTTCTGGCAGGCGATATCGCATATGAACCCATTCTTTTATATGATCGACGGCTTTCGCTATGGTTTTTTCGGCCATTCCGATGTGTCGCCGACGACCAGTCTTGCGATCGTGGCGACATTTTTCCTGGTCCTGTCCGCGATCGCCATCACGCTGTTAAAGCGCGGCTACAAGCTGCGCCACTGATCCAAGAATTTTTGAGCAAAGGTTGAATCGTGCTGCCCACTCCTGATCTGATCAAGAACTACATCGCCTCTGGCCTCGAATGCACCCATCTGGAAGTGGAGGGAGACGGTCAGCATTTCAACGCGCTGATCGTGTCGTCCGCGTTTGCCGGCAAGCGGCCGATCCAGCGCCATCAGCTGGTCTATGCGGCGCTGGGCGATCGGATGAAGGCGGAAATTCACGCGCTGTCGATGAAGACGCTGACGCCCGAGGAGTACCAGGGCTGATGGACAAGCTGCTGATCCGTGGCGGGCGCCGTCTGGCCGGTGAGATCCCGATTTCCGGCGCGAAGAACGCCGCGCTGCCTATCCTGTGCGCCGGCTTACTGACGGCCGATACGCTGGCATTGTCGAACGTGCCCAAGCTGCAGGATGTCGCAACGATGGAAAAGCTGCTGCGGCAGATGGGTCTGTCCATCGAGGAAAAGGGCGCTGTGCTCGTACTGTGCGGGCGCGAAGTGTCGCGCCTGGAAGCGCCCTATGAGATGGTGAAGACCATGCGCGCGTCGATCCTCGTGCTGGGTCCGCTGCTGGCGCGCTTTGGCGAAGCCAAGGTATCGCTGCCCGGTGGTTGCGCCATCGGCTCGCGGCCGGTCGACCAGCACATCAAGGGATTGCAGGCGATGGGCGCCGAGATCCGGATCGAGGCCGGCTACATCTACGCAAAGGCGAAGAAGCTCAAGGGCGCACGTATCGTCACCGACATGATCACCGTCACCGGCACGGAAAACCTGCTGATGGCGGCAACGCTGGCCGACGGCGTCACCGTGCTGGAGAACGCCGCGCGCGAGCCAGAGGTGACTGATCTCGCCAACCTGCTGGCCAAGATGGGCGCAAAGATCGACGGCATCGGCAGCGACCGACTGGTCGTCACTGGCGTGACGGCGCTGCATGGCGCAGCGCACAGCGTAGTAGCCGATCGTATTGAGACCGGTACCTTCATGTGCGCTGTCGCGGCGGCCGGCGGCGATGTGCTGCTCCGGAATACGCGCGCCGATCTGCTCGACGCCGTGGTCGACAAACTGCGCGAGGCCGGTGTCATCCTGACCGCCGGCGATGATTGGATCCGCGTGCAGATGTCGGGGCGCCCGAAGCCCGTTGGCTTTCGTACCACCGAATATCCGGGCTTCCCGACCGACATGCAGGCGCAACTGATGGCGCTTGATTGTCTTGCCGACGGCACCAGCCGTGTCACCGAGACCATCTTCGAGAACCGTTTCATGCACGTGCAGGAACTGAACCGCCTGGGCGCGGCGATCGAGATCGACGGTCACACGGCGCTGGTCAATGGCGTGCCCAGGCTGGTCGGCGCACCCGTCATGGCTACCGACCTGCGCGCGTCGGCGTCGCTGGTGATTGCGGGGCTGGCGGCTGAAGGCGAGACTTTGGTCGACCGGATCTATCATCTTGATCGCGGCTATGACCGGATGGAAGTCAAGCTGTCGGCGGCCGGCGCCGACATTGAAAGAATCAAATGACGATGAACCAGACCCTGACGCTGGCCCTGTCGAAGGGCCGCATTTTCGAAGAAACGCTGCCGCTGCTCGAGGCGGCCGGCATCGTGGTCACCGAGGATCCGGAGAAGTCGCGCAAGCTGATTTTGCCGACCAGCGATCCCGCGATTCGCGTAGTGATCGTGCGCGCGTCGGATGTGCCGACCTATGTGCAATATGGCGCGGCGGATTTCGGTGTGGCCGGCAAGGATGTGCTGCTCGAGCACGGCGGCGAAGGCCTGTACCAGCCGATCGATCTGAACATCGCGAAGTGCCGGATGTCGGTAGCAGTCCCGGCTGGCTTTGACTACGCGACTGCGGTGCGCCAGGGTGCGCGGCTCTCGGTGGCGACCAAGTATGTGCAGGTCGCGCGCGAGCATTTCGCCGCCAAGGGCGTGCATGTCGACCTGATCAAGCTGTACGGTTCGATGGAGCTGGGCCCGCTGGTCGGACTGTCGGACGCGATCGTCGATCTGGTGTCGACGGGCAGTACGCTGCGTGCGAACCATCTGGTCGAGGTCGAGCACATCATGGACATCTCGTCGCGTCTGGTCGTCAACCGTGCCGCGCTGAAGTTGAAGCGCGAAAAGCTGCAACCCATTATTGATGCCTTCGACAAGGCATCCCGTCGTGAAAAATAAGTCTATGTCCGTACAGATCCGCCAGCTCGACAGCACCGATGCAGATTTCAACGCGAAGCTGATGGTCGTGCTCGCGTTCGAAGCTTCCGAAGACGAGGCGATCGATCGCGCGGCGGCGTCCATTCTTGCCGACGTGAAGGCGCGCGGTGATGCCGCCGTGCTCGAGTACACGAACAAGTTTGATCGCCTGCCCGCCACTGACATGGCCGCGCTTGAGATACCGCGTGCCGAACTACAGGCGGCGCTGGCCGGTTTGCCGGAGGCGCGCCGTAATGCGCTGCAACAGGCGGCCGACCGGGTGCGCGCCTTTCATGAGCGGCAGAAGAAGGAGTGCGGTTCGGATGGTTTCACGTTCACCGACGCCGACGGCACCGTGCTTGGCCAGAAAGTGACACCGCTCGACAGAGTGGGTATCTATGTCCCCGGCGGCAAGGCGGCCTATCCGTCGTCAGTGCTGATGAACGCGATTCCGGCGAAAGTGGCTGGCGTAGCCGAAGTGATCATGGTGGTGCCGACGCCGGACGGCGTTAAGAATCCGCTGGTGCTGGCTGCCGCGCAGATTGCCGGCGTTGACCGGGTGTTCACGATCGGTGGCGCGCAGGCCGTCGGCGCGCTGGCGCACGGCACGGCGACCATACCGCAGGTCGACAAGATCGTCGGCCCGGGCAATGCGTACGTGGCCGCAGCCAAGCGTCGCGTGTTCGGCACCGTCGGTATCGATATGATCGCCGGTCCGAGTGAAATTCTGGTACTGGCCGATGGCAGCACCGACCCCGACTGGATCGCGATGGACCTGTTCTCTCAGGCTGAGCATGATGAACTCGCACAGTCGATCCTGGTGTGCCCGGATGCGGAATATATGCGGCACGTACGCGCCAGCATCGACAAACTGATTAACGACATGCCGCGCAAGGAGGTAATCCGCACGTCGCTGACCAATCGCGGCGCGATGGTCAAAGTGCGCGACATGGATGAGGCCTGCGAGATTGCCAACCTGATCGCAGCTGAACACCTAGAAATTTCGGCGCTCGAGCCAACCCGATGGGCCGACAAGATCCGCCACGCCGGCGCGATGTTCCTTGGCCGGTACTCGTCCGAGTCGCTGGGCGACTACTGCGCCGGACCGAATCACGTGCTGCCGACCTCGCGTACCGCGCGCTTCTCGTCACCGCTGGGCGTATACGATTTCCAGAAGCGCTCGTCGATCATCCACGTCAGCGAGGCCGGTGCACAGTCGCTGGGCAGGGTCGCGGCCGAACTCGCCTATGGCGAAGGGCTGCAGGCGCATGCGCGCTCGGCCGAGCTGCGGCTGAAGTGAGCGCGGCATGTCGGTAGCCAAGAACATCATCCGCGCCGATGTGCGCGCGCTGTCTGCGTATCACGTGCCGGATGCGTCCGGGTTCGTGAAGCTGGACGCGATGGAAAACCCGTACACGTTGCCGCCCGCGCTGCAGCAGAAATTGGGCGAGCGCCTGGGGGCAGTGGCGCTGAACCGTTATCCGGTGCCGTCATATGCGGAATTGAAGGCGGCCATTTGCGAGCACATGGGCGTGCCGGCCGGTTTTGATGTCGTGCTTGGAAACGGCTCGGACGAACTGATCTCCATCGTGTCAGTCGCGTGCGCGAAGCCGGGCGCGAAAGTGCTGGCGCCGGTGCCGGGCTTCGTCATGTATGCGATGTCGGCGCAATTCGCCGGCCTCGGATTTGTCGGCGTGCCGCTGAATGCCGATCTGTCGCTCGATCGCGATGCGATGCTTGCGGCAGTACATGAGCATCGCCCGGCAATTACCTACCTGGCTTACCCGAACAACCCGACCGGCAACCTGTTCGATCTCGATGCGATGCTGGACATCATCCGCGAAGTTGGTGATGCCGGCATCGTGGTGGTCGACGAGGCGTATCAGCCGTTTGCCGGCACCAGCTTCATGGCGCGCCTGACGGACCATCCGAATGTGATCGTGATGCGTACTGTGTCCAAGCTGGGGCTGGCCGGCATCCGGCTGGGCTACATGTCGGCATCGGCCGACTTGCTGGCCGAGTTCGACAAGGTACGCCCGCCGTACAACGTGAACGTACTAACCGAGGCGACCGCCGGTTTCGTGCTCGAACATGCCGATGTGCTCGACGCACAGGCGGCCGATATCTGCTCCGAGCGCGAGAAACTGGCCACTGCGCTGACCGCGATTTCAGGGGTGACGGTGTTTCCGTCGGCCGCAAACTTCATCCTGTTACGCATCTCGCGGCCGGGCCTGACCGGTGCCGAAGTATTCGAGCGCCTGCTGCAGAGGAGGGTGCTAGTGAAAAATGTCGGTAAAATGCATGCTCTGCTGGATAACTGCCTGAGAGTGACTGTAAGCACGCAGGCGGAAAATGCGCTGTTCATCGACGCGCTGCAGTCCAGTCTGAATACCTGACCGACCTAACATGGCCATTGAACGTAAAGCAGAAGTCGTCCGCGACACCAGCGAAACCCGGATCCGGGTCGCGATCAACCTCGACGGTACCGGCCAGCAGAAGCTGAATACCGGCGTGTCCTTCCTCGACCATATGCTGGACCAGATTGTACGGCACGGCCTGATCGACCTCGATGTCGAGGCGCACGGCGACCTGCACATCGACGCCCACCACACGGTGGAGGATGTCGGCATCACGCTCGGTCAGGCATTCGCCAAGGCGATCGGCGACAAGAAGGGCATCCGTCGCTACGGCCATGCGTACGTCCCGTTGGACGAGGCATTGTCGCGGGTCGTGGTCGACTTCTCCGGTCGGCCGGGCCTGGAATTCCATGTGCCGTTCACGCGCGCCATGATCGGGCAGTTTGATGTCGATCTGACGCGCGAATTCTTCCAGGGCTTCGTGAACCATGCGCAGCTGACCCTGCACATCGACAATTTGCGTGGCGAGAATGCGCATCACCAGTGCGAGACGGTGTTCAAGGCCTTTGGCCGGGCGCTGCGTATGGCAGCCGAGCTCGACCCACGTGCCGCCGGCACCATCCCGTCGACCAAGGGCAGCCTCTGACCGACTGAAGCCGTGCGTCAGGTGCGCGGCAGCATCCACTCATTCATGAACAAGATTGTCGTCGTTGATTACGGTATGGGGAACCTGCGCTCGGTCGCGCAGGCGCTGAAGCATGTCGCCCCGGAGGCCGATGTGAGCGTTAGCAACAGCCCCGAAGCGATACGCGAGGCTGACCGTATCGTGTTGCCCGGACAGGGGGCTATGCCCGATTGCATGAGCTCGTTGCACGAATCCGGGCTGCTGGAAGCCTTGCTCGAAGCCTCACGCAACAAACCGCTGTTCGGGGTCTGCGTGGGTGAACAGATGATGTTCGACTGCAGCGAAGAGGGTGATGCGCACTGCCTGTCGCTGATGCCAGGCAAGGTGGTCCGCTTTCGCCTCGATGGTCGACGACAGCCGGACGGATCGCGCTTCAAGGTCCCGCAAATGGGTTGGAATCGCGTGCATCAGCGTGGCATTCACCCGATGTGGGCTGGCGTTCCGGATGCATCCTATTTCTACTTCGTGCACAGCTACTATGCGGTGCCCGAGAATCCTGCCCATGTGTTCGGCGAAACTACCTATGGCGTCAATTTTTGCTGCGCTGCGGGCCGGGATAATATTTTCGCTACGCAATTCCATCCGGAAAAAAGCGCAGCAGCAGGTTTGCAGCTTTATAAAAATTTTGTACATTGGAACCCGTGACCTCCTTAGGGCGCGCGTCCCATCCCACCTGAACTTTCCTGACTGAATCATCTCCCTGTAGCCATGCTGCTCATACCCGCTATCGACCTCAAGGACGGCCATTGCGTTCGCCTCAAGCAAGGTGACATGGACCAGGCCACGGTGTTCTCCGACGACCCCGCAAAAATGGCCCGGCACTGGCTGGAGCAGGGCGCGCGCCGCCTGCATCTGGTTGACTTGAACGGCGCCTTTGCCGGCAAGCCGAAAAACGAGCCGGCTATCAAATCCATCCTCGCGGCAGTGCGCGAATACGCAGAAGCCCATGGCATCGACGAGATCCCCGTGCAACTCGGCGGGGGCATCCGTGACCTCGACACCATCGAACGCTTCCTTGATGATGGTATCTCTTACGTGATCATTGGCACGGCCGCGGTGAAGAACCCCGGTTTTCTGCACGATGCCTGCGGCGCTTTTCCTGGTCAGATCATCGTTGGACTGGATGCGAAGGACGGCAAGGTGGCGACTGACGGCTGGAGCAAGCTGTCCGGCCATGAAGTGATTGATCTGGCGAAGAAATTCGAGGACTACGGTTGCGAGGCCATCGTCTACACCGACATCGGCCGTGACGGCATGATGAAGGGCGTGAACATCGAGGCCACCGTGAAGCTCGCGCAGAGCATGACGATTCCTGTGATCGCCTCGGGTGGAGTTCATACCATCAAGGATGTCGAGGCGCTGTGCGCCGTGCAGGACGAAGGCATCGAAGGCGTGATCTGCGGCCGCTCTATCTACGAAGGCACGTTGAACCTGGGTGAGGCACAGTTGCGTGCCGACGAGCTGGCCGGCGACGTCGGCGAAGGCTGAAATGACACTCGCCAAACGCATCATTCCTTGCCTGGATGTGACCGCAGGACGGGTGGTCAAGGGCGTCAATTTCGTTGAGCTGCGCGATGCCGGTGACCCGGTCGAGATCGCGCGCCGCTATGACGAGCAGGGCGCCGACGAGATTACCTTCCTCGATATCACCGCCTCTTCCGACGATCGTGACTTGATCCTGCACATCATCGAAAACGTCGCATCGCAGGTCTTCATTCCACTGACGGTGGGCGGCGGTGTCCGTGTGGTCGATGACGTGCGGCGACTGCTGAACGCGGGCGCGGACAAGGTCAGCATCAACACCTCAGCGGTCACCAACCCGCAGCTGGTCGCAGATGCTGCCAGCAAGTACGGCTCGCAATGCATCGTCGTCGCGATCGACGCCAAGTGCAGCGCTGCCGGTCATTGGGAAGTGTTCACGCATGGCGGCCGCAAGGCGACCGGACTGGATGCGGTAGAGTGGGCGCGCAAGATGCAGGCGCTCGGTGCCGGTGAAATCCTGCTGACCAGCATGGATCGCGACGGCACCAAGGTCGGCTTCGACTTGCCGCTGACGCGCGCAGTGTCCGATGCCGTCTCCATTCCCGTAATCGCCTCTGGCGGTGTCGGTGGCCTGCAGGATCTCGCCGACGGCATCGTCGAAGGTCATGCTGACGCAGTGCTGGCAGCGAGCATTTTTCATTACGGGCAGCACACCGTGCAGGAAGCAAAAGCATTCATGGCAGCACAAGGCATACCGATGAGGCTCGCATGAGCACAAAGAACAAATGGCTTAACCGGATTAAGTGGGACGAGCACGGTCTGGTACCGGTGATTGCACAGGAAGTGGGAAGCAATGACGTATTGATGTTTGCCTGGATGAATCGCGACGCGCTGGCGCGCACTGCGGAACTCGGACAGGCCGTGTATTGGAGCCGTTCGCGCAAAAAGCTCTGGCATAAGGGGGAGGAGTCCGGGCATTTTCAGCAGGTGCACGAGATTCGCATCGATTGTGACGACGATGTCGTTTTGCTGAAGGTGGAGCAGGTGGGCGGATTGGCCTGCCATACTGGTCGCCACAGCTGCTTTTTCAACAAATTTCTGGACGGCGGCGAGCCGGATTGGATCGAGGTTGATCCAGTGCTGAAGGCTCCAGAACACATCTATAAAAAATAAGATGAGCGACATCCTGCAACGTCTGGCCGAGATTATCGAGACGCGCAAGCCGGCCGCCGGTGGTGATCCTGAAAAATCCTATATCGCTCGCCTGTTCCAGAAGGGCGACGATGCGATCCTGAAAAAAGTGGGCGAGGAGGCGACCGAGTCCGTGATGGCTGCGAAGGACGTACGCCACGGCACCGATCCGAGCGCGCTGGTCTACGAATGTGCCGACCTGTGGTTTCACTCGCTGATCATGCTCGCGCAATTCGGCCTCACGCCGCAACAGGTGTTGGACGAGCTCGCGCGCCGCGAGGGACTGTCGGGTATCGAGGAAAAAGCGAACCGCAAGCTGCAGGCGCGCGAACAGGACGAAAACTGAAAGTAAGGTTTGAGTGAGCATGGGTCCCGGCCGATGCCGCGAGCCAGCGCGGGCACCGGGCCAACCAAACCATTGCAAACAGCCGGCTCACTGGAGACTATTTTGGACAACTGTATTTTTTGCAAGATCGCGTCCGGCGCGATTCCGGCGAAGAAGGTCTACGAAGATGACGACCTGATCGCTTTTCATGACATCAATCCCGCCGCGCCGATGCATTTGTTGCTGGTGCCGCGCGCGCACATTGCGACGCTGGCCGATTGCGATGACAGCCATCAGGCATTGTTGGGTAAAATGCTTCTGCTGGCGCCAAAGCTGGCTCAGGAGCAGGGTGGTGGATACCAGAATAATGCCGACGGTCCTGCCGGCGGCTTCAAAACCCTCTTCAACACCGGTCCTGACGGCGGTCAAGAGGTGTACCATCTGCATTTGCATGTCATGGGTGGAGCACGCCCGTGGCGCGGACAGCGCTGATACGGCGCTAATTCGGAGATTTGGGCCTGCGGGTCCGGCTAGGAGAAGATAATGGGTTCGTTTAGTATTTGGCACTGGGTCATCGTGCTGGTGATTATCATGCTGGTATTTGGCACGAAGAAGCTCGGCAATATCGGTTCCGATCTCGGCAAGGCCGTCAAAGGCTTCAAGGACGGCGTTAAGAGTGGCGATGAGGCGCCGGCGCAGCAAGTGGCTGACAAGTCAACCATCGACGTCGAGGCCAAGGAAAAATCCAAGAACTGACACGCCTTCCGCCCCGTAGCGGACGTGAACCCCCATGCCCGCTGCATCCTCTCCATTCCTCTCCCTACATGATTGACCTTGGTCTTTCCAAACTCGCGCTGATCGGTGCGGTCGCGCTCGTCGTGATCGGCCCGGAAAAGCTTCCCACTGTCGCCCGCATGGCCGGGACGCTGTTCGGCCGCGCGCAGCGTTATATCAACAACGTAAAGGCCGAGGTGGGTCGCGAGATGCAGATGGACGAGCTGCGCAAGATGCACACGAACATTGTCGATGCCGCCTCCAAGCTGAATCAGAATGTCGGTGCCCAGGTGGCCGAGGTCGGCAAAGAAGTGGAAGCGGCGGGCAAGGAGCTCAGTGACTCACTGGCCGAGGCGAGTGATGCATTCGAGGGCAGTGGAGACTATCGGCGTGTTCCTTCGCAATGGGAGTTGGATGCGAAGCGGCGCGATTTCCGCAAGAAAAAGCTGTCCCATACCAGCGGCTTGCCGGTCTGGTTCAAGCGCGAAAGCGGTCGCAAGACCCGGGTCATGTCCGGTGCGGCACGTGTTGCGCGTTACCGACCCAATTCCGGCAACGCTGTGAAGTTCTTCAACTGATCCCATGTCCGACGACAAGCTGTCCGGTATCCAGGAAAATTTCATTTCGCATCTGGTCGAGTTGCGTACCCGACTGGTACGCGCATCGGCCGTGCTGCTGGCCGTGTTCGTGGTGCTGTTCGCGATCTGGCCGGGGGCCGCCGCGCTCTACGATTTCATGGCGCAGCCAATGCTGAACGCGCTGCCTGCGGGATCGAAGATGATCGCGACGGGTGTGATCACGCCGTTCATGGTGCCGATGAAGGTGACGATGGCCGCCTCACTCGTCGTATCGTTGCCGTGGGTGCTGTACCAGGCGTGGGCCTTTGTCGCACCCGGGCTGTATATGCATGAGAAGCGGCTGGTCGCACCGCTGATCATTTCGTCAACGCTGCTGTTCGTAGCCGGCGTGGCATTCTGCTATTTTTTCGTTTTCGGTACGGTATTCAAGTTCATCAACGACTTCGCGCCGAAGTCGATCGCCGTTGCACCGGACATCGAGAACTACCTCGACTTCGTGCTGATGATGTGCCTCGCGTTCGGTCTGACTTTTGAGGTGCCCGTGGTGGTGATCGTGCTGGTGCGCATGGGTATCGTGTCGGTTGAGAAGCTCAGGGCGATCCGTCCGTATGTCGTCGTCGGCGCTTTTGTGTTGGCTGCGGTGGTTACGCCGCCGGACATCATGAGCCAGTTGTTCCTTGCGATTCCGTTGTGTCTGCTGTACGAGGTGGGTCTATTGCTCGCGCCGCTGTTTGCAAAAGTCACGCAGGCACCGAAAGAAACAACCGATTCTCCCTGACCCGGTTGCCGGAGCTAGCGGAGTTCAGTCGGTAGGCGCGATGCCGCGTAGCCACTTGACCAGTGGCAGGCCGACACGAAAATCTTCCAGTAGTAGCGTCCGAAGCTGATCTGCCGCGATGCGGCTCGCGCTCATTTCGCGCCACACCAGAAAACTTTTCAGCTTGAGCTGCTCGATGTGCGGGCTGTCGGCATCGAAGCCTTTCGGTGGCCGTATCAGACTATCCTCCCGACTCAGGCCGCCGAAACGATGGTTCAGCTCTTTGTCCTTGAGCAGCCTGCTGAACCCGGTCGAATCATTGATGATGTGGTGCCGGATCGCGCGCAACCGGCCCGCCGGCGGCATGTACTCGCCGCAGGCTGTCAGCAGCTTGCCTTCGGCGTTCAATTGAAAATAGTAAGCCGGACCGCCGCCCTGACTCGGTTTCTTCAACCCGCTGGCCGTGATTGATGCCGAGAAGGTGGTTTTATATGGATCGCGATCGCGCGCGAAGCGCAGATCACGGTTGATCCGGAACAGTGCGCGTTTCGGGTTGCAGGCGGCGACGGCAGGATCGAATTTTGTGATGTCGGTGATCAGTCCGGTCACGAGTTCGAGAAACTCAGCGCGCAGGATGTCGTAGCGCGGCTTGTTCATCACGAACCATGCGCGGTTGTTATTTTCCGACAGCTCGTGGAGGAAGCGGACCAGGTCGCGCAGATGCATGATGCTTATTCCGTATCCTGCAGTGGCGCTTGCTTCATCCGCGGACGGCGGCCGACGATGACGTTGAGCCGGGTCTCCTGCGTCTTGCGCAATACCACCAGATCGATCTTCTGCCCCGGCGTCAGCTGAGCGACCAAGTTCAGCATCGCGACCGTGTCGGTGACAGGATAGTCGCCGACGGCGAGCAGGATGTCGCCCGGCTTCACACCAGCCTTGTCGGCCGGACCGCCTTTCAGTACACCGGCGATGATGGTTCCCGAACTTTTTCGCAGCCCGAAGCTGTCAGCCAGTTCGGGCGTGATGTCCTGTGGTTCCACGCCAATCCATCCGCGTACGACCTGCCCGTTACGAATGATCGCTTCCATCACCGTCTTGACGGTGCTGACCGGGATCGCGAAGCCGATGCCCAGTGACCCGCCGCTGCGCGAATAGATCGCAGTGTTAATTCCCAGCAGATGACCCTGAGTATCTACCAGTGCGCCACCGGAATTGCCCGGGTTGATCGCCGCATCTGTCTGGATAAAATTTTCGAAGGTGTTGATGCCGAGATGGTTTCGTCCCAGTGCGGAGACAATCCCCATAGTGACTGTCTGGCCGACGCCGAAGGGGTTGCCGATCGCCAGTACGACATCACCGACTTTGGTACTGTCATGCCTTGCCAGCGTAATCGAAGGCAGATCCTTCAGGCTGACCTTGATGACAGCAAGATCCGTTTCCGGATCGGTGCCAACCAGCTTTCCGGCTATCTTGCGACCATCAGCGAGCGCGACTTCGATTTCGTCGGCCGATTCGATGACATGGTTGTTGGTCAGGATGTAGCCGTCCGGGCTGACGATCACTCCTGAGCCAAGACTGAGTTGTCGCTCGTCCTGAGCGCCGAAGTTGTCGCCGAAGAAGCGGCGGAACAAGGGGTCGTCACCGAAGGGGTGCTGCTGCTGTTTGGCCGTCTTGGTCGTGAAAATGTTGACTACTGCCGGCATCGCCCGCTGCGAGGCAGCGCGATACGAGGTCTGCGGCGACGGCGCCGCCTCATCGGCTTCGCGTACCGGTACTGTGGTCGATTGCAGCGAGATACTGGCGGGAGAGCGGGAGAGCCACTCCGGTTTCAGGGTCGCTACAATGAACCACAACGCAAGCGCAACGGTGACAATTTGCGCGAACAATAACCACAGACGACGCATGACGGATAGATCAATGAGCGAAAATGCAGGAAAGGGCGTGCTGCGCGATGCAATCGAAAAACATCTGGCGACCACGCTGGATATTAACCGTTTTCGGGATTACTGCCCAAACGGACTGCAAGTCGAAGGCCGCAGTCATGTGATCCGCGTGGTCAGCGGCGTGACGGCGAATCTCGCGATGCTTGAAGCGGCGGTAGCGGTGAAGGCCGATATGGTGCTGGTGCATCACGGTTACTTCTGGCGCGGTGAAGATCCGCGCGTCGTCGGTCATCGGCAGCGGCGCCTGAAGCTGTTGCTCGAACACGAGATCAACCTGTTTGCCTATCACCTTCCGCTCGATGGCCATCCTGAATTGGGCAACAACGCGCAGCTAGCCAAGGTGTTGGGCTTCGAGCCGAACGGGTATTTCGGCGAGCAGGATCTGGGATGGCTCGGAAGTGCGAGCGTGAAGACAGTTGGCGAGCTTGCGGAGCGCGTTGAACAAGCGCTGGGCCGGCAACCGATGATCATCGGCGAACCAGATCAGCTGATCGGCCGCATTGCCTGGTGCACAGGTGCTGCACAGAATGCGATGGAGGCAGCCATTGCTGCCGGTGCGACTGCGTATCTGAGTGGCGAGATCTCGGAGCAGACCGTACATCTTGCGCGTGAATCAGGCGTGGCCTATCTCGCTTGCGGCCACCATGCAACTGAGCGCTATGGCGTTCAGGCGCTGGGTGAACATCTTGCGCAGCAGTTTGGAATATGGCACCGCTTCATCGATATACATAATCCTGTCTGAATCGAGGTGATCGATCTTCAAGTGTTGGCGTCGTTTGCTGTTTGGCGATCTGCCGTAATTGCGTGGATGGGCAGATCGAGATCAAATTCGAAAGGAACTAAGCCAGAGGAATCTGTACCGAGCTGTCGTTTGTTTCCTGGATCAGGTTCTCTGTCATGTTATCGCTCAGGTCGTCCCCTGCTTGCCGGGTCATGGTCGTCGAAGACGATGTGGTTACACGGCGCTTGCTATGCAATGCGATCGAGCTCGAGCCCACACTTGAGTTGAGCGCCGCATTCTGCGGCGTGCTTGAGGCGCAAAAATATCTTGCGCGTATGCCGATCGACCTGCTTCTGACTGACCTTGGGCTGCCAGATGGTTCCGGCCTCGCGGTAATCCGCGCTTGCCATCAGTTGTCTCCGCGTGCCGACATCATGGTAATTACGATGTCGAGCGACGAGGAGCAGATTCTTGCGTGTATTGAAGCTGGTGCGTCCGGCTATGTACTGAAGGAATCGGGGCATCTCAATATCATTCGTTCAATTCTTGAGCTGCGTTCGGGAGGATCGCCTATCAGCCCGCTGATCGCTCGCAAGGTGCTCGCGCGCATGCGTCGGTATGCGGCGGACTGCAAATTCGCGCAGGCGGCGGGAGAAACGATGCTTACGCGCAGGGAGTCGGCAATTCTCGAGCTGATCTCCCGCGGCGGCACGTACGCGAAAGTGGCACAGGCGCTCAACCTGTCTGTGGGTACCGTGCAGACTCATGTGAAGCACATTTACGCCAAGCTGTCGGTGCATTCGCGCACTGAGGCCATCATCGAGGCTCAGCGCCGTGGCCTGATTTCCAGTGAACCTTCGCGAAGCTTTTGGCGAGATTCACGCTAATTTGCGATCGGCGCGGTCGCAGTCGGCGATGCCAGCCATGCCAATTTGGCACATTTTCCTGAGTGGCCTCCTATTTTGCGAGCCGATGATTAGCCGAATGCCAAGGCAAATCCTCATTCATCGGATCGCACCTGCTTACTATTCAGTCACGCCTCCGATATAATGTAAGGTTGCAGGAAGTTCGAAAAAATTAGCACTTTATTGATTGGGGTTGTCATGAGTGACGAAAATCAGGTCGACTCGGGTCGACGCGGCCTGCTGGTTGCAACCTGTGCGGCAGGTGGAGTGGCGGGACTGGCTGCGGCCGGCGCCTTTGTGTCAACGTTCGAGCCTTCCGAGCGCGCGAAAGCCGCCGGTGCTCCGGTCGAGATCGATATTGCCGACCTCAAGCCCGGTGAAATGAAAACCGTTGAGTGGCGCGGCAAGCCGGTTTGGATCGTTAAGCGTACGCCGGAAATGGTTTCGTCGCTGAAAAAGACAGATGACAAGGTTGCCGACCCCAAGTCGGAGCGCAACCCGAACGAACTGACGCCCGAATATGCGCGCAACGAGTATCGTTCCATCAAGCCGGAGATCTTGGTTGCCGTGGGTATCTGCTCCCACCTCGGCTGCTCGCCGACCACCAAATTCCAGACCGGTGCGCAGCCGTCGTTGCCGGAAGACTGGCAGGGCGGTTTCCTGTGCCCGTGCCACGGCTCGACCTTCGACCTCGCAGGCCGTGTGTTCAAGAATGTGCCGGCTCCGGACAACCTCCAGGTTCCGCGCCACATGTACGCCAGCGACACACGCATCGTGATTGGCAAAGATGAGAAAGGCGAGGCTTGACCATGGCATTCGTTGATAAAAAACTGCCGGCCGATGCGCCAGCTGCGCAAAAGGCCCTTGCATGGGTCGACTCCCGCTTCCCGCTAACCAAGTTGTGGAATGACCAGTGGGGCAAGTACTACGCGCCGAAGAACTTCAATATATTTTATTTGTTCGGCTCGCTGGCCGCGCTGGTGCTGGTAATTCAGATCGTCACCGGCATTTTCCTCGTGATGAACTACAAGCCGGACGCAAATCTCGCATTTGCTTCTGTTGAGTACATCATGCGTGAAGTGCCATGGGGCTGGTTGGTGCGTTACATGCACTCGACCGGAGCCTCCGCGTTCTTCATTGTGGTCTACCTGCACATGACGCGCGGCTTGCTGTACGGTTCGTATCGCAAGCCGCGTGAACTGATCTGGCTGTTTGGTGTTGGTATCTTCCTGTGCCTGATGGCTGAGGCATTCTTCGGTTACCTGCTGCCGTGGGGGCAGATGTCGTACTGGGGTGCTCAGGTGATCGTGAACCTGTTCGGTGCGATCCCTTTCATCGGTCCGGATTTGTCGCTATGGATTCGCGGTGACTATGTGGTGTCCGACGCGACGCTGAACCGCTTCTTTGCGTTTCATGTGATCGCGATCCCGCTGGTGCTGATCGGTCTCGTCGTCGCGCATCTGATCGCACTGCACGAAGTGGGTTCGAACAACCCTGACGGCATCGAGGTCAAGGAAAACCTCGGCCCGGATGGTCATGGCATCGATACGATTCCGTCGCACCCTTATTACACGACCAAAGATATCTTCGGCGTGGCTTGCTTCCTGTTCATCTTCAGTGCAGTAGTCTTCTTCGCGCCGGAATTCGGCGGCTACTTCCTGGAGTACAACAACTTCATCCCGGCGGACTCGCTGAAGACCCCGTCGCATATCGCGCCGGTCTGGTACTTCACGCCTTTCTATTCGATTCTGCGCGCGACGACGTCTCAATTCATGTACGCGCTGATCGCCGGCGTACTCGCTTACGGTGCACTGATCGCATTGAAGACTCGACTGCCGGGCAAAGTGAAGCAGGCCGTGATGGGTGGTGCTGTCGTGATGGCGGTGCTGATGCTGGTATTGGATGCGAAGTTCTGGGGTGTGGTGCTGATGGGCGTGTCGGTGCTGATCCTGGCAGCACTGCCGTGGATCGATCATTCGCCGGTGAAATCGATTCGCTATCGTCCGGACTGGCACAAGTGGGTCTACGTAGCGTTCAGCATTGTGTTCCTAGTGCTCGGTTATCTGGGCGTGCAGGCGCCGACGGCCGGCCGCACTCTGGTTGCGCAGATCGGCACTTTCCTGTATTTCGGCTTCTTCCTGCTGATGCCGTGGTGGAGCAAGATGGGTACATTCAAGCCTGTTCCGACCCGCGTGAACTTCAAGCC
The DNA here is from genome assembly GCA_030158675.1 of Burkholderiaceae bacterium. GTDB lineage: Bacteria > Pseudomonadota > Gammaproteobacteria > Burkholderiales > Burkholderiaceae_D > Pernthalerella. Next base: position 40,249 of record JAOASL010000031.1, on the reverse strand, counting down.
GCACTGAGTCGCAAAGGATTATAAAAAATGAAACTCCTGAAACAACTGCTGGTGGCACTCACACTGGTTCCGGTGCTTGTCCTGGCTTCCGAAGGCGGCTTCCCACTTGACCGTGCGCCGGAGCGCAGTTCTGAGCTGTCCTCCTTGCAAAACGGTGCGCGGTTGTTCGTCAACTACTGTCTGAACTGTCATTCGGCATCGCTGGTTCGCTACAATCGTTTGCGCGATATCGGCCTGTCTGAAGACCAGATCCGTGAGAATCTGCTGTTCGCCGGTGACAAGGTGGGCGATCTGATGAAGACCACGATGCGCGACAAGGATGCGAAGGCCTGGTTTGGCGGCGTTCCGCCGGACCTGTCGGTCATCATTCGTGCTAAAGCGTCGGGTGAAGGTTCGGGCGCGGACTACGTGTACACCTATCTGCGCACTTACCACCAGGACGAAACTCGTCCCACTGGCTGGAACAACCTGGCTTTCCCTGGCGTTGGCATGCCGAACGTACTGTGGGAGCTGCAAGGCATCCGCAAGGCGAAGTTCGTCGAGGAGAAGGATCCGCATGAAGAGGGCAAGACGGTACATAAATTCGCCGGCTTTGATCAGATCACTCCGGGCAAACTGAGCACCCAGGAATTCGACAATGAAGTGGCCGACCTGGTCGCCTTCATGGGTTGGATGGCTGAACCGATCAAGGCGAAGCGCGAAGCAATCGGCGTCTGGGTGCTGCTGTTCCTGGCATTGCTGGTATTCCTGACCTGGCGCCTGAACGCATCGTTCTGGAGAGAAGTGAAATAAGTAAGGTTGTTCATTGACTGACCGGACTGTCCGCAGGGACTTGAATGCCGGCAGACTGAACGGATATCGTATGCAGGGTGAGGCGGCTGTCGTCTCACCCTCTTTGTTTCAAGGGGTTGCAATCATGATGGTTCTCTATTCGGGCACAACCTGCCCGTTCTCGCAACGCTGCCGCTTGGTCCTGTTCGAAAAGGGCATGGATTTCGAGATTCGCGATGTGGACCTGTTCAACAAGCCTGAGGACATCTCGACGATGAATCCTTACGGGCAGGTGCCGATCCTGGTCGAGCGCGAATTGGTGCTGTACGAGTCGAACATCATCAATGAATATATTGACGAGCGTTTTCCTCACCCACAGCTGATGCCCGCTGATCCGCTGATGCGCGCGCGCGCAAGGCTGATGCTGTTCAATTTCGAGAAAGAATTGTTCGTCCACGTCCATACGCTCGAGAACGAAAAGTCGCGTGCAGCAGAAAAGGCGCACGAAAAGGCAAGGATCGAGATTCGCGATCGCCTGACACAATTGGCACCTCTGTTCCTCAAGAACAAGTACATGCTTGGCGATGAATTCTCGATGCTTGATGTCGCGATCGCACCGCTGTTGTGGCGTCTCGATCACTATGGCGTTGAGCTGTCGAAGACAGCAGCGCCATTGATGAAGTATGCTGAACGCATCTTTTCGCGTCCGGCCTACATCGAAGCGCTGACACCTTCCGAAAAGGTGATGCGCCGTTGAGCGCAGCCGGCCTATTCCGATGAGTGAAATCTCTACCAAACCTTACCTGCTACGCGCGCTGTATGAGTGGTGCACCGATAATGGGTTTACACCCTATATCGTTGTTGCCGTCGATGCGGGCACGCGGGTACCGATGGAGTTCGTGAAGAACGGCGAGATTGTCCTGAACATCAGCTTCGACGCAACCGGCAATCTGAAGATGGACAATGAGATGATCACCTTCAAAGCCCGGTTCGGCGGGATTGCCCGAGAACTTGAAATTCCTGTTGATAACGTCAGCGCAATTTATGCACGCGAAAATGGACAGGGGATGGCGTTTGAGGTGGCTCGGCATGAGGGAGGCACACGTCAGTTGCGTGAAGCTGAAACACTGGATGCTGCAGAAAAAGGGCCGTTGTTAACATCGGTGCCGTCCGGCAATGAGGTGCACGTCGTCGATAGAAAATCAGACGACGAAGGCGATGTGCCAGAACCACCGAAGCCTGGTGGGCGACCGCGCCTGACACGAATCAAATAACGTATAATCGCGCACTTGTTGCCGGCTTAGCTCATCAGGTAGAGCACTTGATTTGTAATCATGGGGTGGCGGGTTCGAGTCCTGCAGCCGGCACCAGAAAATATAAGGGTTAGCGCTTCGCAAAGCGCTAACCCTTTTTTCATTTCTTGCTTGTACTTTTTTCATGTAACCAAGCTATACATCAGCGAGAGCAGCGCACCGCAATCTTGATCACACAAGCTAACAACTGACGGGCATCGTTCCTGGGTCCGCCATAGCTGCGCCAAAAACAAAGCCGGACCGATAGCTGGACATTTTCGTTTTTGTTTCTTGGAATGCTGCTTGACAGCGCCTGAGGTACGACCTGCCATACCGGAAGCCTGGCAGATTTTCGGCGAAAGCGCTGTGCAAATTGGAGCAGGTCACGTGGGCATCGTGAAGTGAGCCGACAGATTGATCAGGTTGCTGCCCAGCTGCGGGAGAGGCGCTGGACTTGCAGGCACGTACCGGGCGGCTCCTGACGCAGCAGACGAAAGACAAGCCCAAGCTGTATGCGCTGCACGCGCTGGAGGTGGCATGCATCAGCAAACGCAAGGCGAGAACGCCATACGAGTGCGGGGTGCAAGTCAGCATCGCGACGACGTTGAAGGTTGGTCTGGTGGTGGCATGCGTTCGATGCCAGGCAATTCGTATGACGGCCATGCGCTGACTGACACTTGGGAGCAGGTCAGCATTCTGGCTGGGCTGGTTGACGATTTGCCTTTGTCATCATGGCGTCGCGGGATCGAACCTTGTAACTAGCGCCAAAGAATCGAAGAGTTAATGTTTCAACGAGCGCTGACCCATTTTCATTTCAATTGGTTGATCTGATTTTTTGCGAACCTGCGCTGCCTTTAGGCAATCAAGGGCGAACCATCGCTTTTGATAGCTCCAGATGGCCCCGTTTTTCTAGCGTTTCGGCGGCGCTAAGACGATCACGCTCGTCCCGGTTCTGGCTGAGTTTGGATTTTGCGATAATGCGCGTAAAAGCGATTTCGATACCGACGATCGCTTGCAGCATTGTGGCAATGTAATCCGGCGGCGCATCGCCCATGCGCCATGCCCTTTCGCCCTCCGCGTTCATTTCGTGGATCCGTGTAAGGCGTCCTACTACCGCGCGCAGGAATTTCTCCTCCTCTGTGAATCTGATCTTCCCGTAGACATTCACCACTTGGTAATTCCAAGTTGGAACGAGCCGGTGAGTCTCATGCTTGCTCGGATACCAGTTGGGCGAGATATATGATTCCGTTGCACGGAAGACGACAAGAGCATCGCTGTCATTATCGACTTCCTGCCACACCGGGTTGGCGCGGGCAACATGGGCTCGGAGAATGCCACGCTCACCGTCGATTTCGACCAGCTCGAACGGAATCTGATTAGCGTCCAATCCAATAGCGCTGTGTGTCACCAGTGTGCCGAGCGAATGCAATTCGATGATGCGTCGAATTTCATCCGGGCGCGTTTCAAGAAAATGCTCTGGAACGTACATCACAGTCTCCTCGAAAAACCTCTATGACCACGATGATTGCAGTGTAAACGCCATGCCGCTTCAGTTCGAATGCGAGCGCCCCATGTTATTCAGCATCAGGCTGGCGCGCCGGGTGGGCGGCCGCAATCGGCGCGAGCGCCTCGCACGCGGCATAAATCGTGCGCAGCGTTGGATAAGGCGAAACATCGATGCCGAAGCGAGATGCGCTGAACATCTGCGGAACGAGTAAGCAATCTGCCATAGTCGGACTGTCGCCGAAACAGAAGTTGCCGCGTGAGGATGCGCGTAACAGATCGGCCTCAAGCGCCTCAAGGCCAAGCCCCAGCCAGTGCTTCAGCCAACCAAGTTTGTCATCCTCGGACAAGCCAAGTGTTCCGGTCAAGTACTTCAGCACGCGCAGATTTTGCAGAGGGTGAATATCACAGGCAATGGCCATTGCAATTTGCCGAACCCGGGCACGTCCTTCGGCAGAATCGGGCAAAAGCCGGACTTGCGGAAATTTTTCATCCAGATATTCAATGATGGCCAGCGACTGGCTGACCTGTAAACCATCATCGTCCAGCAGTGGCACCAACTGCTGCGGATTCATTGTCCGGAATGGCTCAGCGAACTGCATGCCACCATTGCGCAGCAGGTGCACGGGCAGGTAGTCGTAAGACAGTCCCTTGATGTTCAGTGCGATGCGGACGCGATATGCGGCCGAGCTGCGGAAGTAGCTGTAAAGCTTGAGTTGGTCAGCAGCACCGGTGTTCATTCAGTCTCCCAGATAGTAATCAAGTAGTTATTCGAGGTTGCCGGTCCATGGGGCTAGTGCGCCAGCGAATGCATAGGATTACTGGCTCACCGGCCCATCAGTGCGTGAGTCAGCCTGAAAGTTTACTGGGGTTTGGCGCAGCCATCGATGTTTGTAGATTGCTCTGGCAGCGCTTCCCGGTAAATCGCCAGGGTGCGTGGGCCATCTGCTCAACAGTGAACTCGTCGCACAGAATTTGGCGTCCTCGTTTTCCGATATGGTTTGCCAGCTTTTTGTCCGACAGTATGCGCATCAATGCCGCCGCCAGTGCCATCGGATTGGCGACCGGGACCAGGATGCCGGACTCGCCGATTTTGACAACCTCAGTGATGCCAGGCGAGCGGGTCGAAACGACGGGTAACCCGTCGGCCATGGCCTCCATCAATGCGAGTGGGTGACCTTCGAAATGCGACGGCAGGCAAAACAGGTCAGACGCTGCAAGTAAGTCCGCCACATCGTCGCGACGGCCAAGAAAATGTGTGCGGCCTGCAATGCCCAAGTGGTCCGCCAGGTCTTTCAGTGAAGATTCCAGCGGCCCGCTGCCGCAACAAGCAGGTGCGTGTCCGGATGAATGCGCCGTACGCGCAGCATCGCTTCCAACAGCATGGAGTGCCGTTTTTACTCGATCAGACGGGCCACTGTCAGGATCAGTCTCTCGTCGAGGAAATGGAGATCTGATCTGACCACATGACCTGAATGTGCAGGTGGTAACGGACGAATGCCATTGTGTACCGTCCGGTAGCGGGTAGCATCGACTGTCGCCATTCGGAAAATTGTATGACCGGTGTTGGTGACGCAAATGATGCGGTCTGCAAGCGCTGCCTGCCTCACGTAGGACGCCTCGAGTGCGGCATTGCACAACGGCCGCAAGGTATATGGCAGATGTTCTGTGCGCCCGACGCGCAGTGCCTGCAATGCCAGCAGCACGAGCCAAACCATGGGCTTCCCAGCTGATCCCTGCGTGTATATGGACGATATGCGGGCGGAAGCTAGGTAGTAGTGCTTTGATGAAGCGACGCCCCCAGAGCGCAACTCGACCAGAGCAAGTGCGATGGCCGGGCTACCGGCTGCAATGGCGCGCCGCAAGCAGAAAAGCGCCGCGCGTGTACGGGAAAATACCAGCTGCAACTCGCCTGCACGCGCAGAGCGGTTGCCTGTGACAGCATGTGTATGCCGATGCCTGAAGAGTCCGCATTTGTCGATCACGAGAAGAATGCGTGGTCGCCAGCCTAGCTTCGCTGCGTCAGAATCGACCTGTCTGCAGTACGCATCGATTGCACGTAACGCCGTTTGCCTTCAACCTTAGTGCCTCGCCTTACCCTTCAGGCCGCCTCCGCTGAGCTTGTTTTCAGTGGCCCAGCCGATGCGTTTGGCCTCTTGCGGTGGCACGCCGCGCTGTTCGTAGCTTTGCTCAATATGTTTCGCGCGTCGCTTTTGCTTTGCCGTGTAGGCGTCCTTGCTTCCTCTGGACATGCTGAAGATCTCCTTGGAAACGGGGGAGGGGGCTGGATGCCGGCGAACCCGACATTGCCGCCCTCCGGATTCATTGGGCTGCACCACGCGGGACGAAGTTCAGCGCCTGTTATGAGTTGCCATCACATTTCATTGAGGGCTAAGGTTGGATTCGTGAGGCAAGTGCCGCAAAAAAAACGCCTGATCTTGCGATCAGGCGTCTTCGGTCAGCTCAGATTCCGGTGCAGCTTAGCAGCACTTCGCAATGCGGCCATTGCCACCATAACGCGCTTCCTGACGTTCTCTGAAAAATTCCTCATACGTCATCACCACTTGTTCAGGGTGGTTTTGCTGCATGTGGTTCAGATAGTTGTCGTAGTCGGGCAGGCCTACCATCAGTCTGGCGGTCTGCCCGAGATATGCGCCGAATTTACCAAGCATCTTTTTGTCTCCGTCGCGATCAGGCTGACACGACACCCGGCGGCACGGCTTCAGCTTCCCGGGTAGTCGGCTTGTCTTCGCGCAGTGCCTGCATGCAAGCGCGAATGCTGAAGAACAGAATGGACAGCACCACCGCAATGAAGATCGCTGCCAGCGTCGCGTCGATGTAGTCATTCATGATGATCTGTTTCATCTGCAGCGCCGACTTCGCTGGCGCCAGCACCTCGTCTTTGGCGAGCGCAGTCTCGAATTTCTTCGCGTGCGCGAGGAAGCCGATGCGCGGATTCTCATGGAACAGCTTCTGGTAGCCGGCGGTGAGAGTGCAGATCAGCAGCCAAGCTGTCGGCATCAGCGTGACCCACGCAAATTTTTCACGCTTCATCTTGAACAACACGACCGTAGCCAGCAGCAGGGCAATCGTCGCCAGCATCTGGTTCGAGATACCGAACAGAGGCCACAGCGTATTGATGCCGCCCAGCGGATCGACCACGCCTTGGTACAGGAAGTAACCCCAGGCGCCCACACACATCAGCGTTGCGATGATGCTTGAGGCTACCGCTGGCAATTTGCGGAACGAAGGCACCAGCGTGCCGATCAAGTCTTGCAGCATGAAGCGGCCGACACGGGTGCCCGCATCGACAGCGGTCAGGATAAACAGCGCTTCGAACAGAATGGCGAAGTGGTACCAGAACGCCATCATGCCTACACCGCCCAGCATCTCCGAAAAGATGTAGGCCATGCCGACCGCCAGCGTCGGTGCACCACCGGCACGCGAAATGATTGTTGTCTCCCCTACGTTCTTTGCGGTCTGCGCCAGCATTTCCGGCGTGACCATAAAACCCCACTGGCTGATGGCAGCTGCCGCGCTCTCCGGCGTGGTGCCGATCAGAGCGGCCGGACTGTTCATTGCGAAGTAAACGCCAGGCTCGATAATCGATGCCGCCACCAGCGCCATGATCGCGACGAACGATTCCATCAGCATGCCGCCATAGCCAATATACGGCGCGTGCATTTCGTTTTCGAGCAGCTTGGGCGTCGTGCCCGACGAGATCAGCGCATGGAAACCGGACACCGCGCCACAAGCAATCGTGATAAACAGGAATGGAAACAGATTGCCCGACCAGACCGGGCCGGTACCGTCAATGAACTTGGTCACGGCCGGCATTTTCAGCTCGGGGGCAACGATCAGGATGCCGATCGCCAGTGCGGCAATGGCGCCGATTTTCAGGAAGGTCGACAGGTAATCGCGCGGCGCCAGCAGCAGCCACACCGGCAACACCGATGCGATGACCCCGTAAGCCAGCAGCATCCAGGTCAGCTGGAGGCCGGTGAACGTGAAGGCCGGTCCCCAATAAGGATCGGCCGCGACAGTGCCACCGAACACGATCGAGGCCATCAGCAGAACAAAACCAATGACAGAAACTTCGCCGACCTGACCCGGACGAATGTAGCGCGTATACAGACCCATGAAGAGGGCAATCGGTATCGTTGCGGCCACAGTGAAAGTGCCCCATGGGCTTTCTGCGAGTGCCTTGACGACAATCAGTGCGAGCACAGCCAGCAGGATGGTCATGATCATGAACGTGCCGAACAGAGCGATCACGCCGGGTACGATACCCAGCTCTGACTTGATCAGATCGCCGAGTGAGCGGCCGTCGCGCCGGGTCGATACGAACAAGATCATGAAGTCCTGTACGGCACCGGCAAACAGCACACCGACGATCAGCCACATCATGCCGGGCAGATAACCCATCTGCGCGGCCAGCACAGGGCCGACCAGTGGACCGGCGCCAGCGATTGCGGCGAAGTGGTGGCCGAACAGCACATGCTTATTGGTCGGCACGAAATCGAGACCGTCATTCAGGCGAACGGCCGGTGTAGGACGGTTGCCGTCGAGTTCCATGACCCGCGTGGCGATGAACCTTGCGTAGTAGCGATACCCAATCAAATAGATGGCAATCGCAGCAACGACGATCCACAGGGCGTTAATGGTCTCGCCGCGCGACAGCGCGACAGTACCAAGTGCGAAGGCACCGATGAGTGCCAGCGTTATCCATCCGGCTTGCTTGACTAGAGAGCCCATGAGCGTGTCTCCGAGAATGGGTAGAGATTGAGAGAAAACGGCGGATTATACCTCTGGGTACATCAAGGCATTCCACCGTCCGACGCATGAAAAATACACGTCAGATACGTTAAAAATCCAACAGGACAACGCCGCGACAATGCTGCGCCGCGGCATGCATAAAGAGACTGAGCATGTTGCAGATTTTGCTAGACTCATCCAGCAACAATAGGCGTTTATCGAACAATAACAAGGAGACGTGTAATGGAAACAACAACGGTGCGAGCCGCCCGAGAGCTGCTGCGGCAGCGCCTGTCCCTGACGCCGATTACGGATTTGCCGGACGAGCTGGCTCCGGCGAGCGTCACCGATGGTTATGCGATCCAGCAAGAATTGAATCGCCAGCTGGCTGTCGCGGACATGGGTGAGCTGGTAGCCCACAAGATCGGTTGTACGACCTCAGTGATGCAGGCCTTCCTGAACATCAGCCAACCATGCGCCGGCCGGATCTTCGGCAAGACCGTGATGCATAGGCATGGCCGCGTTCCTCACCATGGGTTTGTCAGGATAGGAATGGAGTGCGAGATTGCTGTGCGCCTGCAGCGAGACTTGCTGCCGCGTGCGCAGCCGTATACGAGGGACGATGTCGCGCCGGCGGTGGGCGAAGTGATGGCAGCAATTGAGCTGGTGGACGAACGCTATCGAGATTTCCGTACGCTCGGAGTCGCCACCCTGGTGGCGGATGATTTCTTCAACGCCGGTTGCGTGCTCGGAGCGCCGGTACGTGACTGGCAGCAGCTTGATCTGGCCGCGTTGACTGGGCGTGTGCAAATTAACGGGGTTGAGGTCGGTGTCGGCCAAGGTGCGCTGGTGATGGGACATCCGCTGAACGCGCTGGCCTGGCTGGCGAACGCGCAGCATGAGCATGGTCTGCCGGGGCTGAAGAAGGGGGAATTCATTATGCTCGGCAGTGTGGTCGAGACCCAATGGCTGAACGCAGGCGATCGCGTCCGGATAGCTATTGATCGCCTCGGTGAGGTTGCACTCGACATAGAGGACTGAACCGCCGTGTCGTGTTACAGTCGCCCAAATTTTTTAGGGAGAAAGTAATGCGACGCCTGTTGTCTGTGGCCGTTCTGCTTGCGGCCGTCACGTTTCCCGTGCTGGCTGACGAGCGCATGGAGCATGCCGAGTGGATCTCGGAGTTTCGTGACGGCACAGGCGAAGCCTCGACCAAAGATGGTGGCATGGCCAGGTTCGGCATACTGTGCAACGAGGATAGCTGCCGTTTTTATTATGAAAACGGTGTCGATTGCGAACCGGGCAACAACTATCCTGTCGTGATCGCTACCTCAGCTGGTTCAATCGCTGTCGAGACGGTTTGCGTCCCGGTAGCAGGCGCCACGGGCGAGGTCAGGCGCTACGGCTTTGCCGAGCTCTCGCAGTTCAATGAAGCATTGATGCAGTCGGATTCCATCGGTATTGCCTTTCCCCTGTCGAGCGGCCAGTTTAAGATCAGCCAGTTCCTGATGAACGGTTACGGTGAGGCGACCGAGCGTGTGCTGGCTGGCATGCGCGCGCGCAAAGCTGAGCGTGAGGCGCGGGAAGCCGCCGAGCGCGAGCGGCAGGCCCGAGAAGCTGCGGAGCGCGCTCGCAAGGCGCAGGAAGCCGCCGAGCGTGCTCGACAGGCGGCAGAACAGGCAGCTGAGCGTGCCCGCAAGGTCGCTGAACAGGAAGCAGTTGAACGAGCACGCAAGGTCGCTGAACAGGAAGCAGTTGAACGAGCACGCAAGGTCGCCGAGCAGGAAGCCGCCGAACGCGCCCGTAAGGCCGCCGAACAGGAAGCAGCTGTGCGGGCGCGTCTCGCCGCAGAGCAGGAAGCGGCCGCACGTGCCCGTGCAGCTGCTGAGCAAGAGGCTGCAGAACGTGCACTCAAGGCACAGGAAGCGGTTTCGCACGAAGTGGCTCCGGCGGTGGTGGAAACTCGCAAGATCAACGACAGCCCGGCAGCACCCGTGCCGGAAGCTGTGACGGATACCCAGTCCAGCGCCAAGCCGGCTGAAATTGATCCGACTGCGGACATGTCTGCGGAACAGCCGGTGGACGCCGCAACTCCGATCAAGCCGGAGACAACGGAAAGTACGCGCGGCAAGCGACTGCCGGCGCAGTTCTAACCACGAACGCATCGAATTTTCGGTGGGTGCCGCCCGGCAGTTGGGTTCTCTGACAAAACGTCGCTGACGTCGCTGCCTTGCCTTGCCGTACAGGTCGACCTGTCTGAGGCGGCGCGCCTGACCCTCGCCGTTTAGTTATTTTGTTGCAGGCACTTGGTGGCCTGGCGCTGCAGATTCCTGGTCGGCTCCGGTCAGGCGGACGGCTTCAATCCCGTCCATTCCGGCGCCAGCGATTGCTCGATGCCGAGCAGATCCAGCGTGCGGCCCACCGTGTGGTCGACCATCTCGGCAATACTCTGCGGGCGCTGGTAGAGCGCGGGCAGGGGTGGGAATATGATTCCGCCCATTTCCGTTACCGCAGTCATGTTGCGCAAGTGAGCAAGATTGAACGGTGTCTCGCGTACCATCAGCACCAGCCGGCGTCTTTCCTTCAGCATGACATCGGCGGCACGTGTGACCAGGTTGTCGCACAGTCCATGAGCAACCGAAGCCAGCGTCTTCATCGAGCACGGCACGATCACCATGCCGTCAGCGCGGAAGGATCCGCTGGCGATGCAGGCACCGATATCGCGCACGCTGTGCACATGGTCAGCCAGCGCTTCAATGTCCCGGCGCTTCGTGTCCAGCTCGTGATGCAGATTCAGCGCGGCGGCGTCTGAGATCACCAGGTGCGTTTCGACGCCGTCAGTGCGGCATAGCTGCTCGAGCAGACGTACACCATAGAGCGCGCCTGACGCGCCGGTCATGGCGACGATCAGGCGTTTCACGGCGTCAGTCTTTCAGCAGCGTCTGCAGTTCGCCGGATTCGTGCATCTCGTTGAGAATGTCTGCACCGCCGATGAACTCGCCCTTCACATACAGCTGGGGAATAGTCGGCCAGTTCGAGAATTCCTTGATGCCCTGACGAACTCCCTCATCTTCGAGCACGTTCACGGTCACCAGATTTTCAACGCCGACGGACTTCAGCAGTTCGATCGCGCGGCCGGAAAAGCCGCACTGCGGGAACTGTGCGGTGCCCTTCATGAACAGCACGACCGGATGGCTCGTTACGGTCTCTTTGATCCACGCTTGTACGTCGCTCATAAATTCTGTTCCTTCAATTTCAATTGCTGGGTTTTCTAGGAAGTGTGGTGACACCATTATAGGGGTTTCGTCCGCCGATTGCCGGTAGCCGGCCGTCAGCGGACGCCCGGATTTCAGCGCTTCAGTTTGGCAAATGCTGCAGACATGGCTGTGCCTGAAGGCGCCTGCTCGCGACGCTGGGCTGCTGCACTGCGCGGCGCGGCGTGACGGTCGCGCGACTCGCGCCCCTCACCCGCCGCCGGGGCGGCGTCCGACAATCTCATCGTCAACGCGATGCGTTTGCGCTTGGCGTCCACCTCCAGCACCTTAACCTTCACCACCTGACCGGCCTTGACTACAGCGTGCGGATCCTTCACGTACTGGTTCGACAAGGCCGAGATATGTACCAGACCGTCCTGATGCACGCCGATATCGACGAAGGCGCCAAACGCGGCGACGTTGGTCACCACGCCTTCAAGGATCATGTCGGGGCGCAGGTCGCCGATACCCTCGACGCCATCCCTGAAGCTGGCGGTCACGAAGGCCGGGCGGGGATCGCGGCCGGGCTTGTCGAGCTCCTTCAGGATGTCGGCCACGGTTGGCACGCCGAAGCGTTCGTCCGCATAGCGTTTCGGATCAAGCGACTTCAGTAGCGCGCTGTCGCCGACCACGCCTTTGACGTCGCGCTTGATGTCGGCCAGGATCTTCTCCACCAGTGGATAGGATTCCGGGTGCACAGCCGATGCGTCCAGCGGATTCTCACTGTTCATCACGCGCAAGAAACCTGCCGCCTGTTCGAAGGTCTTGTCGCCTAGTCGCGGCACCTCGCGCAGTGCCGCGCGCGAGGTGAACATGCCCTTCTGGTCGCGGTAGTTGACGATGCTCTGCGCGACGCTGCCGTTGAGGCCCGACACGCGCGCCAGCAGGGGCGCTGACGCGGTGTTTACATCGACGCCAACTGCGTTCACGCAGTCCTCGACCACCGCATCCAGCGAGCGCGCCAGCCGCGTCTGCGACACGTCATGCTGGTACTGGCCAACACCGATCGATTTCGGCTCGATCTTCACCAGTTCCGCCAGCGGGTCTTGCAGCCGCCGCGCAATCGACACAGCGCCGCGCAGCGACACGTCGAGTTCCGGCAGTTCCTTCGATGCATATTCCGATGCCGAATACACTGACGCGCCGGCTTCGGATACGACGATTTTGTTGATTTTCATTTCTGGCAGGCGCTTCACCAGATCCTGCGCGAGGCGGTCGGTCTCGCGCGAAGCGGTGCCGTTGCCGATCGCGATCAGCGATACATCATGCTTTTTCGCCAGCTGGGCCAGCACATGCAGCGAGCCATCCCAGTCATTGCGCGGCTGGTGCGGATAGATCGTTGCCGTATCGACCACCTTGCCGGTCGGGTCGACCACGGCCACCTTCACGCCGGTGCGCAGACCCGGGTCCATGCCCATGGTTGCGCGCGGGCCGGCGGGAGCTGCGAGCAGCAGAGCTTTCAGGTTTCGCGCGAACACGTTGATCGCCTCAGCTTCGGCTTCTTCGCGCAGCTTCGTCATCAGCTCCGTTTCAAGGTGCATGAACACTTTCACGCGCCAGGTCCAGCGCACGGTGTCCATCAGCCACTTGTCGGCAGGACGGCTTTGCTGCGACACGCCAAAGCGCTGGGCGATCCGGCTCTCGCAGAGATTCGGCGGTGCCGCCCAGGTCGGTTTTTCTTCTTCGCTATCGAGCCGCAGCGTGACGGTCAGCATTTCCTCACGGCGCCCGCGCAACAGCGCGAGCGCGCGATGCGAAGGAATGTCGGCCAGCGGTTCCGAGTAATCGAAATAGTCGGCAAATTTTTCACCGGCATCCTGTTTGCCGTCGATGACCTTGCTATCGACCACGCCATGCTCAAGCAGATAAGTACGCAGATCTTGCAGCAGCGTCGCATCCTCGGCGAAGCGCTCCATCAGGATCTGTCGCGCTCCGTCGAGCGCCGCTTTCGCGTCGGCCACGCCCGGGTTTTCCCCCTGCTCAGTAGTGAACGCGGCGCGAACGAATTTCACGGCCTCTTCTTCAGGCACCAGCATCGGATTGCCGAGCAGTGCTTCGGCCAGCGGCTCGAGGCCAGCCTCGACGGCGATCTGCGCCTTGGTACGGCGCTTCTGGCGGTAGGGCAGGTACAGGTCTTCCAGACGGGTCTTGTCTTCGGCAGTCAGAATCGCGACCTTCAGCGGAGGCGTCATCTTGCCCTGCTCCTCGATCGACGCAAGGATGGCCTCGCGCCGCGCTTCCAGTTCGCGCAGATAGCGCAAGCGCTCTTCCAGCAGGCGCAGCTGGATATCGTCCAGGCCGCCGGTTGCTTCCTTGCGGTAGCGCGCGATGAAGGGCACGGTGGCACCTTCGTCTAGCAGCGCGATGGCTGCCGTCACTTGTTCGGTACGGGCCGCCAGTTCGCCGGCGAGGCGTTGTTCAATGGAAGGCAACATCGTTATTCAGCGGAGAAGGAAGTCGGTAAAGCGTCGGATGATACGCAAATCGCCGTTGTGCGCCAGTCTTGACAGGTGCTCAGTTCACGGGGCGCAGCGCGCCAGTGACGCGTTCTGTGCCGGCCAGGTCGCGCCAGCTCTGCACCTGTTGCCAGCCGGCTTGGGCCAGCAGTGCACGCACTGCCGCAGCCTGGTCATGGCCGTGCTCCATCAGCAGCCAGCCGCCCGGTGCCAGGTGGGCCGGTGCGCCGCCGATGATCGCGGCGATATCAGTCAGGCCGTCCGCTTCGTCGGTCAGCGCCAACGGCGGCTCGAAGCGCAAGTCGCCTTGCGACAGGTGTGGATCGCCTGCGGCAATGTAGGGCGGGTTGCTGACGATCAGGTCGAACACGCCGTCCACGCTCTGGTACCAGTCGCTGTGCCGGAAGCCGATCTGGACGCCGTTTTGCGCTGCGTTCCGGCGCGCTACGGCAAGCGCTGCTTCGCTCGCATCGGTTGCGAACAGGCTCGCCTGCGTCCGTACATGAGCGAGCACGACGGCGATTGCGCCCGAGCCCGTGCCGAGATCCAGCGCGCGGCCGGCCTGCGGCAGGCGTTCGATGGCGAGTTCGACCAGCAGCTCGGTCTCGTGACGTGGTATCAGCACGGCCGGCGTCACCATGAAGTCAAGACCGTAAAACTCGCGCTTGCCGGTCAGGTAGGCGATCGGCTCGCCTTGACGACGGCGCTCGAACAGCGCGCTGGCGGCGGCTTCCTGCTCTTGTGTCAGTTCATCCTTCGCGCGGATCACCAGTTGCACACGCGAGCAATTCAGCGCATGGGCGAGCAGGATGCGCGCTTCCAGCGGCGCGATCTGCGCCGCCCTCAGCAGGCCTTCAACGGTCATGCACCGCGCCTCTTGCGCAGCGCGACAGTGGCGGTGACGAAGATGAAGAGGGTGAACCACGCCAGCGCCCACTGCGGTATCGACAGCCCGAGAATCGGGTCGTATTCAGTAGTGCACAGTCCGTCGGCCTGAAACAGCGCGGGAAACCATTCGGCAATGAACACCTTGTTCAGCGAAGTCTCCAGCGGATCGATGCCGCACGAAATTTCCGGGTGCGCCTTCACCCACAGGTGGCGGATCGCGATGCCGGCGCCGGTCAGTGATGCAGCGCAGGCGATCGCCGCGCCGATTCGCGTGGCCGCCGCCGGTAGTGCTACGGTGATCAGGCAGGCCAGCGCGACCGCTACGAACGCATAGCGCTGCAGCACACACAGCGGGCAGGGCAGCATGTCGAGCACTAGCTGCAGGTAGAGGCCAACGGCGAGCATCGCGATGCAGGTGACGGCTGTGAGGATCAGGAAGGGCTTGGCGGATCGGTGCATGGTGTTCAAGGGTCAGGTTTCGTGATCAAAGTGATGTTTCAGACGTTGTCAGTTTCTGGCATGGCTATTTCTCCGCCGGTCGAAAATGCCGTGCCGTGGGTTGCTGAAGGCACGGACTCAACTCGCTTCTGCCAGCGCCGCCAGCTGCTCAGCCTGGTGCTCGGCCATCAGCGCGCCGGTGAGCTCCTGCAGGTCGCCTTCCATCATGGATTCCAGCTTGTACAGCGTCAGATTGATGCGGTGGTCAGTGACCCGACCCTGCGGAAAATTGTACGTGCGGATGCGCTCGCTGCGGTCGCCGGAGCCGACTAGCGACTTGCGCGTCGCCGCTTCCTTGGCCTGCTGCTCGCGCCGCTGTATGTCCATGATGCGGGTGGCGAGGACCTTCATTGCCTGCGCTTTGTTTTTGTGCTGGCTGCGGTCGTCCTGGCATTCGACCACGATGCCGCTCGGCAGGTGGGTGATGCGCACGGCCGAATCGGTTTTGTTGATGTGCTGTCCGCCGGCGCCCGAAGCACGGAACGTGTCGATGCGCAGGTCGGCCGGATTGATGTCGACCTCGCCGATCTCGTCGGCTTCCGGCATCACGGCAACGGTGCACGCAGACGTATGAATGCGTCCCTGCGCCTCTGTCGCTGGCACGCGCTGCACGCGATGGCCGCCGGATTCGAACTTCAGCCGTGAATACGCGCCGTGGCCGACGATGCGTACGATCACTTCCTTGTAGCCGCCCAGCTCCGACGGCGACTCCGACACCATCTCGACCTGCCAGCGCTGCCGCTCCGCGAAACGCGAATACATACGCAGCAGGTCGCCGGCGAACAGCGCTGACTCGTCGCCGCCGGTACCGGCGCGGATCTCGAGAAAGATATTGCGCTCGTCGTTCGGATCCTTCGGTAGCATCATCTTCTGCAGGTCCAGCTCGAGTGCGGCGGAACGCGTTTGTGCGGCATCCAGCTCTTCCTGCGCAAAGGCCTTCATGTCGGGGTCCGACAGCATGTCCTGCGCGGCGCGGATATCCTCCCGCGCCTGCGCCCATTGCCCATGCACGGCCACCAGCGGCTCCAGTTCCGCATGCTCGCGTGTGAGCTTGCGGTACTGGTCCATGTCAGCCGTTGCGTTTTCCTGGTTCAGCAGCGCGCTGACTTCTTCGAGCCGGTGCGTTAGCTGGTCGAGCTTCGCTAGCAGTGAGGGTGTCATTCGAAAAATCGGAAGAGGAAGCGGTGGATCGTGCGGCCGTCATCGCGACCGCGCAGCCGGAGCGAGGCGATCGCTAGCGCTTGCTGCGGAACAGCTGCGGCAGCAGCTGCGTCAGACGGGCGCGCTCGTCCGCGTCGGCATTGTGCAGTGCCTGTTGCGGGCCGTGCAGGAATTTGGCTGTCAGTCCCTTCGACAGTGCTTCCAGCACCGTTTCGATGTCATCCCCTTTGGCCAGCAGTTTGCGGGCACGCTCGAGTTCGGCGCGGCGAATCTGCTCGCTGGTTTCCTGCAGGTCCTGGATGATCGGCACCACCGCACGGCTCTCCAGCCAGTGCATGAAGGACTGCACACGGGTTTCGATGATGGCCTCGGCCTGTGCGACCGCCGACTGGCGACTCTCGACGCCGATCTGCACTGCCGCGCCGAGGTCATCGACGGTATACAGGAACACGTCATTCAGCCGGGCGACTTCGGACTCGATATCGCGCGGCACCGCCAGGTCGACCATAAATATCGGCTTGTGGCGGCGTGACTTGATCGCGCGCTCGACCATACCCAGCCCGATGATCGGCAACGACGACGCAGTACAGGACACCACCACGTCGAAATGCGCGAGCTGGTCCGGTAGTTCGCCAAGCCGCATTGCCCTCCCGCCGAAGCGGTGCGCGAGCACCTCAGCGCGTTCCAGTGTACGGTTTGCCACGGTCAGGCTCTTTGGGTGCTGGGCGGCGAAGTGAGTAATGCACAGATCAATCATTTCGCCTGCGCCAATGAACAGCACATGCTGGTCGGACAGGCTGTCGAAGATGCGCTGCGACAAGCGTACTGCGGCCGCAGCCATCGACACGCTGTGCGCGCCGATCTCGGTAGTTGAGCGCACTTCTTTCGCTACGGCGAAGGTGCGCTGGAACATCTGGTGTAGGTAGGTGCCGAGTCCGCCCGCAGCCTCAGCTTGCCGTACGGCATCTTTCATCTGACCCAGAATTTGCGGTTCGCCCAGTACCATGGAATCGAGTCCGGCAGCCACGCGGAACGCATGGCGAACCGCGCCATCCTGCGGCAGCGCATACAAATAAGGGCGCAGATCTGCGTAAGACAGCTTGTGATAATTGGCAACGAAATGCGCAGTCTGATCGATTGCGGCGTCAATATTGCCTTCGTTTGCGTTGGCACCATAGATTTCGGTGCGGTTGCAGGTCGATAGAATCGCTGTTTCCTGTGGGCGCTGGTTCGCGTTGCCGAACCACGCGCAGGCAGCACCCACCGCCTGACCGAGCTGGTCAGCGGGGAAGGCCACTTTCTCGCGGAGCGAGACCGGAGCCGTGGTGTGGTTGAGACCAACGGCGAGCAGTTGCATGCGTGGAAAAGCCTGGATAGGAATGACGCGTATTATACCCGTAGGCCAATGGCCCTCTTGTCCTCATCGGCCAATTGTTCCAGGCAGTAGCCATAACTATAGACCGGAGCAAGCCGGAAGCCGTTTTCCGGTCGCAACCCAAGTTTGTTGCGTACCCGGGAAACATGGGTATCCATACTGCGTGAGCTGAATTCCGCATCCTGGGGCCACACCGCCTCCAGAATGGTGGCGCGCGACAACGGCCGCCCGAGATTGCGGAAAAACAATAAAGCCAGATCGAACTCCTTTTGCGTCAGTGCAATGGGCTCGTTTTGTCGTTTGAGCCGTGCGCTGCGGACATCAAACGCGTACGAACCGAAATTCAGTGTGTGGGCGCTGGACGTATCGGGCCGTGCACGGGCAGCCAGCACCCGCAGCCGGACCAACAGCTCATTGCGCCGCAGCGGCTTCAGCAGATAGTCGCTGTACGCGCCGTCCAATACTGCCGCAAGTTCGTGCTCGTAGGCGCGCCCACTCAACAGCAAGACCGGCAGGGTCGGCCGCGCTTGTCGCAGTGCCAGGAGTTGGCGCAATCCCTCGATTTCCGGCTGCCAGTGATAGATCAGCAGCGCGATTTCCTCTTCGTGCAGGCCAGCCAGCAAGTCACCATAGTGGTTGAAAACCAGGCATTCATGCTGCCCCGAAGCCAGCGTGTCCACGATCAGCGAACGCTGGTGAGGATCATTGTCGAGGAGGGCTATTCGCATGGCGAGAGGGAGTTTGATGTTCGAGCAAAGCGCTCGAAAATTTGTGGATGAACACTATTTAACTTTTGCCAATCGGAGTGTCAACTTTTGGAAATGGGAAATTCATTGCAGCTCTGAATGCGATAATCGCGCCTCCCTTCATAGGAGCCGCCATGATTCTTGAACTCGCAGACATCCAGATCCAGCCCGGCAAGCAGGCTGAATTCGAAGCCGCCATTGTCCATGGCCTGAAAACCGTCATTAGCCCGTGCAAGGGATTCAGCGGTTACAAGATCAATAAGGGAATCGAGTCGCCGGAACGCTATGTTCTGATGATTTTCTGGGAAACGCTGGAAAACCATACAGTGGACTTCCGCGAATCGCCGGCATTCCCCGCCTGGCGCGCCATCGTCGGGCCGTTCTTCGCGGCTCCGCCGAAGGTCGAGCATTTCAGTTTGTTCGACAAGTCGGCCTGATCCTGCCCGACCCCGGCTTGTGTCGCCCGCCGCCTGCTTCGTTGATCTACTAGTGCATCGCCGCTAAGCCACATAGCCGGTCCCGGTAGTAGCCGGGTTGTTATCCTGTCAATTCACACAGAGCCTCAGCGATGTGCCATCCGGCTCGCTCGGGCCGGTGGGTCACCTTCCCAAAGGTTATGAATTGGCGATGCCGCAGCCGTCACCCGTCGACACCGATCTGCTTTCGTGTTTTTACGAAGGCATTTCCCAACCCCGTCGCCTCGCTCAGGGACTTCAGCGCCTGGCTGAGTTGCTGGCTTGCGAACGCGTGTCGCTGCAGATATGGGATCGGCGCGGCCATTGGAGCTGCCTGGCGCAGGCGGCTCATGAAGCCGGCCAGTGGAAATTGCTTGTCAACGACGGTGAGCCACCCGAACCGGTGCTGCGCGCACTGGTCGCCAAATTCGAGCCCGGGCTCTGGAAGCGTCTGGAGCGACTGCAAGCCGCTTCGCTCGCCGGCGCCATTCCGCACGCTACCGGTTTCATCCCTGCAGGACAAGTCGCTTATAGCACCCGCATGCCGCTGCCTCAGGCCGAGGCGCTACTGTCCTTGCACCGGCAAGACAGCGAGTGGCCGGACATGCCGTCCCGCCTGGCACTGGCCACCCACGCCTGTCGCCTGCTGTTGCCTGCACTCGAGCCGATCGCTTGCCTGAAGCAGCTGAGCCGTCAATGCGCGCACCTGTCGGCCATGCTCAACGGTATCGGCATGCCGATGCTGCTGCTGGATACGGCGTTGCGCCCGTTGGCAGCAAACGCATCGGCCACTGCCTTGTTCAGGCTGTCGGCGCGTACCTCTCTGGGCAGAATGGTCGTGGCTCTGCCGGGAGTGCCTGCATCGCGGTTCGCGCAGCTGGTCGAGCGTGCCTGTTCGGCGAGAGCCTCCGGAGGCGTCATCGAATTTTCCGCGCCGAACGCATCTGCTGTGACCCACCTGTTCATCTTGCCCGTAACGGTATCATCGGCTGGTGCAGCCCAGGCTGCAGCGCTGGTACTGGCACTGGTGCAGGGGGGCGAGTGTATGTCGGACGAGGCGCTGCAAATACTGCAGCATGCTTACCGTCTTACCCCTGCGGAAGCGCGGCTGGCTCAACGGATCCTCGACGGTCAGTCGCCGGGTCAGGTGGCGGCCGCGCTGCAGGTCAGTGTTTCGACCATTCGTACTCAGCTGTCATCGATCTTGAAAAAGACGGGAGCGCAGCGTCAATCCGATCTGGTGCGGCGCTTGTCGCCGCTGCTACTCCTGAATCACGCCAGCGGTTCTCGCTGAAGCGGGGCGCTCGCGCCACATTTTCATTTGTTCGCTAGTGCGTCTTAGTACAACGGCCTACGTCAAATGAGGGATGTGCGCATGCCGTCTGTTGCCTAATCTTTCCGGAAGGCTGATTGGTTCATGTGCACAGGCACTGGCCATCGGTTGCGGCAAACCTTTGTTCCCCTTATCTATTCCGGAGAAACCCATGGCTATGGACTACAGCGTCACGACTGATCTTGCCGACTACGCGCCCGATTCGACAGCGGTCATCACCGCAAGCGGCTTTGCTGCAGGCAGCAGCGTTACCTTCAGTGTCCAGCATGTCAGCGACCCTGGAATGGACGGTGTGTATGGAACGCTGGATGACGGTGTCGCGGACATGACCGGCGCCGGCCATGCGCCGTGGACGGTCGTCGATGGCGGCACAGGTGATGTTGACGGCCAGGTGAACGGCAGTGTAGTGACCTCCTGGTATGTGAATCCGGATGATTCGGCGGGACAGACTTTTCTGCTGACAGCCAGCGGGACCGGCTGGATCGCATCGACGTCGTTCACTGACAGTAATCCCCACTCAGACTCCCCGGTAGCCGCTGATCCTGGTGCGGCGAATTCCACGCTGTTTCTGGAGTATCGCGTGCCGGACTCAACGGGTACCGGCGCGATTAATTCTTTCGTCCGTCTGCAAGACAGCAATGCTACGCCCGGCTTCGAGTCCGGCTACAACTCCGATGGCCGTCCGGTTCAGTTCAGTGAAGATGCGTCGAGTCAGCATAATTTCTCGTTGCGCTATGCGGACGTGCCAAAGGTGACGATCGACGGCGTAACTTACCTCGTGTTCAACCTCGACCTCAATGAAAGCGCTGCATTGATCACCTTGCAGAACCTGAAGGTCTTTACGGCGAATGTGCCGGATCTGCATGACATGGATCCGGCGACACGCCTGTTTCCGACGGCGCAGCTGAAATATGAACTGGACATCGATAGTAATCACGATGGGGATGCGCTGGATGCCGGTGAGATCAATCATTCGATAAAAATGACGGATTGGAATTCGGGCAGTGGATCCGGCGACTATCAAGTGCTGATTCCGGTTCAGGGCGATGTGAACAATTCCGGCTTCAGCGGGGTGCAGCCGGGGGCTTACCTCTATCTCTATTCCGAGTTTGGTACGAAAAATGGAACTGGATGGGCAGTCGAAGGCGGATTTGAGGAATGGTTTGTGGTCAAGAGCCCGTCGATCGACATCGTCAAAGAGGCCGATCCGGGGCAGGTAGCCGATGAGGCCGGCGAGCTGATCACGTACACGCTCGAGGTGAGCAATACGGGCAACCAGACGTTGACCGATGTGACGGTCAGCGATCCGCTGGCCGATGCGGATTCGATCGTGCGGGGTGCCGATGTGGAGGGCAACGACGACGATTTGCTGGAGGTGGGTGAGATCTGGAGCTACACGGCGGCGCATACGGTGACGCAGGAGGAAATCGATACGAATGGCGGCGGCGACGGCGATCTTGACAACACGGCGACGGCGGACTCGACCCAGACTGGGCCGGATGAGGATGATGCCGTGGTGCCCGTCACGCAGAGCCCGTCGATCGACATCGTCAAAGAGGCCGATCCGGGGCAGGTAGCCGATGA
>JAOASL010000031.1:0-18078 GCA_030158675.1 Burkholderiaceae bacterium | reverse complement strand
CGGCGACGGCGGACTCGACCCAGACTGGGCCGGATGAGGATGATGCCGTGGTGCCTGTTGAAGTATCGCCTAGCATGACCCTGGTAAAGGTCACGGACGATGGCGAGGATGGACAGCCTGAGGGCGATGGATTGGAAATACTGGCAGGAAAAGCGGTTTACTGGACCTACCGGCTAACCAATGACGGCAATGTCACGCTGAAAGTTCTACTGAATTCTTCCCCTCTGGTGGATGACAATGGCACGCCGGACATCGACAGCGATGACTTGTTGCCGGAATATGACAGCGGCGATGAGAATGATGATGGCGAACTTGATGTGGGCGAAACCTGGACCTTTACGCAATCAGGCGTTGCCGCAGCCGGAAATTACGCCAATCAGGCCACGGCCACGATGATGTTTAACGATACACCGGTAACTGCGACAGACGATTCAAGTTATTTTGGTATGGATCCGGTGATTGCCATCGATAAGATCACCGGCGATGGCCCGGGAGGCATTGCGGACGGCGATGGCGTCCAGCTTATCGCTGGCAGCGCGGTGACGTGGACTTATTCTGTCAGCAATGCCGGCAATGTGCCGCTGACAGGCATCACGGTGTCCGATGATAATGGCACGCCGGGCACGACCGGTGATGATTTCGCGCCCGCTTATTCCAGCGGTGATGCGAATGACGATGGCGCGCTGGATGCCGGAGAAATCTGGATTTTTACTGCATCCGGCACGGCCATCGCCGGCGATTATGAGAACCTGGCGACTGCAACAGGGCAGTATGCGGATATCTCCGTAACGGACGACGATAAGTCTAGCTATTTCGGTTACAGCCACGATGCATTGATCGCGCCGACCGGTACGACGCCCCAGCAATACATCAGCGGCACCGCCATGACTTTCCAGGATTACTACGCCGACCAGGGCGGCGTGATCCAGTACAGCGTAAAGAGCGGCAAGATCGGTCAGACCAACCCGGGCGTGTTTTTCTATTTCACCGGTGCGGCCGGAAACATCAAGGACGGTAACAACAACCAGGTGATAGATAACGTTGAAATCCGTGTCGATCAATCACGGTCGGTATCTGGCATCGCGCCTTTTTATCCGATTAATAACAGCAATATCAAGTTGTACAAAGTTATTGATGACGGCGATGGCGTCGTCGATAGCGGCGACACCTTGGTGGCCGCGCAGCCGCTCAGCCTATCGATCGTGAAGAACGCCAGCAGCCCCAATTTTGGCGACCTCACCGTCACATTCAAGCCGGACGCCGAGGGAACGATGTATGTGCTCTCGGTGAAGTACAGCACGGCGAGCGCCCTCGGCGCATCGGTCGGAACGAGCCCCGCACTCTGGCCGACTTCGCATTATGGCTTCTCAAGCTACGTAAACGGCACGTTCAGCGAAACCTATGGCGATGGCATTGACCTGGCTCCCAAGCCGGCCAGTCTGATGGTGTTGGCCGGCGACGAGGGCGACGGCGCGCACGCGATCCGCGCCGCGCAGACCAAGGCGGCATATTCGGCTGCCCTGTCCTGGTGGGAGGGCAATGGCTTTGATGTGAGCGCCCTGAAGCAGCAGGCGGTGCGCGTTGCTGAGCTTGGCGTCGACGCAGACGGCAACTGGGTGCTGGGCATGGCCCACGACGGCCACATCACCATCGATGATGATGCTGCCAATCATGGCTGGTCACTTGGCGTGGGCAACGTCGTCCACGACAAGGTCGATCTGCTGTCAGTGCTGGTGCATGAGGTTGGCCATTTGCTCGAACAGACGGACGAGCAAATGGGTGATTCGCTCGATGTGGGTGTGCGCCAGTTGCCGACGCTGGACGGCCCGCTCGGGCTGGTGGGAATGATGCCGGAGCTGCCGTCGCCGAGCTACTTTGGCTGAGGCCGGTGCGGTTGTGCCGGATAAAGCAAAACGGAGGCCAGTCCGGCCTCCGTTTTTTTGGGCGCAGCAACAACAATGATGTTGCGTCCGTCATGCACCATCGGTGAGCTGATGCCGCCACGGTGCAGCAGATGTATTGCCGACAATCACAGGTAAGTAAGCGCAAACCACAGCCGCGCATTGCCGGCCTTTTGTCGTATCCCCTCCACGCCCTTTCAATTTTGCAGCTGGACAAGCCTGTTGTTCTTTTTTCTTAAAGATTATTATTTTTACAACTGCTGATGCCGCATGCGCTTTCGCAGTTCACTTTCGCAATTCACTTCATCAGAGGAGAGCACGATGTCCATTTCCCCGTCCACCGACAAGGCCGGCAACGGCCGCGACACCCAGGCGGCCGACACGGTCCAGCTGGCCTTGCACTTGCGGGCTGCCGATCTGTCCGACCGTGCGATCGTGTCGAATGTCAGCGCAGTGCATGTCGGCACCGGCATGGTCTTCATCGATTTCGGCTTCATCGAACAACAAGCCATCGCCGACGTCACGCGGGCGATGCGGGCCGGACAAGCGGCGTCCGGCATCGAAGGTCGTCTGGAGTGCCGGGTGGCGATGGGGGCGGCCGATATCGCACAACTCACCCAGCAGTTGCAGCAGGTACTGGCGTCACTACACAAGGCTCCGGCCACGGAACGTAGCGCGATGGATGCGGCGCTGACGTCCGCGCCGGACGGTCATCTGCAGTAAGCCCCCCGTTCGCCCGTTGTCAGGGCGATTTTCTCTGCTATTCCAACTTCCCATCGGGCTCATGACTCATTTGCCTGCATCATCCGCGGACGGCACGCCGCCGGAACTGCGTGCCGTCATCCGCGCCAGCCGCAGCGCGATCGCCTCTGCGGCAATGTTCAGTCTGTTTCTGAATCTGCTGATGCTGGTGCCCACGCTGTACATGCTGCAGATCTACGATCGCGTGTTATCCACAGGCAGCGTGCCGACCTTGCTGATGCTCACGCTGATCACGGTGTTTTTGTTTATCGTGTTCGGTGGTGTCGAATGGTTGCGCTCACAGGTGCTGATCGTTGCCAGCATGCGTTTCGATGTGATGCTGGGGCCGAGAGTGCATGACGCGATCTTCGCGCGCGCGCTCGAAAGCGGCGGACGGGTCGCCAGCGCACAACCGCTCGACGATGTCGACCGCGTGCGCCAGTTCATCACCGGACCCGGGCTGTTCGCTTTGCTCGACGCTCCCTGGGTGCCGGTCTACGTCGTGTTGATGTTCGCGTTCCATCCGTGGATGGGCTGGGCGGCCGTGCTGTCGATCGTCGTGCTGGCCGGGTTGACCGTCTGGGCCGAACTGGCCACGCACATGTTGCTGCAGGAGGCCAATCGTGCCGGCATCGCGGCGAACGGGCAGACGGCGTCGCACTTGCGCAATTCGGAAGCGATCGCGGCCATGGACATGTTGCCCCGCCTGCGTGCGCGCTGGCTGAAGGAGCGTGGCAGCGCGCTGGACGCACAACACCGCGCCAGCGGGCGCGCCGGGCTGATCGCTGCGCTGTCGAAGACGTATCGGCTGACTTCGCAATCCCTGATCCTCGGACTTGGCGCCTATTGCGCGATCCGGCGCGAGATCTCGCCTGGCATGGTGATCGCCGGCTCGATCCTGCTTGGCCGCGCACTTGCACCGATAGATCAGCTGATCGGTTCATGGCGCACGTTGGTGGCGGCACGAACCGGATATGCGCGGCTGTCCGCTTTGCTCGCTGCGCATCCGACGCTGCCCGATGCCATGTCCTTGCCCGAGATCCGCGGCGAGTACCGGATCAGCAAGCTGGTGCTGACCCCGCCCGGTGCCCGAGCGCCGGTGATCCGCGAGTTGAGTCTGCTGATTCCCGCCGGTTCGCAGCTCGGCATCATTGGCCCGAGTGCGGCCGGAAAATCGACACTGCTGCGCACGCTGCTGGGGCTGTACCGGCCGTCGGCCGGCAGCCTGCGGCTCGATGGTGCCGAGATCAGCCAGTACACACGCGCCATGCTGGGACGATCGGTCGGCTATCTGCCGCAGGATGTAGAGCTGCTCGACGGCACGCTGGCGGAGAACATCGCGCGCTTCGACGAAGTCGATGCCGATGCAGTGGTGACGGCGGCGCGCCGTGCCGGCGTGCACGAGATGATCGTGGCGCTGTCGGAGGGCTACGAGACGCGCCTGCAGGGTAATTTCACCTTGTCAGCCGGCCAGCGGCAACGCGTCGCGCTGGCACGTGCACTGTATCGCGATCCGCAGGTGGTGATTCTCGATGAGCCCAATTCGAACCTCGATGACGCGGGTAACGCCGCATTACTGTCGGCCCTGACGGATCTGCGGCAAATGGGAAGCACGGTCGTCATCGTCACCCATCGCAGCAGCGTGCTCGGACAGATGGATGCAGTGCTACTGATTGCTGAAGGGCGCGTCGCGTTGCACGGCGCGCCGCAGGAAGTCGCGGCTGCATTACAGCAGCGCCCGCAGACAGGTCATGCCGCGCCATCCGTACAGCCCGCGACATCGGGTGAGATCTATCCGGCAAGCTCCGCGGAGCACATCGCATGAACGCGCCAGACAGCTTTTCCCCGTTGCCCCCCGAAACGCATGCTGCCGATGGCGCCGCTGCAGCGCCACTTGGTGGTCTCGATCCGCGCATCGAACAGCGCGAGCGCAGGCTCAGGACGATGGGCATCGCCGCTGTGCTGACCTTGTTCGTCGGTCTCGGCGGATGGTCCGTACTGGCGCCGCTGGACAGCGCTGCCATTGGACCCGGCGTCGTAGTGCTCGAGCATTACCGGATGGCTGTCGACCATCTTGAGGGCGGCATTGTGCGGGATGTTCAGGCGCGTGAAGGCCAAGCGGTGCGCCGGGGCGACGTGCTGCTGACCCTGCAGGACGTGCAGCCGCGCGCGCAGCTCGAACAGGTCTACGGACAATGGTTGCTGGCAATGGCGCGCGAAGCTCGCCTGACCGCGCAACGCGATCAGCTGCCGCGTATTCGCTTTCCGGCGGCGCTGCTGGCGCAGGCGAAGGATCAGCGCGCGGTCGACGCGATGCGGGTGCAGGAAGAGACCTTCAATGCGCGCCGCCATGCGCTGCACAGTGAAGTGACGCTATATGAGCGGCAGGTGGCGCAGCTACGCGAGAAGGCGGTGGGACTGGCGGAGCAGCGCGTGATGCGTGAGCGGCTGGTTGCCTCGTTCGAGAAAGAGCGCGCCGATTTCGATGCGCTGGTATCCGAAGGCTATGCGGAGCGCCAGCGTTTGCGCGAGATGGAACGCAATCTCGCGTTGAACGATGGCCAGCGCAGTGCGTTGTCGGCCGATATTGCCGGCACCGAAGTCGAGATCAGCGCCACCCGGGTGAAGATCCTACAGGCCGGGCAGGTCTTTCAGCAGGAGATCGCGAAGGAGCTGGCAGAAGCACAGGCCGAACTTTTCATGCTGCAGGAAAAGAAGCGCGCGCTCGAGGACACGTTGCGGCGCACTGTCATCACCGCGCCGCAGGACGGTGTGGTGCATGCGCTGGGCGCCCATGCATCTGGCGAGGTGCTCAAGCCGGGCTTCCACATTCTTGACATTGTGCCCGGCAATGAGCGGCTGATCGTTGAAGCGCGACTGTCGCCGCAGGATGTCGATCAGCTGCGAGCGGGACAAATGGCCGAGGTGCGCTTTACTGCGTTCAGGCAGCGTGAGATGCCGAGGATCGAAGGGCGGCTCGTGACCTTGTCGGCCGACCGGATGGTCGAGGAATCGGGTGGCGTGAAGCAGCCGTATTACCTCGGTCGTGTCGAGATCATGCCGGAAGGTGTGCGTCGGCTGGCCCGCCTGAAGCTGACACTGGTCGCCGGCATGCCGGCCGACGTGCTGGTGAAGACTGGTCAGCGCACCTTCTGGCATTACCTGACCGCTCCGCTGAGCGATCTGGTCACGCATTCCTTACGAGAGGACTAATCGATGGCCAACGACGGAATTTGGCGCGCGCTTGCCGCTGCCGTTTGTAGTGCCATGCTGCTGGCAGGCTTTGCAGGCAGCGCCCGGGCAGATGATTTACTCAGCCTGTACCAGGCCGCACTGAACGGCAATCCGCAGCTGCGCGGGGTCCAGCTCGGCACCGAACAGGCACGCGCCGACGCCGATGTGGCGCGCAGCCGGCTCTACCCGCAGCTCAGCATCCAGGCAACGGCGTCACGTAATGACTATCGGGACGAGGTGGCCGCGCGGCGCTTCAGCGGTAATCGCACCATTTTCTCGGCGCGACAGGCGCTGATCGACCTGCCGTCGGTGTACCGCGTGCGTGGCGCGGGCGCAATCGTGCTGAAGAGTGAGCGTGATGCGGAGCAGGCGCGCGCCGAGCTCTTTGCGCAACTGGTCGACCAGTATCTGAAGGCGTTGCAGGCACAGGACGATCTGGCGCAGATGCTGGCGGAGAAAGATGCCGCGCGCCGCCAGGTCGACCGGCTGCGCGCGATGCGCAAGCGCGAGATGGCAAAAATCACCGATCTGGCTGAGGCTATCGCTTGGGAGCAGCAGCTGGCCACGCGCGAGATTGACGCCGTCAATCAGAGCGCTGC
Source organism: Burkholderiaceae bacterium (assembly GCA_030158675.1). Taxonomy (GTDB): domain Bacteria; phylum Pseudomonadota; class Gammaproteobacteria; order Burkholderiales; family Burkholderiaceae_D; genus Pernthalerella. Next base: position 11,603 of record JAOASL010000031.1, on the reverse strand, counting down.
CGCGCGTGTCCGGCTGCGCGAGCTGACGGGTCGTGCAACCGGTGAGCTGGCCGTCCTGACCCGTAGCGAATTTCCGCCGGTGCCGCAAACCGAGGACTACTGGGTCGAGGCGGTGCTCGCGCAGAATATGGTGCTGGCATCGCGTTCTGCGTCGGTCGAAGCGAACCGGCTGGCGGCAGATGCGGCGCGCGCCGAGCATTTGCCGCAGTTGTCACTGTCCTTGCAGCGAAACCAGTCGAATCAGGACATCGACAATTCGCCGCGTCGGGATTTTTCGGTGGACAGCATCGCGCTTGAACTGCGCATACCGATCTACGAAGGCGGGCGCGTGAATTCGTCGACTGCATCGGCGATGGCGCGACTGGCGATATCAAATGAAGCGCTTGAGGCGACACGCCGCGAGATCGAGCGCGAGACGCGGCTGCTGTATGCGAGCGCCGGCGCAAACCGCGCGCGCATCGATTCGACCAACGCCGAGGTCGAGGCGCTGACTCACACGGTCAGGGCGGCGGAGCGCGGGCTGGAGCTTGGCGTGGTCACCGTGATTCAGGTGCTGGACGCTCGGCGCCGATTGCTGCGCTCACGGGCTGATCAGGCCAAGGCGCGCTATGACTATCTGCGCGACCTGATCGGTCTCAGGGTGCGCGCCGGAGGGCTGTCAGAGGCTGACCTGCAGGATTTCAATGGATGGCTTGGCGCGCAGCCTGAAGTGCCGGCGGGGTTGCAAGTGATGCCGATGCCAGAGCTGCAATCCTCGGCTGGCGGTGCGCTGCAACACAGGTAAGCTGCGCTAACACCCTCGCAGATAAGCCGGGAAGGTGGCGGACCGCCGTTGTATGATGCGCATCGCTTTGTCGCGTTCTGAGCGACTGTTTGAAAACTGCTGCGCGACCCGAATTCGAGCCTCTGATGCTCATCGATGGCCGCTGCAAATAATTTCCTCGTTGATTTTCTGATGAATTCCGAACCGATCTGGCCGGCACACTGGCATGTCAGCGATGACGGCCGCATTGACGCGCCCGATTTCGACGATGTATATGCCAGCTCCAGTGCCGCGTGGGTGCAGGCGAATGCAGTGTTCATCGACGGCTGCGATTTGCCGCAGCGCTGGTTGCAGACGCGCAGCCTCCGGCTGCTCGAAACCGGGTTCGGCCTGGGCGTGAATTTTCTCGCGACCTGGGCTCGGTTGCGGGTCAGCGGCAGCGGCGCTGGTCTGCACTATGTGTCGATTGAAAAACATCCCTTTACCCGCGAAGACCTGCGTGCGGCACTGCAGTTGACCATCGCCAGCGCGTCGTCCGACCTGGCGCCGCAGTTAGCGCCGCTGGCCGATGCGTTGCTGGCGCAGTGGCCACCTTTGTTGGCGGGCTTCCATTCGCTGGAGCTGGACGATCAGGTAACGTTGACGCTGGTCTTCGGCGACGTAATCGAGGTGTTGCCTGAAATTGCCGGTCGCTTCGATGCTTTCTTCCTTGACGGCTTCGCGCCGGACCGCAATCCGGCCATGTGGTCGCCTGCCGTGCTGAGTCAGCTTGCTGCACTGGCTGCACCGGATGCGCGGCTATCAAGCTGGTGCGTCGCCGGTGCGGTCAGGCGCGCGCTGGCCGATGCCGGTTTCCGTGTTCGCAAGCGGCCCGGCTTCGGCGGCAATCGTGTTTGCCTGTCGGCGAGCTGGCTCGATGGCGACAGCAGCGCGCGGGCATTGCCCGCGACAGCGATTGTCATTGGCGCCGGTGTGGCTGGCGCGAGCGCTGCGCGGCAACTCGCACGGCGCGGTATTGCCGTCACTGTGCTCGAGCGCGCGCAGCCGGCCGCTGGTGGCTCGGGTAATCCGGTCGGCCTTGTGCGACCGGAACCGGGCGGCGCTGCAAATCCGGTCACGGAGATTTCGGCCGCCTGCAGTAGCTGGCTGATGCGCTGGGTCGCACGGCATGCCGACGCCGTGCGGCACGACTGGTGTGGCGTGCTGCGGATTGCGCGCGACGAACGCAAGCGCGACAAGATGGCGGCACAGGCTGAGTCGGCCAGCGCCGATTGGCTGGCGGCCGTATCGCAGCACGAGGCTGCGCGCCTGTGCGGCGCGACGCCGGTCGACAGCGGCTTTCATTTGCCGCAGGCCGGCTGGGTGGCGCCGCCGACGCTGGTGGCGGCCTTGCTCGATGATCCGCGGATTACTTTGCGCAGCGGTGTTGCGGTCGAGTCGGTTGCACAGGCGGCTGATGGCTGGCGCGTGATGCTGGCCGATGATGCGGCCTTGCATGCGCCGCTGGTGGTGCTGGCGACGGCGTTCGATCAGGGCCTCGGTTCGGTACGGATGGCGACCGGGCGCGCGCGCGGTCAGCTGTCGTACTTGCCGGCCCGTGATGATCGTCCGCTGCAAATGGTGGTGTGCCGCGATGGCTATATCGCGCCGGCGGTCGACGGTCGCCATACGGTCGGTGCGACCTTGCAGCATGACGACGAAGAGCCTGCCGCACGCCGCAGCGATGACGAGCAGAATTTCGCGCGGCTGCAGCGACTGCTGTCAGGATTTTGCGATGACGTGGCCGCGTTGCAGAGTGGTCGGGTCGGCTGGCGCGCAACCACGCAGGACAGGGTGCCGTTGGTGGGCAAGCTGGCCGACGGCTTGTATGCGAGTCTGGGGCATGGTGCGCGCGGCGTCACCTGTGCACCGCTGTGCGCTGAATTTCTGGCGGCCATGATTTGCGACGAGCCGCTGCCGTTGGGCAGAAAGTGGATTGCCCGGTTGAGTCCGGTGCGGCGGGCCGCGGGTTGATGCCCGCTGTGATCGGGCGTCGGTTATTTTCTTAGTCGAACAGCCGTGCAAGCTCCGCGCCCGGATCGGTGACGCGCATGAAGGCTTCGCCGACCAGAAACGCGTTGACATCGTGGTCGCGCATGCGCTTGACATCGTCGCGGGTGGCGATGGCCGATTCGGTGATCACCAGCTTGTCCGGCGCGATGCGCGGCAACAGGTTGATTGTGGTGTCGAGGGTGGTTTCGAAGGTGCGCAGATTACGGTTGTTGATGCCTAGCAGACGGGTCTTCAGTGTCAGGGCGATATCGAGTTCTTTGGCATCATGGACTTCCACCAGCACATCCATGCCGAGTTCGTGCGTGCAGGCCTCCAGTTCGCGCATCAGCCCGTGATCGAGTGCAGCGACGATAAGCAGGATGCAATCCGCGCCCCACGAGCGGGCCTGATAGACCTGGTACGGGTCGATGATGAAATCTTTGCGCAGCGCCGGCAGGCTGCAGGCGGCACGCGCCGCCTTCAGGTAGTCGTGCGACCCCTGAAAAAATTGCACGTCAGTCAGCACCGACAGGCAGGCGGCGCCATGCGTCGCATAGGTAGCAGCGATTTCGGCCGGACGGAAATCTTCGCGCAGCAGGCCCTTCGACGGCGAGGCCTTCTTGATCTCGGCAATCACGCCTGCTTTGCCGGCGTCGATTTTCGTGCGCAGGCTGGCCTCGAAGCCGCGGATTTGCGTTCGTGCTTCGCGGTCGCTCTCGACATCGCGGCGCAGGCTGGCCAGGTCTTGCTGTTTTTTCGCGGCGGCGACCTCGTCGGCTTTCACGTCGAGGATCTTGTTCAGGATGTCGGACATGGTCAGGCTTCTTTTTATTGGGAGGCGAACGATCGTGTGAACTTCGCGAACTGCTCGAGTTTTGTGCGCGCAGCGCCGGACGCAATGGCCTCGCGCGCGCGCTTGACGCCGTCGGCGATGTCGGCGGCGATGCCGGCGGCATACAGCGCGATGCCGGAGTTCAGAATCACGATGTCGCGCGCCGGTCCCGGCTGATTCTCGAGTGCCGCATGGATCTTTTGCACGGATTCGGTGGCATTCGCCACCTTGAGATTGCGGCTCGCGCTCATTTGCAGGCCGAAATCTTCCGGATGAATGTCGTATTCGCGTATCTCGCCGTCGACCAGCTCACCAACCATGGTGGCAGCGCCGAGCGAGGCTTCATCCATGTTGTCGCGCGCCCAGACGATCAACGCATGTTTTGCGCCGAGGCGTTGCAGTACGCGCGCCTGGATGCCGACCAGATCGGGATGGAATACGCCCATCATGATGTTCGGTGCGCCGGCCGGATTGGTCAGCGGGCCGAGGATGTTGAAGATGGTGCGCACGCCGAGTTCCTTGCGCACGGGCGCTGCATGCTTCATCGCCGCATGATGATTTGGCGCGAACATGAAGCCGATGCCTGTTTCTTCGATTGACTGCGCAACTTGTATCGGCTGCAGGTTGATGTTCACGCCAAGCGCCTCGAGTGCATCGGCGCTGCCGGACGACGACGACACGCTGCGGCCGCCATGCTTGGCCACTCGCGCGCCGGCTGCGGCGACCACGAAGATCGATGCGGTCGAAATGTTGAACGTATGCGCGCCGTCACCACCGGTGCCGACGATATCGACCAGGTTGTGGGCATCGGTGACTTCGACTTTGGTCGCGAATTCACGCATGACCTGCGCAGCGGCGGCGATCTCGCCGATGCTTTCTTTCTTCACGCGCAGACCCATCGTCAGCGCGGCGATCATGACCGGCGTCATTTCGCCGCTCATGATCTGCCGGAACAGCGCGAGCATTTCGTCGTGGAAGATCTCGCGGTGCTCGATGCAGCGTAGCAGCGCCTGTTGCGGAGTCAGCGTCATGATCGGCCCGTTCAGGTAGTCAGGAAGTTCTTCAGCAACGCGTGGCCGTGCTCGGACAGGATGGACTCCGGGTGGAATTGCACCCCCTCGATCTGGAAATTTTTGTGGCGCACGCCCATGATCTCGCCGTCTGCTGTCCAGGCGGTCACTTCGAGGCAATCCGGCAGGCTCTTGCGCTCAATTGCCAGCGAGTGATAGCGGATGACGGTGTACGGGCTGGGCAGTCCCTGGAAGACGCCGGCACCGGTGTGCTCAATTGCCGAAGTTTTGCCGTGCATGACCTCTTTCGCGCGGATCACCTTGCCGCCGAACGCAGCACCGATGCTCTGGTGGCCGAGGCAAACACCGAGGATGGGCAGCTTGCCGGCAAAGTGTGTGAGCACGGGCACCGAAATGCCCGCTTCGTGTGGTGTGCAGGGGCCGGGCGAGATGCAGATACGTGCCGGATCGAGTTTTTCGATGTCGTCGAGAGTGATCTCGTCGTTGCGGTAAGTGCGCACGTCCTCGCCGAGCTCGCCGAAATACTGCACGAGGTTGTAGGTGAACGAGTCGTAGTTGTCGATCATCAGCAGCATCTCAGATCTCCCCGTCCAGTCCGTCTTGTACTTGTTCGGCAGCGCGCAGTACCGCGCGCGCTTTGTTTTCTGTCTCTAACCATTCCATCTCGGGCACCGAATCGGCAACGATACCCGCTGCTGCCTGCGCGTACAGCATGCCGTCCTTGATCACGCCGGTACGGATCGCGATCGCCAGATCCATCTCGCCGCCGAACGACATATAGCCGCACGCGCCACCGTAGATGCCGCGCTTGACCGGCTCGAGTTCGTCAATCAGCTCCATCGCGCGCACTTTCGGCGCGCCGGACAGTGTGCCGGCCGGGAAGGTGGCGCGCAGCACGTCGAGGTTGGTCATGCCGGACTTCAGCGCGCCTTCTACGTTGGATACGATGTGCTGCACATGCGAGTATTTTTCGATCACGAATTTGTCAGTGACTTTCACGCTGCCAATCTCGGCAATGCGGCCGATGTCGTTACGCGCGAGGTCGATCAGCATGACGTGCTCGGCGATTTCCTTCGGGTCGGCCAGCAGTTCGGTGGCCAGTTTGGCGTCGAGCTCGGGCGTCGCGCCGCGTGGACGGGTGCCGGCCAGCGGACGGATCGTGACTGTACGGCTGCCGTCACGCGTTGCCTCATTGCGCACCAGGATCTCGGGCGAGCTGCCGACGATCTGCATATCGCCGAAGTTATAGAAGTACAGATAAGGCGAAGGGTTCAGCGAACGCAGTGCACGATACAGCGACAGCGGCGAATCGACATAGGGCTTGCGGATGCGCTGGCCGACCTGCACCTGCATCAGGTCGCCGGCCATGATGTATTCCTTCGCCTTGGCGACGGCTTTCAGGAAGTCTTCTTTCCTGAAGTCGCGGATGGTTTCGGTGCGCACCGAGCCGGTCGTCACTGGCAAATCCACCGGACGGTGCAGCATTGCACGCAGTTGCTTCAGTCGCTGTTTAGTGCGGCTGTAGGCTTCCGGCTGCGTAGGATCGGCATAGACGATCAGGTAGAGTTTGCCGGACAGGTTGTCGATGACAGCCAGCTCTTCCGTCAGCAAGAGCTGGATGTCGGGCAGCTCGAGGGTGTCCGGCGGCGCATGGTTTTCCAGCCGGCGCTCAATGAAGCGTACGGCGTCATAGCCGAAGTAGCCGGCAAGGCCGCCGCAAAAACGTGGCATGCCGGGGCTGACGGCCACTTTGTAGCGGCTCTGAAATTCGGCGATGAAGTCGAGCGGATTATCCTGTGTGGTCTCGATCACCTCGCCGTTACGCACCACTTCGGTACGCTTGCCATACGAGCGCAGCAGCGTGTTTGCCGGCAGGCCGATGAAGGAATAGCGGCCGAAGCGTTCGCCGCCGACCACGGATTCAAGCAGGAAGGTGTTCTTGCCCTGATTCTGCGTCTGCGCGAGCTTCAGGTAGAGGGTGAGTGGTGTTTCGAGGTCGGCGAAGGCCTCGGCAATCAGCGGAATGCGGTTGTAACCCTCGGTTGCAAGGGATTTGAATTCGAGTTCAGTCATGTATCTCTCCGGGCCGCAATTGTAAGGTGCGCGGCTTGGTATGCAATAAATCCGACCGGCCCCGTACGGGACCGGCGACATTGGCGATCAGTCGATCAGTGCATGCCAGCGTCGCCACAGCCAGGCCTCAAAGGCGCCGAGTGGGATCAGCTTCGGTTTATTGACGAGAAACATGGTGAGGAGGTGACGTTCAGGCAGCCAACAGACGGGCGGCTTCGAATAATGTCGCGACTATACCATCCGAGTCTATCGAATGCACCGGCTGGCCATGGTTGTACCCATAGGGCACCGTCAAGCTTTTGCATCCTGCGGCACGCGCTGCGTCAGCATCGTTGGAGGAGTCGCCGATGGCAACGACCTCGCAAGGCTCCAGCGCAAAGTCGCGACAGACGGTCAGCATCGGCAGCGGATCGGGCTTTTTCCTAGGCAAAGAATCGCCGCCGTAGATCCGCTCGAAATAAGTGGCCAGACCAGTCTTTTCAAGCAGCGGTCGTGCGAAGGCGATGGGTTTGTTGGTGACGCAGGCAAGCCGCAGTCCTTGCGCTTGCATGGCCGCCAGACCTTCGTGCACGCCGTCGTAGACGCGGCTGTAGTCACCATTAATGGCAAGATAATGGCGTTGGTAGCCTGCCAGTGCCTGTTCGAAGCGGCGCTCGACTTCATCGGCGTCAAAGTTTACTGCGAGGACGCGCCGCATCAGATTTTCCGATCCCTTGCCGACGAAATCGATCACGGTCTCTACCGTCAGCGGTCCGAGGCCCAGGTCGGCGCGCATACGGTTGATCGCTACCTGGAAGTCCGGTGCTGTATGCACCATGGTGCCGTCGAGATCAATGATGGCCGCGCGCACGGCGGCCAGCGGGTTTGCCGGCGCGTTCATGCCGTCGCGAGCTGCGCCCGCATCGCACCGATGACGGCCTTGTAGTCGGGCTTGCCGAAAATGGCCGAGCCGGCCACGAAGGTATCCGCGCCGGCCTTTGCCGCCGCCGCGATGTTCTCGATTTTGATGCCGCCGTCGACTTCCAGCAGGATGTCGCGGCCGCTGGCGTCGATGAGCTCACGCACTTTCGCGATTTTTTTCAGTGCCTCTGGTATGAAGGACTGGCCGCCGAAGCCCGGGTTGACTGACATGATCAGGATCAGGTCCAGCTTGTCCATCACGTGTTCCAGGTAGTGCAGCGGCGTTGCCGGGTTGAATACCAGGCCGGCTTTGCAGCCGTTATCGCGGATCAGCTGCAAGGTGCGGTCGATGTGCTCGCTGGCCTCCGGGTGGAAACTGATGATGTTCGCGCCTGCTTTCGCAAAGTCGGGGATGATCCGGTCGACTGGTTTGACCATCAGGTGTACGTCGATCGGCACCTGGACGTGCGGGCGGATCGCCTCGCAGACCAGTGGCCCGATGGTCAGGTTGGGGACATAGTGGTTGTCCATCACGTCGAAGTGGATGATGTCGGCACCGGCGGCGACGACATTGCGCACTTCTTCTCCAAGGCGGGCAAAGTCGGCGGAGAGGATGCTGGGGGCGATGCGATAAGTGCTCATGCGGCTTTTCCTGAAATCGAGGCAGGCATTTTACCTGCGAGCGGCCGCTTGCAGCGGACCGGGAATTCGTGTGCAATCCGTCCTTGATTAAATGTCAGGGACCGAATGTAACGATGGCTGCTTATGAAATAACCGTGACGGTGAGGGCGCAGTATCTCGAGGACCAGTCCGCGCCGGATCGCGCCGAGTATATTTTCGGTTATGCGGTGACGATAAAAAATACGGGTACGGTCGCAGCCCAGCTGATTTCGCGGCACTGGGTCATTATGGACGCCAACAATCAGGTGCAGGAGGTGCGCGGTCTGGGTGTCGTCGGCCACCAGCCTTTGCTGCAGCCGGGCGAGCAATTCGAATACACCAGCGGCACGTCGCTGCAGACGCCGCACGGCTCGATGCGGGGGGAATATTTCTGCGTTGCCGAGGATGGGCATCAGTTTGACGCGCCGATTCCCGAATTCGTGCTGTCGCTGCCGCGTACGCTGCACTAGCCGGCGTCAGTCATCGTCCTTGCGGCCCGAAAACATCGTCCACCATACAAGAAAGACCAGCAGCCCCAGCGCTAGTCCGGCCTCCAGCAATATCAACCACATAACATTGTGTCCAATTTAATTCAGCGTGCCAGTTTAACCCCCCTGCTGCTTGTCGCCACGCTGCTGATCAGCGCATGTGCGACCCGTCCGGCTCAGGTGCCTCCGAAGCAGCCGGTCGCCGTGCCGGTGCCCGGCCCGACGTCGGTGCCGGGGGGCAAGGTGGCGGATCACCTGCGCCGCGCCGCTTTCGCCGACCTGCCCGGCTGGGCAGACGATGATTTGCGTGCCGCGTGGCCGGCGCTCTTGGCATCGTGTTCGGCACTGGCTGCAAAGCCGGGATGGCAGGAAGCCTGTGTGAACGTGGGCAAGGTTGATTCATCAAACCTGGCTGTGGTGCGAGAATTTTTTCAGATGCGCTTTGTCCCGCATCAGGTGCACAATTCGGACGGCAGCTTCTCGGGAACCGTTACTGGCTATTACGAGCCACTGCTGCGCGGGGCACGCACGCGCCGCGCACAGTTCCAGACGCCGCTTTATGGTCCGCCGTCTGATTTGGTCACGGTAGAGCTTGCCACTTTGTATCCTGAGCTGAAGAGCCTGCGCCTGCGCGGCAAGCTGGTGGGCAACCGCCTGGTTCCTTATCCCACTCGCGCTGAGATGGAGCAACAGAACTTGTTGGCCGGCCGCGAACTGCTGTGGGTGGACGACCCGGTCGATGCGTTTTTTTTGCAGGTGCAGGGCTCGGGGCGGGTGCGTCTTGATGAAACGGGCGAAACGGTGCGAGTCGCTTATGCTGATCAGAACGGACATCCCTATCGCTCGATTGGCCGATATCTGGTGGAGCGCGGCGCGCTGAGCCTTGAGCAGGCATCCATGCAGGGAATCAAAGCCTGGGTGGCCGCGAACCCGTCGAGGCTGCAGGAGCTGTTGAACGCCAATCCGAGCTATGTGTTCTTCCGTGAGGAGCGAGTCGCTGATCCGGCGCAGGGGCCGCGAGGCGCCTTGGGGGTGCCGCTGACGGCACAGCGATCGATTGCAGTCGACCCGCAGTTCATACCGCTCGGTGCGCCGGTATTCTTGGTGACGACCTTGCCGAACAGCTCGGCAGTACTGCGCCGTCTGATGATGGCGCAGGATACGGGTGGCGCAATCCGCGGTCCGGTACGGGCCGATTTTTTCTGGGGTTTTGGTCAGAACGCCGGCGACATGGCCGGGCGAATGAAGCAGGCCGGCCAGATGTGGGTGCTGCTTCCGTTGGCACTCAGTGAGCAGTAAGCGTGTTCTGCCATTGCGGACTGCGGGGGTCGATCAGACCATGGTCGCAGTACTCGACCCAGAGCATGAAGGCTGCATCAATCGTCTCCTGATGCAGGCATAGCCAATCCATCAGTAAATTTCCGCCAATATACCTCCCCTGATCGGCGGCACCTCGCATGACTGCAGCGTGTACGCAATGCAAACTTCGCAGCACGCGGGCGTGTTGCTCTAGATGGGTTTGCCGTACTGGGAACGCATAGTGCTCCATTAGTTGCTGTTCGGCGCCGAATAGCTTCTCCGCTGTTTTCAGCAGCTCGTGGTACACATCAGGCACCTCGTTGTCTGGGCAGGTCTGCAGACAACGCACCATGTGGTGCAATTCATTGCGAGCTGAATTTATCCTGTGAAAGTCTGCGCACATGATCTTTTATAGACTGAAGCCGTGCTGTGGTTGCTTCGATCAATTCAAGATAGGTTCGGCCAAGGCCGTGTCAAGGTAAGCGCACCAAAATCAGGTGAGTAGCGCGCTACAATCCGGCCACCTATTTCAATCCCACATTAAAGAGGAGCGTGACATGAATTACGAGAACATCCTGGTCGAAACGCATGGCAAGGTCGGCTTGATCCGGCTGAACAGGCCCAAGGCCCTGAATGCCTTGAATGATCAGTTGATGGACGAACTCGGTCACGCCTTGCTCGCCTTCGATGCCGACGAACAGATCGGTTGCATGGTGGTGACGGGTAGCGAAAAGGCGTTTGCCGCAGGTGCCGATATCGGCGCGATGGCGACATATACCTACATGGATGTTTATAAGGGCGACTACATCACTCGTAACTGGGAAAAGATCCGGCAGGTGCGCAAGCCTGTGATCGCAGCGGTTGGCGGCTTTGCGCTGGGCGGTGGATGTGAGCTGGCCATGATGTGCGATTTCATCATCGCTGCCGATACGGCCAAGTTTGGTCAGCCGGAGATCAAGTTGGGCATCATCCCAGGAGCGGGCGGTACTCAGCGTTTACCACGTGCAGTCTCGAAAGCGAAAGCGATGGACATGTGTTTGACGGCAAGGATGATGGATGCTGCCGAGGCTGAACGCGCGGGGCTGGTATCGAGAATCGTGCCGGCAGAAAAACTGATTGAAGAGGCGCTGGGCGCGGCGATGGTGATTGCCTCGATGTCGCTCCCTTCGGTGATGATGGCGAAGGAGTCTGTCAACCGTGCCTACGAATCTTCCCTGTCTGACGGCGTCCAATATGAGCGTCGAATGTTCCACAGCCTTTTCGCTACGGAAGACCAAAAAGAAGGAATGAAAGCTTTCGTCGAAAAACGCTTGCCAAACTTTCGGGGGCTTTGATATAGTTCGCCTCCCGTCGCGAAACGAGGTCAGCAAAACAGCAGATTTCGCGAAGATGACGGGTGTTTTCTGGTAGTCAAAAACAAAAGTCTGCGAAAAAATTTCAAAGAAAATAGTTGATGATACAAAGAGAATGATTCATAATCTCGCTTCTTTGCTGCTGACGAACAAAACGATTCGACGGTAAGTAGC
>JAOASL010000030.1:32186-127889 GCA_030158675.1 Burkholderiaceae bacterium | reverse complement strand
TACTTCGCCAGATATCCGCCGTCTACCGGCAGGGTATGCCCAGTCACCATCTTCGACGCCGGCGCTGCCAGATACAGTACCGCTGCCGCGACATCCCGGGTATCGGCGTAGGCCTTCAGCGGCATCAGCGCGAGCAGCTTTTCGGTGGTGGCCGGATCATCCAGCATGGTCTTGGTGAATTCAGTCTTGACCCAGGTGGGCGCGACTGCGTTCACACGAATGTTCCGGTCGGCCCATTCGACCGCGAGGGCGCGCGTCAGATTCACGATGGCACCCTTGCTCGCGTAGTAAGACGGGTTCGGATAGACGCCCCCGGAAAATCCCATGATGGACGCAATATTGATCACCGTGCCGCCGTCTTTCATCCGGCGCGCGGCCTCGACTGCGCAGAAAAATGCACCATCGAGGTTCACCGACATCACCTGCCGCCATGCCTCCGGCGGGGTATCGAGCGACGGCAGCCGGCGCACGATGGCGGCGTTGTTGACGAGGATGTCGATGCGCCCCAGTCCGTCGACAATCTGATCGAAGCTGCGCACGACTGCATCGTGGTCCGCCACATTGCAGTCGATCGCCAGCGCCCTGCGACCGAGCTGTTCCACCATGGCCGCAGTTTCCTGCGCCCCGCTTAAGTTCACATCGAGGACCGCAATGTCCGCACCGGCACCGGCCAGCATGAGCGCGGTCTCGCGACCGATGCCGGCACCACCGCCGGTAATGACAGCGACGCTTCCTCCGAGGTGGAACAGCTGCTCAATTTGATTGTTCATGGTGTGACCGAGGTTCAGGTTGGGTTGATCAGGGTTCGCGAGATCATACCCGATGGTCGGTGTGAAACAGCAGCCGCCATGCGCTGCCTGAACCTTGGCATGCCCTGCTTCCAATGCGTCACATATGCCTGCACCGTGGGCCTTGACCTGACCGTGGCGGTGTCTTGGCGACGCGCGGGTTCATGGAATTGTGGCCGCCAAAGACTATAAAAATTGTCTTACATCAAAATTTTATAGCGAGCGATCGCCTATTGTTTCATTAGTTTCAGGCGTTCCTGCGCACGCATCAGGCAGCAGGCCGCCGGATATGCATTCGGTCGCTGAATTTCGGTGTCTCCTAGTGGGTGTTGCAGGATTGGTCAGTCGCATGGCCATACCGGACTGATTCGGAAAATCTTGCTAACACACAGCCTCGGCTCGGTCCGCCGAGGCTTTTTTTTGTCTTGTGCACGCGTGCCGGGGCGCACTCTTTTTCGTCGCAACACAACGCATCAGTAGGGGAGACCCTCGGCATGGCCATCTACCTGGGTAGCGGGTCGCCGCTGATGTAAACGACGGAAGCGGTGACGGCGCTGGAGCAGGCGCCGGGTTGATTTCAATCGACCCTGCGGGAGGTGTCGAATTACGGGACTCAGCCGACCGGTTCAAGCCAGTTTTCGGTGACGATCCCGGGATACTTTTCGAAGTCCTTCAAATTATTGGTCACCAGCGTCAGCCTCAGTGCCTTTGAGTGCGCGGCGATCATCTTGTCGAGCTGATCCTTGTTCGACTCCCGGGTGGTCAGGCGAATCGGGCCGTACGCAAACGCGGCAGCATCATCGAAGGGGACGACAGGAATGTCCTCGACGAGTGCGGAAAGACTCTCTTTTTCACGCGCCGGATTGCCCGATGCCTCCACGCGGTAACTCAGCTCGGTAAACGTGATTGCCGACATCACTACCTCGCCGAAATAACATTGCGCAAAGCGCTACGCGATTTCCTGAGGCTGATTCTTCATCAGGTAAATGCAGATGTTCGCGTCCAACAGGTACCGGGGAATCACAGTGAATCACGCTCGGCCTGTTCAGGCACGCGTGCTTGCCAAGCTTACGCAGCAGGCTGGCCATTTCCAGCATGTCGCAGCGATGCCGCATCCAGCCTCATGCGTTCGCCCAGTCGGCGCCCCAGTCGACGCGCCAGGTTGCTCGGGCTCGGGCGCGGACGGAACGTTACCCGCGCTGTCCGCAATTGCCAATACCTCTGAAAACATGAATCATTGAAGCTCAGAACGAAAACCATGCGCGCCTGTCTGCAGCGCGCCCCGGCAACCCGCCCTTCCCCTGGGATCCACCGCATGAACTCGCAACTTCCTGCCGAGCACGACCATTTCATCGGCGAGCTTCAATCGATCGACACCTCGACGGCCAGCGCGCAACTCGACATGGCCACCCTGATCGCCGCCCGGCAGACCGGCGACTCCGCGCTGGCCAGCGCCGGCACGGTCGGCAGTCTGGTCAAGATGCGGGTGGATGATCTTTACCTGATCGCCTCCATCCGCGAAATGAAAATCGGCACGCCGGGCGCCGCGCAGGCCACTGCCAGCCTCGAGTTCATCGGCGAGGGTAATTATTCCACCGAGACCGGACTGAAAAGCTTCAAGCGCGGCATCTCGCGCTATCCATTCCCGGGCGACCGCATTTATGCGGTGTCGCAGGACGATCTGCTGAGGATTCACGGCACCGATGACAAGCCGCATATTCGGGTCGGCACGGTCTTTCCCAGCAGTGATGTGCCGGCGTCGCTCTACATCGATTCGCTGCTCGGCCGGCATTTTGCGGTGATGGGCTCGTCCGGCTCGGGCAAATCCAGCTTCGTGTCGCTGATCCTGAACCGGCTGACAGAAAGGCTGCCGCACGGGCATATCATCCTCTTTGATACCCATGGCGAGTACGCGCCGGCCTTCGCCGGCAAAAGCTTGCAACTGAACACCGGCAATCTGCTGCTGCCGTACTGGCTGCTGAATTTCGAGGAACACGCAGAGATCTTCATCACCGCCGAAGGCGAAGCCGGCGACATGGATCGCGACGTGCTGGCCAAATGCCTGCTGAAAGCACGCACGCGCAACAATCTGTCGATCCCGGTCAGCAAGATTACCGTCGACAGCCCCATTCCCTATCTGCTGGGTGACCTGACATCGATCCTGGAGTCCGAAATGGGCAAGCTGGAGAAATCGGGCAATGCAGCGAACTACATGCGGTTGAAGTTCAAGATCCAGGAAATCAGTAACGATCCGCGCTACAACTTCATGTTCAACCGCAGCCTGATCTCGGACACGATGGAAAGCTTCCTGGCGGACCTGCTCCGGCTGCCGCCGGATAACGCGCCGATGACGCTCATCGACATCTCCGGCATTCCGTCCGAGATCGTGAAGGTGGTGGTCTCGCTGATCGCGCGGCTGACCTTCGATTTTTCGATCTGGGCCAAGCACGACGGCACCCGCCCTATCCTGCTGGTCTGCGAAGAAGCGCAGCAATACCTGCCGCATGATCGTTCCGGCTCGGTGACCTCAGTACAGAAAATCTTGCAGCGCATCGCCAAGGAAGGCCGCAAGCACGGCATTTCACTTGGCTTGATTTCGCAGCGTCCGTCGGACCTGTCCGAAGGCGTGCTGTCCCAGTGCGGCACGATCATGGCAATGCGCATGACCACGGAACGCGACCAGCAATTCATCCGCTCGGCAATGCCCGAATGGTCGAAGAGCCTGCTCGACGCCGTGCCAAGCCTGCGCAATCAGGAATGCATTATCTGCGGCGAAGGCGTGTCTCTGCCGATCCGCGTGCGGATCGACAATCTCGACAAATCCATGCTGCCCGCATCTGCCGATCCGGCCTTCAGCACGTCGTGGCAAACGACGGGCGGTGAAAGCGAACTGCTGCGTTCGACGATTCAGCGCTGGCGCAATCAGGGAATGGAATAAGCGGCAAGCCAGACCGCTGCCGGCCTGCCGCGCGCCATCACTTCGGTGGTGTGCGCGTCGCCTGCCAGGACACGAACTGCAGCCGGCCGTCGCGCAGTGCCCAGAGACTGTGGAAGCGCACTTCGACGCTGAGATCCTTGCCGTTCAGCTTGACGTCGAAATTTCCCAGGCCCGTGATCGCCGCCACGCAGCCCAGCGTGCGCACGCTGACTTCTGAACGCCGCATCGTCACGTACTTGACTGCGCCACTGCGCAATGAGTCGATGTATGACCGCTTGCTGTCGACCAGCGCACTACTGTGGATATAGACGAGGTCGTCGGCCAGCAGCTGCTCAAGTGCGATGTAATCATCACCGACCTGCGCCGCATAGCGGGCGTCCTCGGCAACCAGTGCGTCGGCGGCCGTGACCGGTTCGCAGCCGGCCGCCTGACTGGCAACGGGCATCATCTGGATCGCACCGCAAAACAGGGCGGCGATAAGTCTGCGCATCGAAGTCTCCTCGAATGATAAATTTTTGTCGGGATGAATCTCGTTGTACGGTTCATCTTCTTCATGCTGCATGACAGACTGATTGCCGGCTCCGTCATGGTGAATGGATGATACTTGATGATCGTGCAAATAAACGTACTCGATTCCCGCTTTTCCGCACCATGCATCAGACCTTGCGCGCGACCTCGCTTCATACAACGATCATCAAGAGAACTCATGAGGTCACCCGGGCGCCGCAGCCGGGCGACATCATTTTCACCGGTACGCCGCAGGGTGCGATCGCCGGAATGCCGAAGGAGCGACAGGTGTGGCTGACGCCGGGTGACGTGGTGGTCAGCTCGATCGAAAAGCTGGGCGAGCTGAGGTTCGCGCAGCGTTGACGCCGGGTTGGCAGGGGGGTGTCGGCTATCATGCGCAGCATCGTCCCCTGCTCCGCATTACCAGCCCAGCGCATGCCCCTGTCCCTCGCGTCACCTGTCACCAGCGAACTCCTGATCAGGAAAAGCCGCTTCATCGCCTGCGTGCAGCCAGTCGCGGACCGCGCTGCGGCACAAGTGATCGTCGCGCGCCTGCGCGACCTGCATCCCGGCGCCGCCCATGTGTGCTGGGCCCTGCTGGCCGGCGGCCAGTCGGCCGCCAATGACGACGGCGAGCCGAGTGGCACGGCAGGCCGCCCGATGCTGGAGGTGCTCAGGCATCAGGATCTCGAAGGCGTGCTGGCGACCGTGGTGCGCTATTTCGGCGGCGTGAAGCTCGGCGCCGGCGGGCTGGTGCGCGCATACACGGACGCGGTCGCGCAGGCACTGCGCACGGCCGAAAAAATTCCGCGCATTCGCCAGCGCATGCTGCGCTGCGAAGTGCCGTATGCGCTCGAAGGATTGCTGCGCCGCGAGATCGATGCTGCCGGCGGCAGTCTGCAGGAAGTCAGTCATGCGGCGCTGGTCAGCGTCAGCTTCACGGTGGCCGAGAGCGTCGCCGACGCCCTGGTGAGACGGCTGAAAGACGCCTGCCAGGGGCATATCGGCTGGGCGCGGGAATCGCTCTGAATGCCGACCTGAGACTTACGGCTGCCTTTACCCCGCCTTCCATCCGGCGCGATGGCCTGCCCATCGGGTATCGCTGATAATGGCCCGACAATCATTCCAATCACTGGAGACAAACATGGCAAAACCCGTCATCGGCTTTATTGGCGTCGGCCTCATGGGCGCCGGCATGGCCAAGAACATCGTCACCAAGGGTTACCCGCTGGTGATCATGGGCCACCGCAACCGCGAGCCGGTCGAGCGCCTGAAACAGCTCGGCGCGACCGAGGCCGGCACGCTGCGCGAGCTGGCCGCACAGTGCGACATCGTGCACCTGTGCGTGACCGGTTCACCGCAGGTCGAGGCGCTGATGCACGGTCCTGACGGCATCTTTGCATCCGGCCGCAAGGGCCTGATCATCATTGACTGCTCGACCTCGAACCCGGTCTCGACGCTGGCGCTGGCCGAGGCCGCCACCGCGCATGGCATGATTTTCATCGACGCGCCGCTGTCGCGCACGCCGATCGAAGCCGAAGCCGGCACGCTCGACACAATGGTCGGGGCTGACGCGGACACGTTCGCAAAGGTAAAACCGGTACTGGACTGCTGGGCCGGCAATGTCGTGCACCTCGGACCCGTGGGCCTCGGTCACAAGATGAAGTTGATCAACAACTTCGTCGCGATGGGCTACGCGGCGCTGTTTTCCGAGGCGCTCGGCATCGCACGCAAGGCGGGGCTGTCGAAAGAGCAGTTCCACACGGTGATCAGCAGCGGCCGTATGCGCAGCGCGTTCTACGACACGTTCATGAAATGGACGATGGACGGCGACGAGAATGCGCATCGATTCACCATCAGCAACGCACACAAGGACATGCGCTACCTGAGCAGCCTGGCCAGTGAAATCGGTGCGCTCCATCCTATCCAGGCAATGGTGAAGAACTCGTTTGCCGCAATGGAAGCGGCCGGCCAGGCGCAGCGTTATGTGCCGATGCTGGCCGATTTTGTGGCAACGCAGAACGGCCTGCCGCCGTCACAACCGGACTGATCCTGGCGCTACGTCCCTGCGCTGCAGCGCGGATGTCGTTTGACAAACCGGTATTAGGTTTATAAGCTTCAATCCGGACCAGCCTAGGGGCGGCGCTTGCCGCACAGACCGCGCATGAACCGTCTTGAGCGTTTTTACAAGATCGACCAGCTTCTCGCGGAACACAAAGTCGTGCCGCGCAGCCGCTTCCTCGATGAACTCGAAGTATCGCCGGCCACTTTCAAGCGCGACCTCGAATACATGCGCGACCGCTTCAATGCGCCGGTGATCTGGGATGCGGACGCGCGCGGCTACCGCTATGAAGCCTCGGCGGTGACGGCCAAACGCTTCGAACTGCCTGGGCTGTGGTTCTCCGAGCAGGAAGTGTATGCGCTGATCACCATGCAGCAGCTGCTGGAGAGTGTCGATCAGGGCAGCCTGATCGGACCGCACATCGCGCCTTTTCGCGCCCGGCTTGACGCAATGCTTGGCGAGGGCGAGTCGACCGCGACAGAGATACGTAAGCGTGTCAGGCTGATCACGATGGCTTCACGCAAGCAGAGTCCTTCGCACTTCTCGGAGATTGGCGCTGCCGTTTTTCAGCGCAAGCGTATCGACGTCGGCTATCACTCGCGCGCCAAGGATGAGATCACCCTGCGCGAACTGTCGCCGCAGCGGCTGGTGCACTACCGCGACAACTGGTACCTCGACGCCTGGTGCCACCTGCGCGGCGGCCTGCGCGGCTTTTCGCTGGATGGCATCCAGTCGGTACGGCTGCTGCAGAAAAAAGCGGTTGACGTATCAATGAAATCGCTCGACCAGTTTCTGGCGTCAAGCTACGGCATCTTCGCCGGCAATTCGCCGCACCGCGCGAAGCTGCGCTTCACAGCGGAGCGCGCGCGCTGGGTCGCATCAGAAAACTGGCACCCGGAACAGATGAGCCGCTTCGATAGCGACGGCCGTTACCTGCTCGAATTCCCGTATGGTGACGACCGCGAACTCTTGCTGGACATCGTGCGCCACGGTGCGGCTGTCGAAGTGCTGGCACCGGCCGCGCTGCGTGCGAAGGTAAAGCGCGAACATGCGGCCGCAGCCGCGCTGTATGGAGCCTGATTCGTGTGCGTGATTCCTGCGCCTGATTTACGGTGCCGGAGCAATGTCCAGCAGATTGGCCAGACGGACCAGATCCGCCAGGGTCTCCACCTCGAGCTTTTCCATGACACGGCCACGATGCACCTTGATGGTCTGCTCAGTGACGCCAAGACGGTCGGCAATCACTTTGTTCCTGCGCCCGGAGATCACCTGCCCGAAGACTTCGCGTTCGCGCGGGGTCAGTTTTTCCACCAATTCAAGCAGATGCTCGCGCTGGCTCGCCTCGTCCTGATGCATCTGCACCTGATCGAATGCTGTCGCAATCGCTCGCAGCAAATCATCGCGTTTCACTGGTTTGGCCAGAAAGTCGACGGCGCCGGCTTTTACCGCACGCACACTTTCGGGAATGCCGCCCTGTGCCGTCAGGAAGACGATCGGCAAAGTGCATCCGCGCACGACCAGTTGCCTTTGCGCTTCAAGGCCATCCACGCCCGGCATCGCAATATCCATCAGTACGCATCCGGAACCATTGGCAGGTACGGCCGCCAGGAACTCAACGGCTGATCCGAACTCGATGACAGAAAATCCTTCGGCGCTCAACAGCCTGTTGAGCGCCTTGCGCAGATCGGCTTCGTCGTCCACCAGATAAATCTTTTTTTGTTCACTCAATTGTCAAACTCCGAAAAGGGAAGCCGGACCAGGAAACAATAGCCATCGCCATCGCTCGCGTCGACCCGGATCTGTCCGCCATGCGACTCGACGATGGCGCGGCAGATCGCCAGCTCCGTGGCGCCGCCGCTGACTTGGTTCGTCAGGAAAGGGTCGGACAGTGTGTCGGCGCCGACGGACGATGCACCGCTGCGGTCCGACACTTCAAGCCGCGCGTCCGGACCGAACGCAAAGGTTCGAATGAACAGCCGCCGCTGCGCGCGTGGCCGCGCGGCCATCGCATCGCACGCATTAAGTATTATTTTTATAAAAACCTGCTCCAGCCTGATCCGGTCAGCCGATAGCGCACGCATCGACCGGTCCAGTTCAGTCACGACCTGAACGCCGCGGCGGCTCAAATCCGGCTTCAGAAAATCAAGCACACCATCGACCAGCGTGCACAGCGCCAGGTGCTCGCGTACCGGGTCACTGCGGCGCAGCAGATTGCGCAACTTCGAAATCACCCGGCTGGCGCGATCGTTCATGGCCACGATGTCCGCCAGCAGCAGACGAATTCCCTCACGATTCACTGAGGTACCCTGCAGTCGCGATCGCGCGGATCGGGCGTCCGTAAGGATACTGTCCAGCGGCTGCCTGAGTTCGTGCGCGAGCATGTCCGACAAGCCACTGACCGTCACGACCCGCGACAAGTGTTCGGCCTCGTTGCGTTGCCGGCTGACCGCCTCTTCTGCCTGCTTGCGGTCGGTGATATCAAAAGTCACGCCCATCAGACGCAAGGACGCACCCGAACCCGAATATCTGCCGCCGACGGCCGATAAATACCAGCGCATGCGGCCATCCGTTCCCAGCGAACGGTATTCCACCGACACCAGCTCGGTTGAGCGCAATGCATCTGCAAGCGCGCCGCGAACGTTGTCGCGATCGGCCGGATGCATGGCCGTGAGCAGCCGGGCAAAGTCTGGCGACTCATCGCCGTACATGCCAAACAAGCGCATGGCCCAGGTCGTGCCATGAAAGCGCATGGTGCCTGGGTCCAGTGTCCAGAATCCGACCTTGGCCGCCTCGGCCGCCAGCATCATCCGCTGCCGGGACGCGAGCAACCGGCTCTCGGCGTCGATCAGGTCTCTGCCCAATTGCGCCGAATGCACCAGGTCTTGACTCAGGCGCCACCCCATGATGGCGATGATCGGGAAGAACGACGACGTGACATGCAGTGGCGCCTTCAGCAGACCCAGGCTGATCAGCGCGGCGCTGACGAAGCCGCTGAGCACCAGGAACAGCAAGGCCGAGCCGAGGAGGATGACCTGTCTTCCTCCGCGCTGCTTCCATGCCGTGACAATCGCGTCGACGAAGAACGCTGTCAACAGCAGGTTGGAGAGGATCGCTGTCGCAAGCCAGGGATTCGGCGTGCCCTGCGCGATCATCACCTGCGAACCAAGAAACGATGCCGGTTCGAGCGTGTGAAGTTCAGTGAAATGCAGCGAGTTCGGCAAACTCAGTCCGGCGACCGTGGCCAGGGCGCGCATACCGATCGATGCCCAGCCCAGCCAGCGCCGCCCGGCACGCATGTAGATCCGGACAAAGCTTATCAGCGCGATGAAGCCGGCCAATATGGCCACATATAATGCGCGTATAAGCTGCAGATAAGATTGCATCGAATCGGCATGCATCATCGACAGCTCGACCAGATCGACCACCACAACACACAGGCAAATCAGCGCGAATGCGCCGCTGGCGGCGGCCGTCCGGTTGCGCAGCCAGATTTCGCCGTGGATGCCGGCGAGTACCAGACTGAATCCTGCCATCGCCGACCAGAGAATGATGACGTTGCTCATGATGCGGCATCGTCCCGGACTACCGATGGCGCGGTGGCAGGAAGTCGAAACCAGAAACAGCTGCCGCGTCCGGTGTTGGATGAAGCACCGATCTCACCGCCATGAGCGCCCACAATAGAGCGGCAAATTGCGAGGCCCACGCCAAGGCCCTCAGGCTTGGTCGTAAAAAATGGCTGGAAGATTGCGCTCGCGTCCGCAGGCAGCCCGCTGCCTGCATCCGTCACCCGGATTTCGATCATGCCATCCCTGGCCAGGGTCGCTATCGATAGCAAACGATCGCCGGCCGCATTGCCCGCCATCGCCTCGTCGGCATTCCGGATCAGGTTGAACATCACCTGCTCGATCAGCATGCGGTCGCCATCCAGCGCTGGCAGCTGCCCGGCCAGCTGCAATTTTACGGTCACGCCATGCTCGTCCAGATTTCCCCGAACCAGGCCGATCACATCAGACACCAGTCGATTGATCGACACCGGTTCAACCGGAATACCGCCTCTCACGGGAAGTGCGCGCAACTTGGTCAGCACCTGCGCTGCGCGCTCGTCGGCGGCAATAATGTCGTCGAATACCGCCTGCAGTTCTGCAAGGTCGGTATCGGGTTGCCGCAGCATGCTTTCGGCAGCCTCGGCATTGCTCATGATGATGGCCAGCGGCTGGCTCAGCTCATGCGCCATCGCGGCGGAAAACTCACTGGCGCTGGCCAGGCGCTGCAAACGCTCGAGCTCCTGGCGACGGCGCTCGCTTTCCAGTTCCGCACGGCGCCGCGCAGTGATGTCGATGGTCACGCCGGTCACCGTCGAGGACGACCCGCTTCCCGCTTGCAGGGCACCGCCGAGTGATGAATACCAGCGTTCTTCGCCGCCGGGCAGGATGACGCGGTACTCGACCGACACTTGCCGTTCGGTTCGGGCCAGCGACATCGCCTCAGACACGCGCGGACGGTCGTCGGCATGAATCAGGGCCATCAGATCCTTCAGAAAAATCCGACTGTCGAGGTCAAGGCCGAACATCGCCGCCCCTTTGGGGGTTCCCCAGAACGCTCCGGTCGACATATCGATGCTCCAAAGGGCCACATTGGCGGCCGCAGCAGCGAGCTGAAGGCCCGCTTCGGATTCCTTCAGTTCCTTGTGGCGGGCCTGCAGCGACACAGACAGCTGCGCCGATTGGGCCAGTTCCCGACCCACTTCGAATCCCAGCGCCAGAATGATCGGTACGCAACTCACGGTGATCACGGCCGGAAACTGCAGCAGCCCCAGCGCGCGCAGTGCCGAGCCGGCGATGGCAATCATCACAAAAAAAGTCAGCAGGCCACCGACCGTCACGGCCAGGCGGCGATCGCCGCGGCGCCAGACTTGTATCGTCGCGTCGATGATGAACAGCGCCTGTGCGATTCCGGCAGCGAGAGCGATGTATATCATCGGACTTGGTGCCCCGACGGCAAAGCTGATCGATTGCCCCAGCGCCTGCATTTGTTCGATCGACCTGATCTCACGGAAATTCAGGTTGGGCGACGAAAACGCATTCACCAGCATCGCCAGCGTACGCAGTCCGATAGCTGTCCATGCCAGCCAGCGCCGGCCAGCCCGCATGTGTACCCGCACGAATAACACGCTGCCGACTGCGGCAACCCAGAGCGGGAAATGATTCAGCCACAGCAGGTGACCGAACTGCTGCGGCGTCTGCGAGCGCATCATGCCCAGCTCAATCAGCGTCACCACGCCGACGCCGGCCGCGCACAGCACGAACGCGCCATGCGCATGCGCACGGCGCAGTCTGCTCCATGCATAGCCATGAATCAATGCAAGCGCCATGCTGGCCGCCGCGATCATCAGCCAGATAACAGTGATCCAGCCCATGCTATGCGCCCCGCCTTCCAAACAGTTCTTTATTTTGCAACTAGATCCTCATTGCCGGATACGATCATGCCGGCCAATTCGGGCTGAAGGTTATCACTAATGACATTGCCTGCAGGAAAGCCGCTCTGGCAGGCGAACGACCCGTGCTCCTGCTGTGCGGCATGGGTGCGGGGTGGAGCGCGTGGCTACGCACTGGCGATCTGAGCATGACTTGCGAAGCGGTGCGCGGCACGGTATGTTGGCGCCCCGCGCCAGCGGATTCCCGCGCTCCGTCCGCACTTCCAAACAATCAACGGCAAGCACTTATGACGACTGGATTTATCGGCATCGGATCCATGGGGCTATCCATGGCCATCAACCTGCACCGCAAGGGGCAGCGCGTCTGCGCATACGACGTCCGCCCTGAAGCGCTGGACAAGGCGCGCGGACACGGCATCGCGACCTGCGACTCGGCAGCCGACGTCGCGGCGCAATCGGACCTGACCATCGTCGTCGTCGTCAACGCAAAGCAGATTGATCAGGTGCTGTTCAGCGACGAAGATCGGGTCGCGCGCGGTGCCCGCGGCAAGACCGTGATGCTGTGCTCGACGATTGCGCCGGAAGATACCGAAGCGATCGCCGCGAAGCTCGCCGCGCTCGGCGTGCACCTGCTGGACGCGCCGATTTCCGGCGGACCGGCACGCGCGGAGGCTGGCACGATGAGCATCATGCTGGCCGGTGATGACACAACGATCGCGCGACACCAGCTGGTGCTCGACGCGCTATCGGATAAAATTTTCCGGCTCGGCACCCGCATCGGCGACGGCGCGCGCTACAAGCTGGTCAACAACCTGGCGGCCGGCATCAATCTGGTCGGCGCGGCCGAGGTGATCGCGCTCGGTCTGAAGCTCGGGCTCGACAAGGACAAGCTGCTGGCGCTGATGTGCGCGTCAAGCGGACAGTCGATGATGCTGGAAGACCGCATGACACGCGCGCTGCGCAATGACTATGCGCCGCGCGCGCATGCGCACATCCTGACCAAGGACGTCGCGCTCGGTTGCGCAATGGCCAGGGCCACCGGGCAATCAATGACGATGTCGACCAACGCGCTGGAAGTACTGAAGGCCACGCTCGCGAGCGGCTATGAAGACCTGGACGATGCGGTGGTGCTGAAGATTCTGCTCGACTGAACGTGTGCTGGTGCTGCGGTCTGTCTTTATGGACTATCGCTGCCTCTGCGGTTGCCACGCCAGGAAGCCGCCGTCCGTGGTGGGCGACAGCCGCAGCCTGCCGTGACTGATCGCATAAGAGCGCAACTGCGTCAGCTCGCGTGCGACACGCTCATCAAGATGAGGTGCGGCGCACAGTGCGCGCGTTGTGGCAATCGGGCCGAAGGTCAGCGCACCGGCATTCGCGGAAGAGGCCACCGCCTGCCATGCGCCGGTACCGCGATTGCAGTCCAGCCGTAACGCGGCACGACCGTCCGCACCGAAATGCAACGTGAAGCGCGCCGGCTCGGCAATAGACAGGTGAGCCTTTGCTGCGTCCGGTGACTGTATCGCCACCAGTTCCCATGAGGTGCCGGACAATACATCGCCAGACGGCGCTGTCAGACTGCCCTGGCAGGCTGCCAGCAGCAGAACGCAGGCAGCGCTCTGCAACGACCGCAGCAGCGATGTGACACGTATCATCGGTTCATCCTCCGCGTATAGCATCTGGCTGGCCTGCCGTCAGTCACCCAGCCTGAAAACGAATGGAATTTGTACCCATTCTTCCACAGCCTTGCCGCCTGCGGTAGCCGGCTCGAAGCGCAGCGTCCTGACCGCCTCCAGTGCGGCGCTGTCGAGTCGGGAAAAACCACTGCCAGACTTGATCTCGATAGCACCGGTGGTGCCGTTAGGCTTGACCAGCACCTTCAGGATCACGGTGCCCTCTTCACGCTTGCGGCGCGATGCCAGTGGATAGAAGCGTCGGATCAGTGCCGCGTCGACCGGCACCTGCCGCGCGCCGGTGCGTGCTCCGTCACCGCTGCGGCGTTCGGCGTCGACGGCAGCGCGACGCGCGCGTTCGTCGGCGGCTCGACGCTCACGCTCTTCGGTTTCACGGCGCTCACGCTCAAGGGCGGCACGTCGTTCGCGGTCTTCGGCATCGCGCCGGGTACGCTCCTCCGCAGCGCGACGATCGCGCTCCTCAGCGTCCTTGCGCTCACGCCGATCGCGCTCTTCTGCCTCCTTGCGCTCACGCTCGACGGTGGCGCGTTTGGCGCGCTCCTCAGCGTCATGCCGCGCACGCTCCTGTGCCGCGCGCTTCTCGCGTTCCTCGGCTTCGAGTCGCGCCAGTTCCTGTGCCGCAGCCGCCTGTGCAGTGCGGCGACTGCGCTCTTCCGCTTCTTGTCTTGTCTGCTCCTGCGTTGCTTGTGCGGCCCGTCGTGCGCGCTCTTCCGCTACCCGGCGCGCCCGCTCGTCCAGCTCGCGTCTTACGCGCTCCTGCGCCAGCCGTCGCTCTTCCGCCGACTGTCGCTCGCGTTCTTCTGTCTGTTGGCGCGCTCGTTCCTCGGCAAGCCGGCGCTCGTCGGCGACCCGGCGTTCTTCTGCAACACGGCGCTCGTCGGCCGCCTTGCGCTCTTCAGCGATACGCCGCTCCTGTGCGACACGACGTTCTTCCGCGACACGGCGTTCGTCGGCCACCCTGCGTTCTTCGGCCATGCGCCGCTCCTGCGCGCTGCGCCGCTCCTTCTCTTCTGCGGCCTGCCGCTCGCGCAGCTCGGCGGCGCGGCGCTCGCCGGCAAGGCGGCGATCCTCGGCTGTGCGACGTTCCTCGAGTGCCTGCCGGTCGCGCTCCTCGGCTTCGCGCTGTTCGCGGTATTCGACGGCCTGCCGTTCACGTTCTTCCAGGTCGCGACGGACGCGCTCCTCGACGGCCTTGCGGCGCGCGTCATGGTCACGTCGCTCGGCTTCGCGCACTGCCTCTTCGCGTTTGCGACGCTCGGGCTCAGGATCGGACGTTGCGGCGTGCGTTGCGCTCGCAGGCTGCAGTTTCGGCGCCTCGGCCACGGCGAGCGGCTGGTCAGCAACGATGCGCGGTAACGGCGCAACGGGCGTCGGCTTGGACGCAGGTGTCAGCGGCGAAGGCCGCGGCTCCACAGGCGCTGCCGCAGGCGCTGCAGCAGGCATTGGCGCGGGGCGCGGTGGTTCAGGCGGCGTCTGGATAAGCTGCACGATGACAGCCTTGTCCGGCTCGGGCATGTCGGTCGACCACACGGTCTTGATGACGGCGATGATCAGGGCAGCGTGGACGATGATGGCGAGCACGAAACTCACCACGCTGGAATACGGAATCAGCATGTTCGGATGGGCCGAGCGCGCCGCGCCGATCTGGAATGATTCGATTCAGGTTCGGGCGGATTCTGGCGGCTTACATTGGATTATTTTTACAAACTCGCCTGGCATGGGGCTTGCCGAGTTTTCCGCAGGGTGACCTGCATTGTAATCCCGCCGGAGAAAATCCTGCGGGACCACGCCGGACCACGCACGCCATGCTACATTGGCCGCCCGCATAATCGGGCCCGCTCCGGACAGCCGCCCCGCGTCAACCGCTATGAAATTCCACCTCGAATCCCCTGCTGCTGCGTCGCCCTCGCTGCGCGAGATCCTCGCTGATGTCGGCCCGACCTATGTGGGCAATGCGCTGGTGGCCTTCATTTTTTCTGTCACGGGGCCGCTCGCCATCGTGCTTTCCGTCGGCACCCGCGGCGGCCTGTCGGCCGCCGAGCTGGCGTCATGGGTGTTCGGCGTCTTCTTCATCAACGGCCTGATCTCGATCGCGATGAGCTGGCGCTACAAGGCGCCGCTCGGCTTTGGCTGGAGCATTCCCGGCACGGTGCTGGTCGGTCCGGCGCTGCAGCATCTGAGTTTCGCCGAAGTGATCGGCGCTTTTTATGCGACCAGCGCACTGATTCTCGTGATGGGTCTGACCGGCTGGGTGCGACGGCTGATGTCGGCGCTGCCAATGCCGGTGGTGATGGGCATGGTGGCGGGCGTCTTCCTGCGTTTCGGGCTCGACCTGGTGCGTGCGCTGCACAGCAGCGCGGCCATCGCCGGGCCGATGGTGCTGGCCTTCGTGCTACTGTCGGCGCGCACTGACTGGGGTCGGCGACTGCCGCCCGTCATCGGCGCACTGCTGGCCGGTGCCGTCGCCATTGCGCTGTCGGGGACAATGGAGGCGGCGACGCTCGGCAGCATCGCGTTCGCAAGCCCGGTCATGCAAACGCCCGCATGGTCGGCCGCCGCACTGATCGAGCTGGTGCTGCCATTGGCGATCACGGTGCTGGTGGTACAGAACGGCCAGGGCGCCGCGATCCTGCGAGCGGCCCGACACGAGCCACCGGTGAATGCGATTGCGGTTGCCTGCGGCATCGGCGCAGCGCTGTCGGCGGCCGTCGGCGCGGTCAGCACCTGCCTGACCGGACCGAGCAATGCCATCATGACCTCGTCTGGCAGCACGCAGCGCCAGTACACCGCCGCACTCAGTTTCGGCGTACTTGCGGTACTGTTCGGGCTGATGGCGCCGACCTTCACCGGACTGATGCTGGCCGCGCCGAAGGAATACATCATGGCGCTCGGCGGACTGGCAATGCTGCGTGTTCTGCAAGGCGCCTTCGTTGCGTCGTTCGGTACGGGCCGCTTCACGTTCGGCGCGCTGGTCAGCTTGCTGGTGACGGTGGCCGACCTCGGCCTGTTCAATATAGGCGCCGCCTTCTGGGGACTGGTGGCAGGGTTTGCGACTTCCTGGCTGCTGGAGAAACGAGATTTTTCAGCGCTCGCGGAAAAGGCCGGAGACAAGCAGGCCTGACGCCGGCTTGCGGCACGATCGACACGGCCCGCCGCCGAACAAGGCTTGCGGCCAGATTCAGTCCTTCGGATAATGGTCAAAAATTCAGAACAAACCGACCGCTGCCTCGGCATTGACAGTGGCGGCCAGATCCGCGAACGCACCAACGCCAGTAGCGTGTTTCCAAAGACATGAAGGATGGTTCCCATGAAGAAGCTTCGGATGTGCCTGTCCTGGAAGCGTCAGCCCAACCTGCTGCTGGCGCTGATGTCGGCAGTGTCTTTGCCACTGGCGTTGAGTAGTTGTGCCATGGAATTCGGCAATACTGAACCGGCGCGCGGACTGGCCAGACCGCCAGAACCAGCGGCTTCGCTCTACGCCGGCTGGCGGGTTTTTCAGGATAAATGCGCGCGCTGCCACTCGGCCAATGCCACTGGCGGCGAAGGCGGACCGGATTTGCTGCCTCTGGTGCAAAACATGAGCGCCCGCCATTTCACGGGTCTGGTGCTGAAGCGCTACGACCTGGATCAATTGGGCACGCAAGAGGCACTGGATAAAAATACCGCGAACACCCGCATCGACGATATTCTGCAGCGCCGCGACAAGCCAATGGCAATGCCTGCCTGGCAGGGTGAGCCGAGCGTGAACGCGCATATCATCGATATATTTTCTTACCTGTCCGCGCGAGCCGACGGAAAACTCGACGCAGGCCGCCCGAAGTAATATCCGTCGCCCTGGCGTTTAGTCGCAGCCACGCTATTGCGCATTTAGCCGGCTGCTACAGGCAAAATTATTGTGTATTTAACAGCTTGGTATAGCCAAAATGCCTGGTTGCCAAATCCACAATTTCACAACGATTGAAAAGATAACTATTTTCCTCAATAATGGCAGCGTCAATTTGCTGCACTCTTGGCTCGCTTGACTCACGTTCGTTTACGAATACCGAATAATTTCCGGAGGCTTTAATGTCTTACATTACAAAAAAACACCTGTGCGTATTGGCACTGCCAGTGCTGCTCGCAGGCTGCGCGACAAATAGTGATCTCGAAGCGCTGAAGTCGCACGTTGGCGAAATCGCGGCAAAGATGGAATCCACGCGCGCCGAACTGGTGGCGGCGATTGAAGCCAGCGCCTCGACCTCGAATGATGCGAAAGCCGTAGCAGCGACTGCCTCTGCCACCGCACAGGATGCAAAATCGGTCGCCGACGCAGCCAAGGCTGCCTCCGATACCGCGACTGCGAATGCTGAATCGGCCATCGAATCGGCAACCAACGCCAATGCGACCGCTGACGCTGCCAAGGCAACTGCGGAGGGTGCCGTGGCAACCGCTGAGGGTGCTGTAGCAACCGCTGAGGGTGCCGTGGAAACCGCCGATGCTGCCAAGGCCGCCGCCGACACCGCCATTGAAGGTGCAGAGATCGCGGTCGATACCTCCGAAGCAGCGAAAAGCGCCGCTGATCTGGCTGTCGAAACCGCAGAAGCTGCCAAGGCTACCTCTGGCAGCGCAGTGGAAACTGCAGAAGCTGCGCGTGCTTCGGCTGATAACGCAGTGGAAACTGCCGATACGGCCAAGTTGAACTCCGACACGGCTGTCGCCAATGCCGAAGCGGCTGTCACTGCATCGCAGCAGGCACACATGACGTCTGACGAAGCCAAAGCCACGTCGGACAATGCCTCGGCTAACGCCAACACGGCACTCAATATCGCAAAGATCAGCGACGCGAATTCCAGCAAAGCTGCTGAAATCGCCAAGCATGCCGATATGCGCAGCATGGAAGCAGGCGCCATTGCTGCATCGGCGAATTCGTCGGTCGCGTCGGTTTTGTCCAGCGTCTATGAAGCCAAGTCACTGGCGATGGAAGCCAAGTCGGTTGCTTACGGCGTCAAAGCTGAAGTCACCCGCCCGGTGTCGAGCGGTCGATAATCCAGACTGCTCCGGACTTGTGAGAACGGCCTGCAATGCAGGCCGTTTTTTTTGCCCTGACAAAATATGCTGGCCAGAGTTTTATTTTTCTGCCGGATTCAGCGGCGATTACAAGGACGCTAGCAGGACAATATTTTCGAGTGCGTCAACGACCCGGAAATCGCCGGCCGACAATTGCAACACGCCGGTCGGCACCACCTCCGCATAAGCGACTTTGGCAATCATCACCGCCATGCCGGCACCGTTACCGTCGGCGTCATAGTAGACCTTGCCGGCGTTCAGGATGATGCGATCATCGGCGTCTGCCGCTGCGGTGCCAACGACGAACTGGTCGGCCAGCAGCTCGCCGAGCGCCAGGTCGCCAAACGCCGACTGCTGCAGCACGATTTTGTCGCGTACTCCGCCAAAACCGAAATCGACGATTTTGTCCGCATCTTTCGGCCGGATCGAATCAATGAAAAAATAATCCTCGCCATTGCCGCCGACCAGCGTATCCCGGCCGGCACCGCCGCCGATGATGTCGTTACCGTCGACGCCGTAGATCTTGTCTTTGCCACCCCAGCCGTAGAGGATTTCGTCGACTGAATAATTGTCGAAACCGGAACCGTAGATAACATCGTTACGCGACAACAGATATTTCAACGCCCCTGTGGAATTGCCATTCACGCCGAATTGATAGAGTTTTTCAGCGGACAAGCCATTGGTTCCATTCAGTTCGCTGAACTGATATTGCGTGTTGGCCGAATAGGCACCGCTTTCGCTTTGCGATGCGCCGACAGCAAATTCAAAAGAAAATACCTGCCCGCTTGCCCTGCCTGTGCTGCTGTAAGTGAATGCACCGCCATACAAGGCACCGTAACCATTACTGCCGATCAAGACCATTTGGCCCGGGTCAGCGACGATCTCATCGCCAAACCATACCGGTGCGCGGTACAAATTGGTGGTGATGAACGAATTGGCGTCCGGCTCGCTGGAACTGGAAATCGTGACAATTGCCATATTTTTCTCCGTTCAGATTTCTGGCTGGCTTTGTTTTTGAGCCACCCGCCGGGGCAATCCGCATCGGCGCATTGCCTGAGGCAGAAAACGGCGAGCATTTAATATTATTTTGCAAACGCAGTTTTGTGGCAGCTTAGCATGCGCAATCAACACAGCCTAGCTGTCCGCGGGAGGTTTTTAAAACCGGCGCGACCTATTGAAAAGCAGTCTGTCCGGCGAAGCCTGAGCACGCTCAGCGAGATGGCAACGTGCGCCGGAGCGCCTCGAAAAACAGGTCGGACTGCAAGCGCTCGCCGCTCACCTGAGCTTCGACATGGGCGGCCAGCTCCGCGCGCACCGGGACGAGGGGCAGGCCACTCTGCCGCGCCAGCACCTCGACCAGGCAGGCACGCTCCAGGTAATACAGATCGTCGTATGCATGCGCGATGGTTTCGCCGCACACCACTACGCCGTGATTGGCCAAAAAGACGATGTCGCGCCCCTGCATGGCAGTAGCGATCCGCTCGCCTTCGGTCACATCCAGGGCCAAACCGTTGTAGACCGGGTCCGCCGCTACGCGCCCGTGAAAGCGCATCGCATTCTGCGACAGCGTTGTATCCAGCAAGCGCGCACCGGTCGCGGTCAGCGCGGTCGCATAGGGCATGTGCACATGCAGCACACAAGGCTTGCGAGCGATCCGATGAATTGCCGCATGGATGTACATCGCGGTCGGCTCGACGGGGTGCCGACCGGCGAGCAGATTGCCTTGTTCATCGATCATCACGATGTCGTCGGGGCCGATTTCCTGCCACAGCAAGCCGCGCGGATTCAGCAGGAATCGTTTCGACTCGTCAGGCAATTCAACGCTGAAATGGTTGCAGACACCCTCGGAAAGCCCATGGTGCGAGGCCGCGCGCAACGCAAGCGCAAGGTCGGCGCGCAAGCGAGCCACCGCAGCGGACAGGTAGTCTTTTTCATGCATTGCCAATCTCCTCATCGGGGCCGCGCTGGCGCAGCATTCAGCCGCACAGCAAGTGCGACGGATGCACCGCCGGCAGACAGGGACGCCGGTTAAATTCCAGAAAATATCATCAAGTATGCGGCGCGCCGAAGCTTTCACGGTGCGCCGCCGGAAGAAAGTCTCTTGCCCGCAGAATTCCTGTGTACGATGCTAAACGAAAGGGTTTTTAAAGGCCATCACGAATGACGGTCACTGTTCGATTGAGCCTGTGGCGCCCACCCTGCAACAGAGACGGGCAAGCATGAACCTGGCATTCAGAGGCTCGTCGTTCGTACGCCGCAAAGGCTATAAATAAGACAATAAAAAGAACCACTCTGCCCCTTCCAACCATGCTTGAAAAATCCAGCCAGATGCCTTTTTACCGTAGGGAGGAATCCCGGGACGTATCGCGCTGGATGGTCGGACTACTGGCCGTGATGGTCTTGTCGACCTGGCTGCCAGCGCCCGAGGCAAGCCGCGGACTGGCAGGCTACGCGCCGCTGCACACCATACTGGAAGTGTTGTCGATTGGCGTAGCGGCGATGGTGTTCGGCATCTCCTGGGCTGTACATAAATATCGCGCTTCCGGCCGTGCGCTGGTGGTCGGCGTCATCTTCTTCGGCGTCGCCTTGTTCGACCTTGCGCATACGCTGTCCTTTCCGGGCATGCCCGGTTTCGTCACGCCGGCAGGCATCGAAAAGGCGATCAATTTCTGGCTGTGCGCACGGTTGCTTGCGGCTGCCGCATTGCTGGTCGCCGTCTGGTCTCCTGAGCGGCTTGATGGCTGGTTGAATCGCCAATCACGCTATGTATGGCTCGTTACCGTGCTGGGTCTGTTCGGATTGGGCTGCCTGTGGTTTCTCGGCTACCCGGAAAGTACCCCACGCACCTTCATCGCCGGCGTTGGCCTGTCGCCTTTCAAGGTGTCTTTAGAGTACGGTCTGATCGCTCTCTACCTGATTGCCGCCGGCGGCGTGTATTTACGACGCGAGAACCATCAGGAATTCAATGCAAGCTACCTGGCCTTGTCGGCGGCAACGATGGCGATGAGCGAGCTCTACTTCGCTCAGTACGCGAATGTGTCGGATCTGTATAACCTGATGGGTCATTTGTACAAGGTCATGGCCTACGCCTTCCTGAATCGTGCATTGTTTTTCGCGACCATCCAGCGTCCTTATGAAGATTTGCTGGAGTCACGTTCCGACCTGGAAGCCACGCTCGATACGCTGCCTGATCTGCTGTTCGAGGTCAGTGCCGACGGCACTTATCTGGCCGTGCATGCGCGTGACAGCAGCAAGCTGGCCGCGCCGGCAAACCACCTGCTCGGTCGAAATCTTCGCGATGTCATGTCTGGCGACGCCGCCGATGCCTGCTTCCACGCCATTGCAGAGGCGGCCGCGCACGGCTCATCGCATGACGCACGCATCAGCATTCCCGTGCCGGACGGCGAACGCCACTTCGGCCTGTCGGTCGCGCGCAAGATCCATCCCGGCGGCGCAGCGGACACTTTCCTGGTGCTGTCACGTGACATCACTAGCAGCGTCGAGCAGGAACGCAAGCTCGCCCATGAGGCCGCGCTGAACGCCGCCGTGCTGTCGTTGCAACAGGAAATCGATGGTGATGATGAGCCCGCGTTCTTGCAGCGCGGCGTCGAGCTGGCGGAACAGCTGACCGGCAGCGCAATGGCGTTCATCCACCTCGTTCATGATGATCAGGAAAATCTTGAGCGCGTCACATGGTCGGCAGCGACGCTGGAGAAATACGGCAACGCGTTCGGGGATTCGCATTACCCGATCAGCCGTGCCGGTATCTGGGCCGATGCGCTGCGCCGGCGCGAGCCGGTGGTGGCGAATGACTATGCGAATTCAAAAGACAAGAAAGGCCTGCCGGATGACCAAGCAGCACTGACACGTCTCATTTCGCTGCCGGTGATTGAAGGCCACGTGGTACGCATGCTGGTCGGCGTCGCCAACAAACCGACGAACTATACGGACTCGGATGTGCAGACGCTGCGGCTGCTGGCCAATGGCGTATGGAACCTGGTCAAGCGCCGCCGGCAGGACGTCACCATCCACCGGCTATCCGAAGCGCTGGAGCAGAGTCCCTATCCGGTGCTGATCACTGACAGCAACGCGCAGATTCAGTACGTGAACCCGTCGTTTACCCGAGTCAGCGGTTATGCGGCGTCGGACATCATCGGCCACAACCCGAGCGTGCTGAGCGCCGGACAAACACCGCCGGAAGTGTATGCAAAGCTGTGGCGGCAGCTGCGTGACGGCAAGGCCTGGCAGGGCGAATTCATCAATCGCCGCAAGGATGGCATTGTCTATACCGAGCGAACGTCGATTTATCCCATCCTCGACGGCACTGGCAAGGTATCGAACTATGTCGCGCACAAGGAAGACATCACGCTGCAGAAGAAGGCCGAGGAGCGCATCCTGCAGCTGTCGCAGTATGACCAGCTGACCGGTTTGCTGAACAAGAGCGCCTTTGAAGAGCATCTTGCCAGGTCGCTCGCGGACGCTGCGCGCGAGCGCGAACGGCTGTCGCTGGCGTGGCTGGACCTCGATAATTTCAAGGCCGTCAATGATTCGATGGGCCACATGGCCGGCGACGCACTACTAGTCGAATTGTCGAACCGGCTGCGCAACATGCTTGGCGCCGAGGTCGCCCTGGGGCGGCACTCGGGTGACGCATTTGTTGCGATCTTTCGCAACATCGAGCAGAACAAACTGGCGCTGCTGGTCAGGCAGACACTCGACCATGTGCAGGAGCCGATCACGATCGAGGACACAGAGTTGTCTATCAGCGCGTCGGCCGGCATCGCCAGCTATCCGGAGGACGCACAGGATGCCGTCAGCCTGGCGAAAGCGGCCGAGGTGGCGATGTACCGAATGAAGCAGGAAGGCCGCAACGGCATGCGCTTCTACGCGCCCGAGATGCAGGAACACACCGCGCGCTCGCTGCAGATGTCGGTGGGCCTGAAACAGGCGATCGCCAATGGTGAATTGCATCTGCTGTACCAACCGCAGCTGTCGCTGGTCGAAGACAGGCTGATCGGCGCGGAAGCGCTTCTGCGCTGGCACCATCCGCAATGGGGCAATGTGTCGCCGGCGGTGTTCATTCCGCTGGCAGAGCAGAGCGGTGTGATCATACCAATGGGGACATGGGTGTTCGAGCAGGCTGCATTGCAGCTTGCCCGCTGGCGGGAAGCCGGTCATCACGACCTGGTGATTGCGGTGAATGTCTCGGCGGTGCAGTTTGCGCAGCCCGGCTTCGTGGAAGGAACGATCGCCACCATCCGTCGCGCCGGCGTTCCTGCACGCTCCATCGAAATCGAACTGACCGAGGCGGTCGCGCTGCGTCATCCGGAGACTGCGGCGCAAACAATCGAGCAGCTGCGGCGCGAGGGCTTCCGTATCGCCATTGATGATTTCGGCACCGGCTATTCGTCGATGAGTTACCTGAAACGACTGTCACTGGACAAAATCAAGATCGACCAGTCGTTCGTTCGCGACCTGAGCACCGACGATGACGACAAGGCCATCGTGACCGCAATCATTCAGATGGCGCACAGCCTCGGCATGGCCACCATCGCCGAAGGCGTCGAGACCGAAGCCCAGGCGGATTTTCTACGCATCAAGGGTTGCGACGCCATCCAGGGTTACTGGTACAGCCATCCGCTGAGTACCGCCGAATTCGCAGCGCGACTGGCCTTGAGCCGCTAACGCGCCTGCCCACTGCTGAAAAAACAAGGGCTTCCTTGCGGAAGCCCTGAACCCATCCGAACCGCCATGACGGACCGAACGAGGAGAGTCGGGTGAGTCGGGTGAGACAGCCGGCCACGGCGAACTATGTATCGGCCGCCGGCGATATGCCCCGAGCCATGCGGCTCAGGGGATGCGGTAACCGTAAAGCTCGATAATTTTTTTCGCCTTGTCCGATTTCAGATAACCAAGCAGCGCAAGCGCGGCCGGCGCTTCCTTGCCCGGGTTGAGCAATATCGCGTCCTGTCGCAGTGGCTCATGCATGTCTTCCGGCACCACCCAGGCTGAGCCGCTGCGCACCTTGCCGTTCGCCCAAACCTGCGACAGCGCGACGAAGCCCAGTTGCGCATTGCCGCTGCTGACGAACTGATAGGTCTGCGCAATGCTCTCCCCCTGCACGACACGCGGCTCGATCCGCGACAGCACACCGAGCTTTTGCATTGTCTGCACGGCTGCACGGCCATAAGGCGCCACTTTCGCATTGGCGATCGCCAGAAAACGAAAGCCGTCGGACTTCAGCACCGCGCCGCTCTGACCGACCAGTTTTGGATCGGGCGACCACAATGCCAGCCGACCGATCGCATAGGTTAGTTCGGTGCCTGACACAGCCTTGCCCTCCTTCGCCAGCCGCGCCGGCGTCTCATCGTCGGCGGACAGGAAAAGTTCGAATGGCGCGCCATTGCTGATCTGCGCGTAGAACTTGCCGGTGGCGCCCTGGCTCAGGCTGACTTTGTGGCCGGTGTCTTTTTCAAACTCGGTGGCGATGTCTTTCATCGGCTGTGCGAAATTGGCCGCCACCGCGACCCTGACTTCGGCCGCATGGGCAGACATTGTCACCGCAAGCATCAGCGGCACCAGCCGTGACAGCCATTTTGTCGGGATCATTGGAGCTTTCATGCCAGCGTTCAGAATTTGTATTGCGCACCGACGCTGATGCCGGACTGGTCTCGCGTCCCCGAAGACAGCGCTGCCTTGTTGCCGGTATCAGGCCGCCAGGCATCATAAAGGGTGAACGCCGCCGTGGCGCCATCCTTGCGATCGACGGTCGCATAGTCGACGAAGAAATCCCATTCCTTGTACGGGGACCAGGTCAGACCGGTCGCGACCATGCGCACATCGTTCAGCCCGCGCGTGGAGGTCTTGTCCTTCACCTGGTACCAGCCGAGGTTGGCGCTCAGGTCGGGTAGTAGTCGGTAGACAGCGCCGGCGAACCAGGTGTCGACATCGGCCTTGCCAGCCGGCGACGCGGTGCTCAGCGTAGCGGTCGACAGCAGCGGGTTGCGGGTGATCACGTAGCCGGCGTTCAGGGTCAGCCGGTCGATCGTGTATTTCGCCGCGAAGAAGTCGACGCGATTATTGCTGTCTTCCGGCACGATGGTCGGCGTGCCGTAGCTCAGGCGCGCTTCAATGTGGCTGTAAGCCATTTCGAACGGACCGCGCTTGTAGCGTCCGCCGAAATAATAATGCGTACCCTGCTCGCCGCTGCCCGGCATACCGCCGAGCGACACACCGCCATCGAGCGTGAGCCCGGAAAATTCGGGCGAGGTGTAGCGAATCAGTTTGTCGGCACGGTTGAGGCCGCTGGAGCTGTGAAAGCCGGCATAGCGGGCAATCGACTTGAGGCCGCCAAAATTCCAGTTCTGCCGTGCGTCGAATGCGCCGGAAAGTTCGTTCTGCAGCGTCGGACCACGGCCGAACAGCAGCGTGCCGTAAGGCTTCGAGATTAGCCGAACGCTGGCCTCGCGATCGAGCAGCGGATTGGCGCCCTCGCCACTGGCGGCGGCATCCTTGCCGACCGCGCCGGTGCGCGACGAAAAATTTGATTCGAGTGTCACCACTGCGCTGGTGTCGGCGTCGAATTCACGCGCCACCTTCAGGCCAATGCGGTTGTTGCCCTTGGGCTGGTCGCTCAGGCCGGAGGCGCTTTGCGTGCCCTTCATGTTCGATGCGTCGTAATAACCGGCCGACACCTGGCCGTAAATCTGCGTCTTGAATTTGCGTTCGACCTCGGCTCGCTGCTCGATCTCACGGGCGGCCTTGCGCACATCCTGCGCCTCATTGAAAGCGCGAACCTCTTCAACCTCGACCAGCTTCTTCAGTTTGCTGTCGTATTCCTGCTGAGTGAGGATGCCCTTCTCGAGCAGGATTTCCAGCAGCACCTTCACCTCGTCGCCGGCCTGTGCCGTGCCGGTGAAGGCGCACGCAGCAAAGACCAAAGCAGCTGCGGCAACGGGTTGCAGTGACGGACGCGAAGTCATCGAACGGGCAAGATGGCGGGCGGGCATGGACTACCTCAAAATTAGTTTTATATATTACGTTAGACTATACAAAAAGCAACCTGTGGTGTCAATTCACGCTATGAAAAATGGCGAGATAAGCGCACGTCGCGATTGAAATCCTCATTCGTTTGTCTTCGTTATGTAGAGACGAATATTTTGATTCGCTATAATCCGCACATGCTTCCCCCCGACCTCACCCTGCATGCCGAGCTGACGCTATGCGTCCGCGACGAACTGCTGGCCAATGCGAAGCGCATTGAGCTGCTGCGCCAGATCGGCCTGACGGAAAACCTGACCAAGTCAGCCAAGATCGCCGGCTACAGCTACAAGTCGGCATGGGACACGATAGAACAGATGACCCGGCTGACGGGCGGCAGCCTGCTCGAGCGCCAGGCCGGCGGCAAAGGTGGTGGACGTACGCGACTGACCGAACGTGGCAGGCAGCTTCTGAAGAACTTCATGCTGGCGCAGGCGGAGCATGCGCGTTTCATCGGCCGGCTGAATACGGTTGCCAACGGCTTCGAAGCCGACTATGCACTGCAGCCTGGCACGGCACTGAAGACCAGCGCGCGCAATCAGTTCGTCGGCATCATCGTGTCGATGTTGCAGGGTCCGGTGAATGACGAGGTGACGATAATGGTCCACGGCAGCCTGATGCTGACCGCCTCGATCACCCACCACAGCAGTCGCGAGCTCGGGCTGGAGATCGGCGCCAAAGTGTTCGCGCTGGTCAAGGCTTCGTGGATCGCGCTGGCGCCGCTATCGAAAGGCGGCACGCCCGGGCGCAATGCGTTCGCCGGTGCGGTGCAGGCGATCGTGCGCGGCGAGTCGCGCTCGGAAGTGACCCTGCTGATTGATGCCGGCATCGATCTGGTCGCCACACTGCCCAACGCAGAAGCAGACGCGCTCGATCTGCAAACGTCAGCGCAGGTCGTGGTCCTGATCGATCCATCCAGCGTAATCATTGGTGTGGCTGCCTGAGGGACTGTCGTTCTGGCAGAACACCAGAGAGGAAAGACAGAAAACGAAGAACGGCGCGAATCAGGTCCGAATCAGGTCTTCAGCAGCCGCAGGATATCGTGCAGTTCTGCGCGAACCATGGCGAGATCGATCGGCGAGACGGTGGTCTCAGGCACATCGATGGTGTCGAGCTTGTTGCGGGCACCGCTGATCGTAAAGCCCTGCTCGTAGAGCAGGTCACGAATACGCCGGATCAGCAGAACTTCATGATGCTGGTAGTAACGCCGATTGCCCCGCCGCTTGACCGGCTTCAGCTGCGCGAATTCCTGCTCCCAGTAGCGCAGCACATGCGGCTTCACGCCGCACAGCTCACTCACCTCACCGATGGTGAAATAACGTTTGGCGGGAATAGGGGGCAAGTTCGGCGGCTCTGGCCTGGCAGCACGCTCTGTCATTCAGCACGTCAGACGGAATGAGGCGCGCTGAGCTGCGCCGTGGCGCCATCAACCATGGCCTTGAGCTTCTGGCTCGCATGGAAGGTCACCACGCGGCGGGCACTGATAGGAATTTCTTCACCGGTTTTCGGATTGCGTCCCGGACGCTGCGGCTTGTCGCGCAGCTGAAAATTGCCGAAACCCGACAGCTTCACCGACTCGCCGCGCTCAAGCGCGTCGCGGATCTCGCCAAAGAAGGTATCCACCATGTCCTTGGCTTCTCGCTTGTTCAGACCGACCTGCTCGAACAGCAATTCGGCCAACTCCGCCTTAGTCAGCGTCGGAAGCTCCTTTTCAGCGCCAACGCGCGCCTGCGATACCTGCATCGCAAGACCGAAGTCGGCGGCAAGCACGGATTCCAATTCGACCGGATTGCTGTGATTCATGATGTCTCGAGATGACAGAACAAGCTGCTTATTTTCTCAGCGTAGCGCCGTGCTTGGTATGAAC
The DNA here is from genome assembly GCA_030158675.1 of Burkholderiaceae bacterium. Classification (GTDB taxonomy): domain Bacteria; phylum Pseudomonadota; class Gammaproteobacteria; order Burkholderiales; family Burkholderiaceae_D; genus Pernthalerella. Next base: position 99,516 of record JAOASL010000030.1, on the reverse strand, counting down.
AGCTTCGACGATCGCAGCAATTCCCGCGTCGACCGACTCGTCCTGCAATGTGGCTTGAGTATCTTGCATGGTGACTCGGAAAGCAAGGCTTTTTTGCCCGTCGGCGAGTCCCTTTCCACGATATTCATCAAATAAAACAATATGTTGCAAGAATCGGCATGCGGGGTTGCTGCGCGCTTCTGCCTGCATCGTATCAAGCAGCGATTGCACGCTGACGGACTGCCCGACGAGCAAGGCGAGGTCACGCATCACGGCCGGGAATTTTGCAATTTCACGATACGACGGGATCAAGCGCTGCTGCAAAGCCTGCGCATCCACTTCAAACATAACGGGGGGCAGCGGCAGTTCAAGCCACTGCTGCAGGCGCGGATGCAGCTCGCCGATGAAACCGACAGGCTGCCCGTCCAGCACGACCGCAGCCGATCGCCCAGGATGCAGTGCGCCATGCGACGCTGCTTCAAAGCGCACTGACAGCGGTGCAAACATCGCTTCGAGATCAGCTTTCACGTCGAAGAAATCAACATTGCGGGCAGCCTGTCCCCATTGCTCGTCGGCCACCGGGCCATATGCAAGCGCGGCCACCCGCTTGGGCTGCGCGATGCCGGCCACCGACAGCGGGCCGTCGGCGACGTTGGTGTCCAGGCTGAAGACGCCACCGATTTCGAAGACGCGCACACGCGACGCCTTGCGATTGAGGTTGTAGCGCACATTCGCGACCAGACTGCTGAGCAGCTGGGAGCGCATCACGTTCATCTGGCTGGCGATCGGATTGAGCAGGCGAATCGGCTCGGCATCACCACCGAACTGGCGCTCGGTCTCTTCGTCGATAAAGCTGTAATTCACTACTTCCTGATAATCGAGATCAGCCAGCTGACGCCGCACGGTGAACAGCGAGCGACGGTTTTCCGGCGCGATGCGAATTGCGTTCGCCGCCACTGGGGGCAACGCAGGAATGTTCTCGAAGCCATACACGCGCGCGATCTCTTCGATCAGGTCCTCTTCGATCTCAATGTCGAAGCGGTAGCTGGGTGGCGTAACGGCGAAGACGTCGCCCTCTTGCGTGAACGACAGCCCGAGGCGAGTGAAGATGTCGGCCACCTGCCGCGCATCGACCGGAATGCCGATTACTTTCGCTGCGCGCGACACACGCAGACTGACCGGGGCGCGCTCAGGCAGTGCCACCACCTGATCGTCCACCGGGCCGACTTGTGTCTGGTCCGGCACGCCGCAAATCTCGATGATCAGCGCAGTGATGCGCTCGATATGCTCGACCGTCGTCGCAAAATCCACGCCTCGCTCAAAACGATGCGCCGCATCCGTCGAGAAGTTATAACGGCGCGCACGGCCCTGCAGCGCCTGGGGCCACCAGAACGCGGCTTCGAGATAAATATTGGTCGTATCCAGCGACACGGCGGTCGCATCGCCGCCCATGATTCCGGCCAGCGATTCGACTTCCTTGCCGTCGGCGATCACGCCGACCCAGTCATCGAGCGCGACGGTATTGCCGTTCAGGAGCTTCAGCTGCTCGCCCTTGCGGCCCCAGCGCACTTCGAGTCCGCCATGGATCTTGTCGAGGTCAAACACATGGGTCGGGCGTCCGAGTTCGAGCATCACATAATTGGAAATATCGACCAGCGCCGAGATTGGCCGCTGGCCACTGCGCTCAAGCCGCTGCTTCATCCATTGTGGCGTCTCGGCCTTTGCGTTCAGCCCGCGAATGACACGGCCGGAAAAACGGCCGCATAAATCAGGCGCCGTCACCTTGACCGGCAGCGTCTCGTCGATGCCCGGCGCCACCGGATGGAATGACGGCGCCGTCAGCGGAACGCCGGTCAGCGCGGCGACCTCGCGCGCCACGCCCAGCACCGACAGGCAGTCGGCGCGGTTCGGCGTGAGCTTGATGGTGAATTTCAGGTCGTTCAGGCCGTGATGGTCACGGAAGTTCTGGCCGACTTGCGCCGTCTCCGCCAGTTCCAGCAGGCCACCATGGTCCTCCGACAGCTTCAGCTCGCGCGCAGAGCACAGCATGCCCTGCGACTCGACGCCGCGCAGTTTGCCGACCTTGATCTCGAAGGGCTTGCCGTCTTCGCCCGGCGGCAGCTTGGCGCCCGCCAGCGCGCATGGCACCTTCATGCCAGCGCGCACATTCGGCGCGCCGCAGACGATGTTCAGCAGCGTACCGGTGCCGACATCGACCTGGCAGACATTCAGCCGGTCGGCGTTCGGATGCTTACTCACCTGCATCACCTGTGCCACCACGACATGATTGAACGGTGGCGCGACCGGTTCGACTTCCTCGACCTCGAGGCCGGCCATGGTCAGCAGGTGCGACAGCTCGTCCGAGGTCAACGTCGGGTCGGCCATCGTGCGCAGCCAGTTTTCAGAAAATTGCATCGCTTACGTCCGGTGAAATCGGTGGAAATTCAAGTCAGTTGAACTGCTTCAGGAAACGCAGGTCGCCTTCATAGAACAGGCGCAGGTCATTGATGCCATAGCGCAGCATCGTCAGGCGCTCCAGGCCGGAGCCGAATGCAAAGCCGATGAACTGCTCGGGATCCAGGCCCATATTGCGCAGCACGGCCGGATGCACCTGCCCGGCACCCGACACTTCGAGCCAGCGGCCTTTCAGCGGGCCGGAGCCAAAGGCGATATCGATCTCGGCCGAGGGCTCGGTAAACGGGAAATAGGATGGACGGAAACGTACTTGCAAGTCATCCGTCTCGAAGAAGGCCTGCACGAAATTCAGGTAGACGCCCTTCAGATCAGCGAAGCTGATGTCGGTGTCGATCCACAGGCCCTCGACCTGATGGAACATCGGCGAATGCGTCGCGTCACTGTCCACCCGGTACGTGCGGCCCGGCGCGATCACGCGAATCGGTGGCTTGTGCATCTTGGCGAAGCGCACCTGCATCGGGCTGGTATGCGTGCGCAGCAGCAAAGGCTTGCCGGTGCTGTCCTTGCCGTCAATATAAAAAGTATCCTGCATCGATCGCGCCGGATGGTTTTCCGGGCTGTTCAATGCGGTGAAATTGGTCCAGTCGTTCTCGATCTCAGGACCATCAGCGACATCGAACCCGATCGAACCGAAGATCTCTTCTATACGCTGCCAGGTGCGCATCACCGGATGGATACCGCCGAATCCGCGGCCGCGGCCCGGCAAGGTGACATCGATCGCCTCGGCATTCAGACGTGCCTGCATCTGCGCATCGGCCAGCCCATTGCGGCGCGCATTCAGCAGCGCCTCGATCTGTTCCTTGGCCTGATTGATCACGGCGCCCTGCGCGCGGCGCGCGTCGGGGTCGAGCTTGCCGAGGCCCTTCATCTGCTCGGTGACCTGACCGGTCTTGCCAAGGTATTTCGCCTTCGCGTTTTCGAGGGCGGCCGGGTCCTGTGCGGCAGCGAAGTCCGCCTCTGCGGCGACGACGAGTTGTTCCAGTGAGCTCATGCGTATGTCAGCCTGATATATCAGCCCGTGTGATTCGTTCAGCGTGAAAAATAAAAAACGGGGCACAGGCTCATCACCTCTGCCCCGCCAGGACTGCTGTGCAGGCCCGCTTGGTGCCTCTAACAAAACGCCACTTGCGTCTTTACATCGACTTGCCGTACAGACCGTACTGTCTGCATCGGCGCGCCTAGCCAGCGACGCTTTGTTAGAGGCACTTAACGGGCCGTGTCGACTGCTTACGCAGCGATAGTGGCTTTCACCTGATTGACGACGGCTGCGAAGGCAGCCTTGTCCATCACCGCCATGTCGGCCAGCACCTTACGGTCGAGACCGATCGCTGCCTTCTTCAGGCCGTTCATGAACACGCTGTAGGTCAGGCCATGCTCGCGCGAAGCCGCGTTGATACGGGTAATCCACAGAGCGCGGAACACGCGCTTCTTGTTGCGACGATCGCGGTACGCATACTGGCCGGCACGCATGACGGCCTGCTTGGCGACGCGGTAGACGCGGCTACGACGGCCACGATAGCCTTTGGCAGCGTCGAGGACTTTCTTATGGCGGGCCCGTGCGGTTACCCCACGTTTAACTCTTGGCATTGTGTGCTCCTGTTGTCAGAGTGAGGTTAGGCGAAGGGCATCATCGCGCGGATCGAGTTCATGTTCGTTTCATGAACGTCGACGGCTCCACGCAATTGGCGCTTGTTCTTGGTGGTCTTCTTGGTCAGGATGTGGCGCTTGAAAGCCTGGCCACGCTTGACGGTACCGCCCGGGCGAACGCGAAAACGCTTTTTCGCGCTGCTCTTGGTCTTCATTTTTGGCATGACAAATCTGCCCGCTAGGGGCAGCTCCATTATTTACGACTGCAGGTGGCAGCAACCGCTGCTCTTGGATGCCTGCACTCGCTTCTCGTGACGACGAAATCGAGTCCGTCGTCCCTTGCGCTCCTGCCTTTCGGCGGGAGCGCGGATTCTAGCAAAAATCAGCGCCTGACAAAACCCCGCAGCTAAACCGCTACGACGCTGATTCGTGCGCTTATTTCTTTTTCTTCGGCGCCAGCACCATCACCATCTGGCGGCCTTCCATCTTTGGGAACTGCTCGACCTGACCATAGGGCTCCAGGTCGGCCTTCAGACGCTCCAGCATGCGCACGCCAATTTCCTGGTGCGCCATTTCGCGACCGCGGAAGCGCAGCGTAATCTTAGTCTTGTCGCCCTCATCGAGGAACTTGGTCAGATTGCGCAGCTTGATGTTGTAGTCGCCGTCATCCGTACCAGGGCGGAACTTGACCTCCTTCACGGAGATCACTTTCTGCTTGAGCTTGGCCTCATGCTGGCGTTTCTGCTCCTGGTACTTGAACTTGCCGTAGTCCATCAGGCGGCAAACCGGAGGTTGCGCGGTTGGCGCGATCTCGACCAGGTCGGCATCTGCCTCTTCAGCAAGGCGAAACGCCTCAATAAGGGTGACGATACCCAACGGCTCGTTCTCGACGCCGGACAGGCGCACTTGGGGCGCCGTGATTTCACCGTTGATACGGTGCGACTTGTCAGTAGCTATTGCAGTGTCCTTGAAAAATCCAATAAATAGGCCGTGCTTTTGCAGCGAGCCAGCCCGACGGCAGATCCGTCAGGCCTTGGTGGCGATCTCGTTATTGAGACGCTCAACCAGACTGTCGATGGACATCACGCCCAAGTCGACATTGCCTCGTGCACGCACGGCTACGGTGTTCGCATCCCGCTCTTTATCGCCGATAACGACGATGTAAGGCAGCTTCTGGACGGAATGCTCGCGTATTTTATACGTTATTTTCTCGTTCCGCAAATCGGCCTGCACTCTAAACCCTTGTTTTTTCAGGGCTTGCTCAATCTTAAGTGCATATTCCGCCTGGCCTTCGGAGATATTCAGAATGGAAACCTGCACCGGAGCCAGCCACAAGGGCAGTGCACCCGCGTGGTTTTCGATCAGCATGCCGATGAATCGTTCGAGCGAACCCAGAATCGCCCGGTGCAACATCACCGGCACCTTGCGGCTGTTGTCCTCGGCCACGTACTCGGCCTCAAGACGTACCGGCATCGAAAAATCGACCTGAATCGTGCCGCACTGCCAGGGCCGGCCAATCGCGTCTTTCAGGGTGTACTCGATCTTCGGGCCATAGAATGCGCCCTCGCCCGGCGTGATCTCGTAATCACAGCCGGAACGCTTCAGCGATTCGATCAGTGCCGTCTCGGCCTTATCCCACAGATCATCAGAGCCGACCCGCTTTTCCGGACGGGTCGCGACCTTGTAGATCACTTCCGTGAAACCAAAATCACGATAGACCCTCTGCAACAACGACGTGAACGCGACGCACTCGTCGAGAATCTGGTCGTCAGTACAGAAAATATGACCGTCATCCTGGGTGAAGCCGCGTACGCGCATCATCCCGTGCAGGGAACCGGACGGCTCGTTGCGATGGCATTGGCCGAACTCGCCATAGCGCAGCGGCAGTTCGCGGTAGGAATGCATGTTCGAACGGAAAATTTGCACGTGACCCGGACAGTTCATCGGCTTCAGCGCATAGGCGCGATTCTCCGAATCCGTAGTGAACATGTTGTCTTTGTAGTTGTCCCAGTGACCAGACTTTTCCCACAGCGAACGATCCAGAATCTGCGGCGCCTTCACTTCCTGATAGCCGTTGTCCTGATAGACGCGACGCATGTACTGCTCAACCTGCTGCCAGACCGTCCAGCCCTTCGGATGCCAGAAGATCAGTCCCGGCGCCTCGTCCTGGAAATGGAACAGGTCGAGCTGGCGGCCCAGCTTGCGGTGGTCGCGCTTTTCGGCTTCCTCCAGCATATGCAGATAGGCTTCCTGATCTTCCTTTTTCGTCCACGCGGTGCCATAGATTCGCTGCAGCATCTCGTTCTTCGAGTCGCCACGCCAATAAGCGCCGGCCAGCTTCATCAGCTTGAACACCTTCAGCTTGCCGGTTGACGGCACGTGCGGGCCACGGCACAGGTCGGTGAATTTGCCCTCAGAGTAAAGCGACACGTCCTGATCGGCGGGGATCGACTCGATGATCTCCGCCTTGTACGCCTCAGCAATGGACTTGAAGTAGGCCACCGCCTCATCGCGCGGCAGCACTTTGCGCTCGACCGGCTCGTCTTTTTTCGCCAGCTCGGCCATCTTTTTCTCGATCGCCAGCAGGTCTTCCGGCGTGAACGGACGCTTGTACGAAAAATCGTAGTAGAAGCCGTTATCGATCACCGGGCCAATCGTGACCTGCGCCTCAGGAAACAATTCCTTCACCGCGTAGGCAAGCAAGTGCGCCGTCGAATGGCGAATCACTTCGAGGCCATCGGCATCTTTGTCGGTGACGATCGCCAGATCGGCATCGCGATCGATCAGGAAAGACGTGTCGACCAGCTGGCCATCCACTTTGCCGGCCAGCGCCGCCTTTGCAAGTCCGGCACCGATTGATGCGGCAACCTGCGCCACCGTGACCGGCGAATCAAACTGGCGCTGCGAGCCATCGGGAAGTCGAACTGAAACCATGCTGTACTCCTAGAGTGGATGCCGCGAACGGATCTGGAATGTGCGGACGAAAAAAAACGCGGACTAGCCGCGTTTTTTATTCGAGAGAAGCGCATCGGAATGCGATTGTCTCACTGCAAAAAGAAAGACGACTAGCGGATAGATTGAAGATCTGCGCTGCTAGTTCGCGGTGTCATAACCGTGTTGCCTTTCCCGACCTTAAAAGATGCTGCAGTTATGTTGGTAGGCACGATTGGACTCGAACCAACGACCCCTACCATGTCAAGGTAGTGCTCTAACCAGCTGAGCTACGCGCCTAAAGAAACGAGATTATAGCCAGCTTCGCACCGCCTTGCCAATACCCTTCTGAAACATTTTTTGCGCAAGTGGACGCCGCCGTTCTTTTCGAGCGTACGCACCAAACCGAAGTTCAGACTCGCTTCACATCGACCACGCCCTTCACGTCACGGATCACTTTCAGCGCGCGCTGCAACTGCTCGGTCGAGCCGATCTCGCCGGTAAACGACATCGTCGCCTCCCCTTTGCTGCTGCGGGTCGATACGCCGATCACGTTGATCTTCTCGCGTAGGAAAACGTCCGAAATATCACGCAGCAGTCCCTGCCGGTCCTGTGCCAGCACAAACACGTCGACCGGATACACTGTGTCGCCACCGATATCGCCCCAGGTGGTCTGCACCATACGCTCAGGTGCGCGCATCAGCATCTGCGACAAATTCTTGCAGCTTGCGCGGTGAATGGAAATTCCCTTGCCGCGCGTAATGAAGCCCACGATGGGATCCGGCGGCGCCGGCTTGCAGCAACTCGCCATCTGCGTCAGCAGCCCGTCCGTTCCGAGCACCAGCACGTTCGATTTCGCTCCCTGCGTCACGCTCGATGCGCGGCTCTTGCGCGGCACAATGGCTTCGTCGGCTGCGGGCATCTGCCGCTGCGGATCATCCGCATGCAGTGCCTGCTCGACCAGCCGCAAACTCATCCGCTCATTGCCGACGGCAAGCAGGAAATCCTCCAGCTTCGCAAAACCCAGTTTCTGCGCGAGGTCTTCCAGGTTGACCGCTGTCTTTCCCTCGCGCTGCAGCGTTTTCTCCAGCAGCGCCCGGCCATGGCCGAGCGTCTCGGCCTGCTCGATCGCGTTGAACCACGCACGGATCTTCGTGCGCGTGCGTGAACTGGATGTATAGCCGTCAGACAGCCAGTCGCGGGACGGCCCGGCCGTGCCGGATGCGACAGCTTCGCCTTTGGCGGTGATGATCTCGACGGTCTGTCCGTTTTTCAGGCGGGTATTCAGCGGCACCATCGTGCCGTCGACCCGCGCACCGCGACAGCGATGGCCGACGTCACTGTGCAACTGGTAAGCGAAATCGATCGGCGTGGCACCCATCGGCAATTCCAGCAATCTTCCCTGCGGCGTCAGCACATAGATACGGTCATTGATCGATGCCGCCTTCAGCTGCTCGACCCACTGCCGCTCGCTGTCTTCCTGGCCGACCATCACGTCGGCCACTTCACTCTTCCACGCCAGCAACTGGCGCAGCCACGCGATGCGCTGGTCGTAGGATTCGTCGCTGGCACTGCCGCCTTCCTTGTAGCGCCAGTGGGCCGCCACGCCATACTCGGCGAAGCGCTGCATGTCATGCGTGCGCACCTGGACCTCGAGCGTGCGGCCGTCGTCCGCCTCGACCACCGTATGCAGCGACTGGTAGCCGTTCGGCTTGGGTCGCGCGATGTAATCGTCGAATTCTTCGGAAATCGGCGTCCAGATGTTATGGACGATGGACAGCACCGCATAGCAAGTCTTTACGTCATCGACCACCACGCGGAACGCACGTACATCATGCAGGCGCGAGAAGTCGATAGCCTTGCCGCGCATCTTGTTCCAAATGCTGTAGATGTGCTTTGGCCGGCCGTACACCTCGGCACGAATGCCGGCAGCGGTCAACTCCGACTTCAGGCGCGCGATCGACCGCTCGACGAACTGCTCGCGCTCGACGCGTCGTTCCTCCAGCATCTTGGCGATACGTTTGTAGTTCGCCGGCTCAGTGAAGCGGAATGACAGGTCCTCCAGCTCCCACTTAATCTGCCAGACGCCTAGGCGATTAGCCAGCGGCGCATACAAATCGAACGTCTCGCGCGCATAGCGCAGCGTCATCGCGTTCTCGAGCTTGCTGTCGGCGAAGAAGCGCAGCGTCGCCAACCGCGAAGCAAGACGCACCAGCACGACGCGCATGTCGGTCGCCATCGCCAGCATCATCTTGCGCAGGGTCTCGAGCTGGCCCGCTGCATTGCTTTTCGCCCTGGCCTGCTCCTGCTGCACGAAATTCACTTCGTGCAGCCGCATCAGCTGGCGGATGCCCGCGACCATGTCTGCGACTTCCTTGCCGAAACGCAGCTCGATCTGCGCGGCGCAAGCAGGATCAAGCAAGGTCAGCTCGAACAGCAGGCCGGCAATGCGCGTGTCGACATCGGCCTTCAGCAACGCCAGTATCGATGCCACGCTGCGAGTGAAGTCCATCGCGTCCTGGCCGGTCGACACCACCTTGCCGGCATAAGGCTGACGCACGAATTCCAGCGCCGCCAGCAGGCGCGCGCCATCGTCGGCGCGCAGGCCAGCCGTCAGCTGATCATCTCCCTCGCGGGTTGCTACAGAAACCATCGTCAGCCCAGAAAAAAATCCCTCGCCAGCGCAATCTGCTCGTCATGCATGAAGGTCGGCGCATGGCCGACCCCCGGCAATTCGACCAGGCGCGCGCGCGGCCCACGCGTCGTCATCTGCTGCGCGGTATCGCGGGTCAGTAAGTCTGACTCCGCGCCGCGCACCAGCAGCATCGGGCAGCGAATCGCGTCATACGCAGCCCACAGCGCCGCCTCGCCTTGCTTCGCATTCTCGACCGTCAAAGTGCGGAATGCGAGTGCCAGCGCCGGATCATAGTGCCGCCGCCAGCGGCCGTCAGCATCCTGCCTCAGCACGTCCCGTGCCAACTTGTCCCACTCAGCCTCCGAGTGCGGACCGAACGGTGTGCTGATCGCGCGCACAAAAGCACGCGCCTCGTCATAGCTAGCAAAGCGGGCATCGTTACCGATGTAATTGCCGATACGTTTGAGCGCATCGAAGTTCAGGGCCGGCCCGACATCATTCATCAACATTCGCCGGACTGGCGTCTCCGGCAGAGACGCCAGTCCCATGCCGATCAGCGCGCCCATTGATGTGCCGAACCAGTCGACCTGCGGTACATCGAGCCGAGCCACCAGCGTAACCATGTCGCTGACATACTGTGGCACGACATAGAACTGCGGATCCTTCAGCCAGTTCGAACGACCACGTCCGACCACGTCGGGGCAAATCACCCGATAGTGATCCGACATCGCAATCGCCAGCGCGTCGAAATCGTCTGACACACGCGTGACGCCATGCACGCACACCAGCACGTTCGCATTCTTCGGGTCGCCCCATTCCTTGTACGCCATCCGGTGCAGGCCGGCAGGTGACAGGCATTGCACCATGTTGATTCGCGGCTGCGTCATTGCGGAGCGCTCCCTCGCTGTTGAATTTTTGCTCATTCTAGCGGCACTGGCCTTAAAATTCCGGACGTCCGATCAATCCCATCCAGAGGAAAGTCCATGCAGAATCGTCAGCTTTCAGGCAAAACCGCACTCGTCACCGGCTCCACATCAGGCATCGGCCTGGGCATTGCGCATGCACTGGCCGCCGAAGGTGCCAACATTTTATTCAACGGTTTTGGTGATGCGGCGCAGATTGCCGATCTGCAGCAACAGACAGCAGCGACATTCGGTGTGAAGACTGCCTACAGCGGTGCTGACATGAGCAAGCCGGGCGAAATCGAACAAATGATGACGGAAGCCATCGCCCGCTTCGGCAGTGTCGACATCCTGGTCAACAACGCCGGCATACAGTTCGTGGCGAATATCGAAGACTTCCCGGTCGAGCGCTGGGACGCGATCATTGCGATCAACCTGACCTCTGCTTTCCATACCACGCGCCTGGCACTGCCGGCGATGCAGAAGAACAACTGGGGACGCATCATTAACATCGCGTCAGCGCACGGTCTGGTGGCGTCGGTTGGCAAGTCTGCCTACGTTGCGTCGAAGCACGGAATCGTCGGCCTGACCAAGGTCACTGCCCTGGAGAATGCACAGACGGGCATCACTTGTAATGCCATCTGTCCGGGCTGGGTGCTGACTCCGCTGGTGCAGAAGCAGGTGGATGCGCGCGCGGCCGCCAATAACATCCCGCTTGAGCAAGCCAAGCGCGAGCTGCTGCTGGAGAAGCAGCCATCTGGTGAATTCGTCACGCCGGAACAGCTCGGCGCACTGGCGCTGTTCCTGTGCAGCGATGCGGCGTCACAGGTACGCGGCGTCGCGTGGAATATGGATGGTGGCTGGGTCGCGCAGTAACGACCCACATCATCGACCTCGGCCGATCGTCAATTCACGTATCAGACAGCGACTACTGACGTCGACTGCATCGTCCACTTGATGGATTGATGGATTCGGCCAAGTTTTTTTTCATGCTTGACGCGTAAGTGGTGACACTGATGCACGCTGCGCTGGTTGTCTCAACCATCCAGCGCAGCGTGTCCCGGCCGAGACCCTGCGGCAGATACTGCCAAGCAAGATCGCTCTTGAGTAGGAACTGGACGCCGGTCAGCGCCCCCCCGATCGTCGACTTGGGTACGTAAACCGGCGTGATGACCGGAGCGGTAACAGCGGTGCGCTCAAATTTGATAACTGACCGGCCGGCAGCGGCCTGACCATCACACTTCTTCCGCAAAGCTCAGGAAGTCGCTCAGCGCATACTGGCACATCTGATTAGAGGCCTTAAACGTCAGCCAGATATTTTTTAATTTTCATGAATTCATTAATCACCAAAGAACGGCCATATTGATTGTCAAACCACAAGGCGGGATCGCAATATTTGCTTTTGTAATTGACGATTCCTATTTGCAATGAATCATTTGCAAAAACATATTTTAATGTCTCGACGGCGCGGCGCATATGATAATTTATTGCCACAACATTAATTACAGCTCCATTCTTTAGTATATTTGCCTTCTCCATAAGCACCTTCGCATTTTGCATGTTTTCCTTGGTGTTGGTAGCTTCATTATCAATCAAGACATCATCCAAGCAGTACCGCATTTTTCCCCAAGTCCGTTGCATGCACAAAGCTTCTGGGCATCCCAGTTTGGGATTGAATCCACCTGTAAAAATAAGCTTTCCAGAAATACCTGCCTTATAGATCTCTATCGATTTTTTAAATGGCCTATGCCAAAGCGTCTGTCCGAGAACAATAGTTGCATCAGCGTCAAGTGGGCTATCCGATAAAAACATGTAGTCGGTTATTTCCCTGATACCTTTCTCGGTAAAATCAATCATGCTTAAGCAGCATCACTCTGATTAACAGATGTATATTCAAAAGGCTGCCCATTGAATGCAAAGAGATCTTTGTTTTTGGTATAAATAACGATCGCATCAATGGACACATCAGTCCGAAGCATGGCAATTTTTTCGTAAACTGATTGTGAGCCCGCCAAATGCAGCGGCTGCCCATTCGGCTTTATAATTCCCTGCTCCGAACAGAATACTGATTTTTTACCCATATCAATTTGTTGCCGCCATTTGCCAAGTGCTTGCTGCTTAGCATCCGATCCGATGAAGATGTCGATCGGTATTTTTCCTTTTGTGGGAAATAATAATTCCATATAAGTTTGCGCTGCCCTGCGCTGAAACTGATGTGTACGACCCATGACTGGGGTGTGATTCACTTCATTAATGACAGCACCACTCTGGTGCCAAGGTATTGCTATATCTGTCGAAATGAAATCAACGCCAGCGCAATTAAGGCCAAATAATTGTGCCGCCCGGATCGCAATTTCAGCATTTTCCGGATGCAGGTTTGTAGTCACATCCTCCGGATCGCCACCCCACTGAGTCGACTGTGCAGGTCGCAGGAAAACTTTCTGTCCATGGCTAAGGACACTTTTCGGATTTAGGCCAATTTCTGCCAAAAAATTAATCGCCTGAAGATCCAGCTGATATTCTGGCAGTCGCTTATTAGGAATTTTTTTCCTTATCTTGGCATTTAGATTATTAACTAATGCTTCAATAGTACTAATGCCATCACCTACTACCGCTTTTGGATTTCGCTTGACCGAATAGACAATTTTTCCTTCAATGACCAATATTCTGTGGCATGTTCCTTCAACCTGCTCCTCAATAAGAAACTGCCTTGAAAGTTTTGAAGCGCATTCGATGGCCGATTGAAGAGCCTCTTCAGTATTTACTCCCATAGTGACGCCTTCGCCCCGGTCCCTGTCTACCGGTTTGACCACCAGCGGTAAGCGCAAATGTGCCAAAGATATTAAACTGACTTGTTGTCCTGATTTAAACACTATGCCATTTGGTACTGGTATGCCAGAAAAGCGCATCATTTCCAAGGCAACGTGTTTATTTTGAGTGGCTGTCGAGCCGATCGCACTATCCAAAATATTACTGCTCCGGTCAAATACCCTTGATTTGCTACCCCAGCCCAGTACATAACGGCCAGAGCCACAGTGAGCAAAAGGAATTCCTGATTCAAAGGCTGCCTGTAATATAGGAATAGTTGATTTCCCGCCAGGAATTTTACCGGACCAAGGCAGAACATATTTATTTTGAAATGCTTGGTACAAATCCTCAAATGAATTGTCATTAGGGAGATTTTCAAATAAATTGATAATCAAATTATTGGCAATCGACAACCAGGAATGAAATAAATTAAGTGGCAAAGCCTCTACGATCGGGAACCAAATATCTGCGATAAAGTGCTGTTTTCGACTATTATCTTTCCCAATGCTGACGACCGAGGCTCGTTCAAAAACAGGCACACGAATATCCTGCAGGAGAATCGTAGTGACATAGAGCCATCGAACCAAGTATTTTTCCTCAGCACTTCCTGTAGGTTTATTTTTTATAAATTTTGGTTGATAGTCTTGTATATCATATTCCAATGCCTCCAGAATCCACCGATCTAACTGTTCAAACGAAATTTTTCTGGGAAGCCTGAATACAACTTTAACCCGAATTGCGGGTTGTCTCATGCCAAATCGATAGCCTTGCTTATCCATAATTAGTGTGCACCCTGAAAATCTCAGAAAGAGCGCGGCCAAGATTATATTTTTTTATGGCCATTTTTTGCCCAGCAAGCCTTACTTCACCGAGCTTCACTTTCCCTTCAGCGGATTCAAGCAACCATTCAACAATCGAAGGAATTTCATCTTTTTTTGCCTCAATATAATCCACTCCTGGCGTGAGATCGATTACCCGAGGCGAGGATTCAGTAACAACGCAATTGCCTTGCATTAAACCATAATGCGGCGCTAAAACAAGCGTCAGAACGGGCTTGGTCGCAGACGAAGTCAAATTTTCATTTGCAGCAATTGCTTCAATACCAATCTCTTGAAATGCTTGAACAAGCATTTCCTGAAACTGCCGAAAAACAAAGTGACCTTGAGAGTGACTGTAAATAACAACTTTATCGCCGCAACTAAGCGTGGGCCATGCCTTTGCAGATTTTTGGGTTTCTGCCAGTGCAAGCTCCGGATTACTGAACCACGGTTGCTGCCAACGCATGACCTCCGGTGATGACCAAGCTCTGCGCCCTTCACTGAGCCCGCAATGCAAATAATGCAATAATGGATTCAGTCCAGCATTGCGCACATCTTCATTCCGCCAAAGATAGCGTAAGGTGCTGAACAAGGGGCCGGGATCCAGACCTTGGTGCCATCCTTGATTTAGATAATGAGATGCCGGGGTCATGCCAGCAGGAAGAGTCGAAGACAACTGGGCGCGGTAATAGACTTCGTCAAAAAAAACCGATTGTGCAATTAAGGACTCATTCATCATGGTTATCAATATATGCGGTTAGCTCCGCTTTATCCATTTGAATGGCGCGCAAAAACGAAAACCCGGTTGACGCTATCTGATGAGAACCCCTCCTGCAGGGAGATTGCTCATATCGACATTGCCAGCCGGGTTTGCTGATCTGAGCCCAACCTTCGCTCCTTTGCCCTCACTGCAGGTGCTCTCTTCGGCCTGACTGGGCGCGTGGGAGCGTTGGCCTTTCTGTCCGTGCTCGTACCCTCGGTAAGCTATTACCAAGAGCGATGCAGCTGAAAGAACGAGTTGACGAACGTCGGCAGCGGGATCGCCCTGGCGTGGCTCCGCAGGATGGCCACCGTGCCCCTACGCGGGATCTTCGTGCGAGGTTCCGACACGCGCGCGCGCCACACTCTCGGATACGAGAGCCGTGACACGACACGGTCTGTGGTGCACTACGGAATTTCACTATCAGCGGATAGATGCCGTTCCCCTGACAATTCCGCGCGCTCTTTTTGTATGCCTGACCGATACCCTGAGCTATGCGGCTTGAAGGAATCAAATCGATGCAGATGGCTATGAACAGGGAATAGATCAGATCCTGAATCCCATGAAAAAAGCCGGCCAGCACAAGCCGACCGGCTTCATCCAAAAATGTCGCTGAACAACCGGGATCAGAAGTGGATCTCGCAGCCCGTGCCAGCGATCAGTTCTTCTTTTGTGATGCCCGGCGCCAGCTCGACCAGCTTCAGCCCGTGCTCGGTGACGTCCAGCACCGCCAGATCAGTCACGATACGGTCGACCACACCGACACCGGTCAGCGGCAGCGTACAGTGCTCGAGCAGCTTGTGCGAGGTGGAACCATCCTTCGCTTTGGCGACATGCTCCATCAGCACCACGACGCGGCCAACGCCGGCCACCAAGTCCATCGCACCACCCATGCCCTTGACCATCTTCCCCGGAATCATCCAGTTCGCCAGGTCGCCGCGCTCTGACACTTGCATCGCACCCAGGATCGCGATGTTGATCTTGCCGCCGCGGATCATCGCGAAGGAATCGGCCGAGCTGAAGAATGACGAGCCCTGCAGCGCCGTCACCGTCTGCTTGCCGGCGTTGATCAGATCGGCATCGACCTCTTCATCGGCCGGGAACGGGCCAATCCCGAGCAAGCCGTTTTCTGACTGCAGCCAAACGGTGATGTCCTTCGGTACATAGTTCGCTACCAGCGTCGGCAGGCCGATGCCGAGGTTCACATAGAAGCCGTCCTGCAGCTCTTGGGCGGCGCGCGCCGCCATTTGTTCACGTGTCCATGCCATATGTCTGTCTCCGCTTACTGTGCACGCACGGTGCGTTGTTCAATACGCTTCTCGGGAGTCTTGTTCACCACGATGCGGTGGACAAAAATACCCGGCGTGTGCACGGCATCCGGATCGATCTCACCGAGACCGACCAGTTCCTCCACTTCGACAATGGTGATCTTGCCGGCCATGGCGACGTTCGGATTGAAGTTGCGCGCCGTCTTGCGATAGACCAGATTGCCTACCGGGTCCGCCTTCCATGCCTTCACCAGCGACACATCGGCTACCAGCGAACGCTCCATCACATACTGTTCGTCATCGAACACGCGCACTTCCTTGCCGTCGGCGACGATGGTGCCGACTCCGGTCTTGGTAAAGAATGCCGGAATGCCGGCGCCGCCGGCGCGCAGCTTCTCGGCCAGCGTGCCCTGCGGCGTGAATTCGAGCTCGAGTTCACCGGCCAGGTACTGGCGCTCGAACTCCTTGTTCTCGCCGACGTAGGAAGAGATCATCTTCCTGATCTGCCGGGTGGTCAGCAACTGGCCGAGACCGAAGCCGTCCACGCCCGCGTTATTCGAAATGGCAGTCAGGTCCTTCACGCCGGAATCGCGCAGGGACGCAATCAGCGCCTCGGGAATGCCGCACAGGCCGAAACCGCCGACGGCGATGGTCTGACCATCCTTCACGACACCGGCCAGCGCACTGGCGGCGTCCGGATAGACTTTTTTCATGTATCTCCTCAGGTAAACTGTATGGGCCGATTCTGGCAAAACGACAGTGCGGGCAAGATTAAAAGCGCCAAAGCCCGGCGACAATACCGTAAAAGTACGGTCCCTCCCCTGATGAACCCTGCCCAGACCATCGACTTCGGCATGATATTCGAGCGTGCGCCGGTCGGTCTGTGCGTGTCGCATCAGCGCGTAATCAGCGCGTGCAACGAGGCACTGGCCGCTATTTTTGGTTCTACCGCGGCGCAGCTGGTCGGTCAGTCGTTCTCCATTCTGTATCCAAGCGCCGATGAATTCGAGCGCACCGGCGCACGCATCGCGCCCATCCTGAACCGGCAGGGCTATTACTCGGACGAGCGGATCATGAAACGCGCCGGCGGCGAACTGTTCTGGTGCCATGTGACCGGACGGGCGCTGTCACGCGATGACCCGCATGCGGCCGGCATCTGGACCTTCGAGGACTTGTCGAGCCGGCGCCCGGTAACGGCCGAGCTGACGGCACGCGAACGCGAGGTCGCCGCGCTGCTGGTCGAAGGCAAGACCAGCAAGGTGATCGCAAGGGAGCTGCAGCTTTCACCACGCACCGTCGAAATGCATCGTGCGCGGCTGATGAAGAAGTTCGCTGCCGGTACGTCGAGCGAACTGGTGAACCGGTTGCTGGGTGGGCAGCTTGCCTGAAGCAATCGGCAAGGCTCAGCGCTGCGGCGACAGCAGCTTCTCCCGGATCTCATCCGGCAATGGCTGCGATCTCTCGATCCGCTGGTCGACCCACACCACTTTCGCCCCGCCTTCCGCATAGACCACATCCGGCTCGTCAACGCGGAAGATCTGGTGCAGGCTCTGGAAGCTCGAACGCCCCATCTCGCCTATCCATGACGTGACCTCGATGTCGCCCGGGTAGCGCAGCTGGCGCAGGAAAGTACAGTGCGCATTGACGATCACCGGCCCCACGCCGCCCGGCGTGGCCGGACAGCCGAGCGCTTCGAACAGCTCGATGCGCGCCTGCTCGAGATAACGGAAATACACGGTATTGTTCACATGCGCCATCGCATCCATGTCGCCCCAGCGAATCGCCATGCGGGTGCGGCTGAGCAGCTGGTAATTCTCGGGAATACCCATCAGAACGCCGCCATCCCGTCATCCGCCGTAATCACCGCGCCATTCATGAAACGCGACTCGTCCGCTGCCAGCAGCAGCAGCAGGCCGTCCAGGTCTTCCGGCTTGCCGACACGCTTGCGTGGCAGCATGCTGATCAGCTTCTGGCCGCCTTCGCTATGGAAGTAATCACGATTGATTTCAGTCTCGATGTAGCCCGGGCAGATCGCATTCACGTTGATGCCAAAGCGGCCCCACTCGAGCGCCATTGCCTTTGTCATCTGCACCACGGCTGCCTTGCTCATGCAGTAGACCCCGATCTGCGACAGCACGCGCAGCCCGGCCACCGATGCAATATTGACGATCCTGAACTGCCGGTTCGGCTCGGCCTTCGAACGCAGGATCATCCGCTTGGCGACTTCCTGCGCAACGAAAAACGCACCCTTCGTATTGGTATCCATCACGAAGTCATAATCGTCCGGCTTCACGTCGACCAGCTTCTGCGTGTTGGACACGCCCGAATTATTGACCAGGATATCGATGGGACCGGCCTCGGTCTCCGCATGGGCGATCGCGGAGCGAATGCTGGCATAGTCGGTGACATCCAGTTCGACCATGCGCGCCTTGCCACCGGCGGCTTCGATCTCCGCGCGCAATTCCTTCAGGCGCTCGATACGGCGCGCTGCGAGCACGACGGTGGCGCCGGCTTCGGCGAGGATGATCGCAAAGCGGGCCCCAAGCCCGCTGGAGGCGCCGGTCACCAGTGCGACCTTGCCCTCAAAATTGACTTCAATGCCCACAAAGTCTCCTTTTATCTCTCAGATTGCAAAACCAGCCGCTATCATTACATGATTCAACAGCGTCGGATCGCCGATTTCGGCTGGCGCGCGCACCAGAAATGCCTGACAATCCCGCCACGAAAACAACAGCACAAGCGCCGCATTTGCCATGACCCCTCCCAGCCAGAATCCCACATTCCTCGAACAATTCGGTCCGCGCGAGACCATGGACTACGATGTGCTGATCGTCGGCGCCGGTCCGGCCGGCCTTGCAGCGGCGATACGGGTGAAACAACTGGCCGAAACGCGCGGTCAGGACATCAGCGTCTGCGTGCTCGAAAAGGGTAGCGAACCCGGCGCGCATATCCTGTCCGGTGCGGTGATGGACCCGACTGCCATCAACGAATTGTTCCCCGACTGGAAAGAGCGTGGCGCGCCGCTGAACACGCCGGTCTCCGAAGATCGCTTCATGTTCCTGACCGAGAACGGCTCGACCACCACACCGAACTGGATGCTACCCGGCTGCTTCCAGAATCACGGCAACTACGTGATCTCGCTGGGCAACGTGGTGCGCTGGCTGGCGCAGCAGGCCGAGGCGCTCGGGGTCGAAATTTTCCCCGGTTTTTCTGCGGCAGAAATCCTGTACGACGAAAATTGCGCAGTCATGGGCGTGGCCACTGGCAATATGGGCGTCGACAAGCATGGCGAACCGACCGCCGAATTCCAGCTGGGCATGGAGCTGCGCGCAAAATACACACTGTTCGCCGAAGGTGCGCGCGGCCATCTCGGCAAGCAGCTGATCTCCGGCTACAAGCTCGACGCCGGCAAGGACCCGCAGACCTACGGCATTGGCATCAAGGAACTGTGGGAAATCGATCCGGCGAAACACCAGCCCGGGCTTGTGATCCACACCGCCGGCTGGCCCCTCGACTCGGGCACCTACGGCGGTTCCTTCCTGTACCACCTTGAAAACAATCAGGTCGCCGTCGGCTATGTGGTTGGACTGGCTTACCAGAACCCTTACCTGTCGCCGTTCGAGGAATTCCAGCGTTACAAAACCCATCCGGCGGTCCGTGGTTTCTTCGAAGGCGGCAAGCGCCTGTCCTACGGTGCGCGCGCCATCACCGCAGGTGGTCTGCAGTCGCTGCCGAAGCTCGCCTTCCCGGGCGGCGCACTGATCGGTTGCGACGCCGGCTTCCTGAATGCCAGTCGCATCAAGGGTAGCCATGCGGCGATGAAGTCCGGCATGCTGGCCGCCGAGGCAGCGGTCGACGCACTCGCCGCCGGCCGCGCGCAGGATGAGCTGTCCGCCTATCCGGCCGCTTTTGAACAATCGTGGCTGCACGAAGAATTGCATGTGGCGCGCAACTTCAAGCCGTGGATGAGCAAAGGACTCTACCTCGGCACGCTGATGGTCGGCATTGACCAGGTCCTGTTCCGCGGCAAGGCGCCCTGGACGCTGCATCATCAGCATGCAGACCATGAATGCCTGCGCCCGGCCGCCGAATTCCAGCCGATCGCCTATCCGAAGCCGGACAATGTGCTGACCTTCGACCGGCTGTCGTCGGTATTCATCTCCAACACCAACCACACCGAGCACCAGCCCGCGCACCTGACGCTGAAAGATGCGAGCGTACCGACGGCAATCAACCTCGCGAAATACGCGGGCCCCGAACAGCGCTACTGCCCGGCCGGCGTCTACGAATTCGTACAGGACGGCGACGCCGAGCGCCTGCAGATCAATGCGCAGAACTGTGTGCACTGCAAGACCTGCGACATCAAGGACCCGACGCAGAACATCGTCTGGGTCACGCCGGAAGGCGGCGGCGGCCCCAACTATCCGAACATGTAATGCAAACCAGCGTCCCCTCCGCCGCCCCCGAAGGGGCGCTGTCTGCCATCTCACTGAGCGAGGCATTCGGCTACTGGCTGAAACTCGGCTTCATCAGCTTTGGCGGCCCCAGCGGCCAGATCGCGCTGATGCACTATGACCTGGTCGACAAGAAGCGCTGGATTTCCGAACAGCGCTTCCTGCACGCACTGAATTACTGCATGCTGCTGCCCGGTCCGGAAGCGATGCAACTGGCGACCTACATTGGCTGGCTGATGCACCGGACCGTCGGCGGGCTGATGGCTGGCGCGCTGTTCGTGCTGCCCTCGCTGCTGATCCTGATCGCACTATCGTGGATCTATCTCGCCTTCGGTGATGTGCCGGTGGTGGCCGGCATCCTGTACGGCATCAAGCCGGCCGTGGTCGCCATCGTGCTGGCGGCTGCCTGGCGCATCGGCCGCCGCAGTCTGAAGAACGGCTGGCTGGTCACCATCGCGCTGCTCGCTTTCGCGCTGATCACCTTCATCGACGCGCCCTTCCCCGCCGTGATCGGCATTGCCGCGCTGCTCGGTGCCGTCGGCGGCCAGCTGGCGCCGGATCGCTTCCGGCTCGGTGGCGGGCATGCGGCCACCCACCCGACCCATGCCCCGGCACTGATCGACGACCACACGCCGCCGCCAGCGCACGCACGTTTCAGCTGGCGCAAGCTGCTGATCACGGCCGGCATCGGCATTGCCATCGGCGCCGTCGTGCTCCTCTTGCTGAACCTGGCGCTTGGCTGGCGCAATCCGCTGGTACAGATGGGCTGGTTTTTCACCAAGGCCGCGCTGATGACCTTCGGCGGTGCGTATGCAGTGCTGCCCTATGTGTATCAGGGTGCGGTGGAAAATTTCAGCTGGCTGACCGCGGCACAGATGATCGACGGCCTGGCGCTCGGCGAGACCACGCCCGGCCCGCTGATCATGATTGTTTCTTTCGTCGGTTTTGTCGGTGGCTGGAGCAAGGAAGTGTTCGGACCACTGTCACTGTTCTGGTCCGGCTGCGCGGGCGCACTGGTGGCGACCTTCTTCACGTTCCTGCCCAGCTTCGTCTTCATTCTCGCCGGCGGACCGCTGGTCGAAGCCACGCGCGACAACCTGAAACTGACCGCACCGCTGACAGCCATTACCGCTGCCGTCGTCGGCGTAATCGTTAGCCTCGCGACGTTCTTCGCGATGCACGTGTTTCATCTCGAACTGCCGCCGGCGCGCTGGGACTGGATTGCGATCGCCATTGCCGCTGCCGCCGCGTTGGCCCTGCTGCGTTATCAAGTCAGCACAATCCGGCTGATTATCGCCTGTGCGGTAGCCGGCCTCGTGGTATCTTACCTTCCGATCCGGCCGGCCTTTTAAGCGCGCCGGCAACCGACCCGGAACAGGCAGACTCAGCGCAGGGCTATGTCCTGCACTTGCAAACATGACAGAACGCATCATCCCGGTGGCCGACCTGCGCTACCTGCAGGCCGTGCCGCATATCCCGGAAACACTGATCCCCGCGACCGGGCTGCTGTCCGACCGGCTGGGTCGGCCGCTGCGCGACCTGCGCATTTCCGTCACCGACCGCTGCAATTTCCGCTGCGTGTATTGCATGCCCAAGGAAGTGTTCGACAAGGACCATCAATTCCTGCCGCACAGCTTGCTGTTGTCGTTCGAGGAAATCACCCGGATCGCGAAAATCTTCATCGCGCACGGGGTCGAAAAAATCCGCCTGACCGGTGGCGAGCCGCTGCTGCGCAAGAACATCGAAAAGCTGATCGAGATGCTGGCCGAGCTGAAAACGCTGGACGGCAAGCCACTCGATCTGACCATGACCACCAACGGCTCGTTGCTCGTGAAGAAAGCGCAGTCGCTGAAGGACGCCGGCCTGAAACGCGTGACTGTGTCACTCGACTCGCTCGACGATGCGACCTTCAAGAAAATGAACGATGTCGACTTCCCGGTGGCCGATGTGCTCAACGGGATCGAAGTGGCGCACAAGGTCGGGCTCGGCCCGATCAAGGTCAACATGGTCGTCAAGGGGGGCATGAACGACCAGGAAATCGTGCCGATGGCGCGGCACTTCCGAAACAGCCCGGTGATCCTGCGATTCATCGAATACATGGATGTCGGCGCGTCAAACGGCTGGAAGATGGACGAGGTGATTCCGTCGGCCGAAGTGGTGCGCCGGATCAGTGAACAGATGCCGCTCGAAGAGGTCGACCCGAATTACACCGGCGAGACTGCCGAACGCTGGCGTTACAAGGACGGCGGCGGCGAGATCGGCGTAATTTCCAGCGTCACGCAGGCTTTCTGCAGCGACTGCAACCGCGCGCGCCTGTCCACCGAAGGCAAGCTGTTCACTTGCCTGTTCGCCACCGGTGGCCACGACCTGCGCGCGCTGCTGCGCGGCAGCCACAGCGACGAGCAGATCATCGCGGCGATCGCGCACCTGTGGGCACAGCGCGACGATCGCTATTCGGAACTGAGGACCATCAATACCGAAGGATTGGCGCGGCCGGCACGCAAGGTCGAGATGTCCTACATTGGCGGCTGATTTCAACCAACCTCCGGTAACGGTGAATTACGCTCCATGCCCAGCGCGCTCAGGCAAATCGCACAGGCCCTCGAAGGCTATACCCCCGACGCGCTGCGCGTCGATGTCGCCCGGCAGGCGATCGCCCGCTTCGTCACCCCGCTCAGCGAAACCGAGATACTCCCGCTGAAACAGGCGCTCGGCCGCGTGCTCGCGACCGACCTGATATCACCGATCCATGTGCCGGCAGCCGACAACTCGGCCATGGATGGTTACGCGCTGCGCGGCGGCGAACTCGGCGACTGCGACTTGACGCTGACCATCGCCGGCAAGGCTTTCGCGGGGCATCCGTATGCGCAGGAAGTGCGGCCCGGCGAATGCGTGCGCATCATGACCGGAGCCGTCATACCGCGCGGCTGCGACAGCGTGATTCCGCATGAACTGACCCGCAACGCGAACGACCAGTCGGTGACGATACCGGCGCACAGCATTCTTCCGGGCTCGAACCGCCGGCTCGCAGGTGAAGACTTGCCGGCCGGCTCGGTCGCACTGCACCGCGGCCGCCTGCTGACGCCGTCCGATCTCGGCCTGATCGCCTCACTGGGCATAGGCGACGTGCCGGTCATACGCCGGCTGCGGGTCGCCTTCTTTTCGACCGGTGACGAGCTGCGCTCGATCGGCCAGCCGCTGGAAGAAGGCTGCGTCTACGACAGCAACCGCTATACCCTGCAAGCCATGCTGGAACGCGCCGGTTGTGAACCTGTCGATCTGGGCGTGGTGCGCGACGACCCGGTGTCGCTGGAAGCCGCACTGCGCGACGGTTGCCGGCGTGCGGACATGATCATCACCACCGGCGGTGTATCGGCCGGTGATGCCGATTACACCGCTGACATGATGGCGCGACTGGGTGACGTGCTGTTCTGGAAGATCGCCATGCGACCCGGAAGGCCGATGGCCTTCGGCCGCCTTCATTGCGACGGTCGCGAAACGCTGTTCTTCGGTTTGCCCGGCAACCCGGTCGCGGTGATGGCGACCTTCTACTTCTTTGCGCGCGACGCGCTCTACCTGCGCATGGGCGCAGTGCCACCGCCAATGCCAGTACTGCAGGCTATCAGCGCTGAAGCGATCCGCAAGCGTCCCGGACGCACGGAATATCAGCGCGGCGTGCTGAGCCACTGTGCCGACGGTCAGACCAGCAGCGTCCGACTCACCGGCGCGCAAGGCTCAGGCATCCTGAGCTCCATGTCCGAAGCCAATTGCATGGTGGTGCTCGATCATGACAGCGGCGACATCGCTCCCGGCCAGCCGGTCCGTGTGATCCCTTTCCACGGCCTGATCTGACAGGCTGTTTACTCACAAGCCACAAACCCTGAATTCTCACGCAAGCTCCGAACCCGCCGCCGAGGTTCAGTCGGCCTTGTTCCGCATCCAGTCGGCCGTCCGGAAGAAGGCCTGCAGCAGCTGGTCTTCCTTCCCGTCCGTGTAGCCGAGGTCACGCATCGCCAGCAGCATGCAGGTCAGCCATTCGTCGCGCTCTTTCGAGCCGATCGGAAACGGCAGATGGCGAGCGCGCAGGAACGCCGGACCGTATTTCGGCGTATAGGTGTCCGGCCCGCCGGTCCAGCCGGACAAGAAACGGTAGAGCTTGTCGCGCGAACCGTCGAGTGTGGGCGGATGCATCGCACGCAGCGCCGCAAATTGCGGCTCGAGATCCATCAGGTCATAGAAACGGTCGACCAGCTCGCGCAATTTCGCATCGCCGCCGACCAGCTCATACAGGCTTGCCTGTTCGGTGTGATCGTTGTCCATGGCCGCGATGATACCCGAGCCCGCAGCGGCCCTGAACGCCGGTCAAGCCGATTGACGCCCTTCAATTCAAGGCACTCGCGAAGGCCGCCTGCACTCCAAACCCCGCGTGGATGCCTGCGGCCTGAATGCACCGGCACAGCGCCGGCATCCCGGAGGAAAGGCCCTGCCATGCACCTGCCCGAGTTGAGCAAGCACGCGCTGGATAACAACGCGCCGAGCAGGCGCGACCATCACGCGAACGCCAGGCGCGTGATCATCGTTGGCTACGGCGAGAGCGGCCGCGAGCTGCACCGACGCGCAAGCCTGGGTGACGGCGCCGGCTATCAGGTCGTCGCCACCTGTGACAACGATGGCGCGGCACCGCTCGACGCACGCATCGATGTTCTCACTGGTTTCAATGAGCTCGGCCCGGCGGTCGAGCGCCATCGCGCGCACGAAGTGTGGATCACCCTGCCGCTGGACCACAGTGGAAAACTGCAGGCGCTGCTGCATCAGCTGGAAAACACGCTGGTGGAGATTCGCTGGATACCGGACCTTGCCGCGCTTCATACCCTGGGCCACCGCGCCGTCCATTTCCTCGGCCTGCCCGCAATCGAGCTGCACCGGCCCGCCTCCGCCGGCATTGCAGGCCTGGCCAAAGAAATTTTCGACCGACTGTTCGCCGCCGCGGTGCTCTTGCTGCTGTCACCGCTGCTGCTGGTGATTGCGCTAGCGATCAAATGCACGTCGGCCGGGCCGGTGCTGTTCAGCCAGCTGCGTACCGGACTGAACGGCCGCCAGATCCGCGTATGGAAATTTCGCACCATGCGGCAACATCGTGAAGCCGACGGCCGGTTGACCCAAGCCACGCGCGACGATCCGCGCATCACCCCGGTTGGGCGCTTCCTGCGCCGCACCAGTCTCGACGAACTGCCACAGTTCTTCAACGTACTGACCGGTGACATGTCGGTCGTCGGTCCGCGTCCGCATGCACTGCAGCACAACGATTTGTACAAAGACAAACTGGCCATGTACATGCAGCGGCATCGCGTCAAACCCGGCATCACCGGTTGGGCGCAAATTAACGGCTA
Organism: Burkholderiaceae bacterium; assembly: GCA_030158675.1. GTDB lineage: Bacteria > Pseudomonadota > Gammaproteobacteria > Burkholderiales > Burkholderiaceae_D > Pernthalerella. Next base: position 73,509 of record JAOASL010000030.1, on the reverse strand, counting down.
CCGCGGCGAGACCGACACGGATGAAAAAATGGCGCGCCGCATCGAACTCGACCTGCATTACATACGGCACTGGACATTCCGGATGGATCTGAAAATTATCCTCTGGACCGCATTCAAGGGATGGGTCGATGACAATGCGTACTAAGCGCCTGACAAACTATCGCTGGCCGCACTATCGCTAGTGTCGTTACGCCACCGTACTGACAATGCTGCAGGCCATGCAGACCGATGCCAGGGCGTTCGTGCAACGGTCACATGCCCATCGCTCTTCCGAAGGATCCGAAACAATGGAACATCTTCCCCTGGTGCCCGTGGTGCTCTGCGGTGGAACCGGTACGCGACTGTGGCCCTTATCACGCGAGCGCCTGCCGAAGCAATTCCTCTGCCTGCAGGGCGAGCACAGCCTATTGCAGCAGACACTGCAGCGCTGTGCCTCACTGACCACGCAGCCGCCGCTGCTGCTGGCGGCGGAGGCGACTCGCTTCATCGCTGCTGCGCAGTTGGACGAGATCGGCGTGCAGGGCGCGACCCTGTTGCTCGAACCCGTACAGCGTGGCACCGCAGCGGCCATCGCGAGCGCGGCCTGCCACTTGCAGCGCACGCACGATGACGCACTGATGCTGGTGCTGCCGTCGGACCATCTGCTGCGCGATAGCGTTGCGTTCGCTGCCAGCGTGCGCGCGGCCACCGAAGCGGCGCAGGCCGGGCTGCTGATGACCTTTGGCATCCGACCTGATGCACCAGAAACCGGCTATGGCTATCTGCAACCCGGTGCCACGCTCGCAGGCGGCGCGCGCCGCGTCGATGCCTTCATCGAAAAGCCTGAGCGCGAGCGCGCTGCATGGCTAATCGAGGCGCGGCACTGCCTGTGGAACAGCGGCATGTTCCTGTTCCGCTGCCGCAGCCTGCTGCAAGAACTGAAAGCGCACGCACCACAGGTACACGCGGCCGCCGTGCGTGCGGTACAAAACGCCGCCCATGCCGACGGCATCGTCCGGCTCGACGCTCATGCCTATGCCGACAGTCCCGACATCTCAATCGACCACGCGCTGATGGAGCACACGTCCAATGCGGCACTGTTGCCGCTGGACGCCGGCTGGTCCGACATCGGCTCGTGGTCGTCAGTGTGGGACAACGCGCCGCATGACGCCGACGGCAACGCCATTCGCGGCGATGTGCTGCTTGACGATTGCCGCGATTGCCATGTCCATGCGGGACGGCGGCTGGTCTCGGCCTGCGGTCTCGACGGCATCGTCATCGTCGATACCGACGATGCACTGCTGGTGCTGCCGAAAGCCGAAGCACAACGTACGCGCGAACTGGTGCAGCGGCTGCAACAGCAAGGCCGGCCCGAATGCCGCGACCATCCCGCAGTGCGGCGACCCTGGGGGCGTTATCAATCGATCGCACGCGGCGAACGTTTCCAGGTCAAACGCATCACCGTGCAGCCCGGCGCGAGCCTGTCATTGCAGATGCACCACCATCGCGCCGAGCATTGGATCGTCGTGTCCGGCACGGCGCGGGTCACCCAGGGCGAGCAGACTTATCTGCTGGGCGAGAACCAGAGCGCCTACATCGGTGTCGGCGTCGTACATACGCTGGCCAATCCGGGCAAGCTGCCGCTCGAACTGATCGAGGTGCAGTGCGGTGGCTATCTCGGCGAAGACGACATCGTGCGCCTCAGCGACCCGTATGGACGCAACTGATGTCCGTGCGCCCGTTCTGGCTGTGCGCGCTCGCGCTGTTTTTTCTGACCATGGTCATCTACGGCGCACTGCCCGGAGAGGCCGACCTGCTGTCCGCGCACTTCGGCGACAAGCTGCTGCACGTGCTGGCCTACGGCGTCATGACGCTACTCTGCTTCGCCGCCGTGTCGGCGCCGCCGCTGCACCGCGCCGCAGTCACGCTGGGCGTCATCGCGCTGCTTGGTCTGGCCGACGAATCTATCCAGTCGCTTCTGCCCTACCGCAACGCGTCCATCATCGACTGGTGCTTTGATATCGCTACCGCCGCGATAGTGTCACTGCTGCTGTTGCGTGCCCGACTTTCACCCGACCTGGATCCTCATGCGTAAAAAAGTCAGCAAGGCCGTGTTTCCGGTAGCAGGACTCGGCACCCGTTTCCTTCCGGCCACCAAGGCCAGCCCGAAAGAAATGCTGCCAGTGGTCGACAAGCCGCTGATCCAGTATGCGGTCGAGGAAGCGATCGAAGCCGGCATCACCGAACTGATCTTCATCACCGGCCGCAACAAGCGCGCAATCGAAGACCATTTCGACAAGGCCTACGAACTCGAGGCCGAACTTGCGGTGCGCCACAAGGACGCGCTGCTGCGCCTGATCCACCGGATCAAGCCCGATGCCGTCCAGTGCGTTTACGTACGCCAGTCCGAGGCCCTCGGCCTCGGCCATGCGGTGCTGTGCGCGGAGCGCCTGGTGCAAGATGAACCATTCGCGATCATCCTCGCCGACGACCTGCTCGACGCGCCGGTGCCGGTGATGCGGCAGATGGTCGACCTGCATGCCCACTATGGCAGCAGCATTATCGGGGTCGAGGCGATACCCATGGAACAGAGCGGCGCATACGGCATCGTCGAAGGACGGCCGGTCGCGGACCGTCTGCTGAAGCTCGACGGCATCATCGAGAAGCCGTCACCCCAGCAGGCGCCATCGAACATGGCCGTGGTCGGCCGTTACATCCTGACGCCCTCGATCTTCCGTTACCTGCGCGAGATCACGCCGGGCGCCGGCGGCGAGCTGCAACTCACCGACGGCATCGCGCGGCTGATGCGCTCCGAAGCCGTGCTGTCCTACCAGTTCGAGGGACGCCGCTTCGACTGCGGCACCAAGCAGGGCTATCTGCAGGCGACCGTCGAATTCGCGCTGCGGCATCCGGAAGTGGCCGACGAATTCCGCCGCTTTCTCGCGCAACTGCCGCTGACGACTGCTGCGCCGGTATCGGCGCCGAAGTCAGTGACTCATGAACCGGCATCCGGCGAGCCGCGCCCGACGCTGGCTGCCGATGCGCACTGACCACGACGTCGCCTCATCATGAGCCACACCGTACTCGTCACCGGCGCCAGTGGTTACATCGGCTCGCACACTTGCGCTTGTCTGCTGCAGGCCGGCTGGCAAGTGATCGGCATCGACAATCTTTGCAACAGTTCAGCACGCGCGATCGAGCGTGTCGAACAGATTGCTGATCGCGAACTGCCATTCCACACGATGGATGTGCGCGACCATGCGGCGCTGACGCGGCTATTGCAGCGCGAGCCGATCGCGGCAGTAGTTCATTTCGCCGGACTGAAGGCAGTCGGCGAATCCGTCACCCGCCCGCTCGAGTATTACGACAATAATGTCTGCGGCAGTGTGTCACTGCTGCGCGTGCTGCACCAGCAAGGCGTGCGCAAGCTGGTGTTCAGCTCCTCGGCGACGGTGTACGGCGATCCGCAGGTAGTGCCCGTCACCGAGGATGCGCCGACCTCGGCCACCAATCCGTATGGCCGCTCGAAGCTGATGGTCGAGCAGTTGCTGGTCGACCTGGTGCAGGCCGACCCCGAATGGCGCATTGCCACGCTGCGCTATTTCAATCCGGCGGGCGCGCACGAGAGTGGCCTGATCGGCGAAGACCCGCGCGGCGTGCCAAACAATCTGATGCCTTATATCGCGCAGGTCGCCGCCGGACGGCGACCGCATCTTGCAGTCTTCGGCGACGATTATCCGACCCTCGACGGTACCGGCGTGCGTGACTACATTCATGTGACTGACCTCGCGCGCGGCCACCTCGCCGCGCTCGAACGTCTGTTCAGCACGAGCGGCTCGTTCACGGTCAATCTCGGCACCGGCCAGGGCGCCAGCGTGCTACAGGCGGTGGCCGCATTCGAGCGCGCATGTCATCGCGCGGTTCCGTTGCGCGCGGCGCCGCGCCGTCCCGGTGATGTCGCCACCTGCTACGCCTCGCCGGCCAAAGCCGAGGCACTGCTGGGCTGGCGCGCCGAAAAAAGCCTTGCGCAAATGTGCGCTGACCACTGGCGCTGGCAGCAGATGAACCCGAACGGCTATTGAGCAAATCCGGACGGTGCCGCACAGGCTGCGCCAACGCAATGGCTGCCACTGCCACGACCACACAATGACTGCTGATTCAACGACGCCGTACAGGCAGGCATCCATGATCCCGACAGAAGCGATACCGCAGCAAGGCCAACGCGTAGCACTGGTCACCGGCGTCACCGGCCAGGACGGCGCACTGCTTTCCGAGCTGCTGCTGGCCAAGGGCTATACCGTCCACGGCATCAAGCGACGTGGCTCGCAGTTCAATACCGGTCGCATCGATCACCTGTATCAGGACCCGCATGAGGCCGGCCGCCGCTTCATCCTGCATCACGGCGACATGACCGACACCGCGTCGCTGATTCGCGTGATGCAGCAGACGCAGCCGGACGAGGTCTATAACCTCGCCGCGCAAAGCCATGTCGGCGTGTCGTTCGAAGAGCCTGAGTACACCGCGAATTCCGACGCCCTCGGCACACTGCGGCTGCTGGAATCGATCCGCATTCTGGGCCTCGAAAAAAAAACCCGCTTCTATCAGGCCTCGACGTCAGAACTGTACGGCAAGGTGCAACAGGTGCCACAGACCGAGGCCACGCCGTTTTACCCGCGCAGTCCCTATGCGGCCGCCAAGCTGTATGCATACTGGATCACGGTCAATTATCGCGAGGCCTATGGCCTGTATGCGTGCAACGGCATTCTGTTCAATCATGAATCCGCATTGCGTGGCGAGACTTTCGTCACCCGCAAGGTGACCCGCGCGCTGGCGCATATCGCGCTCGGCCAGCAGGACTGCATGTATTTAGGCAACCTCGATTCGAAGCGTGACTGGGGCCACGCGCGCGACTATGTCGAGATGCAGTGGCTGATGCTGCAACAGCGCGATCCTGAGGACTATGTGATCGCCACCGGGCGTCAGTACAGCGTGCGCGAGTTTATCGAGCTGGCCGCACAGGCGCTCGGCATTACGCTGTGCTGGCGCGGCAGCGGCATAGAAGAAACCGCGATCGTCGAATCAGGTGGCGATCACGACAGCTTGCGCGCTGGCCAGGTCATCGTGCGCATCGACCCCCGCTACTTCCGTCCGACCGAGGTGGATTCACTGCTCGGCGATGCCGGGAAGGCGCGCAGACAGCTGGGTTGGGTGCCGCGCACGACATTCGCCGAGCTCGTTCGCGAGATGGTGGATGCCGACCTGGCCGCCGCGCGCAAGTATGTGCTGGTGAAAAGCAGCGGCTTCAGGGCGTTCGCGCATCATGAATAAGCGCGCGCCGGAACGCATCTTCGTCGCCGGCCATCGCGGCATGGTCGGCGCCGCGCTGGTGCGCGCGCTGGCCCCGCTGCAGGCAGGCAGTGACTGTGAGCTGGTACTGCGTAGCCATGACGAGCTCGACCTCGGTGACGCCGCAGCCGTCGACGACTTCTTTGCGCAGGCCGGCATCGATACCGTTTATCTGGCGGCTGCACGCGTCGGTGGCATTCACGCCAATCAGACCCGCCCGGCGGAATTCATTCAACAGAATCTGGCGATCGCGAATGCGGTAATCCACACAGCGTGGAAGCACAAAGTGCAGCGACTGCTGTTCCTCGGCTCGTCGTGCATCTATCCGCGCGCGGCGCCGCAACCGATGCGTGAAGAATGCCTGCTCGGCGGCGCACTCGAACCGACCAATGAGCCATATGCGATCGCGAAAATCGCCGGCATCAAGCTCTGCGAAAGCTACAACCGGCAGTTCGGCACCGACTTCCGCTGCCTGATGCCGACTAACCTGTACGGGCCAGGCGACAATTTCCACGCCGAAGACAGTCATGTACTGCCGGCGCTGATCCGGCGCTTTCATGATGCTCAGCTGGCCGGTGCGCGAGAAGTTCGCATCTGGGGCAGCGGCACGCCGCAGCGCGAGTTCCTGCACGTCGATGATCTCGCAGCCGCCTGCCTGCACCTGATGGCGCAACCACGCGAACGGCTCGCACCGCTGGTCGCGCCGCAACGTGCCCACCTGAACGCTGGCAGCGGCGAGGAAGTGCGTATCGCCACACTGGCCATGATGGTCGCGGAGACCACCGGCTATCAGGGTCACATCACGTTCGACCGCAGCCGCGCAGATGGCACGCCACGCAAGCTGCTCGACTCCAGCCGGCTGCGCAGTCTTGGCTGGGAACCACGCATCCGTCTGGCCGATGGCTTGCAGCATACCGTCGACCATTTTCGTTCTGCCTGCCGTGGCGAGCATACGCTGCGCTCCGGCCCCGATGTGCGGGACCGGTCTGCGGCGCCGCTGCTGCGAATCTGAAGTCAAAGCGCCGATGTCGCCTTCCGTCGATCCTTTCTGGCTGCTGATGGGCGCGCTGGCTCTGTTGCCGCTGGCGCTGCTGGCCTGCCTGCACGCACCGGCTGCGATTGCGTTCGGCTTCGTAGCGGTGCTGTGCGTATGCTCGGCCTCGACCTGGGGCCAGCTGCAGGAGGACAACACGATCTACTCACGCGGCACCGGTCTGTTTTCGTTCTCGTTACTGAATCTGTCGCTGTGGGTCGCGGTGGCCGCTGCGCTGGTGCGTGAGGCCGTGCATCGCCTGCGACAGTCGCCGCCGTCACCGTTCGTGCCGTTCCTGCTTGCGTTCGGCTTCCTGTTGAGCGCACATCTCGCGCTCGGCCTGGCCGAAGGTATCGATGTGCTCGCCGTGCTTGGCTACAACGGCATCCTGAACGTGCTGAATATGGCGCTGTTCGCGTTGCTACTGCTACTGGCGCTGCGCGACGAGCAGGATCGCCGCCGGCTGTTGCTGCTGATCCTTGTGCTGGCTGCGCTGCGCGCCGTCTTCGGGTTGGTGCGCTATGCATTCTTTGGCGGCGATGATGCAAACCCTTACCGCAATTTCGAGCGGCTCGACATCACGCTGGTGTATTTCGACATCGCCGACAATTTCATCGCCGCACTCGCCGCATTCTGCATCGCATGGCTGTTGCTAATGCCCGAAGCCCGGCTGACGATGGCGCGCAAGCTCGGGCTGCTGATATTGCTGGCGATGGAGCTGGCGACCGTTGCACTATCGTTCCGCCGTTCATCGCTAATCGGCCTGGGACTGATGTCGGTGGTGCTGCTATGGCAGCTGCCTTGGCAGCGCCGGCTCGCATTTGGCGGATTCGGCGCGCTCGCGCTGCTGGGCGCGGCCGGCACGCTGATGCGCGAGCGGCTGGCCGCCAACAGTACCGGCGGCGGCTTTTTGTCGTCGCTGCTGTATGACGTCGGCCCGGATCGCGCCACCGATGTCAGTCGCTTCTATGAACTCGAGGCGGCTGCACAAAGCCTGGACGGACACTGGCTATTTGGCCTGGGCAGCTGGGGCAGCTTCTATGGCAATGAAGACGCGCTCGACTACCACTTCGGCAAATTTGACTTCGTGCACAGCGGCTTCGGTCACCTGTTGCTGAAAAGCGGCTTTGCCGGGCTGGCCCTGTTCGTTGCGCTGCTGGCCGCATGCATTGCGCATTACCTAAAACGGCGTTCTGCGCTACGCGGCAACAGCGCGCTGCTGGCCGATGCCGGCATGGCCGGTCTGTTGTTCTGGATGCCGACCCTGCTGATCGGTACGCCTGTCATCGAATTCCGCACGATGCTGCTGCTAGGCCTGACGCTGGCGCTGCCTTACCTCAGCGCACGCTTGCCGTCGGCTCGTCAGCCACACTGGTCGCCACATCATGCTGCTGCGTAATTCACTGTGGAACCTTACCGGCGCCGCGCTACCCGCGCTGGTTGCGCTGGCCACCGTGCCCTGGCTGATCAGCGGGCTCGGTCTCGAAGGCTTCGGCATCGTTACCGTCATCGGTGCCATCGTCGGCTATGCCGGCATCTTCGACCTGAGCCTGTCGGCCGGTGCAATCAAATACCTCGCCGAACATCATGCGCGCGGCGACCGTCGCCGCTTCGCCGAGACCTTCTGGTTCGGACTGGCGTTCTATGGCGTGCTGGGACTGGCCGGCGGCGTGTTGCTGTTCTTGTTCGCCGCACCGCTGCTGGCGCGCTTCTTCGGCGTCTCGGCGTTGCTGCAGGACGATGCATTGCTGGGGCTGCGCCTGGCCGCCGTCGGCTTCGCGCTGTCGCAATGGCAGAACTACCTGCTGGTGGTGCCGCAGGCGCTGCAACGCTATGACCGTTCAGCCGGCAGCGAAGCCCTGTTCGGTATCCTCGCCAACCTCGCGTCGGCGGCCGTTGCGGTGCACGGCGGCGGCATCGCTGGCGTGGTACTGGCGCGTGTCGCCCTATCTGGCGCAAACCTGTTCTGGCTGGCCGCGTTGATGGGGCGGCTTGGCATGCCGCTTGCGCCGGCACTGCCGCAACGCGACACCTGTATCGCGCTGGCGCGCTTCTCCGGCCATACCTGGCTGTCGCGCCTGGCGTCACTGCTGCACCAGCATGCGGACAAGCTGCTGGTCGGCGCGCTGGCCGGACCGGTGGCACTGGCGTTCTACACCGTACCCAGCCAGCTCGCGGGTCGGCTGCTCGGCCTCACCTACCGGCTCGCCAGCGTGATCTATCCACGCGTCTCTGCGCTGGCTGCGACCGGCAACGAACGCGAGTTGCGCGCGCTCTGCCTCGATGCAACACGCATTCTCGGCTACCTGAACTTCGCGGCGCTCGGCATGATCACCCTGACCGGCGACGTATTCCTGAGGCGCTGGGTCGGCCCCGAGTTCGTCGCCGACGGCTATCCGGTGCTGTTGCTGGTCACCGCCGCACTGATGGCCGATTCATTGACGACGATACCGTCACTGATCAACGACGGCCTGGGCCATCCGAAAATCACCGGCCGCTTCGCGATCGCGCGCGGCCTGCTCGGTGTCGGGCTGGTGTGGGTCGGCGTTGCGGCTGGCGGCATCATCGGTGCCGCCGTCGCGCACCTGCTGGCATCACTGCTGATGACCGCGCTATTCATCGGCTATGTGCATGGACGCACCGTACCGGTGTCGGTACGCGAGACACTGCGCACCTGCTGGTGGCCGGGCTTCGCGACGGCGGCTGGTGCGCTGGTACTGGCCTTGCCGCTGAAATGGTGGCTGCCGGACTCGGTCGGCGGCCTGCTGTCGCTGGCGACTGCCGGCGCGCTGCTGCTGCTGGTAGGTGGCTTCGCCTTCATCGTGCGTGGCGATGAACGCAGCGCGCTGCGCGTGGCCTCGCGCCGGCTGATGCAGGGAGCGCGCTGAAATGCGCATCCTGATGGTCAGCGAAGACCTGCCAGCCATTGGCATGGGCGGCCTGGCGCGTCATGTGCTGGCACTGGCGCGCGCGCTGCTGGCCGACGGCCATGAAGTGGACCTGATGGGCAACGACGATGTCAGCCCAGCGCAGGCTGGTGCGGAATTCGATTTCGACGGCCGCTTCTATCCGGAACTGCGCGGCCAGTTCGACGGCTGGAAGGAGATGCACCTGGGCCTGTTCATGCCGCCCAAGCGCAGTGTGATCGCGCGCCGCTTCGCGCGCGCCATCCTGCGCCGCGCCAGCGGTTATGACGCCGTGCATTACCACGGCCATCTGCCCAACATCGCCAGCTACCTGCCGCCGTCGCTGAACTTCATCCAGACACGGCACGACCAGGGTAGCGACTGCCTGATCCATGTGCGCTTCCGGCGCGGAGCGGTCTGCGTATCGACCGATCCGATTGATTGTGCCGGCTGTCGCAGTTGGCAGCCGAACCTGTTGCAACGCATTGGCAGCGCGCTCGCCGTGATGCGCTTTCGCGCCGAAGTGCGCCGTGGCTTTCTGCGCCACAAGACGGTGTTCGTGTCCGAACTGTTGCAGCACAACCTGATGCGTGCCTTCGGCAAGCGGCGCTGGGGCGTTACCGTACACAACTTCGTGGATGGCGGCCAGCTGCAACAGCAGCGCTTGCGTGCACGACTGCCGGATCGCGAACGCCTGCACATCTTCATCGCTGCCAAGCTGTATCCGGCCAAAGGCGTGGAAGCATTTCTGATCGCACTGGAACCCTGGCTGGATGCCTCACTGCAGGTCGAGATCGCCGGCGACGGCGCCGACGAAGAACGCTTGCGGCGGCGATTCCCCACGGTCTATTTCCACGGCCTGCTAAGCGGCCGCGACACACTGCGCCTGGCCGCGCGCGCTGATGTCGTGGTCGTACCGTCGGTCTGCGAAGAGGCCTGTCCATCGACCGTGCTCGAGGCGCTGTTGCTGGGGAAGAGCGTGTTTGCGCTTCGGCTGGGCGGCACGCCCGAACTGGCAATTTATCAGAGCGGCCCTGACCAGTTGCGCCTGTATGACTCGATGGCTGAGCTGGTCCATGCCTTGCGCGGGTTCCGTCCACGGCCGGACTATCCCTATGCGCCACAGACACCCGTCAGTGCCGACTACACAGCCGGCCGGCTGCTGGCGCTGTACCGACTGCCTCCCGGGGCGATCGTGGCCTGATGAAGCTGCCGACCTTCTCCGTGATTACTTGCACCCGCAACAGCGAACCCTGGCTGCAGGAATCGATCGCCTCGGTGCTGATGCAGCGCGGCGTCGAGGTCGAATTGATTTTCGTCGACGGCGGCTCGAACGACGGCACACTGGACCGCATACGCGCACTGAGCACGCCTTACCGGTTGATAGAAAACTCGCGTGCAGGCATCAGCGCGGCGATGAATGCAGGCATTGCCGCAGCCAGCGGTGACTTCGTCGCCCATCTGCACTCAGATGATTTTTACCTGCACGACAGCGTGCTGCTGACGGTGGCGCGCGCGGCGCAGGCCAGCGGCGGCCGCTGGCTGTTCGGCCGCACCATGCGTTGCATCGACGGCCGTCTGTTGCCGGAAGGCTTTACGGCACCGGGCTACAGCCGGCGCCGGCTGCTGCGCGGGAATTTCATTCCGCATCCGGCCACCTTCATCGCACGCAGCCTGCTGTGGCAGGCCGGAGATTTCGACACGCGGCTGAAATACGCGATGGACTATGACCTGTGGCTGCGCCTGTCGCGCATTGCCGACCCCGTCCAATTGCCGCAGCCGCTGGCGGCGTTTCGCGAGCACAGCGGCAGCCTGTCGACACGCGAACGCAGCGCGGCAATGCGCGAAGACCTGCAGGTCCGGCTCGCGCATGCCGGCGGCGGACCGCTGGTACGGGTGCTGCACATCCTGCGCTATCTGGTCCGCCGACAGCGCGCCCGACTCTCCTTGCCCGGAGCCCTCCATGCGTGAAATTTCTCTGATCCTGGCCACCGTCGGTCGGGCAGCCGAGCTGAACAAATTGATCGACTCGCTGGCCGCACAGACTTTCCACGACTTCGAGCTGATCGTGATCGACCAGAACAAGGACGACCGCCTGCAGCCGGTACTGCAGCGCGCGCGCAGCTTCGGCATCGCGCTGCGTCATCTGAAACATACGCCGCCGAATCTTGCGCTGGCGCGCAACGCCGGTATTGCTGCCGCCGGCGGCCGCTGGCTTGGCTTTCCTGACGACGACTGCTGGTACGAACCGCAAACGCTGGAACGCATGCTCTTGCGCACGCTGCGACGCGACCGCCCGGCAGGCGTGGTCGGGCGCTGGGTCGAACAGGATCCGCCACATGCGCCGGGTACGCTCAGCTGGCAGCGTTCGTCGCACTTTCGCGATCTGCCGGTGTCGTCGATCACCTTGTTTTTCGCGCGCTCGCTGCTCGCCAGGCTGGGCGGCTTCGACGGCCGGCTTGGCGTCGGCCAATGGTTTGGCGCAGGCGAGGAAACGGACATCGTGCTGCGCGCGCTGCGTGCCGGCGCCTTGCTAGCGTATGAACCGGACGTGCAGGTGCATCACCGCGCCGATGCGCCCGGACAGGTGACCAGTGCGGCGCTGCGGCGAGCGGCACGGCTGCGTGCGCGCGGCGCCGGTGCGCTGTATGCCAAACACCGGCTGCCCGCGTGGGTGATTACGCGCGGCTTGCTGTCGCCGTTGCTGATGCCCGTACTGAAGTCGGTGGCCGGGCTGTTTGCAGCCGGCACGGCGGCACCGGGTCTGCTGCATGGTCTGGCCATCGCGCACGGTCGGCTACAGGGCTGGTTACGCTGGGCATTGGCATACCGCACGCGCGATGACGAGCGCACCGGCCAGGTGTGAGCGGAGCCGGCCAGAATGACTCGCATCGCGCTGGTGACCAATACTCCGCCGCCGTATCGCGTGCCGATTTTCAACCGGCTGGCGCGCTGGGCCGGCATCGACTTCCATGCGGTATTCTGCTCAGCGCGCGAGCCAAACCGTGAATGGGACCTGCCGGCGATGCAGTTCGAACGGCACTGGCTGCGCGAGCGCTTCGTCACCGTGCATGGCCGCTACATCCATCACAATCCGGATGTGGTGCCGCTGCTGGCCCGGCTGCGGCCGGATGTGGTCGTCACCGACGGCTTTAATCCGACCCATCTGTATGCGTTCCTGATGGCGCGCTTGCGGCGCTGGCCGCATGTGGCAATGACTGACGGCAGCTGGGACTCGGAGCGCGCGCTGTCGCTGGCGCACCGGCTGGTCCGTCGTGTCGTGTTTCGCGGCAGTGGCGCTTTCATCGCCGCCTCGGCGGGCGGGCTGCGGCTATATCGCTCCTACGGCGTGTCGCCGACGCGCTGTTTTTATTCCTGGCTATGCGTCGACAACCCGGCCTTCGCGCCACCGCAGTCGTTGCAACGGTCATTTGACTTTCTGTTCTGCGGCCGGATGGAGCCGGCCAAGGACCCATTGTTCGCGCTGGCGGTCGCGCGCGAATGCGCGGCTCGCCTCGGACGACGTACACGGCTGCTCTACGTCGGCTCCGGCAGCCTGGATGCGGCGCTGCGACAGGCGGCAGCTGACTGCACGGATGTCGACGTGCAGTTCCATGGCTTCGCCGCGCAGCATGCGCTGCCGGCGCTGTATCAGTCGGCCCGGCTGTTCCTGTTCCCGACGCACATGGACGTCTGGGGCATCGTGGCGAATGAAGCTTGTGCCGCCGGACTACCGGTACTGGTGTCGCCACATGCAGGCGCCGCAGGTGAGTTGGTGGTCGACGGCCGCAATGGCTATGTGCGTGAGCTGCGCGTGCCGCTATGGGCCGACTGCGCGCAGCGGCTGCTGACCGACGGCACGCTGTGGCAGTCCTTCAGCGATGACGGGCTGCGACGTGTGCGCGGCTACGATTTCGATAGTGCCGCGCAAGGCATCGTCGATGCCTGCGCCTGCGCGCTGCGCGATACGCCGCTGTCGCAGCGTGAATCGATGCGCGAGGTGCCATGAACGTCCTGCGCATGACGATTTCGGTCGATGACGGTCATCCGCTCGACCTGCGGCTGGCAGCGCTGCTCGAGCGCCACGGACTACCGGCAACTTTCTATGTGCCAGTCTCGAACCGTGAGGGCCCGCCGGTGCTGACGGGCACACAGGCACGTGATCTGGCGCAGCGCTTTGAAATTGGCTCGCATACGCTGTCACACCGCTTTCTGTCCGATATCGACGAGCGTTCGGCCTGGCGCGAAATCTACGATGGCAAGCGCGCGCTGGAAGACACGCTCGGCCAGCGGGTGCATGGCTTCTGCTACCCGGGCGGACGCTATCGGCAGGTGCACCTGCGGCAGGTACGAACCGCCGGCTTTACGTTCGCGCGCACCACGCAGAACCTGCGCATCGATTGCGGCGACCATGCATTCGAGCTGCCGACCAGTGCGCAGTTTTATCCCCACGCGCGCGCGGTATGGCTGCGCAATTTCGTGTCGCAACGTGACTGGCGCCAGCGCGCGCCAGCATTAGGCTGCACGCTGCGCGAATCCGACTGGCTGGTCAGGCTGCATCGCTTGCTGGCATTGGCCGAGGCGCGTGGCGGCGTGTTTCACTTGTGGTGCCATTCACTGGATATCGAGCGACTGCAGCTGTGGCAGGCGCTTGATCGCTTTCTCGCGCATGCAGCCCGGCGGGTGCCGCCACCACACCGCCTGACCAACGGCGAACTGTTCGGTCTGACGGCGGCGCCGGGTCGCCGGAACGATGCGGGAACGATGAAAGTCAGGGACGACCGGGGTCTTTCCACACCATCAGGAAGTAATGCGACTTGAATCCCGCCAGCCGCACATGCCCAAGCTTCCAGGCCGGCCGTCCGGGCAATACATCGACCATGGTCTTGATCGTCAGCGCGTCAAGCAGCTGCGCATGACGCTCCGGATATAACCAGCGTGCCAGCGGATGCGCACGGTTCGGTGTCGACACGAAGATGCCGTGCCGCGCGATGCGCATCAGTTCGCGCAACAGCCGCACCTGTCGCTCATGAATGCCGAAGGTCTCGATCAGTTCATGACAGGCGACCCAGTCAAACGCGCTGTCGTCATACGGCAGCCGCACCCGCTCACGTGACGGCAACTGCGCCGGCTCGTTCAGCTCCAGCCGCGACTGACCGGGCGCATCGCCACAGAAGTCATCGAATGCCTGGGCGAGACGCAGCCGGCACGTTCGTTGTGCGCGCGCGATCAGGTCGAAAGCCATCGCTCCTCCATCAGTGATCAAACAGCGTTGATCTTGCCCGCAGCGCAGCGTGCGCACATTGCGACCCCTCAGGGTGCAGACGGCAGCGCCGCGCTTCAATCGGTGTATCCCCCCGGCTGCGGAGATTCCTGCCCATGTCATCGACCATCCTGCTCGGAACGCGCATTGACGCGATGTCATGGGAACAGGCTGTCGGACGCATCATTCGCTGGGCACAGTCCGGCGCCTCACGCATGGTCTGCCTGTGCAATGTGCATTCGCTGGTCAGCGCCCGGAGCGATCCCGCCCTTGCGGCGGCACTGGCAGTGTCGGACATGAACTCGCCGGACGGCGCGCCGCTGGCCTGGCTGATGCAGCGGCGTGGCTGGCCCGAGCAGCAAAGGCTATCCGGTCCGGACATGATGTGGCGCCTGCTGGATGAGGCCGCGCGACTGCAGTTACCGGTGTTTCTGCTGGGCGGCACGGCAAGCACGCTGGAAAAGCTACACACCGTGCTGCAGCACGCATTTCCGCTGCTGCAGATCGCTGGCAGTCTGGCACCGCCGTTTCGCGCCTTTAACGATGAAGACAACGACCGCTTCCTTGAAACCGTCCATGCCAGCGGCGCACGCATCGTGCTGGTTGCTCTGGGCTGCCCGAAGCAGGAAAAGTGGATGGCTTCGCAACGTGGCCGGATGCGCGCGGTAATGCTCGGCGTCGGCGCCGCATTCGACTACCACGCGGGCGTGCTGCCGCGCGCGCCCCTTGGCTGGCAGCGGCTCGGCCTCGAATGGTTGTACCGCCTTGCGCAGGAGCCACTCAGACTGGCATCCCGCTATCTGTTCACCAATACGCTGTTCCTGCTGTCATTACCGCGCGAGTTGTGGCGACGACCTCCCGGCAGAGCGGGCGGTACCGGCTGAGTCGCCCGTGCCGACACCGGCCAGCCACTGATCGAAACCCAGCGCGCCCTGTCCCTCCACCTCGGCGAAATGCGCAGGCGGACGGCTGTAGCGATTGTCATGGAATCGCGCAAAACGGCCGACATATTGGCTGCCATGATGACTCCATAAACGGTAAACAGGTACTTCACCGACAGACACAAAACGATTGCCATAGACACGATTGTCCGCAATCACCGCGTGGTCGGCCGTCTCATTGAACAAGATATGCTGACGCCGGCTGTTGATGAATGCATTGCCGCTGATCTCATTGTCGAAACCATTGTGCAGTTGCATGCCACTCGGATTGTCGAGCAGCTGGTTGCCGACAACGCGCACGCCGTTGGCGAAATCATCCAGATAAATCGCAAAGGCGCTGTCGCCGGCAAGCCGGCTGACACGATTGCCAT
Organism: Burkholderiaceae bacterium; assembly: GCA_030158675.1. GTDB lineage: Bacteria > Pseudomonadota > Gammaproteobacteria > Burkholderiales > Burkholderiaceae_D > Pernthalerella. The sequence continues at coordinate 57,670 of JAOASL010000030.1, read as the reverse complement.
CGATCGTCACACGCAGCGGCTGACGGTCGCGCGCGAAGGTATAGATACCGCCGCAGTCCGCCAGCCGCTGGCAGACGCGCTCGATCTGATTGCCGCTGACCAGCGCGTCGCGGAACACGCGAATACCAATATAGGCCGCATTGCGTATTCGGTTGCGCTGGACGATCACGCGCTGCGCCTGCTCGAACACGATCGCACCGCGTGACCGGCGTGGCATGCCGAGCATGCCGACGTCGTCGAAACGGCTGTCCTGCACCTGCACATTGCGCGCATCGTCCGCTGCGCGCAATCCATCCTGCACACTGCCACGCACCGCAACGCGCAGAACGCGCATGTCGCTGCCGGCCATGATCGCCGCCTCGCCGCTGTTCTCGATGACGGTGTCGCTGACCTGAAGTCCGTGGCTGCCGCTGGCGTCGATGGCCAGCGTTGCGCCGAAAATCCGTATGCCATCGATGCGCACATCGATTGAATCGCGCGCATCGATCGCACGACCCGGCGGCGACGCCCAGATCCGTTCCTGCGGCGAGCGTCCGTCCGGCGGCCACAGGTAGAGCTTACCGGCCTCGTATGCCCATTCGCCCGGTGAATCGAGCATCCAGCGCTTGCCCTCGACATAAAAATCGGTCTCAGCTGGCAAGCCGAAACTGTCGTCCCTGCCCGGTGCGAGATACGCCGTCTGACCGTCATAGCGTGCAATGGAGCGTGTTTCAATAAGCCAGTCATTCGCACGCCAGACCAGCGTCGCGCCGGCGAGGTCGGAAGAGTGCAGGCGTAGGCGCAAATGCCCGGGCGATCGGCTCGCGCCATGCAGCCAGCGACCGGGCGTATTCGGATGATGTGCCTGCATCAAAAAGCGTGAACCCAGCTGAATTTGCGCCGGCGCGAATTCGATATCGGCCACCCAGACCGACGGCTGCGTCGTATCGCGTCGCCAGCCGCTGACAGGAACCGCGGTCGTCACGGCGGCCATGCCGCAGTGACCCTGCGTGCGAAGCGTGACACTGCGCAATCCGGCGAGCTTCAGTTCGCCCACATAGGTGCGGCCACACGCGAGGTTGAGCGTATCGCCGTCATGCCCCACCGTCGGCATCGGCAGCCAGGCGGCCTGCTGTGCTGTCGATGTGACCGGTAGCGCCACCAAGAGAAAAATTATCAGGAATCGCACGCGGATCTTTCATTTCAGAAGTCACCTGCACGAGCATGCGAGAGGAATGACAGTGCTGCGCTGACCTGCGGTAAGCCGCAATGGTAGTACGCAGGTCAGCGATCAAGAGCCGGCGCGTCACGCATGACTCTCCGTTTCACCACGCCAGATCGGGACGAGCACTTCACTGCTGCGGCCGCGCTATTCGGTTGTTGATTCAGAGGTGCACTCATGGCCCTGCAGACGCCCCCCGCACGGACCCGACGATGCTGGAAATCTTACTTTCGCTGGATGCGCAGACACACGCGGTGTAAACCGGTTCAAATCCAAATCTGCCTCCCAATCCCCTACCGGCTGCCAACCAGAACCCAGAAAATCAGCGGGCCCCAATCCGGCCATCCAAGTAATAGTGCAGCGATTTTCCGGTCGTAACGTTGGTGGCAGGAACCTGTCCTGTCTGGTGCAGTGATCGACATAAAAAAAATGGCCAGCGCAAGGCTGGCCATAAAAGCATCCGGAGTTACCGGATGCCGTTGCTTTTGTGGTTGTGATTGTCAGTCAGTGATCAGCTCGCCTTCCATGCACGCACGTAGTTGATCTCGTATGAATTGCCGCTACCGGTCGGCGTAGTGCTGTCTGGCTGACCCGATGCACTGCCGTACCAGAGGTCCAGCATGACGTACATCGTGTCTGGCATCGTCACGGCAATGCTGAAAACTTCACGGCCGTCGAAATAGAAGGTCTGCTTGCTGGCTTCCCACTTCACTGCATATTTGTGGAAGGCCGCTGACAAATCGCTGGTCAGGATGGTCTTGGTACCGGCCAGGCGGCCGGCGTCGATCCACACGGTCGGCGCATAGGCGGTCGGATGGAAATTCGCATCGGACCAGCCGCTTGCGGGGCCACCGCCTGCATACGCTTCCATGATGTCGATTTCCGGGCGACGCGTGCCGATATGGTTGAACAGCCAGAATGCCGGCCATGTGCCCTTGCCAATCGGGAGTTTTGCCTCGATCTCGAAGAAGCCATAGGTCTGGTAGTACTTGCCGTCGGTATCGATGGTGCGATTGAAGAATTTGCCTGTCGCATCGCGCTGTGGCCAGATCTTCAGGCTGCCGTTGGACACCGCATAGTTCTTGGTTGCGTTCGATGTTTCATACCAGATCGTATCGTTCCAGCGCGCGGTATTGAGTGCGGTGCCGGTGAACTCATCCGAGAAAGTCATTGCCCAGTTGGTACCCGTCTGACCGTAGGGCATCGCGCTGGTCGTGGTCGGGCTTGTAGTGGTGCTGGTACTTCCGGTGGTCGTCGTAGTCGTCGGACTCGTCGTAGTACCGGTGGTTGTGCCGGTGGTTGTGCCGGTGGTTGTGCCGGTCGTTGGGGTCGTACCGGCCGTCGTGGTCGTGCCCGTCACCGTGCTGGTGCTGGTCGACCCGGTGGCCGTGGCCGGCGCGGTGCTGACCGTCGTGGTCTGCGTCGCACCGTCTGCCAGTTTGGTACTGGCCGTGGCAGAAGTCAGGTTACCGTTGCTGTCGATCGAATACTGTGCCGAACCCGTGCCACCGCCGCAGGCTGACAGCAGGACCGAGACACTCGCCGTCGCCGTCAGCGACATGAGACGAATTGCTTTTGCGTTAAATGACACGTGAAACATTCGTAATTTCTCCCTCTGGTTGTGGATCTCGTGAAAGATCCTTGCAAATGCCTGTGTCAGAGCATTGCCTTACGAGAAGAGTTCCACGCAGAAATCAAAAAAATTTCGCATAGAAAATTTCTTCTCAGATATACAAGCAACAGAGGAAGGAAATCGGTAGCAAAGAAAAAGGCCTTCAGCACGACGGATGCCGAAGGCCTTCTGCACGCGCGCAGCGTGTCAGATGTAGTGAGTCAGGTGCAGCGGATTGAAGCGAATGAGCGGGTAATCGCGTGCGACGCAGCCGGGTCTCATGTCGCCGGCAATTGTCCTGCGCCCACCGAAGCGGCGACCGCCTCCTGCACTTCGCTGGTCGACACGAGCGCGACCGTGGCTTCATCGACCGGTGTGCTGGTCGGACTGCGTAGCTGGGTTAGCAAGTGATCGGCAAGCCGTAAGGACAAGGCCGTCAGGGTGATGGTCGGAAAATTTGCGCCGGCGGTCGGAAACACTGAACTGCCGGCGATATACAGGTTGGCCAGCCCGTGCACGCGAGCGTCGCGGTTCACCACCCCTTGCCGTTCGTTGTCATGCATGCGCGTGGTGCCCATGTGATGCCAGGTACCTTCCTTTTCGAAGGTTGGCGGCCAGCCTTCGCGCTCGATTGACGGCATCGGATCGACCTTCGCGACGCCGTTTGCCTGCAGCTCCTGCGCGATCAGTGCGAGCGTACGATCGGCGGTGCGGCGCACCAGCGAACTGAGCCGCCAGTGCACATCCACGCGCGGGAGGCCGAGCGCATCGCGGCGGCTGGTCGACAGGGTGACCCGGCTGTCGGCATCCGGCATGGGCTCGACAATCAGCTGGAAGCCGACGTTACGGATCAGCGCGCGCGGATGACAGAGGCGCGTGAATCCATACAGGAAGGTGTTGACCGGATCGCGCGCCATCGCACGCAAGTCATCGGCCAGTCGCCGGCCTGGCTGATCTTTCGCCAGCCAGGCCTGCTTGCACCGGAACAGCGCCTGCGCTCCGACGCTACCCTCGCCCGGAAATTCGGAACAGAAGCAGACCCGCGCATTGAGCACACGCTCTCTTGCCATCGTCTCTCGTGTCAACGCAAGCTGCGCTGCGATGTGCTGACCGTGTGCGGCGACCGCGCCGTTCATGTAGTTGTATTTGATGTCATACAGTTTGTTGCGCGACCACGCGCCGGCGAAGTGCACCCGGCCGGCCAGCATGCGCGGGTGATCCATGAAATAGCGGCCGACCAGATCGTGCTGGTTTCCGATCCCGGGCTGCATCACGCGATTCGAGGCCAGTAGCAGCCGCGCATTTTCGATACCTCCGGTGGCGAGCACGAACAGTCGCGCCGCGACCGTGATCCGCTTGCCGTCCAGGGTCTGCACACGCACTTGATTGATGCGCGTACACAGCGCATCAGGCACAATCTCGGTCACGTTCGCATGCAGGAAGATGCGCAGATGACGCGCAGCTCTCAGCTCGGCGCGATAATGGCGCCCGAAGCGTACCGGCGGACTGAACTGCGAAATGGTGTCGCGTATGCGGCCGCTGGTCAGCGGCAGTCGCCTGACATCGCTCCGCCCGATTGCCGCTTCCCAGTAGGCCGGATCGAAATTCACCGGTCCGAGTTGCAGCACGCGGTGCGCCTTTGCATACCAGGGCGCGAGTTCGTCAAGACCGAATGGCCAACCACTGTGAGGAATCCAGTCACGCCGCTCGAAATCCCAGCGATCCAGCGGTCGGCTCCAGCCGCCCCAGCAATTGCTGCTGCCGCCAAGAAAGCGAGCACGACAACCGTCGGCAAACTGGTAGTCGATCCCGGTGGCGTCGCCGCGGTACAGATCACGTGTGTCGGCATCGGGATCGAAACCGCCACTCTCCAGCACGCAGGTATCAATGCCCTGCGCCTCCAGTTCGCGCGCGATAGTCAGGCCGGCGACACCGCCACCGATGATGCACACCGTAGCGATCAGTGCCCTGCCATCGCCGACCTGCCGGGTATCGATGAACATAGAAATGCTTCAGCCGCGCGCCGCGATGAATCGCTGCTTGCAGCGACGTGCGATCAGGCGCAGACAGGCCAGCCCGTGCCCGCCCAGCAGGCGCGGATGCAGCCACGCAAAACGACGTGCGCGCAACAGCACAACCTGCGCAAGCTCGATCCGCCGTCCGCCCAGCCGGGTCTTATAGTCGTAGTGTCCCCACAAAAAATGAAAGCGTTGCAGGCCTTGGGCGATCGCATCCTGCAGAGTCAGCACGCAACACAGGAAGCCGAGCCGCAAATCATCAAAGGCCGGATCGTGCGCGATCACATGCATGGTGATGTCATTGCCGGCAAGCGTGCACAGCAGCCCGGCGCGCACTTCGCCGTCGATTTCGATCACCGACAACTGCCCGCGTTCATGCATCAGTGCGCAGAGTCTGCGTTCATCGACAGCATTCATGCCGAAGCTGCGTCCCTTGGCTTTCATGCGGGCGCGGTTGAATTCGATCACGCTGCGCAGCTGCGCCGCTTCAATCGACGCAGCCGGCACGGTCCGAAAGCACAGGCTGGGCTGACGCCGCTGTGCACGGCGCCAGTGGTAACGAATCTTCTCGCGCGTCTGTGCCGAAAGCAAAGCCAGCCAGGCTTCTTCGCTGGCGGGCAGCGTCAGTACATAATCATCCGAACACGCGGCGACGAAGCATGGGTAGTGGTGCGGTCGTGCCTCAAGCGCGGTCGCTGTCAGCCGGATCGCGGACAACATCGGATACTGCGCGAACAATGCCTGCGCAAATTCGTCCAGTGCCTCGGCCGGCAAGTCGAACGCCTCATTGATCACGCGCGCGCACCGCCCGGTGCGCTCGAACAAAACCAGCGCGGCGATCCGTCCGTCGCGGCGCATCACCCAGGCCTCAATGCGATGGGTCAGCGCGTCGTGCAGGCGCAACCAAGGCTCGGAGCAGAAAATGCTGTGGTAACGCCGCTCCAGTGCGGGCCACACATAGCCCGGCAACGGCCAGCGATGGAATTCCTGCACAGGTCCGGGATCGGTCGGCCGCAGCGATCGCTCATCCCATGCCACGTTGCGCGCGCGATCGTCACGCCGGATGAATGCATGCATGTTCATGTCTCTGCCGTCCGTGAGGCGTCACCGGAATAGCCGAGCTGGCGGAACCGGCCGTAACCGTAGCGGTTGCCATAGCCATAGCGGCCGGGACGCGCGCTGACATCATTGAATACCACGCCCTTGGCTGCCAGGCCGGCACGCGCAAGCCGCTTCATCGCCTCGGCGATCTCGCCCGGGCGGGTCACGCCGGCACGCGCGGCCAGGAAAATCGCGCCGGCATGCGCACCGATGACGAGGCTGTCGGCGACGGCCAGCAGCGGCGCAGCATCGATGAGCACCACGTCATACTGCGGTGACAATTCGCCCAGCATCGCAGTAAAGCTTGCTCGTAACAGCAGCTCGGACGGGTTGGGCGGCAACGTGCCGGTAGCGATGAAATCGAGGTTCTCCAACACCGATACGCGCAACAGCTGCGCCGGTGGCGCGCCGCACAGGATGTCGGCCAGTCCACCAGATCGCTCGGCATGGAAGTAGCGATGCAACTGACCGTCGCGCAAGTCGCCATCGATCAGCAACACACGCTTTCCGCTGGCCGCCATCACCGAGCCGAGATTCACTGACACGAAGGACTTGCCCATGCCAGCAGTCGGCCCGGTGATCAACACGACGTTGTTGCCGCCATGGCTCATGCAGAACTGCAGCGCCGTGCGGAAATTGCGCAAGCCTTCGACCGCCACATCCATGCTGGCGATCCGCGACAGCAGCGCCAGCCGCGTCGGATCGCGGCGGTTGGCATCGAGCGATTCCTGCATGCGGCTGTGTGGAATGCTTGCGTAGACTGGCAAGCCGAACAGCCGCTCCACGTCCTCCGCGTCATCGATGGCAGTCTGCAGCGCGCGGCGCAGGAAGGCCAACAACACGCCGAGAAAAATGCCGCCGAAAACCGCTACCGCAATAATGCGCGGCCGGTTGGGCGTGACCGGGCTTTCCGGGCGCTCCGCCGCATCGACCAGCCGTACGTTGCCGGTACGCCCGACCGCGATCAGCTGCAGCTGTTGCGCCGAGGTCAGCAAGGCAGTGTGCAGCTCGTTGTTCACTTTCACGTCGCGCGCGAGCCTGACCATTTCCTGCTCCAGGACCGGCAGCTGGCGCAGCTGCGTGGCGGCCTCGCGCAGCTCACGGTTCACTTCGCTAATCTGCTGGTCAAGCGCGACCACAGACGGATGCGCGGCCGTGTAACGCGCCATCAGCTCGCTGCGCTTTTGCTCCAGATCCATCTTGCGCGTGCGCGCCGCCGCTGAACGTTGCAGGTTGATCCGACCCTCCTCACCCAGGTCGACCGTGCCGTGCGCATTGCGGAACTGGTTATAGCGCGCCTCGGCCTGTTCGAGTTGCTGCCGGACCTCCGGCAACCGCTGATTCAGCCAGGCCAGCGATTTATCCGCTTCTTCGGTACGGCGCGCGCTGTTCTGGGCCATGTATTCGCTGCCAATTGCGCTCAGCAGTCGATAAACGCGGTCAGCACTGTCGCCCTTGAGGGTGGCGACGACCACGCCGGACTGCTTGCCCACCTCGGTTACCGTCATTGATTTTTGTATGCTGTCGATCGCTGCCATACGCGAACTGCGCAGCAGGATGAAGCGCGTACCTGCCGGTGCGTCCAGCTGGCTGACGCGCAGCATGACAGGACCATAGCGGGTCTCGGTGACTTCGGCGTCACCGACCTTCCCGGTGACGCGAATGCCGGTCTCTGCATCGCTCATGACGTAGCGCCCCTGACCAAACGCCTGCAGTTCAAAGGGCCGGTTCTCCAGATACTCGGGCACATCAAAGGTGCTTACCTTGAGCGTTTCGTCTCCCCACGCATAACCGCCCAGCCCGCGCAACGCCGGCAGCCAGTCAGCGACACGCAACGCGGCGAGCCAGTCGCCCAGCAAGGGAAAACGCTGTGGCTGTACGTCGATGCAAAGCCCCAGCCGATCGACGGCGCGCGACACCACCAGCCGCGATCGCAGCAGCTCGATCTCGGCGGAGGCCGGGGTCTTATAGTCGATGATGGCACCCGCCTCACCGAGAATATTTTTCGGCTCGCGCTGTCCCTTTTCCTCGACCTGCACCATCAGGCTGGCCTCATAGACCGGCCTTGCAATAAATGCATACAGCGCACCGGCCAGCGTGACCACGAGCGCGACAGCAGCAATCAGCCAGCGCTGTTCAAGCAAGATATCGACATAGGCGGCCAGCTCGGCGTCGCCTTCACCGGCGAGAATCACCGGCGCTTCACCTGGATAGCTCAACTGCGGTATCGATGGTCGCATGCGATCACTCCGATCCGTAGTCAATCGAGCGCGCAAGCGCTACGCGGACGCAGCTGCGGCAGGCGACGGCGCAAGGCGGCGCGGATTAGTTGCAGTGCCTGCTGGAACGCATGCAGTCCCCGCCCGTGGGGATCGGGAATATCGGTATCGTCCTCCCCCCCCAAGAGCTCGACCTTCATCGCGACGGAAGGATAGCAACGTTGGACGAACTGCTGTTGCGCACGTTCCATCGTCAGCACCAGATTGGCCTCGCGCATCATCCAGCTACTGAGCTGGCGCGCGCGATGCGCACCAATATCCACACCCAGCTGCCACATCAGTTCGACGGCAATCGGGTCGGCCGGCGCGCCCTCCTGTGCGCAGATACCCGCAGAAAAAAGCTCATGCGCCGGCAAACATTCCCGCAGCAATCCTTCGGCCATCGGGCTGCGGCAGACATTGCCGGTGCAGAGCAAGAGGATGTTCATGGTCATCAGCGTACGGCCGGCGTAGTGGCGATCACCGCGGTCGGCAGCGAACCGGGGATCATTGCGCTGATCGTGCGATTCCAGTTGGTGAGCGCAGTCGCGGCGACATACACGACATCCTTCGGATTCAACTCGAAGCCTTCGGCCATGGCCAGTGCGCCCGGCGCATTCGCATCGAGCTGGTAGACGATCGATTCCTGATCGTGTCGCCGCACCACATAGACCTTACGCGCATCGCCCGTCACCGGATTGATGCCACCGGCCTCGCCAAGTGCTTCGTTCAGCGTCAGCCGGCCGTTACGCATGGCGAGTGCGCGCGGCGCGCTGACTTCACCGGACAAAAAGACCTTGCTGTCTTCCCGCGAAGGCAGGCGCACCAGGTCACCGTTCTGCAGCATCACTGCGGACGGATTGATGCCACGCTGTACCAGCAGCGGCAGGTTCACCTGATACGTCTTGCCGGCGCGCGTCACCATCACGCGGCTCTGGTCGGCGACCGGGTTCATACCACCGGCCCGGTTGATGGCCTCGGTCAGCGTCATTGCGATGTCATTGATCGGCTGGACGCCGGGCGACTTCACCTCGCCATCGACGTACACGCGCTTGCTCCGATAGGCCATCACGCGCAGCGTCACTTTCGGCGCACGCAGATAGAACGCAAGCCGCTTCGTCAGCAACGCATGCGCCTCGGGTGGCGTCAGGCCGGCGAGTTTGACCCGGCCCGCATACGGAAAATCGAGCATGCCTTGCTGATCGATTTCGAACCCGGAGCCCGGTTGCATCGGGCTGGCGGCAATGCCGATGGCGCCGGCGCCAGCCGCCGCCGGTGGCGGCAGCATCGTGGCAGACAGTTCAGGATGGTCCCAGACGACGATGCCGAGCACATCGCCAGCCTCGATCCGGTAGGGCTCAGGCGGCAGCATCAGGGCGCCGATATCGTCGGCCACGCGCCGGTCGCGCGCTTCGCGTTCGGCACTGACCAGCGCGGGGGTGATGGGCCGTATCTGCGGATGAATCTTTTGCTCATCTTCGCCGGCGGTGGATCTGGCCGCCGAAAACTGGATACCAGGCGCCATCGCGGTGCAGCCTGCAAGCAGCATCACCAGCGCAATCAAGCCGGTATTCCATCCGGTGCTCAACCGGGCACTCAACCCGCCGACCAACGTGTAGCGACTGCGCATGCTCCCTGCCTCCCCTGCCTGACGACGTCATGTGGAGGAGACTGTACGGGCAGAGCCGCCGATCGCGATTGACGGTGCTCAGCCTTCCCGCAGGGTCAGTATGGGCGGCCTCGATAACACGCTGTTGAGTCCAAACCAGCCGCCAGCCAGTGCGCAAATGATGCCAAGCGCCGGGCCGGCCAACCAGGCCAGCGGGCTGAAGGCCCATGCAAAATCGAACACCTGCCGCGCCAATATCCAGCCCACCAGTGACGCGCCGGTGGCCGCCAGCAGACCGGCGCAAGCGCCAACCAGCACACATTCCACCCATTGCGCCCGGGCCAGCTGCGTCCGCGTCGCGCCCAGCGCGCGCAGCAACGCAGCTTCGTGCGCGCGCTCCTGCCGCGACACCATCAGTGCGGCGGCCAGCACCAGAACACCGGCTGACAATGTGAACAGGAACAGAAATTCGACTGCGCTGATGATCTGATGAATCACCTCCTGTACCTGCGCGACCATCGCGCCCACATTCACCACGGTCAGGTTCGGGTAATCATGCACGAGCCGGTTCACCAGACCGGACTGCGCAGCCGGCAGATGAAACGCGGTGATCCAGGTGGTGGGCAGTGCGGCCGAGATCGACGGATCAAGGATCACAAAGAAATTCACCCGCATCGATCCCCAGTCCAGCTTGCGCAGGCTGGTAATGGTGGCGTCGACCGGCACACCGGCCACATCGAAGCGCAGCTTGTCGCCCAGTTTCAGTTTCAACGTCTGCGCGAGTCCCTGCTCGACCGATGCCTCGCCGCCGGACGCTTGTGCGCCAAACCAGCGTCCGGCGACCACGCGGTTGTGTGCCGGCAGATCGGCCATCGCTGACAAATTGAATTCCCGCTCGACGAGCCGTTGCGCGCGTTCTTCTGCGAAGCTCTCCGGTCCGATTTGGCGATCGCCCACTTGCACTAGCCGACCGCGAATCATCGGATACAGCTGCGCATCGGCGATGCCAGCGGCAGTCAACATGTGCGTGACCGGCGCGCGCTGCTCGGGTTGAATGTTGATCACGAAATGATTTGGCGCGTCCGGCGGCGCGGATTGCTGCCATGCCGACAGCAGATCGTCACGAACGATCGTCAGCAGCAGCAAAGCCATCAGGCCAAGCGCCAGCGACACGATCTGCAACGCACTCGAGGCCGGCCGCCGTCGCAGCGAATCCTGTGCTAAGCGCCATGCAGGCCAGTGCAGTGGCGCGCGCAGCCAGCGTAGCGCCCGCAGCGCACCCGAGGCAACGAGCGCCGACACGGCGAGCGCACCGATAAAACCTGCCGAAGTCAGCAGCCCCAGTTTCAGGTCGCCGGCCTGCCAGACCAGCAGCGTGACGAACACGACCAGCGCGAGCAGATAGCCCGCCAGCGTGAACGCCTGGGGCGGTGGCTGCTCGCGCCGGATCACTTGGTTATACGGCACATTACGCAGCTGCAGTACCGGCGGCAGCGCAAAGCCAACCAGCAGCAGCAAGCCGGTCGCAACACCCTGCCACAGCGGCAGCCAGCCGGGCGCCGGCAACTCGATCGCCACCAGCGGCCCCAGCCATTGCAGCAACAGAAAATGCGCGCCAAAACCAGCGAGCGCACCGAGCAAACCACCCGCCAGGCCGACCAGCAGGAATTCCAATGCGTAGATTTGCGTGACCTGCGATTGCGGCAAACCAAAGCAACGCAGCATTGCGACGGCATCGACATGACGCTGCATGAAACGTCGTGCAGCCAGCGCAATGGCAAGTGCCGCAAGCATCGCGGTCAACAGACCGACCAGCGACAGAAACTGCCGCGCGCGCTCAAGCGTGGTGCGCATCTCCGGCCGGCCTGCGTCGAGCGATTCCAGCTGGATGCCGCGCAACTCGGCTTGCTTCAATTGCGTTGTCAGCCAGTCCTGAAAACGGGCGACGGCGCGCGCTTCGCCGGCCAGCTGCAGTCGGTAGGTCACACGCGAGCCGTCACGCACCAGTCCCGTGGCAACGAGGTCGTCGAGCGAGATCATCGCGCGTGGTGCGAAATTCATGAAAGCGGCGCCACGGTCTTTTTCGAGCGCGATGACAGCATCGATGCGAAAGCGTCGCGCGCCAAGCTGCAGTGTGTCGCCGGGCTTCACATTGTGCGCAGTGAGAAAAGCGGGATCGACCCAGGTGGTTCCGGACACAGGCATGCCTCGTGCAGACTGCTGCCGCCCGTCGCGCTCGAGCGTGAGTTCGCCACGCAGCGGATACGCAGCCGACACCGCCTTCACAGCGACCAGACGGGTATCTTGCTGATCACCGCTGCCGGTCACGGCCATGCTGGGGAAACTGACGGTATCGGCCAGCGACAGTCCTTCGCGCAACGCACGTTCACGCCAGGCCGGATCGATCGGGCGGTCGCTGCGCACCACCAGATCGGCGCCCAGCAACTGGGCAGCATCGCGTGTCAGCGCACGATTCATGCGGTCGGCAAAAAAGCTCACGGCAGACAACGCCGCCACCGCAATCACGAGCGCCAGCAGCAGGAAGCGCAGCTCGCCTGCATGCCAGTCGCGACGGGTCATGCGGAATGCGTGAAGGATTACACGCCTGAGCGATGTCAAGATCATAAAAAGCCCCGGGAAGTTAGCGTTCGACAAATTCTGAAGGATCGATTTTAAAAGACCAGATCAAATCTGGCAGCGCAGCCAGGGCTTCTATCATTAAATCCCGGCGAACACATGGTTGCGGCCAATAAGCCTCTCCGTTGTATCTGCGACATACCAGCCTGTGTTTTAACCGAACCTATGCGCTTCGACTTTTACTCAATCTGAACGCTGCTGTCTCTAATACGGGCTACCGTTGAAAAATTTAAACCATCAAAGGAGAAATTCATGCGGCCGGTTGCCAGAAATTTCAGTGCTCCATCGCAGGTTTCACCGCTTGATACAGCATCAGAACAGGGCACTCATAAGCCAAGTAAATCGATAGATAAACTGCCGGCTCTCATTAGCACATCAGGCCTAGTATCCCGATATACGCCGGAAGAATATTTGAAGTTGAGCACATTCGACCCCAATCGGAATCTACTGAATAATTTTCTGGTGCTCGGAGAACTTCCCAAGGCCAACAGCGACGAGATGTTTGAGCTGATTGAAGAACTGGCGATGGGCCTTAATCAAATGGATCTGGCTCGGTATGCAATACAGGCGAGCGGAACCGACATGATGACCTACCATTGCGAGACTGAAGAAGCCGGCATGAAGCTGGGTGAATTGCTGGAAAACAGTCCATCGGTGACCAAGCTGAACCTGAGTTTCGGTTCCCAAACAGTCGGTTCAGCCAGTCAGATTTGCAAGAATTCGTATTTGCAAGAAATTCAATTGAGTTGCAATAAAGACGATGCGCCACCCAGCTTCGCTGATATATTTTATTCATTAAGTAAAAAAACTAACCTGACAACGCTGTCCTTAGAGGGATTTTCCTTTTCGGCCTCGGATTGCCAAGACGATTCCTCATCAAAAAATTCATCAGGAATTGGAAAAGTCATTGAAGCCAATTCGGGTCTGACAGAAGTAAAATTCTCCGGAAAATTGATCGATGGAGACGTCAATTCCCATTTTATTTCTCTGAAAAATTTACCCCATCTTCAGAAATTGATTATTGAAAAAGGAGTGGTTATAAATAATTCAACCAATGATTGGGCGGAAATAATTTCGAAGTGTCAATGCTTACAGAATCTACAAATCGATGGTTTCTTTTCAGGAAGTCTGACTGGTGATTTTCTGATCAACTGCATACAAGATCAGACAACATTACAGAAGTTGAGTGTCTGCCGAGTCTCTTTGAAGCAAAGCTCGCCGGAAGGCAGCAAAGAATCTTTTGATACGTTGAGACGCACCCTCGTAGAACACCCCAGTTTGCGATTTTTGAATCTTTCATCAGGTGAGCTGGACGATAAATTTATAGCGGACCTGTTTTCCGGACCTCCGGACAACTGGACTCTGACAGATATCAATCTTTCAGATAATCATTGCGGCAAGGCGGCTGCCTTCAGCATCAGCAAATTTCTGGCGAGCTCGCCGCGGCTCCAAAGCCTCAATTTATCTTCCAGTTACATCGACGCTGAAAGTGCTTCGATCATTGCGTCAGGCTTGGAAAAAAATCACTGCTTGCGCAGACTGGAAATTATTGACATCACCCATGACATTGATGACGAAGCGGTTAAGAAAATTAAAGAAAAAAAGATCGAGCCCATTTTAATCAGTAACGTACGATCTGAGATGCGGGCATTGGAAGAAAAATGGAGCCTTGCTTTTACGGGGACGCAAAGGATTCCATACCTTGAACTGCCTTCAGAATTGGGCGCACTTCTGGCTCAAAAGGTACTCGAAATTAAACGCGCAACCGATCCTCAAAAAGCAGCAGTGGAAACTGATGCTGTAATGCAAGAGATGGTGCTTTCGATGAATAATCAGGCGCAGCAAACCCAGGCCAATCAGCAGCAAATACCAGCATCCTTTCCTGTTACCGACAGCAAGGCGGAAGATCAGAATACCTCCGCTCGATCGGCCGAATAAATCAGCCGGGCTTGCGCGAATGAGGATTGAACAGGGGGAGGTGGCCGGGCATAGCAGCATGCCTATGCCCATCTGCATGGCGCGCTACATCGTCGCGCCCCGATGCCCTTCATGGTGTGTGCGCTCGAAATTTTCCTGGCAAGGCGCGCAGCGCTCAGCTGAAGGCATCGCCAGCAGACGCTCGAACGGTATCGGGTAGCCGCAAGAGGCGCACTCCCCATAGACACCGTTGGCCATTCGCTTGCGCGCCAGCTCGACTGCGCGCAATTCATGCAGATCGCGGCTCACTGCTGCGTTGCCGAGATCAACCGACAGGTTGGCGAACGAGAGGTCACCCGGATCCGGCACCTCACTGGCCAACTGAACGTATTCGTCCTGCGAGCTGATCTCGCGCTGGATATCGGCTCGCAATGCCAGCTCGCGCTGTAACAGCACCTCGCCAAGCCGTGTTTTCTGTTGTTCGTTCAGGTCGTCCATGGGCACCTCTGTAATGTGGATCGAAACAAAGCCGGCACAGTCGGCCTTCTGGGGTGCTGGAATACGCATGACGGGCTTCAGCGAGACGAACCGCAGACAGAAATGAAATTTGTAAGCCACTGCGCTCCACCCTGCAGCCAATCACGCATATCGCGCAACACGGCTGACTGCGCTTCCGGATTGGCGTCCCGGGCACAGCAACGCTTTGCAACCGCTTCTTCATCATTTAGGCATCAAACGTCCATTGAGGATCCACGGGTTCGAGCAAAATTATGAGCAAATGAAAAAAAACTTGCGGAACATCAGAGTCCGGCAAGTCGTTGATTTGTCTCAAGCGGAGGACTCTGGACTTCAGAGGGATTGTCGCTAGACTCCGTTTCTGAAGATTAATTCTCGGACTAAAACGATGAGCGACTCAACGAAATCCGATCCCACTCCCTGGCTACCCGATTCAAAAGATTTGATGGAAGAATTTTTACACGCTTCCACGCCCGGAAGCAGCGACCTGCGAGCGGATTGGCTTGCACGCGAAGCCTTGCAAAGCATTATGCGGCTGGTTCGTGCCGAGCAATTGCTTGAAATCCGGCACTCGGTGAACCGGCTGGTCCCGGCCTCGATTCGTCCGCACTCAGTGAAGCGCCCGCGTCGCGGCCAGCGCAATGAACCGGGCCAGACCCAATTCGCGTTCGGCCGGGAAGACTAAGCTTTTGGCAGGGTGCTGCCTTGTTTTCGATCAATACGAAATAGCTGATTAGAATCATAGGCTTGTCTTTGTTTGATCTGACTTGTCCACAAGCTTTTCCACGTTATGTGTGGGTAAATTCCGGCTGATGTCGGGCTGAACTCAGCTAGCCACAGGCGATCTGAGTTCAGCGTCACCACCGACTCTTCTTTTACCTATGCAGACACCCATCCGCCACCGTACCGACGAGTCCGACATCGGGAATGGCGAGCGAACTCCCGGCCAGCACGACACCGACAAGATGATCGAGCAAGTGCCGCGTACGCCGCAAATGCCCTCCACGCCGTCGGCGCCGCCCGCGCCCGCCGTACCTTCTGGTACGCCAGTCCGGCCTGCCGGAAAGATCTGACGATCTGTTTGGCCTGTCGGTTTGAACACTTGGCGAGCGTTCCAGGTCAGGCCTGGGAAGCGCAGTTGCACAAGGCATACGGCGAGCGTCACGGAGCCTGAAGCAAAGCGCGCCGTAGTTTTCAAACAGATACCAAGCCTGCGACCGCAGCGCGGTGCGTGTGTCAGCGTGCGCGTCGCACATGCCGTCTGACGGCCGCCGCAACGGCGACAGTTCACCACGAACGTTGCGCCGCAATACAGAAGCCGAAGACTCTCGCTGTGCTCCCTTGCGATGTGCATCACTGCGCCGCAACATTACCGGCGCCGGTCTGCGCTACAAACGGTTGAGCAATCAAGATCTTTCATGGGAGCTTTTGCAACGACAAAGACCGCAAGCCGAATGAACGATACAGAATGACAATCAAGACGCGGTCTGGCCGCGCATACGCCAGAACACAATACTTAATACATCTGGAGGAGACACCATGAGGCAGGGTGGGAATCACACACCGCTGCGCGCTGCTGCGCGCGGATTTGTCATGCGTGCGGCAGCCGCCGCCATCGCACTGGGCATCGGCGGCAGCGTCGCTGCAGAAGACATCAAGATCGGTATTGTCAGCTTCCTGTCGGGTCAGGCTGCCGACAGCTTCGGCGTGCCGGCAGTGAACGGCGCGAAAGCACTGATCGACGCATTCAACAGTGGCGCCGCACCGGCCCCGTATAACAAAAAGGGCATGGGCGGCCTGACCATCAATGCGGTGTACATCGACGAAAATGGCGGCGCGACCAAGCAGGTGCAAGAACTGCGCAACCTGTACGAGCGCGAAAAAGTCGATCTCGTCATCGGCTACGTCAGCTCCGGCGACTGTCTGGCGGTATCGCCGGTCGCGGAAGAAATGAAGAAGTTGCTGGTGCTGTACGACTGCGGCACGCCGCGCATCTTCGAAGAAGCGAAGTACAAGTATGTGTTCCGTACCGCTTCGCACGGTGCAATGGACAACATCGCCGCAGCGCGCTACCTGAAGGCGCGCAACGTCAAGGTCGACACGATCAACATGATCAACCAGGACTATGCATGGGGTCATGACTCGCTGAAAGACTTCACCCTGTCGATGTCGGTGCTGTATCCGAATGCGAAGGTGCTGTCCGACCAGCGTCCCAAGTTCGGCGCCGGCCAGTACGGCACCGAGATTTCGCAGCTGATGTCCCGGCAGGCCGACGTGACACATTCCAGCTTGTGGGGCGGCGACCTGCAGGCGCTGGTGCTGCAATCGATGCCGCGCGGACTGTTCCGCAAATCGCAGGTCGTACTGACCGCCGCCGACCATGTGCTCGTGCCGCTGGCCGAGAAAATGCCGGACGGGACCATCCTCGGCGCGCGCGGCGCGTACGGCATGCTGGCGCCGAAATCGGACCTGAATGACTGGTGGTGGAAGCTGTATCAGGACAAGAACGGCGTCTACCCGGTGCAGGCACCGTACCGGATGGCGCAGTCGCTCATGGGCGTCAAGCTCGCAGTAGAGAAAGCCATCGCAGCCAACGGCGGCAAAAAGCCGTCCGGCGAGCAGATCGCCGCCGCGCTGCGCGGTTCCGAATGGGAAGCGCCCGGCGGACGCGTGAAGATGGTCATCGGCGAAGGCCAGCAGGCCATCCAGCCGACCGCGATCGGACGCACCAAGTGGGATCCGGCCAAGAAGCTGGTGGTAATGGAGGACATCGTCCGCTTCAACGCCGAATGCGTGAACCCGCCGGCGAACATGAAAGCGGAAGACTGGATCAAGGCCGGCTTCCCGGGCGCAAAGTGCAACTGAGTTCGCTCCCGAGACGCTGATGGCAACGATACTGATCGACGGAATCACCTACGCCTCCTGGCTGTTCATCGTCGCACTCGGGCTCACGCTCGTGTTCGGCGTACTGAAGATCCTCAACGTCGCGCACGGTAGTTTCTATGCGCTGGGCGCCTACGCGGCGGCGACACTGGTAGGCTGGTTCGCCAGCATGCAGTTCGCCCCGTGGATGTCCATCGTTGCGATGCTGCTGGCCGCCGTTGCGGTCGCCGCGCTGGTCGCGCCGCTGTGCGAGCGCGGCCTGCTGCGGACCTTCTACGGGCGCGACGAAGTGCTGCTGGTGCTGGTGACTTTCGCGCTGTTCCTGATCCTCGAAGACGCCACCAAGCTGATCTGGGGCGTCAACCCGCTGTACGTGTCCGAGCCGTATATGCTGTTCGGCACGATCGACATGGGCGAGCTTTCCTACGTCGGTTATGACTTCGTGCTGGTCGCCGTCGCCATCGCCGTCGGCAGCATCGTCTGGTGGGGACTGAACCGCACGCGTATCGGCAAGATTGTGCTGGCGGTGATCCACAGCGAGGAGGTCGCGTCCAGCATGGGCGTGAACGTATCGCGCATCTATACGCTGGCGTTCGGCACCGGCATCTTCCTTGCCGCGCTCGGCGGCGCACTGACGGCGCCGATGATCTCGGTGCAGCCCGGTGTGTCGGTCGGCGTCATCATCGTGTCGTTTGCGGTGGTGATCATCGGCGGGCTTGGTAGCATTCCAGGGGCCGCGATTGGCGCACTGATCGTCGGCCTCGCACGCTCAGCTGCGGTGCACCTGATGCCCGAAGCCGAACTGTTCTCGATCTATGGCGTGATGGCCATCGTGCTGATGTTCCGGCCGGAAGGCCTGTTCCAGCGCGTCCAGGCAAGGAAAATCTGACATGCGCGCCGAATCTTCCGCACTTTTCCGCACCGTGGCGGCCGGCGTGCTGCTGGCCGCTGCGCTGCTGGTGGCCGGCCGGATGTTACCGACCTGGCTGGCTTTTCTGGTCTCCATGGCCGCAGCCCAGGGCCTGGTGTCGCTAGGCATCGTGCTGCTGATGCGCAGCGGTGTCGTGTCCTTCGGACAAGGTCTGGTGTTCGCTGCCGGCGGTTACACCGCGGCGATCGCCTTCGGGCGGCTCGGCATCACGGACGCGCTGCTGCTGGCGTTGACGGGCGGCGCCGTTGCGGCGCTGGTGGCCGCACCGTTCGCCTGGCTGATCGCACGTTACCGCGGCATTTTTTTCGCGATGCTGTCGCTGGCGCTATCGATGGTGCTGTACGGCCTGCTGCTGAAATCGCAGACCTTGGGCGGTTCGGACGGCTTCAACATGGGCCGCCCGACCCTGTTCGGCGTGCGTCCCGGCGACGACTGGAGCACCTATACCAGCTATGCAGTCACCGTCACGCTGTCGTCCATCGTCGCCATCGCGATGCGAGTCTATTTCGACTCAACGCGCGGGCTGGTCGCACTGGCCGCACGCGACAATGAAATCCGCGTCGAGTACCTCGGCAGCTCGGTACAGGCGCTGATCGCGACCAATTATGTGATCGCGGCCTTCATCGGTGGCATGGGTGGCGCGCTGACCGTGATGGCGCTCGGCCACGTCGAACCCGACTTCAGTTTCTGGACCCGCTCCGGCGACTTTGTGTTCGTCGCGATCCTCGCCGGCCATCACAGCGTGATCGCCGCATTCGTTGCATCGACCGCGCTGGAAGTCGTGCGTTCCTTTTCGAGCGCCTATTTCCCGAACAGCTGGCAGCTGGCGCTGGGCGTGTTCCTGCTGGCCGTGATCCGCTTCCTGCCGCGTGGCATCGGCTCACTGTGGGAAACCCGCCGCCGCAGCGGAGGACAGGCATGACACAACAGCAAAACGCCATCGAGGCCATCGGCATCCAGAAGCGCTTCGGCGCAGTGGTAGCCGCCGCCGATATCAACCTCGTCGTGCCGGTCGGCCAGCGTGTGAGCCTGATCGGCAGCAACGGTGCGGGCAAGACCACGTTCGTCAACATGCTGACCGGCTACATCCGCCCGGACGCCGGACGCATCCAGGTGCACGGCGACAGCATCGTCGGCCTGCCGCCGCGAACGATCGCCCGCATGGGCATCGCACGTTCTTTCCAGGTGCCGCAGCTGTTCAAAGATCTATCCGTGATCGACAACATGCTGGTCGCGGTGGCGTCGCAGTCCGGCAATTTGTCGTTTCTCCGGCCCGGCCGCAACGCCGAGGCACTGGCACGCGCGCATGAGCTGCTGCAGCGCTTCGAGCTGGACCCGCATGCCGAGCGCCGCGTCGGCGAACTGCCCGGCGGCGTGCGCAAGCTGCTCGACATTGCTATGGCACTGACCCGCCATCCGAAAGTGCTGCTGCTGGACGAGCCAACATCGGGTGTATCGGCAGACGAAAAATTTCCCCTGATGCAGACTGTGATGCGCGCATTGTCGCAAGAGTCGGCGACCGTGCTGTTCGTCGAACATGACATGGAGATCGTGTCCGAGTATTCGGACCGCGTGGTGGCCTTCTACAGCGGCCGCATCATTGCCGATGACGTGCCCGCCAAAGTGCTCGCCAACGCCGACGTGCAGCGCCATGTGACCGGCAACGCACAAAAAGGAGCCGTCCATGCTCAAGCTTGAAGGCATCGATGTGTCGATCCAGTCGGTGCAGGTGCTGCGCGGCCTGTCATTCGACATCGGGCGCGGACAGATGATCGGGCTGGTCGGACGCAACGGCGCGGGCAAGACCACCACCCTGCGCGCCATCATGGGGCACCTGCCGCTGAGCGCCGGTTCGGTCAGCTTCGAAGGCGTCGCACTGAGCAAACTACCGCCGCATGCGCGCGCCGGACTGGGCATCGGCTACATGCCGGAAGACCGCGGACTGGTGCCCGAACTATCGGTTGAAGAAAACATTCTGGTACCACTGTGGGCTGCGAAAAGCCGGCTGACCGGCGACCGCCTCGATTTCATCTACGACGTGCTGCCGGAACTGAAAGAGATGCGCGACCGCCGCGCGATGCTGCTGTCAGGCGGACAGCAAAAGCTGGTCGCGCTGGCGCGCGCGCTGACGATAGGCACGCGGCTGCTGCTGCTCGACGAGCCGTTCGAGGGCGTCGCACCGGCGCTGTCGGCAAGGCTGTCCGACGTGATCGCCGGGCTGCGTGGCGGCGAACTGTCGGTACTGATCTCGCAATCCGATCTCAACCATTCAAGAAACCTGCTGAACGCCGAAGTCAAGATTGAGCGCGGCGAAGTCATCAAATGATCGTTTGGAAAGACCACCTGACGCTGCCCGCGATACGCAGCGAGACTCACTTTGGCAGGACCGTACGCTGTTTCGCCGATCGCCCTGCCTCGATGTACCAGATGCTAGAACGCGCCGTCGCGCGCGAACCGGACAGGGAAGCCATCACCTTTAACGAACAGCGCTGGACCTATGCGCAGATGGAGCGCGAAATCACGCGCATCGCGCGCGGTTTCGCCGCACACGGCCTGGCGCAGGGACAGCGCGCGGTGGTGTTCATCAGCAATCGTCCGGAATTCCTCTTCACGCTGTATGCGCTGCAAAAGCTGGGCGCGATCGCGGTGCCCGTCGGCACGCGCGAACAGGGACCGGGGCTGGCATACATCGTCAACCAGTGCGGCGCGACCGGTATTGTTTTCGATGACGAACTGGCCGATCGCATTCCTTCGACCGATGCCGCCCCCTGCCTGGGCTGGCGACTGCCAGTCAGCGCGCTGGCCGCGCTCGATGGTCCGGTTGTCGCGGCCGCCGTCACGCGCGAAGAAGACTGTGCATGCATTCTGTACACCTCGGGCACCACTGGCCATCCGAAGGGCGCGATGCTCACGCACCTGAACGTCGTGCATTCGGCAATCCACTACGAAATCGCATTCAAGCTCACCAGCGCGGATCGCGCGGCGCTGGCAGTGCCGGCCAGTCACGTGACCGGGCTGGTCGCGCTGATCGCGGCAATGGTGCATGTGGCCGGGACGCTGGTGATGGTGGCCGAATTCAAGGCACCCGCCTTCGTCGAACTGATGGCCAGCGAGAAGATCAGTTATTCGCTGATGGTGCCGGCGATGTACCAGTTGTGCCTGTTGCAGCCGTCGTTGCGCACGCTCGATCTGTCGGCGTGGCGCGTCGGCGGCTATGGCGGCGCACCGATGCCGGTACCAACCGTGCAGGCACTCGCACAGGCCGTACCGGGATTGACGCTGGTGAACTGCTACGGCTCGACTGAAACGACTTCACCGGCCACCATCATGCCGCTGGGACTGTCGGCGGTCTATAACGACAGCGTCGGCATCACCGTGCCCTGCGCCGACATCCGGGTGATCGACGATGCCGGCAATGACGTGCCGGCCGGCAGCAGCGGCGAGCTGCTGATCAGCGGGCCGATGGTGGTGCCGGGCTACTGGGACAATCCGGAAGCAACCGCGAAAGGCTTCATTGACGGCGGCTGGCGCTCCGGCGACCTCGGCTCGGTAGACAAGCTGGGACTGGTGCGTATTTTTGACCGCATCAAGGACATGATCAACCGCGGCGGCTTCAAGATTTATTCGGTCGAAGTAGAGAACGTGCTGATGGCCGTGCCCGGCGTGGTCGAGGCCGCGGTGGTCGGGCACCCCTGCGAGGTGCTCGGCGAGCGCGTGCATGCCTTCCTGTACGCGCCGGCAACGCAAGCCGATGCAGACGCGGTGCGTGCGCACTGTGCAGCCAGGCTGGCGGACTACAAGGTGCCGGAAAAGGTGATATTCGTCGACAAGCCGCTGCCAAGGAATGCAAACGGCAAGTTGCTGAAGCGGGCGCTGCGGGCTTGAGATTGCGTTCAGCAAGACGGGCGCCGCCAGCCTGGCTGAATCACGCCCCTCACTTCAGCGGCAAGACTCCCAGCCCCGCATAGCGCGCAGCGCCGCCCAGCGCCTCTTCGATACGCAGTAGCTCGTTCCACTTCGCCATTCGCTCCGAGCGCGCGAACGAGCCCACTTTCAGCTGCCCTGCATTCCAGCCGACCGACAGGTGCGAAATCATGATGCATTCCGACTCACCGGAGCGTGCCGACACGATGGTCGAATATCCGAGCGACTTGGCCGCATTCAGCGCATCCAGCGTTTCGCTGATGGTGCCCGCCTGATTCGGCTTGATCAGCACCGCATTGCACGCATGCGCAGCCGCCGCGTCGCGCACGCGCTGCGCATTGGTCACCAGAAAATCGTCACCGATCACCTGAATGCTGGTGCCGGCGGCGCGGGTGAATGCAATCATGCCGGCCGTGTCGTCTTCAGCGACCGGATCCTCGATCGACAGGATCGGATATTTCGCCACCCAGCCAAGCAGCACATCGATCCACTCATCCGTGGTGAAGTCACGCCCTTCAAGACTTGGCCGGTAGATGCCGTCGCGCCCGAATTCCGACGCGGCGATGTCGAGCGAAATGACCACTTCGCCATTGCGATAGCCCGCCTTGTCGATGGCGCGTGCAAGCATCTGCAGCGCGTCTTCGTTGCCGTCAAAGTCAGGCCACCAGCCGCCCTCGTCGGCCACGCCGGCCCGCTTGCCGGCGTCGGCCATCAACTGTCCGGCCGCACGATAGACCTCGGCCACCATTGCCAGCGCTTCATCCATGCTGGACGCACCGACCGGCATCACCAGAAAATCCTGAATGTCGACCCGCCGGCCCGCATGCGCGCCACCGCCGAAAATCTGGATTTCCGGCAGCGGCAGCGTGACCGGCTCATCGCCGGCCAGATATTTCCACAATGGCAGGCCCGCTGATTTCGCGGCTGCGTCCAGCACCGCCATCGAGCTGGCAATCAGTGCATTGCCGCCAAGCCGTGATTTGTTCGGCGTGCCGTCAAGTGCGATCAGCTGCTCATCGATCTGGCGCTGCTCACGGGCGTCCATGCCGAGCAGGGCCGGCGCAATCTCGCGCACGACGTTGGCGACGGCACGATCCACGCCATAGCCGCCAAACGCCTGTTCACGGTCGCGCAGTTCGACCGCCTCATTGCTGCCGGTCGATGCGCCAGCCGGCGCGATGCCGCGACCGATGCTGCCGTCAGCGAGCTGCACCTCGACCTCGACGGTCGGGCGGCCGCGCGAATCCCAGATACGGCGTGCATGGATTTTCGTGATGCGGTTCGTGTTCGGCTGATTCATTGGCAGATGTCCTCTTTCCAGGCGGCGCGCATGGTCGCCAGTGTGGTGGATGGCGCGAGCAGGAAGCGGCGCGCGAATGCGCGCTGCGCCATCCTGCCCTCATCGTCCAGATATTCAAGCGGCGACTTGCCATCGACGCGCGCCAGCAGGATGCCGGCCAGCAGCTGCGCGATACGCGCCTCCAGTTCCGCGCGCGGCTCCCAGTCGGCACGTTCGAGGTAGGCGTTGGCGAATGCGTCGAAACAGGCCAGGAAGGCAGTGGCCGACTGCGGACGCCACAGGCACTTCGCCAGCAGATGCGTGAGGCAGAACGCCGCGTCGAACGCAGGGTCGCCGTACCACGCGCACTCGGCGTCGAGGATCACCGGCCCGGCCGGTCCGGCCAGGATGTTCTTCGGGCTGATGTCGCCATGCACCAGCGCCAGCCGGGTGGCGGCGGTGCGCTCGGCCAGTCGCTGCAGCAGCGGCGCGCAATCGGCATGCACGCGCGCGGCGGCAACGAAATACGGGTCGAGGCGCAGTTCAAAAAAATTCTGGTCATTGGCGAAAGCGGCAGCCAGGTCGGGCCGGTGCGCACTGTTCGCGTGGATGGTGGCGACCAGCGTTGCCACCTGTGCGGCGAAGGCCGGCTCGGCCACACCGTCGCGCAGCAGGTTCTTCCAGACCGGATGCCGTTCGGGTGCCAGCCATTGCATCGCGAAGGTGAAAGTCGATGCATCTTCACCAAGAATCTGCGGCACCGCCTGCGGCAGATGACGCGACACTTCGCGGATCCAGGCGACTTCGGCCAGATTGCGCGACAGCGGCGCGCTCCAGTGCGTCGCCACCTTCAGTTCGGGCAGCGCCTGTTTCACGCACAAGGACCCGCGCCGCGTATCGACGCGCGCGATCATCGAAGATACGCCGCCCGATAGCGGCTGAAATACCGGGGTCTCGTCGGCATCGACCAGTCCCATGCGCAATAGCGCCGACTGGACGACAGCCTCTTCGGCTGGCTGGTTCACGCTGGATTCTGTAATGATCTGTATACATAACTATAGCGGATCGATGCCCGCCGGGAGTTTCGATTCGCCAAGCGCGGACTTCCAGCGCCGGCGTACCTGCCAGGGCTTCGCCGCTATGCGTGATAGAGCGCGAACAGCAGGGCGCCGATTACGGCGGCGGTTGTCCACAGCATCGCAGGCCCGCCCGCATGCCGCAACCTGGCGCCGAGACCAGCCAACAGCGCGGACGCGGACCAGCGACCGCGGCGCCGTTCGCGACCGCTCCACGGAGGCTGGCCGGCAGATGCCGTGACGGTCTGCGCCTCTTCGCGCGCGATCCAGTCGTCGTGCTGCTGACGCCGCCCGGGATCGGACAGCACATCGTATGCACTGTTAATTAACTGGAAGGTCTGGGTCGCCTTCGCGCTGCCGCCGTGCCGGTCCGGATGGAACTTGTGACACAGGCTGCGGTAGGCCGCGCGGATCACTTCGGGTGGCGCATCGCGCGCCACTTTCAGGTTGTCGTAGTGAGTGTGAATCATGGACATGATGATGGGCTGTCGTTGTGGGCTGTCGTTGTGGGCTGTCGTTGTG
>JAOASL010000030.1:0-32086 GCA_030158675.1 Burkholderiaceae bacterium | reverse complement strand
TGGGCTGTCGTTGTGGGCTGTCGTTGTGGGCTGTCGTTGTGC
Organism: Burkholderiaceae bacterium; assembly: GCA_030158675.1. Taxonomy (GTDB): domain Bacteria; phylum Pseudomonadota; class Gammaproteobacteria; order Burkholderiales; family Burkholderiaceae_D; genus Pernthalerella. The sequence goes on along the minus strand of JAOASL010000030.1, from coordinate 32,044 downwards.
GTTATCGCTACGCGCCATGGCTGCGCTGATTGCACAGTAAAAGCCCGCGCGACAGGCCGGCTTGATGCATATCGAGCCGATGCCCGGCGCGTACGCAGTCAGGCCGCTAGCTGAGCGGGTCGACGTTGAATGCCGGCAGATTCGATGGACCCTCGGCCTTGCAGCGATCGGCCCAGGCCAGCGCTTCGGCAATGGTCACATGCATGTCGAGATAGCGGTAAGTGCCGAGCCGCCCGACAAAGCTGACCTTCGCCTCCGCGCGCGCGCGCTCGACATAGCGCGCCAGCAGGGCCTTCTCCGTTGCCAGTCGCAGCGGATAGTAAGGTGTGTCGGCCGGTTCGCAACTCCGGCTGTGCTCGCGGCTGATGATGGTCGCCTGATGCGTCTCCCACGGCGCGAAATGCTTGTGCTCGGCGATACGGGTCCATGGAACGTCGGAGTCGCAGTAATTGATCACCGCATTGCCCTGGAAGTCACCGTCGTGGCGCTCGAAGCTGAAGTCCAGCGTGCGATAGCCCAGCCGTCCGTCGGCGTGGTCGAACCAGGCATCAATCGGTCCGCTGTAGAACACTCGCGCGTAACCGGCGCACATGGCCCGCGTGAACGGTATGCCGAGGTGCACGCGTATGCCACGCGCATCCAGCATGCGCTCGACGATGCGCGTGTAACCATGGCGCGGCAGGCCCTGCCAGCGACTGGCGTAATAGTTGTCGTCATAACTGAATCGCAGTGGCAAGCGCTTTAGCACGCTGGCCGGCAGCTCGGACGGCGCCCTGCCCCACTGCTTCTGCGTATAGCCACGAAAGAAGGCCTCATACAGCGCGCGCCCCATGCCGGCCAGTGCCTGCTCCTCGAAATTACGCGGCTCGCCGGCCGGTCGCTCGGCCTGCGCAGCGAGGAAAGCACGCGCGTCAGCGGGGCCCAGGCATTGGCCGAAAAACTGATTGATCGTATGCAGATTGACCGGCATCGAGTACACCTGCGCGCGCACGACGGCCTTCACACGATTCGTGAACGGCATGAACTCGTCGAAGCGACGCACGTAATTCCACACACGTTCATTATCGGTATGAAAAATATGCGGCCCGTAGCGATGCAGCAGAATGCCGCTACCGGAATCGCGCTCGGTATGGCAGTTACCGGCCACATGCGGTCGCGGCTCGAACACGTCGATCGTGTGTCCCGCGCGTGCCAGTTCATGCGCAATCACGGCGCCGGAAAAGCCGGCGCCAGCCACCGCTATGCGTGCCATCGTAAGCTGTCCTTTCCCCGTCGCGCGCTGTAGCTGACTAGTAGCTGTCGCCGCCCGCTCACATGCGTCCCTGCAGCGGCTCGAGGCCGGTCTCGTCTTCCTCGGCCGCCTGCGCGCGCAGGTGCAGATAGCGCACCAGCGCATCTTCCAGCGCCGGCATGTGCCGCCCGCGCTCGCTGTCCAGCGCGCTGTAGGCCGGGCGACGCGCCGGGCTGTGCAGCAACGCCACCGGGCGCTCCTGCAGCAGAGTCGTCGGAACGCCCGCCATTCGCGCTGCCTTGCGCGCCAGCTGCGCCCAGCTCAGCGCGTCGCGGTTGGCGAGGTGCCAGATGCCCTGCTCGCCATCGATCAGCAAATTCAGTGAGGCATGCACGAGGTCAGGCACGTAGGTCGGCGACACGATCTGGTCAGACGCTGCGACGAACGGGCGCCCCTGTGACAGCGCGCCCAAGGCGAGCGACACGAAATTCACGCTATCCCACGGACCGAAAAATGCGCTGGTGCGCACCACTAGCGCGGAGGGATCGATCGCCAGCACCCGGCACTCGGCCTCGGCCTTGGTGCGCCCGTACACGCCGAGCGGCGCGACCGCATCGCTCTCGACATACGGACTGCGGCGTTCGCCGCCAAACACCAGGTCGCTGGAGAACGTGAGCAGCCGCAGCCCGTGCCGGGCGCAGGCGATCGCGAGCACCACCGACCCCAGCGTATTTTCTCGATGACAGCGTTCAGGCTCGGCTTCGGCTTCGTCGACGCGCACATAGCCACAAGCGTTGACGATGGCCCACGGCCGGTGCTCGCGGATGGCGTGCTCGACGGCAGGCGCGTCGGCGATATCGAGTTGCGCACGGTCCAACAGCCGGAACGCCAGGTTGCGCACGCTGCAGATGCGCGCAAACGCGCGGCCCAGCGTGCCGGCCGCGCCGACCACCAGCAGCGGTTGCGCGCTACGCGCCAGTGGCGGATGCGGCGACACCCAGTCGTCCATCGCCTCGATCGACACGGGCGGGCACAGGAAGCGGCCCGGCCGCCGCCACCAGCCGTCACCCAGCAGTACCGGATGCGACGGCCTGCGTCCGCTCGCGAGCTCGCGCATCAGTGTCGCCACGGCGGTCGGGCGCGGCGGCGACGAACGGACGTCCAGCGGACCCGGCTCGTAATAGCCCTGCTCGACGGTGACCAAAGTGTTCCAGTCGAATGAGCCAAGCAGTGCCCATGCGGTGACGGCACGCACGTCGGCGCCTTCGCTGCGCACGCGCTCCGCGCTGCGCCATATTTCGTAGAGCCAGCGCAACTGGTCCTCGCGCTGCGCATCGATGTGGACCTCGGTGACGGCCAGCGGAATGCGGTAGCGTTGCCACGCTTCGCGCAGGAGTGGCGCGATGCCGGGTGTCGGCACCGCGAAGGCGCGTGGCGTCTCGATATCCGCGATCCGCTGGCCGCGGTATTGGCCGACGTGCGATTCGGGATAGCGTTCGATATGGTGGTCCAGCCAGCGCTCGCTGGTGATGTAGTAGTTCACGCCGAGCAGGTCCGGTACGCAAGGATGTTCGCCGAACCATGCAAACTCGCGCTCTGGCACACCAGTGGCGAGCAGGTCGTTCCACAGCGGATGTCCGGGGCCGACGCGCCCACAGAGCAGATCCCAGGCCAGCCAGCGGCGTTCATTATAGAAATCGATAATGGGTGTCAGCGTCGAGGTGCCGTAGGTCTTGCCGAGATCATCGGTCTGCAGCAGCTGCGCGGCGGGATTGATCTGGCGTATCGCCTGCATCGCCAGCACGACGCCGCGGCACTGATTCAGCACGGCGCGAACGAAGCTCGTGTCGTCGCGCGCATGCGGATACCAGCAGCCATACAGGCCGGCGAAGCGCGCGGTGGTGAGTGGTTCATTGACCGGGGTGTAACGCGTCACCCATGGATAGCGCGCCGCGACCGCGCCCGCATACTCGGCCAGTCGCTCGGGGAAGTCGGGATCGAGCAGGTGGGTGCTGCGCGGCCCGCTGCCGTGATGAACCAGCCCGACGATGGCATCGATGCCGAGCCTCTGCAGAGCAACCAGCCGCTCGTCTGGCCAGCGCCAGTCGGCTGATGCCGGTCCGGCCGGCGCAACCAGCTCCCATAGCACCGGATAGCGCAGCGCCCGTATGCCCAATGAGGCGAAGCGATCAAGGTCACCGGCGCGCAGCAGATGGCCGTTGCGCTCAAGTTGACTGAAGTAGCGGTCATGCACACGATTGACCGTGCATTCCACCCCGCCCCACAATGCCAGTCCATCACTCATCCCGCGCCGCCCAGTTCCAGCCCGGCCCGTGTGCGGCCGAACTGACGCAGCAGCCGGCGCATCGCATCGGCCGTCGTGTCCCATGAGGTCGCGGCCAGCTTGGCGCGCATCTGCCGGATCATCTGATGGCGTAGGGCCGCCGGCATCGCCAGCGTGTGCCGGCATTGCTCAATGAATTCCGCCGGCGTGTGTGCAATCGCCACCACGTCCGCATGCTGGCTGACGACATCCGGCACTGCGGTACCGACAACCGGCAGCTCGGCCGCCATGTACTCCAGCGACTTGGTCGGACTGATAAAGCGAGTCGCGTCATTCAACGCGAATGGCAGCAGGCACAGGTCCCAGCCGGCGAGAAAGGTCGGCAGGGCGGCATACGACTGTTGCCCTGCATAGTGAATATTCGGCCGCTGCGGCAGACCGGCCGGGTCGATCTTAGCGACCGGGCCAACAAGCACGATCTGCCAGGCCGGCTCACTGTCAGCCAGTGCAGCCACCAGCGTGGCATCGAAGCGTTCGTCGAGCACGCCGAAAAAACCGAGCTTCGGGCCGGGTAACGAGCGATACGCAGGATGCGCGATGTTGCGGTCGAGCGCCTGGCGGAAATGCGCAACGTCGACGCTGCTTGGAAAGCAATACACATGGCGATGCAGCCGCCGCTTGGCGGCGTACAGACTCGGGCCGCCGGCGAACACCAGGTCGGCGCGGGCAAACAGGGCCCGCTCCTGTTCGATCAGTCCGGACGGCGGGTAAAGGAAGGCCGACAGCTCGTCCATACAGTCGTAGACCACCACTTCCGGATCGAGCGCCGCAAGCAAAGGGGTCGCCATCGGCGTGTACAGCCAGGCAAGATGTCGCGGATGTCGTTGCGCGAGGCTGCCTAGCAGTTCACGCAGCGGAACGCTGTCATGCCAGCCGAGGCCGCGGAATGATGTCGATGATGAATTCGATAATGAAGGCGGCGACAAGTCTGACGATGCCTCCGGCGATCGCGGATACGGCGCAGGCAACTGGGGCCGCAGCACTGTCAGTTGCGGCAGCGGCTGGCTGGTTTGCCACACAGCGTCCTCCTGCGCGCCGGCCACCGGCTCTTCAATAAAAAATATCCGGTAGTGCCGCGCCAGCCGGGACATCAGCTGTTGCGGCCGCTGGAACACGAAATCCCAGCGCAAATGGGAAAACACGAAAAGAGTTTCCATGGCTCCGGTAGGAAATTGAACGGCTGCTAAGTAATTAAGACCGCGCAATAGCCCACCGTGTTCGATCCGCTGGCTTGCCCAAGCTCAAGCCAGCATCGTGACCTTGCTGCAAACCCAAAGGGAATACAGGGCGGAAGTGCGGCAAAGAAAAATTTTCTGCCTTACAGAAACTATTTCCTTAAGCCACGAACCAAGGGAATATTCCTTACAGAAAATTCCTGAGCCGCCATGCCCGTGACCTCCGCCTTGCCCGCTTCCGTTCTCTCACTGCCGGACTGCGCTGGGACAACCCTTCGTTTGCCGCGACTGCAGCGCATTGCGTTACCCGTCTTGTTCGCCTGGTTCGGCGTACTGATGGGTTCGTGGGTCGGACGCATCCCGGCCTTGCGTGACGGCGTGCAGGTGTCGCACGCGCAATTGTCATTCGTGCTGCTGATGGGCGGGCTGGGCGCGGTGCTGTCTTTTCCGCTATCGTCGCGGCTGATGGCACGCTTTGGCGGCCGGCGCACTTTGCTGATTTCCGGACTGGTGCTGCTGGCCGTGTTGTTGGCGATCGCAGCGGCACCGAACATGCCGCTGCTGATGGCAGCGGTGCTGATGCTGGGTCTGTTCGCCAGCACTTACGATGTCGGCATGAACGCGGTAGCAGCAAAACAAGAAGCGGCCAGCGGCAAGTCACGCATGTCGATGCTGCATGCCTGCGCGTGTGCGGGCGGGCTGGCCGGCGTCACGCTGGGCAGCGGCATGGCCGCGCTGCAGGTGACGCCGTTACAGCACTTCGCACTGCTTAGCGTACCGTTCGCGCTGCTGCTGCCGGCGGGCGTGCGCCGGTTGCCGGATGACGGCGGTGAAGCCATCGCAAAGAAGGCGTTCGTATTGCCGCGCGGCCGGCTGGCGATGCTGGGCACGCTTGGCCTGCTCGGTGCAATCGCCGAAGGCAGCATCGCCGACTGGGCCGGAATTTTCATGAAAGATCATTTCGGCGCGTCGGACGGGATGGCGCCGCTGTCGCTGACGGCATTCTCGACGATGATGCTGTTGGCGCGCCTTGCCGGCGACGGCCTGAAGGAACGCTTCGGCGCGCGCAGGCTGGTAGGCAGTGGCGCCTTGCTGGCCGCCGCCGGATTGTTGGGCGCGGTCTTTGCACCCGGGCCGCTGATGGCGCTGGCTGGTTTCGCAGTCGCCGGCGCAGGACTGGCGCTGATATTCCCGTTCGTGTTCAGCGCGGCCGGCCGCGAAGGCACGGTGGCGCTGGCCGGGGTGGCGACAATGGCCTATAGCGGCAGCCTGATGGGGCCGCCGTTGCTGGGTGCGATCGCACAGGGAATCGGTTTGCAGGCAGCCATCGGTTTCGTCGGCGTTCTGGCGGCTGTGATCGCGGTAGTGGCGATGCGGACCCGATTGCTGACGTAGCAGCGGAAGCAGCTACAGGCATCGTGGAACAGAACTCGACAACTCGCCGAACGCAACGTCCCGAATCAACGCTTGGCTGGCCCGGAGCTTCAGTGACCGGTACTCGGCGCAGGCGCTGGTGCTGGCTCTGGTGACTGCTCCGAATGCGGTGATTTTTCAATGCGCGTCACACCACCGGCTACCGACGGCGGATCGCTGGCGGGAAACGACAGCTCGATCGCATCGTCGAGCAGATCCTGCTGCCTCTCGTCCGGATCCGGCGAATCAAGCCGACGCTCGAACTGATCCTGAGCGGTCGCATCGCCGGGCTCGACATCTTTCGGCGTGATCGAGACCGGATTGTCTTCGTGTGGGGGATGCGGACTTGCCGGCGCGGCCGCGCCGTGTTTTTTGCTGTGCTGGGACATGCCGTTCTCCAATGAAACGGCAGCGCGGGAACGCGCTGCCGTTTTCTTCGGATATCAGTCGGGCATGAAAGTTTCAGGCACCGGTTTCAAGCCTCAAACAGCGCACTGCGATCGACATGCCGGATATCCGGCACGCCCAGCAGCGCCAGCGTGATATCGATCTCGCGCTGCAGAATATCGATGGCGCGCTCTACGCCCGGCTGGCCAGCCGAGGCCAGTCCATATAGCCCGGCCCGGCCGACGATGCAGGCCGATGCCCCAAGCGCGATCGCCTTCACGACATCGCTGCCACGACGGATGCCGCCGTCCATCAGCACCGGAATCTTGCCTTCGACCGCCTGCACAATCGGCGGCAGCGCGGCGATAGCCGATGGCGCACTGTCCAGCTGGCGACCGCCGTGGTTCGATACCACGACCGCATCGGCACCAAGTTCGGCCGCGCGGCGCGCATCGTCGGCGCGCAGCAGTCCCTTGATCACCAGCTTGCCCTTCCATTCGCTGCGCAGCCGTTCGAAGTCTTTCCAGCCGACCGATGCATCGAAGTTGCGGGCGATCTGCTCGGCCAGCGTCACCAGCTTGCGCGGCGCGCCGTTCGGATCATCCAGGTTGCCGAAGGTGAAGCGTGGCGCGTTCGCCATGCGCATCAACCAGCCCAGTTTGCTCGCGTAATCGAAGACGTTTGACAGGTCGATGCGCGGTGGCACAGTGAAGCCATTGCGGATATCGCGCTCGCGCGGGCCGGACACCGGCAAGTCGACCGTCAGCACCAGCACCGGGCAACCGGCGTCCCATGCGCGATCGACCAGCGATTTCGTCAGCCCGCGATCTTTTTGCACATACAGGTGAAACCATTGCCCTTTGCGACCGCGCTGCGCCACCTGCTCGATACTGGCGTTCGACGTGGTCGACTGGCAAAACCCGATGCCCTTCGCCGCTGTCGCACGCGCCAGGCACAAGTCACCTTCAGGCCAGACCACACCGGCGATACCGGTCGGACCGAACACCATCGGCGAACTCAGAGTCTGGCCCAGCACTTCCACCTGCTGACTACGCGTGCTGACATCGACCAGCATGCGTGGCGCAAACCGGATCGCCGCCAGATCACCTTCGTTGTCGCGCAAGGTTCGTTCGTCATGGGCGCCGCCATCGATAAAACCAAACACGGAACGGGGTAACTGCCGGCGCGCGACCTCACGCAGGTCAGCAATATTTACTGCGCGATTGAATTTCATGCGGCTGTCTCCTTGTTATTTATTTTTGTTAATTTTTAAAGGTGACATATTACAGACTCTTCATGCTCTGCCAGAACAAACAACAGGCAAGGATGAAGGTCGCAAGATAGCGGGGAGACCGGGCCAAACTGCTACCCCTGCGCAAAGCGGGAGATCGGCTGGACGGCAGATCGCCCGTATTTTTCCGGCAAGTTGCGCCGCGAAAGTCAGGCGGGGCCGACCGAAATCGTCAGGTCGTCCGGATGCGGTGGCTGGTCATCAGGCTCAGTCAGGTGCCGGGCGCGAAGGGGCATTTGTTCTTCCGGTGTCGGCGGCAATTCGGAATACCACTGTTCCTCGATCACGTTATGGAATTGGCTACCATCCACAGCATGAGCCGCCCCGGACGGCGCGCCGGAGAGGGACAAGCGATCCGGTTGAACATTTTGAGCACTTTGCTTGTCAATCGTATTCATTGAGCTTTCGCAAACCTGGTTGGGTCAAGAGTGATCAGAGTTCTATCGTTATAGATAGGAATCCTCCGAATTTCAAATGCTTGTATTTATGAAGGGCTATCCGTCGGATTCAAAGGCCAAGAGTTAGAACCGGTCCCACATCGCAGACTTCGCCAGGAACAGAACATGATCAGCAACGGGATCCTGCCGTCCTCCACCAGAAACGATTTGCAGCGCGTCATAGAAAGCCGCTCGGCTCATCTTGGATCGGCCTATGGCAATTCGGTGCCGGATATATTGCACGCCATACGCGAGCACCTGAAAATGGAAGTCGCATTCGTGTCTGAATTCATGCGCGGCCAGCGCGTCTTCCGCTATGTCGATTCGTCCTGGGCCAAAAACCCGGTGCGGGTCGGCGCAAGCGATCCGCTCGAAGAGTCCTATTGCGCGCGCGTTGTCGACGGACGCATGCCCGAATTAATGAATGATGCGCGAATGAATGCATGCGCAGGCGAGCTGCCCGCGACTTTCGCCATACCGGTCGGCGCCCATGTAAGCGTGCCGATCAGGATGTCCGACGGCTCGGTCTATGGCACTTTCTGCTGCTTTAGCCGCGGCGCCGACAGCAGCCTGAACCTGCGCGATCTGAACCTGATGCGCGTGTTCGCCGATATCGCCGGCAAGATGATCGAACGCGAACGACGGCGGGATTACAGCCGGCACGAAATTCATGAGCGGATCCTGCAGGTACTGGGCGACGATACGCTGAATATTGTCTATCAACCGATCTACGATCTCGAAAAATCCACGATTGCCGGTTTCGAGTCACTCGCACGATTTGCGTCGACGCCACCACGGTCGCCCGACCGCTGGTTTGCCGATGCCCATGCGGTCGATCTCGGCGTTGCGCTGGAAATGCGAGCCATTGAGCAAGCGCTGCACCTGCTGCCCCATCTGGTCGACGGCTGCGACCTCGGCGTCAATGCGTCACCGGACACCATCCTGGATCCGCGCTTCAGCGAACTGCTGTCCGCGATGGACAGCGTCGAATCTCTCGTGCTGGAGATCACTGAACATGCGGCAGTCGAGCGCTATGAAGATATCGCAGCGCAACTGAAGCCTTATCGCGACCGCGGCCTGAAGATCGCAGTCGATGATGCAGGCGCCGGTTATGCCAGCTTTCGCCATATCCTGAATCTGGGACCCGATCGGATCAAACTCGACATTAGCCTGACGCGTGACATCGACATCGACCCGGCACGGCGCGCGCTGGCAGCGGCAATGATTCATTTTTGCGCCGATACCGGCAGCACGCTGGTGGCCGAAGGTGTAGAGACGGCCGCCGAAGTGGCCACCCTGCTCGAGCTGGGCGTCGCCAAGGCGCAAGGCTATTTCCTCGGGCGGCCAATGACGCTGCAAGCACTGCAGCACAGTGGCAACCTGCATCCGGTGCTCGCGCAGCGGCAACCGCCTTCAGTCAGATCGGCCTGTTAAGACAGCAAAAGCTGCCTTAACAGAAAACAGAACCGCGCTTAACAATTGCCTTTCTTACGCTGTCCGGGCGGGCAGTGCGACGGCCCATGGCCCTGCGAGCCGCCACGACGCCAACCGCCACGATGCAGTTCCCATCCTTGCGAGCCTTCTTCCCAGCGCGGCTGCGCGTAGTCGTAACCGGAGCGCGCACGCGCCCAACGGCCGGGTGTCCACACATACGCGCCACCGTTCCAGTTCCAGTAGCCTTCGATCCATACATAGCCGGTGCGAGGTGGCGGCATCGGATCGTAACGCACCGGCGGCGGCGGCGTGCCGGATGAAATGGTGACGCCCCAGCTGATGTCTGGACCAGCGTGTGCCGTAGCAATGGCTGCGACAAGCAGCAGGCCGGCGATGGCCGCGTGTTTCATGATCATTCCCTCGACGATAATGTGATGTCGTCCGACAATAATCGATGTGACGGGGCGGTGCGATATCGAAAGTTTACAAAACCAAACAGTTTTGATTTTTCTCAAAAGCATCACGACGACCCTGGGCTGCCCGGCCGCGACGATTCAATGCGCCAGATCATCGACGCTCGCCTGGAAGGTGAGCCTGCACGACACCTGTGTCAGGTTTCGATCAGCCCGTGGCGCACGGCAATCAGTGTCAACTCCGCCTGATTCGCCACGCCAAGCTTCTGCTTCACGTTGTACAGGTGCGTGCCGACAGTGCGCGGCGAGATATTCAGCATCTCGGCGATATGGTTCACTGACATACCCTTAGCCAGCTGAATAAAGACGCCGAACTCGCGTTCAGACAAGACCTCGATCGGGCTCTTCTCGCCATTGAACTCTTCCAGCGCCATCCGCTGAGACAGCTGGGTATCGATGTACATCCGCCCCTCACTGACCTGACGGATCGCATGAATCAGCTCATCTGGCGCACTGCGCTTGGACAAATAGCCGAGCGCGCCGGCCTTGAGCATGTAGCGCACATAACTCGGGTCTTCATGCGAGGACAGTCCGAGCACCCTGGCCATCTTGTCGCGCGCGACGATACGCCGCGTGGCCTCGACACCCATGGTGCCGCCCAGAGAAATATCCATCACGATCACATCCGGCTTCGCTACTGCCATCTGCTGATAGGCGGACTCGGCCGATTCGGCCTCGGCCACGACCTTGATGTCTTCGGTTGCCTCCAGCAACATCCGGAAACCGAAGCGCACCACGGCATGGTCGTCGACCAGCATCACATTAATCGTTTTTTTCATTCATTCCTTTGCTGCCATCCTTTACCGGAAGTGCCACCCTGACCTCAAGGCCACCATCGGCGGCCATACCGAAAGTCACCTCGCCCTCATGGGCGGCCGCACGCTCCTGCATGCCGCGCACACCATAGTGCCCTTTGCGCTGCAGCGAAACTGCGCCCTTGCCATTATCAACGATAGCGAGCAACAGCTTGTGCCCGTCCATACCCAGGCTGACCTGCGCACGCGTCGCGTGCGCATGCGTCACCACGTTCGTCACCGCCTCTTGCATGATGCGGTAGGCAGACAGTTCCAGTGCGTCATCCAGCGGTGGCAGGGGGCCCCCGACCGACAGCTCGAACTTCACTTCAGGATGGTTCTGCTGCGTCTCGGTCAGCAAGTCGCGCACTGCATCGACCAGACCCATGCCTTCCAGCTGTATCGGCCGCAGCCGCGGAATCATCCGGCGCATGGCATCGGATGTCATGCCGGCAGTGTCGAACAACATTTTCGCGTGGCGTTCGAGCGGTCTGCCGGCCATGTCCGGGTGCTGCATCATCGATTTCGCAATGCTGCGTATCGCCGTCAGCGATTGGCCCAGCTCATCATGCAGCTCGCGCGCGAGCGAGGCACGCTCTTCTTCGATACGTGCATGCAGCAGCTGCGTGAACTCGCGCTGCGCATCCAGCCGCGCCTGCGCCTCGGCGCTGGCCTGCCGCACCTGGATGTTGTCCTCGACCGCCTGCGCCATCCGGTTGAACGCACGGCCCATCTGACCGGCTTCCTTGCCGGGCAGCGGCGGCAGGCGCACATGGTGATCCCCCTGCTCGATCTCGCTGAGACCACGCTCGATCTTCTCGAGCGGCGCAATCCAGCGCCCGACTACCCAGAAGATCAGCAAATCGGCCAGCGCCAGCAGCGTGAGCTGCGCCAGCACAATGTCACGCAGGTTGTCCCAGCCATCCAGAATCGCGCGTGTCGGATTGGTGCTGACCACCAGCTGCGCCTGCCGCAGCCGGATCACCTGCTCGACCTTGGGCGGACGAATCAGCGTCGCATACCAGGCCGGGGCATCACGGCCTGCCTTGTAAACCGACGGCGGCGATTCATACAGCAGCGCGCCGCGGGTGTCGTACAAGCGGATATCGTTGGCACGCACGCGTCCGGTCGCGTGCAGGAAGCCAACCAGTTCAGACAGATCGTCGCCGCCGTAGTAATCGCCGATCCGCCCAAGCAGCTGCGCCGCGATCCGGCCCGAGGCTTCCATCTCCTCGCGTACGCTGGCACGGGTGGCCGCCAGTTCGACCGCAATCAGCACCGAGAAAATCAGGATCGTCAGGACGGAAAAGATCAGGTTGATCTTCAGGCGCAGGCTCATGCCGGTCACGGGAGCAGGCGAACGCCGACCGGCGGGGTCGGCCAGGTTGGCGGTTTCGGTCATCATGGTCGTCATAAGGGGAAGCGTGGTGCAGAGCGCGCCGCATCATCGGTGTGATCGATCATAGCAGCCGATCCGGAAAGGCCGTGCAACCGGCAAACCGCCGGAACGGGTGGATCATGAAATTCATTAGCCTGAATTACGCGTTTCACGGATGCACGCAGGAAGGGGATAGAGGATGATTCATTTCACCGGCTGGCTCCCCTGGCCGGTAATCAAAAAACTAACTTTTCAAGCAAACTGGAGATCATCATGGCATGGACCACCCCGGCAGCAACCGACCTGCGTTTCGGCTTCGAGATCACGATGTACATCGCTAACCGTTAATTTAACGGGATGCGTAGCCGATCTTCAGGTCGGCTGCATCAAGGAAAGCGGCCCTAGTGGCCGCTTTTTTTTTGGCTATTTTGTTGCTAGCTAGAAACTTTAACGCAAAAAACCTGCCCGAATCGATGAGAAAGTTTCGAAATGGCAAAAATTCATGAATTTCTTTAGCGGAAGTTTCTGGTCGTTCGGCTATCCTCGGCGCACTTTCGAGAACAGTAGAGATAATCCGCCGATGAAAACTAACAAAACTACCCTGGCCGTAATGATTGCCAGCTGCTTTGGCACGGGTCTGTCCCTTGCCCAGGAAACCAAGGTGCTGTCACCCGTCGTCGTGACCGCGACCCGCACAGAACAGGACAGCTTCGATCTGCCAATGGCGATCGATAAAGTCGAAAAAAAGGATATTCAAGACGGCCAGTTGCGCATGACGCTGTCCGAGAGCCTGGCACGCGTGCCAGGCATTACTGCACAGAGCCGCAACCAGATGGCACAGGATCCGCAGATTTCGTCGCGTGGATTTGGCGCCCGCTCATCATTCGGTGTGCGCGGCTTGCGTGTCTATGTTGACGGCATACCGCTGTCGATGCCTGATGGCATCGGCAATCCGGGCAGTGTCGACCTTGGTTCGATCGCGGCCATTGAAGTCATGCGTGGTCCGTTCTCGGCCATGTACGGTAATTCGTCGGGTGGCGTGATCCAGCTGCTGACCGATACACCACCGGCCACCCCGGAAGTCAGCGCCGACGTGATGTTCGGCAGTTTCGGCACCCGCCGGGCCGGAGTGCAGGCGGCAGGCACCCGAAACGGTGTCGAGTACCTGATCAACTACTCGGATTACACATCGGATGGCTTCCGCACGCAAAGCCAGAACAATAAGCAGCAGGCAACCGTGAAATTTGGCGTGAAGCTGTCAGAGGATACCAAACTGACTACGCTGATTAACTGGTTCGATCAATTTGCGCAAGATCCGGGTGGCCTGGTACGCACCGGCAATGTGGCGCAAAGCCCGGGCGCGTTTGGCGGCAACTTCTACAATCCCGAAGGTGCAACGCGTGGAGCTATCGTCGGCAACACGCGCGTAATCCGAAGCAATACCCAGGTGGGCTTCAACCTGGAGAAGACGATTGATGCGAACAATACGTTGAACGCCATTGTCTACGCCGGCAAACGCGACAACCTGCAATATCTGGCCACGTCAAACGCGCCGGCCGGCGACATCTCTGGCCGAGCCAGCAGCATCGCGCGCGATTACTACGGTGCCGACCTGCGCTTTACTCATCGCGGGGATTTCATGGCCAAGCCGTACTCGGTCACAGCTGGCCTCAATGCAGGCTACATGAGTGATGATCGCCTAGACCGCAACACAGTCAATGGCGTCATTACGCCCAAGCTGACGCCTAACCGCGACGAGAATCAGAAGGCAGCGAACTTCGATCAGTATGTGCAAGGCATCTGGTCGTTCGCCCCCCGCTGGGACCTGCATGCCGGCGTCCGCCATACAAATCTCGACCTGAAGATCCGTCCGAATCTCGGCGCAGGCGTCACCACGAATCCGGCCGATCTCAACTTCAGCAAGACTTTGCCGGTCGTCGGCGTCGTCTTCAAGGCGACCCCGGTACTGAATTTTTACGCAAACGTCGGCAAGGGCTTTGAAACGCCGACGCTGATTGAACTCACCTATGCTGACGCAGCGAATGCCGCAGCGGGCGCCAACACCAGCCTCAAGCCGAGCTCGAGTACCAACCTCGAGGTAGGCGCGAAGTGGCTGGCTACGGATAATACGCGCGTCAATGCGGCGGTATTCCAGATCGAGACTAACAACGAAATCGTGGTCAGCAAACAGGTCGGCACAACAGCCAGCTATAACAACGCTGGCAAGACCAATCGCAAGGGACTCGAGCTGTCGCTGGAGCACCGCTTCATGAGCAAGCTGTCAGGCTACCTGGCCTACACCTACCTTGATGCGACCTTCGACCAGACTTTTGACTACACGTCTTCCGGCTCGCCAGTCACCATTAACAAGGGCAATGCGATCCCAGGCACCTACAAGACGCAACTGTACGGCGAACTGGCGTGGAAAGAGCAAGACATCGGTCTGAACACTGCCGTGGAAGTGCGTCACTTCAGCAAGGCCTTCGTGAACGACACGAACACCGATAGCGCCCCAGCCTATACGATCTTCAGCCTGCGCGGCAGCCTGCAGCAGCAAGCCGGCAAATGGCGCATCACCGAATTCGCCCGCGTCGACAACCTGTTCGACAAGGAATACATCGGTTCGGTCCGTGTCAACGATGGCAATACGCGTTTCTTCGAGCCTGCACCGGGCCGCAATTACATCGTCGGCGTCAGGGCAAACTACGCGTTCTGATTAAGACTGCAGCACGACTCAGCCCGCACGATGTGCGGGTTTTTTTGCTTTGCCGATAGGGCCGGGCCTAGATACGGTCCTGCCCCAGCGCCTTCCATTCGCCCGTATGGGGCACACAGGCCCGGGCGAAGTCCAGCGCATGCTGCTGGGGAGACTGCGGCCGGCTGAATACGTCGTCCAGTGCCGCACGCAACAGCGATTCGTCGTCCTGGTCCTGCACGAACCAGCGCAGCGACGGCGGCACGCGCGCGATCATCATCATGTCGCGCTCGAACACGTCCATGAACGCCGCCTCGGTCACGCCGCTATCACGCGACAAGGCGGCATTACGGATATAGTCCGAGCCTTCCATGCACTCGCGCGCAGTCAGCTCGTGCGCGGATGCGCCGGCTGCCACAGCCGACAGCAGCGGCAATACGGTCCGCAAGCACAGCCTTCGGATGCGTTTCATCTGGATCTCCCAGGCGTGATGAACACATCTTATTGATAGCAGTCTTCCGCGCAGAAGGCACGCTGCGCCGCATCAGGCGGCGCGGTCTGCGGCGTCGGCGTCAT
Source organism: Burkholderiaceae bacterium (assembly GCA_030158675.1). Lineage (GTDB taxonomy): Bacteria > Pseudomonadota > Gammaproteobacteria > Burkholderiales > Burkholderiaceae_D > Pernthalerella. Next base: position 16,416 of record JAOASL010000030.1, on the reverse strand, counting down.
CCTCAGCCGGCAACTCGTCGGCCGACGGCGGCAGCAATTCGAGCTCGAGTTCAGCCTTGTCAACCAGGTACTGCGGCAGCGTGCCCTTGACCGCCACCCCGAGTTGCTCGAAATCTTTTGCCTGCTTGATCAGGTTGCCGCGCCCCTGATAAAGCTGGCCGAAGGCCTTCGCATAGCTGGCGCGTGCCCCGTCGAGCTTGCGGCCAAGATCCTCCATCGTGGCGATGAAAAGCGTCAGCTTGTGGTACAGCTTGCCCGCGCTCTCGGCCAGCGCGGCGCTGTGTGCATTCTGCTTTTCGAGCCGCCACAGCTGACGCACGATATTCAGGCTGGTCAGCAGCGTGGTTGGCGTGGCGACCAGCACGTTCTGCTCGAGCGCGCGCTGGAACAGACTTTCATCCGCGCGCAGCGCCTCGACGAAGGCCGATTCGATCGGCACGAACATGAACACCATCTCCGGCGAATTCAGGTCGGCCAGTTCAAAATAACGGCGGTCAGACAGTTCCGTGATGCGATCCGCAACCGCCTTCACATGTTCTTTCAGCGCCTGCTTGCGCTCGGGCTCATCGTCTGCATTCACATAGCGCGTGTACGCATTCAGCGACACCTTGGCATCGACGATCAAATGCTTGTCGTCCGGCAGATAAATGATCACGTCCGGCCGCTGCCGGCCGTGTTCGGAGGCGAAACTCACTTCGCGCCGGTAATCCCGGCCCTCCTGCAATCCGGAACGCGCCAGCACGTTCTCCAGCACCAGCTCGCCCCAGTTGCCCTGCTTCTTCGCCTGCCCCTTCAGCGCAGTCGCCAGATCGTGCGCCTCAGCGGTCATCCGCTGGTTCAGCTCCTGCAAATGCTTCAGCTCGGTACGCAGCGCGGCCTGCTGCTGCGCATCCTGATGGTGCATTTCTTCGACACGGGTCTTGAATTCATTCAGCCGTTCGCGAAACGGATTCAGCAGATTGCCCAGGCTCTGCACATTCTGCTCGCTGAAACGACGTGATTTGTCTTCCAGGATCTGGCTGGCGAGATTCTGGAATTCCTCCGTCAGCGTGCGCCGCGACGCCTCGCTCATCTGCTGCAGCGTCAGCAGCTGCGCGTCGGCATTCCTGCGCACTTCCTCCAGCAGGGTGTTTGTACTGGCAAGCGACTCACGGGCGGCGGACAGTTCGGCACGCAGCTGATCGTTCTGATTTGCTGCCTGTGTGAGCTGCCCCTCGGTCATGCGCAGCCGTTCCTGAGATGTCACGAGTTCCGACTGACGGCCGCGCGTCAGCACTGCCGTCAGCAGCGCACCGGCGGCGAGTCCGGCGACGCCGCCGGTGATGAGGGCCACGATATCCATGCAAATTCTCCGCGAATCAATCGACCGAGTTTACCAGCGGCGCGCAGGCCGGCATGCCCGGGATGCAATTGACAGCCTACAATGGCGTCTGACTTTTTGCGGACCGATTTTGTCGATCGACTATGGCGCATATCCACCCCCCGGGCTGGCGCGAGCTGGCTGTCACTGGCGCAGCCCAGCGCGAGATCGAGACACTGGCACAGCTCGAACAGGCCTTGTCCGATGACTACACCGTCTTTCACGGCGTGCACTGGACCCAAGTCGAGAAAGGCTGGTCGGCCTATGGCGAGGTTGATTTCATCGTGGTCGCGCCCGATGGCCGACTGCTGCTGATCGAGCAGAAATCCGGCTTTCTGACCGAGACCGATGAAGGTCTCGCGAAGCGCTACGCCGGACTGGACAAGCCCAAGCTGGTACGCAACCAGATCGTGCGCACAGTCGGCGCGCTGAAGCAGCGCTTCGGCAGCGGCGGCGAACCGCTCGCGATTGATTACCTGCTGTATTGCCCTGACTATCAGGTCAGAAAGGTCGAAACCGCCGGCATTGCAGCCGACCGCATTGTGGACGCGCGGCGGCGCGAGCAGCTGCCGGCAGTGGTGCGCACAATCCTGCCGCTGACCGAGGTCAGTGCACAGCGCGAACGCGTGATGCGCTTCCTCGGCAATGTGCTGCAGCTGGTGCCCGACCCGAGCGCCATGATCGGCCAGGCAAACGCGCTGGTCACCCGCATTTCCGGCGGGCTGGCAAGCTGGGCACGCAAACTCGATTTCACGCCGTTCCGGCTACGCGTGAGCGGCACTGCCGGCAGCGGCAAGACCCAGCTGGCGCTGGCCGAGTATCTGGCCGCCATCGCCGCCGGACTGAGGCCGCTTTATGTCTGCTATAACCGACCGCTGGCGGATCATGTACAGCGACTGGTGCCGGCCGTCGGCCGCGTGGCGAATTATCACCAGCTGTGCGATCTGTTCGCGCGCGACACCGGCGTCGCGCCTGACTATGCCGATCCGCAGGTGTGGCAACGCCTTGAGGCGCACCTGGCTCAGGCCGATCTGCCGCCAGACTGGCGCTTTGACGTGCTGATCGTCGACGAAGGTCAGGACTTCTCGGAACAATGGCGCGATGCGCTGCTGCGCCTGCTGCAAGGCGACGGTCGCGCGCTGTGGCTGGAAGATCCGCTGCAAAATCTCTATGCGCGCGCGCCGGTGGCATTGCCCGGCTGGGTCACGCTGCACGCCGACAGCAACTTCCGCAGCCCGCGACAGGTGGTGCAGCTACTGGCTGCGCTCTCGCCGGACGCCCTGACGATCGACGCGTCGAGCCCTTTCGCCGGTGCCGACATCGATGTGCTGACCTACCCGGCCGGCGATACCGCGCAGATGCATGCGCAAACCCGGCAGGCGATCACCCGCTGTCTCGGTGCTGGCTATGGGCGACAGAACATCGCGCTGGTCAGCTTCCGCGGCCGTGAACATTCCGCGCTGTTGAACCTCGACGCCCTCGGCCATCACACGCTGAAGTCTTTCGACGGCAGCTATGACCTGTTTGGCAATCCGGTCTATCGCGATGGTGAATTGCTGGCCGAGTCGGTCTACCGCTTCAAGGGCCAGTCAGCGCCGGCGGTAATTTTTACTGAGATCGACTTCGAAACGCTGGATGACAAAAGCTTCCGCAAGCTGTTCGTCGGCATGACGCGCGCGCGACTGAAACTGATGTTGGTGATATCCGACCGTGCCGCGCGTTTTCTGATCGACAAACTACCGTAAACCCCGCCGCTGCGCTGAATCTGAACATACCTGCTCGACCATGCGATCGAGCGGCTAAGAGCCTGTCCCGTTAGGCTCTAAATCCTGACGATCGTCAATCCCGGCTGACCGCTGGAACCTTTCCGAATTTCCATACCCCCAAAAAACGGCGCAGCCGATGATCGAAAGCTGCTCGTAAACATTTCCGGAAAGATGACCATGAGACCAAACCCTGCCTCCAGTACCGCCCAACGACAAGGCTTTGAAGGAAACCAACTCTCCAGACATGATAAAAAAATCCAGCAACGTGTGAGCGATTTCATGGAAATCGTAAACGGGCTGATACCGAGCCGTACCGGCAAACTGACCTGTCTGAAATACCTGTTGGACAATAATGCCAAGGTGCTGTCGAACACCAAATCCGCTGAAGAATTCAACGGAAAATTCGACCAGTTCAGGAATGAACTTGAGATCGCCATCGGAGTATCGAAAAAAGAATCCAACCGACAGGAATTTCTTTCTGCCCTGAAAACTGCGCTTGCAAAAAAGGGATTCGAAGATAAATACGACAGCTATGTCACCGCCTCGAACGAACTTTCGGGCAACGAACTGCTGTCATGGATCCGAGAAAAACAGAATGAAATTGCTCCGCCCAGAGTGAAAAATCGCAGTCATTCCCAACCGGTTTTACCGGCGCAGTCAGATACCGTGATCACCACACAGACCACAACAACAACCTCGACTCAGCCGATGTTCACCACGCAGGCGCCGATGGTCATGCAATACCCGGCTCAGATGACCAGCCAGACCGGATTCCCGCCAATGATGTCGGCTTATCCGCAAGGAACCACATTCGTGCCGGTTGGCGGCTATTTCCCTACGGTGATGCCAATGCAGGCTATGCCGAATCCCGCGCCGTCTGTCGCGCAGCAACAGCAAGTGGCCCCCATGCCTTATCCACCGACATCCATGCCCACCGGAATGATGGGTGGCAGCTATGTGCCGTTTCCATCGATGGTGACCCAGCCGGGTTTTACTCCGGCGAATAATATTCCCGCGCAACAGTCCGGCATACCCCAGCCCTATCCGCAAACGATGGCGCAATCGCCCGGCATTCCCCAAGCTTATCCACAGACGATACTGCAACCGATGGTTCCGGTATACGGCAGCACGATGACAGCGCAGATCCCACTGGCCCAGCCAGCACCAGCGCCATTACCGGCCCAAGTCACAGGATGGCCATCGCCAACCGCGACAATCTCACCTCAAAGTACATCCACTGAAAAAGTTAATGTCAACGCACAGTTGAGCAGAGAAACCCAAAAATATCTGGACTCGGCTTTCATGTTGTTTACGGAAGCGAAGTTCAATCGGAAAGGCACGATTACTGTCATTAAATATTTGGTGAACGCAGAAACCCCGAGACCAGCGCAAAGCCCGGACGGACAACGCTTCAACGATAAATTCTTCAGATTCACCCATTCATTCCAAGCGATAGCCAATAACGTCAGCGCTAACGAATATGGCAATTGGACATTCCAGGTGCTCAGAAGGATCGCCTATACGCAATTGGATGCCGCAGAAATGGCACTACTGACGACCCGGTTCATCATTGATGAGCCGCGCCATGACATCGTGGCCTGGTTGAATACACTGTATTAAATTACAGGCCACGTTATTGGCCTGTTCCTCTCCGACGCCCCGCCTGCGGGGCGTTTTTCTTTCCGGTTTAAAATCGCTAAAAATCATTTATCCGGAGATCCGCATGAGCCCTGCCCCGACCCGCTCCTCTCGTCGTACTTTCCTCCAACAGTCGGCTGCGCTTAGCGGTGCGTTCATCCTTGGCATCCAGGGGCGGGCCGCCCTGGCAGCATCGGCTGGTGCCGCGCCTGAAGTCACGCATTGGGTTGTGATCCAGCCGGATGACACCGTCATCATCCGCATTGCGCGCTCCGAACTCGGCCAGGGCACTTTCACCGGCCTCGCCCAGCTGGTCGCCGAAGAACTTGAATGCGACTGGAGTAAGGTTCGCCCGGAATATGCGGATGTCAACGAGCACATGCGCCGCAAGAAAATCTGGAAAGACATGACCACCGGTGGCAGCCGGGGAATCCGCGACTCGCACGAGTATGTGCGCAAAGGCGGTGCGGCTGCACGCCAGATGCTGGTTGCCGCCGCCGCGCAGCAGTGGCGTGTGCCGGCAGAGGAATGTCGCGCCGAAAACGGTGTGGTCATGCATGCGTCGGGCAAGCAGGCGCGTTACGGTGAGCTGGCTGAGCTCGCCGCGACGATGCCGGTGCCGGAGAATCCGCCGCTGAAGGATCCGAAGGCCTGGAAAATCGCCGGCACCTCGCCGGCGCGGTTTGACATTCCCGCCAAGGTGAATGGCTCGCAGGTGTATGCCTCCGACGTGCGCCTCCCCGGCATGCTGTACGCGTCGATCCGGCAATGCCCGGTGTTCGGCGGTTACCTGAAAAGCCATGATGACAGCGAGGCACGCACGATGCCGGGGGTGCAGCAGATCATTGTCAGCGAAGACTGGATCGCCGTGGTCGCTGCCAACTGGTGGCAGGCCAATCAGGCACTGAAAAAAGTGAAGGCCGAGTGGGAGAACGCTGGCAAGGACCGTGTCTCCAGCGACTCCATCAAGGCCTACCTGCGAGAAGGCCTGGAAGCCGCATCGGTGCCGGTCGCGCGCAAGGACGGCGACATCGCACCGGCCTTTGCGAACGCGCACCAGGTGATCGAGGCCGAATATACGACCGGTTTCATGAACCACGCCACCATGGAGCCGCAGACTGCGACCGCACAATATTCGCCGGACCGGCTGGAAGTGTGGGTCGGCACGCAGAACGGCGAGGCATCGATCGCGGCTGCGGCGGAAGTGTCGGGCCTGCCAATGGAAAAAGTCTGGATACACAAGATGCATGCCGGCGGCGGCTTCGGCCGACGCGGCCCGCATCAGGATTACACGCGACAAGCAGTGAAAATCGCCATGGCGATGCCGGGCACGCCGGTGCGGCTGCAGTGGTCACGCGAAGAAGACATGCGGCAGGGACGCTATCGTCCGGTGTCGCTGGTCAAGCTGCGCGGCGCACTCGACGAGGACGGCAACTGGACGGCATGGCAGGTGCGCCAGTCCGACCAGTCGATTGCGATCACCGTGTATCCAAACTTCGTGAAGGACGGCGTTGATCAAATCAATACCCGCGTTTTCCGCGACAACCCGTACGCGGTGCCGAATTTCCTGAACGAGTACATGATGCGCGAGCTGCACGTGCCGCCCGGCTTCTGGCGCGCGGTAGCGCATACCAATAATCCGTTCTATCGCGAATGCTTCATCGATGAACTTGCGCATGCCGCTGGCAAGGATCCCTACCAGTTCCGCCGCCCTCTGCTGAAAGGCAAAAAAGATCTCGCGGTGCTGGATGCGGCGGCGAAAGCCATCGGCTGGGACACACCGGCGCCGGCAGGCGTACATCGCGGCATCGCCGTCGTGGATTCCTACGGAAGCTATACCGCGGCGGCGGTCGAACTGTCCGTCGTCGATGGCAGCGAAATCGAGGTGAAGCGTGTCGTGGTGGCGATCGACAGCGGCCATGTAGTGCATCCGAACGCCGTGCAGGCTCAAATCGAGGGCGGCGTACTGTGGGGCTTGTCGGCCATCATGGCCGAGGAGATCACCATCGAGAACGGCGCGGTCAAACAGTCGAACTTCCATGACTATCCGCTGGCGCGCATCAACGTCAAGCCGGAGATCATCCCGCTGCTCATGCCCACCTTCGACTTCTGGGGAGGCGTCGGCGAACCGCCGATCGGCGGCGTGATTCCGGCGATGGTGAACGCACTGTTCGCCGCCACCGGCAAGCGCATCCGTTCGCTGCCGCTGAAGCATCACGGTTTCCGCTACAAGGCCTGATCCCGCATCGCCCTCCGGCCTCCCGCTGCGAGGGCGGCTCAGCGAAAGTGGTAATTCCATTGCAAGGACAGCAGGTCGGCGCGCGCATCGAATGTGCCACTCACCGTTTGTACTGTCGTGCCCAGCGCACTCTTCACTGCGCGCTCGGTCGGCGCGCCGGCGAAAAAGACATGTGCATAGCCGATGTCGATCGAGTTGTCCTTATCCACCGCATACCGCGCACCGAATGCGAGCCAGGTACGATTCGAGTCGGGCAGCGTCATCGTGCGGTCGGTCGCCGACCTGACGGGCGTCTGATCCCAAGCGACGCCGGCACGCCACTTCCATGCATCGTTGTACCGATAATTCATGCCGATGCCGACGCGCCAGGTATCGCGGAAACGGTAGCTCAGCGAATTCAGCAAGGCGCCACTGCTGCGGTCGATCACGTCCAGCGTATTTACGCTGCTCCAGCCGGTCCAGCTCAGGTCGCCAAGTAGTTCGAGCCGATCGCTCAGCTCCTGTGCCAGCGCGAACGATACCTGCGCCGGCGTCGTCAGCCGCGCACGCACATGATTGTCAATGGTCGGCGTCAGAGTGCTGTCGAGCGTGCCTTCGAGCCGAAATCGCAGCTCTGACCGGTAGGTAAGCCCTAGCCTCGTCCCGGGTTGCGGGCGAAACAGCAGGCCGGCGTTGTAGCCGAATGCATGGTCGTCACCTTTGACAGTGACATCGTTATTGGCCAGTACCGACGGCAGCGGCGATCCTTGTCGAAATTCGGTATCGTTCTGCGCATAGTCGATACCAAAGCCAATCGACCATTGCGGATTGAGCGCAAACGCGACCGAAGGATTCACATTGATCTGGCGCAGTTTCGCGTAATGCCCCGAATAACGGCCGATGAAATCAAAGCCGTAGTCAGTCTGGTTACCGAAGCTTGGCGAGATCCCCAGCCCGAGCCGCGTGGCCGGATTGACAGCATACGACCAGTAGAAGGCCGGGACGAGCACAGTGCCACCACCGTCCTTGCCGTTGGATAGTGACGGCGGTGGCAACAGGCCCGAGGTACTGCCATCGGACAGATTGACGGAGCGATTCAGGACGGTGCCGGCCAGTGCGACGCTATGCCCTTGCGGCAAAAGTGTCATGCCGGCCGGATTGAAGAAGATCGTGCCTGCATCGTCCGCCACGGCAGCAGCGCCGGCGTATGCATTGCCATTGCCCGAGCCGGTCTGATTCTGTAACTGGAAACCTGCCGACTGTACGCCGCCGCCAAGCAGCAGGCCAGCGAGACAGATGACGACGGATGCAAGGGATCGCAAACGCATGGGAGCTCTCCTTATCGCTATGGCTGGTGGCAAGGCTGGTACTAGTACGGATGCCGATGCTGGTGGCTGTCGGTTTTCGCGGCCGTCGGTCGTGCAGTCTGGCGACCAGACTGCACCAGCCGCTGCCCGACATGTTAGCGGCCCGGTGCACGGCGGGATTTGATGCGAAGACAGCATCCTGCTGGCCAGCAGCACTTGCTGCGCGAGCCGCAGTGCGCCGCACCGGCCACACATTCGCTACAATCGACAGGCCTGTCATCAAAGAAAGCAGATCCCATGGCCATCAATGTCCTCGGCACGCCGCTGAAACCCTGCTCTACCGATCCGATGACGGGGTATTTCCGCGATGGCTGCTGCAATACCGACGAGACTGACCGCGGCTCGCACGTCATTTGCGTGGAGGTGACGACGGAGTTCCTCGAATTTTCCCGGCAGCGTGGCAACGATCTCGGTACCCCGCGCCCGCAGTTCCAGTTTCCCGGGCTGGTACCGGGCAATCGCTGGTGCCTGTGCGCGCTGCGCTGGAAGGAAGCATTCGACGCCGGCGTGGCGCCTTACGTCGTGCTGGAGTCGACCCATGTGAATGCGCTGAAGTACGTCGAGATCCAGCAGTTGCTCGAGTACCGTCTGCCCGCCTGAGCAAGCACTGATGCTCATCAACAGCATCGTCTACGAAAACGGCCAGCGCGTCGCGCAGCTGGCGCCGGAGGACATCAGCGACCATCTCGACCGGACCGGCAGCTTCATCTGGGTCGCGCTGAAAGATGCGACCGAGGGCGAGCTGGCGCGCATGCAGGAAGAGTTCGGCCTGCACCCGCTGGCGGTCGAGGACGCCAGCCACGGCCATCAGCGGCCCAAGCTCGAGGAGTACGGCGATACGCTGTTCTGCGTGAACCACCTGCTGGCGCTCGAGGGCGACGAGATCCGTGTCGGCGAAATCGACATCTTCGTGCATCCGAATTTCGTGCTGTCGGTGCGCAGCGGCAGCACCGTCGAATTCCTCGGCGTGCGCGAACGCTGCGAACGCGAGCCTGAGATGCTCAAGCAAGGCACCGGCTTCGTGTTCTACGCGATCCTCGATCATGTCGTCGACGGCTATTTCCCGATGCTTGACGCGCTCGAGGGTGAACTCGAGCAGATCGAGTCGCGGATTTTCGAAAAAAATACCGCACGCCAGAACATCGAGCGCCTGTATGCGCTCAAGCGCAAGAGCATGACGGTGCGCCACGCCGTGCTGCCAATGCTGGAGTTCATCGGCAAATTGCACGGCGGACGCGTGCCGCCGGTCTGCCAGAACACCCAGGAATACTTCCGCGACATCAATGACCATCTGGCGCGTCTCGCCACTCGCCTCGAAGGCATCCGCGAAGCGATCAGCACGGCGATTCAGGTCAACCTTGCGATGGTCGGTATCGAAGAATCCGAGATCACCAAGAAGCTCGCCGCGTGGGCGTCGATCTTCGCCGCATCCACCGCACTGGCCGGCATCTGGGGCATGAACTTCGAAGTCATGCCCGAACTGCACTGGCGCTGGGGCTACCCGGCCGCGCTCGGATTGATTGCTTTCGTGTCCGCCATGCTGTTCAGGCGCTTTCGTCGTGCCGGCTGGGTCTGATCAGCGCATTGGAGCGGCAGACTACAGCGCCAGCACGATGCGCTCGCCTGCGGCGCGCGAGCAGCAGGCCATCATGCGCCGGTTCTCGCTGCGTTCGCCAGCGCTCAGCACCAGGTCGCGATGATCTACCGCGCCATCGATGACAGCCACCTCGCACGAACCGCACAGTCCTTCGCCGCAATCGCTCTGCACATCGATGTTCACGCGCCGCAACGCCTCCAGCAGGGTCTGGTCGGGCGCCACGCGCAGCACCAGCCCGGAATCGCGCAATTCAACCTCGAACCCATGCTCGCGGGCCGGATCCGGTCGGCCAGCTGCTGCATGAAAATGCTCGCTCCGCAGCGCGCCCGATGGCCACGCAGCGCAAGCCTGCACTACCGCCTGCAACATCCGCTGGGGGCCGCAGGCGTAAATCACCGCCTGTTCGTCCGGTGCTGACAGCAGTGACGCGAAATCCGCACGCGCACCTTCCTCCGAAACATACAAGCATAGGCGCTCGCCATGCTGCGCCCGCAGCGCTTCGACATAGGCCATGGCGGTGCGGCTGCGGCCGCTGTAATGCAGCACATAGTCGATACCGATAGTCTGCGCGCGATTCGCCATTGCCATGATCGGCGTGATACCGATTCCACCGGCGATCAGGATCACGCGCCGCGCAGATTCATCGAACCGGAAATGATTGCGTGGACCGCGCACGCGGATGATGTCTCCGGCAGTGAGATGTTGATGCAGCCATGCGGAGCCGCCGCGGCTGGCCGGATCGCGCAATACCGCGACCCGCAGTGATGAGGCGTCCGCCGGGTCGCCGCACAGTGAATACTGGCGCGAGAGCCCGGTGTCGCCGCATTCGATATCGATATGTGCGCCCGGCTGCCAGCGTGGCAACGGACGGCCGTCCGCCGCAACCAGAGACAGTTCGATGATGTCGTGCGCGACGGTGTGCAAGCGCTCGACGCGCATCGTCCGCGCGCCGCTCGCGCGCGTGGACTCGCCGATCCGCACCGCTTGCCAGCGCGACAGAATCGACGGGTCACTGCGCTCCGGATTCTGCGCCGGATCCCATGCGACCCACAGATGTTCCGGACCGCGGAACGAGATGTTCGGCAGGTAGGTAAAACTCTGTGGCAGCAACTGCATGTGCGGCAGGCGGCGCGACAGCTCCTCGAGGAACACTTGCAGCTCCATTCGCGCCAAATTCTTTCCCATGCACTGATGCGCACCGTAACCGAAGGACAGATGGTCGCCGGCATTGTCGCGATGAATGTCGAGCAGATCCGCATCGTTGAATTGCTGTTCGTCGTGATTCGCCGACGTCATGACCATCAGGATCTTCGCTCCTGCCGGCAAGGCGATACCGCCAACAGTCACGTCCGTCAGCGCAACGCGCCGCCACGCGATGATGGAACCCGAGAAGCGCAGGCATTCCTCGACCGCATTCGGAAGCAGCGACGGATCGGCGGCCAGTTCATGCCAGGCCGTCGGATGCTGCAGCAGCAGGCGCAGCGCGTTTGACGTGGCGTTCGCAGTGGTCTCGTGCGCGGCGACGATCCCGGCCATCATCATCGAGTGCAGATACGAATCGGTGACGATGTCCGGGTACTCCGCCTGCAGGCGCAGGCCGAACTTCATCCAGCCGGGGCCGGAAGGATCGCGCCGCATCTTGTCGAGGATGCGACCCGACAGCTGCCAGAAATTGCCGACCGCATGCGCGACGCGCAGTTGTTCCTGCTCGTCCGGACGTCCCCAGGTGTTGAGCGTGTGCGCGATCGAATACTGACGCAGCAATGGCATGTCGTCTTCATCGACCCCGAGAAAATGCAGCGCGATCGTCAGCGGCACTTCCCACAGCATCTGGTCGACCAGGTCGGCGCGACCGCTGTCGATGAATCGATCGACGTATTCGCGTGCCAGCTGCCGTGCCAGTGGCTCATGCTCCCTCACTGCGGCAGGCGTGAAGGGATCGATCAGCAGGCGCCGGCGTGCCATATGCGCCGGTTCGTCCTCGTTGACCAGCGTACGGTTCATCGCGTAGTCGTACGAGGCCAGCACTTTCTGCACTGCGTCGGTCGACGGCGTGATCTTCTCGAGCGCATTGGACGGACTGAAACGACGATGGTCGCGGAAGATCTCCTTGATATCGGCATAGCGCGTGACGACCCAATAGCCGAGTTCGGGGCTGTAGAACACCGGCTCTCTGGCACGCGCCCAGCGCAGGTATCCGGGCGGATCCTGCGCGTAGGCATCGCCGAAGGGGTTGAACGCGGCCGCATCGTGGCTAACCGGGCAGCCGCGCGGATCCGCCGGACAGGCGGTCGCTCCCGTCCCCTTCGCCAAGGTCATGCTTTGGGCTTGATGTGGTCGCGTACCATGATCAGCGCCAGCACCGACACCACCATCGAGCCGCCCAGCAGGTTCAGGTAGGCATTGGCGCCGCCGCCGGTGATCATTGCAGCGCCGACGAAGGAGCTGAGGATGGCACCGAGCCGGCCGAACGACAAGGCGGCGGCTGTGCCCGTGGCACGGATCGCCGTCGGATACACATGCGCGCACAACGCATACAGCGCGCATTGCAGCGCCGTAATGAACAGGCCATGCACGCCGAGGCCGAGCAGGAAGGTCTGTGGGTCAGCTGTCACACTGATCGATTTCAGCGCGAAAGCCGTGACTGCCGACATCGCCGCCCAAACCGTCATCGGCCAGCGCGAACCGAAGCGGTTCATCGCCAGTGCGCACAGAACGGCGCCGATCACACCACCGAAGTTGTACGCAGTCAGACCCATACCGGCTAATGCGGGTGACAGGCCTTCGGTCGTCAGCATCGTCGGCAGCCAGCTGAATGCGCTGTAGATCGACAGCAGCGTCATGAAGAACGCCAGCCACAGCCACAGCGTGTCATGCGCTCGCCCTTTACTGAAGAGCGCACTGAGACTGCCCTGACGAGCGGCGTCGACCACGCCGTCGGTAAATTCACGGACATGGGCGACGTTGTGCGCCATGCGTGCCATCAGCGTGCGCAGCTCGTCCCAGCGCGCCGACTGACGTGCCAGATATTTGGGTGATTCGCGCAGCAGGAAAATGAGTACCAGCGCATAGGCGATCGGCATCATGCCGCCGATCACGAAGAACGTGCGCCATCCCTGCACCGGCAGGATCTGACCGGCGACCAGCCCCGCCAGCATGCCGCCGAGCGGATAGCAGACGATCGCAGTCGTCACGGCCATCGTGCGAAAGCGCAAGGGAATGAATTCTGCCGTCAGGGTCGTCGAAGTCGGCAGTGCCGCGCCGATGCCGAGTCCGGCAAAGAAGCGGATCGTGGCGATCGCGGTGATGTCGCCCGCCGATGCGATCATCGCGGTCGAAGCGCCGAACAGAAAGATGCTGAAAATGAGTACGGGTTTGCGGCCGACCCGGTCGGCGATCACACCCGCCGCCAGACTACCGATCGCCATGCCGACCAGGCCACTGGCGACCGCCATCGAAAACGCCGCGCGGGTGACGCCCCATTCTTTCATGATGGACGGAATCGCATAACCGATCATCTGGCCGTCGAATCCGTCCAGCACGATTGCCAGCGCGGCGAGGACGTACACCAGTTTTTGCGTCGACGAGAAACCGCCATCGTCAATCGCCTTCATCACATCAAGGCTTGTGCCGGATGCATTCGCTGTTGCCAAAGTCATGTCTCCTCCACTGGCCGGTTCATGGACCAGCTCTGTGATTTATGTGTTGTCGGAGGCGTCCTGCGTAAAATTACCCACGCAGACCCACCCTTTGCCACCTCGCGCTGCATTAACATCCACGCACGAGTGCAGCGGTGGCAACGTATCACTTAATTCGCCGCTTGGAAACCATCGCGAAGCGAATTCAAAATGAAAAATCCAGCCTAAATCTGTCGCACCCTTCAACAGGAAACGATACGGTAAAAATATATATCGGCGTGGCATCATATCGTTTTATCAAATTCACCCGCCGTCGCTGCTCTGCAGCAGGCCCCTTGATCGCACGCGTCCCATGCCTTACAGCTGCTCTATCCTTACGTCACGCTGTGCTTTGCGAGGCAATGCGCTCACCCTGCTCATGCTATTCGTTTGCGGCGCGACTGCCCCGCGGGCATTGGCGCAGGACACGGTCACCGTGCCCGACACCATCGCGCAGCGAGTCGTGGCTTGCGCAGCCTGCCATGGCAAGGAAGGCCGGGCGACCCGTGATGGCTATTTCCCGCGCATTGCCGGCAAGCCGGCCGGCTATCTGTACAACCAGCTGATCAACTTCCGTGAAGGCCGGCGGGTCTATCCGGCGATGAATTACATGGTGGCGCACCTGTCAGACGACTATCTGCGCGAAATCGCCAGCTATTTCTCGGCGCTGCAGTTGCCTTACGCGCCCGCGCAGCCGACGCTGGGCAGCCCGGCCATGCTGGCGCGCGGGCGCACGCTCGTCGCTGACGGCGATCGGACGAAGCACATCCCAGCCTGCAGTACTTGTCACGGCGCTCGCCTGACAGGCAGGCAACCGTCCGTACCCAGTCTGATTGGCCTGTCACGCGACTATCTCAACGCACAGTTCGGTGCCTGGCGCTCAGGCGCACGCCAGGCAGCCGCGCCTGACTGCATGGCAGAGATCAGCCGCAAACTGACGCCTGAGGACATCAGTGCAGTGTCTGCGTGGCTCGCATCCCGGCCCATACCGGATGACATGCATGCAGAGACGACGAAGCCGGCCCAACTGTCGATACGATGCGGGAGCCTGCCGCAATGACGACCCTAACCCCTGCCGCGATCCGCACGAAGCGCACTTTGAAACGCATCCTGATCGGGCTGGCATGTGTGGCTGTCGCCGCAAGCCTGTTCATCGTCGGCTATCAGACATTAGTCGATCCTGGCAGCGACAAGCGCAGCAGCGTGCTGACCAACACGGCAACAAACCCTGCAACGACTTTAGCGCGCGGCGCCTATCTTGCGCGAGCAGGCAATTGCATGGGCTGTCACACCAGCCGTGGCGGCCAGACGTACGCCGGCGGACGCGCGATCGCCACCCCATTCGGCGACGTCTTCGCGTCGAATATCACACCCGATACCGATACCGGCATCGGCCGCTGGAGCTCTGACGATTTCTGGCGTGCCCTGCACAACGGCAAATCGAAGGACGGCCGTTTTCTCTACCCGGCCTTTCCTTATCCGAGCTATACGCAAGTGACGCGCGATGATGCAGATGCGCTGTATGCCTTCCTGCGTACCGTCGCGCCAGTGCGCCAGATAAACCGTGAGCACCGCCTAGCTTTCCCATACAACCAGCGCATCGTGCTGGCGTTCTGGCGCACTTTCTATTTCAGGCCGGGGGAATACCAGCCCGACCTCAGCCAAACGCAAGAATGGAATCGCGGCGCCTATCTGGCGCAGGGCCTCGGCCATTGCGCCGCCTGCCACACGCCAAAAAATACGCTGGGTGGCAGCATCGCCGGCAGGAACTTCGACGGCGGTGTGATCCCCGGATTGAACTGGTATGCGCCGCCACTGACTGGTGGTACGGACGCGCTCGGTCACTGGAGCGTGAGCGATATCGCCGACTTGCTGGGGAACGGTGTCTCGGCGCGCAGCGCAGCGTTCGGCCCGATGGCCGAGGTTGTCGGTACCAGTCTCCAGCATCTGACCGCGCAAGACCTCAGGGCCATGGCGGTTTACCTGAAATCGCTGCCTTCAACTGGCCAGGAACGATCACGCAAAATGATCGCGCACGCAGAGGATGACGAAGCCGTGCTGATTCGCGGCGCAAAGCTGTATGAACAACATTGCGCCAACTGCCATGGCGACAACGGGCGGGGCGCCCCGTCAGCGTATCCGGCATTGAAGGAGACTACGTCCGCGACAGCCGGCAATCCTCTCAACGCCGTGCGCATGGTAGTCAACGGTGGCTTCCCGCCTAGCACCAAAGGCAACCCGCGCCCATACGGCATGCCGCCGTTTGGCACGCTGCTGAACGATGATGAGATCGCTTCCGTAGTGTCCTACGTTCGCAATCAGTGGGGCCGACACAAATCGCTGGTGTCGGCGAATGAGGTACGGCGAGCTCGCGGGGTGACAGGGGATTGAGGCGTCCCGAAGCGGGCCTTATAGGGATGCCTGCTCGTGTTCAAACGATTTGTACACAGTGTGCAGTACGTCTTCGTCTTTCGCCGCGAGCTGGGCCAAACCAGATAGACCGACAAAAAGCGAGAGTGGAAGGCTGTGTGAGGCCGGTGTATCGGAGAAGACCCGGGCGGCGGTGCTGTGGCACTCGAATGAATCCATTACGGATCATTATTCGATGGAGATGGTGCGGGAGATCTACGAGGCGCTGGAGCTGATTCGGGAGGAGAGCAAGGGCTGGAATAAATCGCTGCAGACCCTGATCTTTGAGGCGCGGGAAAAACGTTTACCCAAACTTTACCCGCTAAAAAGGACAACGGGCTAGCTCTTGCGAAGCTAACCCGTTGACTTTACTGCTTTTTCTTT
>JAOASL010000029.1 GCA_030158675.1 Burkholderiaceae bacterium | reverse complement strand
TCGTCGGGCTCATAACCCGAAGGTCACAGGTTCAAATCCTGTCCCCGCAACCAGTATTCAGCAAAAAGGCCAACCACACAGTTGGCCTTTTTGCTTTTGGTCGGCATGAATTTGCGTTATTCGCTGTTTTCCTTGAAGTGCGAGATTGCTCAGGCAGAGGGTTTCTTGTGTTTTCCGGATGGCCTGCTTTGTTTTCTCTGGCTTGGATATTTGCCGCAGGTTTGATCCGTTGACTGTTGCAGGACGGCCATCGTCGGAAAATGACAATCGATTCGAACTGCCCTATAATTATTGGCAATGTGGTCCGTTGGCGGCGCCATGTCTCGCTGCCAACCTGTCGGATCACCAGTCTTATCGGCGCACAATACGCCTGCGGCCTCAAAAAAATCCACAAGCCGGCCACTGGCTCGCCAGCATCATTACACGGCTATTTTCGCCTGCAACCTCGTTGATGCAGGCCTTGATTTTAAGCTGCTCATTGCAACCAACCAGCATTGCAAGAATCGTAGATGAACACAGCTGAGGCGAAGAAAATCCTCGAAACTGCACTGTTGTGCGCCCATGAGGCTTTGTCGGTCAACGATCTGAAAAAACTCTTTGTCGCTGCTGAAGAAGAGGAATTTTCTCTGGAGGCTGACACGATCAGGGAAATTCTCGGTGAGCTGCAGCAAGACTGGGTTGGTCGTGGCATTGAGTTGGTGCAATTGTCGTCTGGCTGGCGTTTTCAGAGTTGTCCTGGGATGAAAGTCTTTCTTGATCGGCTGAATCCTGAAAAGCCACCGAAATACACGCGAGCGACGCTGGAAACGCTGGCAATTATTGCGTACCGCCAGCCGGTAACGCGGGGCGATATTGAAGAGATCAGGGGCGTCGCAGTCAATTCGCAGACGATCAAGATGTTGGAAGATCGTGGGTGGGTTGATGTGATTGGTCATCGCGATGTGCCAGGTCGGCCGTCATTGCTAGCGACGACTCGGCAGTTTCTTGACGACTTGGGATTGACGTCGCTTGATGAACTTCCGCCTTTGCAGCAGGTAGGGCAGGAGCAAATGCCCGGTAGTCCGGACAATGTCATGCAGGCAATGGAGCAGAATCTGCAATCGACGCTCGATCAGGCTGCTATCGATTTTTCCGACGATGCAGCGGAACAGGGAACGGCAGTGGCCATCGCCGTCGCGAGTTTCGATGAATTCGGCACCGCAGCGTCACAGCCCGGTCGTGGTGCGGATACAAGTGAGGAGCAAGTCGGCGAACTGGCCGAGCAACAGAGTCTGGAGCGATTGGAAATGTCGGCCGCTGAACAGACCGAAGAAAATTTCGAAGAACAGACTGCAGCACCGGCTACTGAGCCAGCCAACACCGACCTGGCAATGTCAGCGATCGACCGAGATACGGACAGCAAGGTTTCCGATGCAGTTTTTGCGGGTCGCGACCCTGCGGAACCGGGCGCACAGGTCGGAATGGAAGCTGATATTGCCGGACAAAGTCCTGAACGAGCGTTCGGCGACGTGAACAACATTGCCGAAACTGAAGATACCCAGCCCGAAGCTAAAGATGACAGATCAAATTCCTGGTGACACCCCGTTGAATGCCGCTACGCCTGATGTGGGAGAGGCGCCCGCCAACGCGTCTGCGGACGCTGGTGCTGACAAGTCGCAGGACAAGAAGAACGCGCGCCGTGGCGTGCGCGGTCCGCGATCATTGAGGCGAGCGCGTGCGCCCGAGCGCGCTGCAGGTGAATCCGGTAATCCGGAAGGCCAGAGTCTGGCGCCCGGCGAGCCGCGCCGTGGCAAGCCACAGGGTCAGCCACAAGGCCAACCAAAGGGCCAACCCCAGCGCAACCGCAACGACCGTCCCGCCGCCAAGTCTGGCAAGCCGGGTCAGCAGCCTCATCAGGGTCAGCGCAAGCCGGCCGGAGATGCCGATGCGATTTTTAGCTTCGTCACTTCTGAGGCATTCGACCAGCTCGCGGCCGATGACGGCAATACGCGCGCGCGCCAGGGCAAGCTGGTCCGCCGGGACCTCACGGCCGATGATGATGCGCCCAAGCTGCATAAGGTGCTCGCGGAAGCCGGCTTGGGTTCGCGCCGAGACATGGAGGAATTGATCATTGCCGGCCGTGTGTCGGTCAATGGCGAACCGGCCCACATCGGTCAGCGCATTTTGCCGACCGACCAAGTCCGTATCAACGGTAAGCCGGTGCAACGCAAGATCAGCAGCAAGCCGCCGCGTGTCCTGATTTATCACAAGCAGGCTGGCGAGATCGTCAGTAGCAGCGATCCGGAAGGTCGCGCTACTGTGTTTGACCGCCTGCCGAATATCAAGACCGGAAAATGGCTGGCCGTTGGCCGTCTCGACTTCAATACCGAGGGTCTGCTGCTCTTTACGACTTCCGGCGATCTCGCGAACCGCCTGATGCATCCGCGCTACGGCATCGAGCGCGAATACGCGGTGCGTACGCTCGGCGAGCTGGAAGAGGGCATGCGACAGAAGCTGCTGTCCGGCGTCGAGATCGGCGACGGGCCAGCGAATTTCAACAAAATTGCCGACGGCGGTGGCGAAGGTGTCAACCGCTGGTATCGCGTGACTATCTCCGAAGGTCGTAATCGTGAGGTACGCCGCATGTTTGAGGCGATCGGGCTGACCGTGTCGCGACTGATCCGCACTCGCTACGGCGCGATGACCTTGCCTAGTGGCCTGAAGCGCGGTCGCTGGGAGGAGCTGGAGGAGAACGCTGTTAGGGCGCTAATGGTTGCCAGCGGTCTTGACAAGGGACGCCCGCAGGGTGGTCAGAATCAGGGCCAGGGGCAAGGACAAGGACGACAGGCCAAGGGCCGCGGTGGCCCAGGGCAGTGGCAGGGGGGGGCGGCTCAGGGTGGGCAGTGGCAAGGACAGGGACCGGGCGCACGCGGCGGCAACACTGTGCCGGGCGGTCAAGGCGCTCCGGGCGGCAAGCGCCAGCAGCGTTCGCGCCAGCCGGATCCGTTGCAGACCGCGCTTGGTTTCCCTACTGGCGCCGGTGCTGGTCGAGGGCCGCGCCGTGGCAATGCGACGGCTGCTTCCAGCTGGGGTGTCGCCGATCGGCAGGGTACTGGCGTCGGCCAGCGTCGTCGGCGCGGTTGAGCTGCCGTTTCGGTAACGGGCTTGTGCGTTGCGGCGCACGGCCCAATCGAATATAATCAGGGACTTAACAAAGCCGCCGCGTCGAGCAGGCAGGTTTTGCCGGGTTCTTTACCGTGGGTCCGGCAAGAAGCATAAGAAGATGGGCAGATGCCCATTTTTTTTTTCCCGAACGCACCGTGTGCACGATCTGCCAAAGAATTCCGGCATCTCGATCGCGCCACCGGCGTTGCCGCGCTTTGTATTTCTGATGTTGATGGAGTGTGTCTGGTGCTGTCCGCGCTGATAGAAAAAACCGTGAGTGGCCTGGGGTATGAGCTGGTCGAATTCGAGCAGGCCGCGCGCGGCCTTTTGCGTGTGTACATCGACACGCTGGCTGACGAAGACCGGCCTGTGACGGTCGATGACTGTGAAAAGGTCACTCACCAGCTGCTGCATGTGCTGACTGTCGAGAATGCGAATTACGAGCGCCTTGAGGTATCTTCGCCCGGGCTGGACCGCCCGCTGAAGAAGGTCGCCGATTACGCGCGCTTCGCCGGCCATGAGGCCGTGGTCAAGCTGCGCAAGCCAATGCCGGGTGCGGCCAACCGCAAGTCCTTCCAGGGCGTGCTGCACGAGCCCGAGGGCGAGGCGCTGAAGCTTGAATTTGAGGGAAATGACGGGCCTGCGATGCTGGAGTTTTCGCTGGCCGAAGTGGACAAGGCACGCTTAGTGCCGAAAGTGGATTTCAGGAGCCGTAAATGAGTCGCGAAATTTTGTTGCTGGTTGATGCGCTGGCGCGTGAAAAGAACGTCGACAAGGAAGTCGTGTTTGGCGCGCTGGAGCAGGCATTGGCCCAAGCTACCAAGAAGCGCTACGAAGGCGAGGTCGATATTCGTGTGTCGATCGATCGCGAGACCGGCGAGTTCGAGTCCTTCCGCCGCTGGCATGTTGTGCCTGACGAGGCCGGTCTGCAACTGCCCGATCAGGAAGTCCTGCTGTTCGAGGCAAAGGAGCAGATCGACGACATCGAAGTCGATGATTACATCGAAGAGCCGATCGAATCCGTTGAATTTGGCCGCCGCTTTGCGCAGGACACCAAGCAGGTCGTATTGCAGCGTATCCGCGATGCCGAGCGTGAGCAGATTCTGGCCGACTTTCTCGCACGCGGTGATGCGCTCGTCACCGGCACCATCAAGCGCATGGAGCGCGGTGATGCGATCGTCGAGTCCGGCAAGATTGAGGCGCGTCTGCCGCGCGACCAGATGATCCCGAAGGAAAATCTGCGTATAGGCGACCGCGTGCGTGCGTACATCCTGCGTATCGATCGCAATGCTCGCGGCCCACAGGTAATCCTGTCGCGTACCGCGCCTGAATTCATCATGAAATTGTTCGAGCTGGAAGTCCCGGAGATCGAGCAGGACCTGCTGCAAATCAAGTCGGCCGCGCGCGATTCCGGCGTGCGCGCGAAGATCGCTGTCTATACCAGCGACAAGCGGATCGACCCGATTGGCACCTGCGTCGGCATGCGCGGTTCGCGCGTGCAGAGCGTGACCGGCGAACTTGGCGGCGAGCGTGTCGACATCGTGCTGTGGTCCGAAGACCCGGCGCAGTTCGTCATTGGCGCGCTGGCGCCTGCCAACGTGTCGTCGATCGTGGTTGACGAGGAAAAGCATGCGATGGATGTCGTGGTGGACGAGGAGAATCTCGCTATCGCGATTGGCCGCGGCGGACAGAACGTACGTCTTGCCAGCGAGCTGACCGGCTGGCAGATCAACATCATGACTGCCGAGGAATCGGCCGACAAAGTGGCGTCCGAGACTGCAGCTATCCGTGCTCTGTTCATCGACAAGCTTGATGTTGACGAGGAAGTCGCCGACATCCTCGCGCAAGAAGGTTTCTCCACGCTGGAAGAGATCGCCTACGTGCCGATCCAGGAAATGCTCGAGATCGCTGCATTCGACGAGGACACCGTCAACGAGCTGCGCAATCGCGCACGCGACGCGCTAGTGACTGAGGCGATTGCCTCTGAAGAAGGTCTTGAGGGCATGGACGAGGCGCTGGTCAACCTCGAGGGGATGGACCGCATTTTGGCGGGCAAGCTCGGACTGGCTGGCGTGAAGACGCTGGAGCAGTTCGGCAATCTGGCATACGACGAGTTCGGCGCGATCTTGGCGCTGTCGACCGATCGTGCACGCCAGCTGATTGAAGAGCAGTTCAAGGACGTGACGGACGATGAGATGCGCCTGATCGATGCGAAGTACGACGACCGCGCGAAGGCTTTGCAGGCGCGCGTGTGGAACCTCGCCGAGAGCAAGTAAGCCACCGGCACACCATCCAAACGCGTCACGAGAAAAGAGGATTGAATGGCGAGTAACAACGTAGCCCAGTTTGCGACTGAGCTGAAAATGCCGGCAGATGTGCTGCTCAGGCAGCTGAGCGACGCGGGCGTGAACAAGAGCTCGGCGGAAGATGTGCTTTCCAAGGAAGACAAGGACAAGCTGCTCGGGCACCTGCGCAAGGTCCATGGGGTCGCTGCTGACAGCGAGAAGAAAAAGATCACGCTGACCCGCAAGGAAACCACCGAGATCAAGCAGGCCGACGCCAGCGGCAAGTCGCGCACCATTCAAGTCGAGGTCCGGAAGAAGCGCACCTTCGTCAAGCGCGATGACGCGCCGGTTGCGACCGAGATCGATGTGCCGCAGGAAGCCGAGCCTGTGATCGACGAAGCAGAGGCTGCGCGTCGCGAGGAAGAGGCGCGCCATCAGGCTGAGTTGATCGTGCGCCAGCAAGCCGAATTGCGCGAAAAGCAGGAACGTCTGGCGAAGCTTGAAGCCGAACGTGCCGCGGAGCAGGCGCGCGAGCAAGAGCGGGCGCGCGTCGAGGCAGCTGCAGCGGCGCAGGCATCGGCATCGGCATCGGCATCGGCTGCGGTGGTGCCAAAGGCATCCGATGACGCCAAGGTGGCCGCCGAAGCCGCAGAAAAGGCGCAACGCGAGAAAGAGTCAGCCGAGCGCGCTGTAGCGACCGAGCGCGCACGCAAGGCCGTGGCTGATGAGGTTGCTCAAATCAAGGCAATGATGGCTCAGCCGCGCAAGGTCATCAAGGCGCCTGAACCGGCGCCTGCACCGGTGCCGGCCGCACGCGCGGAGGGCACGCTGCATCGCCCCGCGACGACTGCGGTGGCCAAGCCGGGCGAGAAGAAAGACGACAAGAAGCCGGCCGACAAGAAATCGATCAAGTCGGCCAATGTGTCGTCGACCTGGCAGGACGAAAAGAAACGTGGCGCCGGTGGTCTGAAAACCCGTGGCGCGCCGACCGGTGGTCGCGATGGTTGGCGTGCCGGCCCGCGCGGCCGTCGCGGTTCGCATCATGATGATCGTGAAACGAACTTCCAGCAGCCGGTCGAGGCCGTCATACGCGAAGTGCACGTGCCCGAGACCATCACCGTCGCCGAACTGGCGCACAAGATGTCGGTCAAGGCATCCGAAGTGATCAAGCAGCTGATGAAGCTGGGCCAGATGGTCACGATCAACCAGGTGCTGGATCAGGAGACCGCGATGATCCTGGTCGAAGAGATGGGTCACGTTGCGCATGCGGCCAAGCTCGACGATCCGGAAGCGCTGCTCGAAGAGGGCAGCGAGAACGTCGACATCGAGCAGCTGCCGCGTGCGCCGGTCGTGACCGTGATGGGTCACGTCGACCACGGCAAGACCTCGCTGCTCGACTACATTCGTCGCGCCAAGGTGGCTGCGGGCGAAGCCGGTGGCATTACGCAGCACATTGGTGCGTATCACGTCGAGACGCCGCGCGGCATGATCACCTTCCTCGATACTCCGGGTCACGAGGCGTTCACCGCCATGCGTGCGCGCGGCGCGAAGGCGACCGACATTGTCATTCTGGTGGTGGCCGCCGATGACGGAGTCATGCCGCAGACCAAGGAAGCGATTTCTCATGCTAGGGCTGCGGGCGTGCCGCTGGTTGTGGCGATCAACAAGATCGACAAACCCGGTGCGAACCCGGAGCGCGTGACGCAAGAACTGATCGCTGAACAGGTGGTGCCGGAAGCGTATGGTGGTGAATCGCCGTTCATTTCGGTATCTGCGAAAACCGGCGAAGGGATCGACACGCTGCTGGAAAACGTGTTGTTGCAAGCCGAAGTGCTGGAACTGAAGGCGCCGGTCGATGCGCCGGCCAAGGGCTTGGTGATCGAAGCGAAGTTGGACAAGGGCCGTGGTCCGGTCGCGACCATCATGATTCAGTCCGGCACCTTGAAGCGTGGCGACATCGTGCTGGCCGGTTCGGCCTACGGTCGTGTGCGTGCGATGCTCGATGAGAACGGCAAGACTATTTCTGAGGCGGGTCCGTCGATTCCGGTCGAGATCCAGGGCTTGACCGAAGTGCCTGCCGCTGGCGAAGAGACGATGGTGCTGTCCGACGAGCGCAAGGCCCGCGAGATCGCCTTGTTCAGACAGGGCAAGTACCGTGACGTCAAGCTGGCCAAGCAGCAGGCCGCGAAGCTTGAGAACATGTTCGAGCAGATGACCGAAGGTGAAGTGAAGAACCTGCCGCTGATCATCAAGGCCGATGTGCAAGGTTCGCAGGAAGCGCTGGTTGCGTCGTTGCAGAAGCTGTCGACCTCGGAAGTACGCGTGCAGGTTGTGCATGCGGCAGTCGGTGGCATCAGTGAATCCGATGTCAATCTGGCGCTGGCATCGAAGGCCGTTATCCTTGGCTTCAACGTGCGTGCCGATGCGTCGGCACGCAAGCTGGCCGAGTCCTCGGGCATCGACCTCCGTTACTACAACATCATTTACGACGCGATCGACGAGATCAAGGCGGCGCTGGGCGGCATGCTGACGCCGGAGAAGCGTGAGAACAACATCGGTCTGGTCGAGATTCGCCAGGTCTTCCATGTAAGCAAGATCGGCTCGATCGCCGGTTGTTATGTGCTTGACGGCATCGTCAAGCGTGGCTCGAACGTGCGTCTGCTGCGTGCCAACGTGGTGGTTTGGACCGGCGAACTCGAATCGCTCAAGCGCTTCAAGGATGACGTGAAAGAAGTGAAGTCCGGCTTCGAATGCGGCCTCTCGCTGAAGAACTACAACGACATCCAGGAAGGTGATCAGCTGGAAGTCTTCGAAGTCCAGGAAGTCGCAAGGACGCTGTAAATCTGAAAAGTCGCTGGATTCCGGCCTGCGCCGGAATGACGGTTTTGTGGCCGTACAGCTGTCGAACCGTCACCCCGGCGCAGGCCGGGGTCCCGTGTCTTTGAATCAGTTTCATCCATGGTTAAACACAGTAAATCCATCCCCGGCCGTGGCCAGCGCGTCGCCGACCAGATCCAGAAAGATCTGGCCGAGCTGATCGCAATGGAGCTCAAGGATCCGCGCGTCGGCATGATCACGCTGACCGAAGTTCAGCTGACGCCGGACTACGCGCACGCGAAGGTCTTTTTCACCATGCTGATCGACGATGAGGCTGCCGTGCAGAACACGCTGCAGGGATTGCGCAAGGCCGCTGGTTTCCTGCGCGCGCATCTTGGACGCCGGCTGCACATCCACACGCTGCCCGAACTCCATTTCGTGCACGACATCTCGCCGTCGCGCGGCGCCGCGCTGTCGAAGCTGATCGACGAAGCCAACGCCAGCCGCGCAAAAGACGCGGACGAGCAGTAATTTTTTCGCATGAATCTGCCTGCGAAGCGCAAGCGTGTGCCAGTGCACGGTGTGCTGCTACTCGACAAGCCCGCCGGTATGAGCAGCAACGATGCGCTGGTCGCAGTCAAGCGCCTGCTGAATGCAGAAAAGGCCGGCCACACCGGCACGCTCGATCCGTTCGCGACCGGCCTCTTGCCGCTGTGTTTCGGTGAGGCGACCAAGTTTGCCCAGGATCTGCTTGATGCTGACAAGACTTACGAGACAACCGTTCGCCTCGGCGAGACCACTACCACTGGCGATACCGAGGGTGATTTGCTGGAATCGCGTCCGGTCAGCGTGAGCCTCGAGCAGGTCGAGGCAGTGCTGGCGCAGTTCCGCGGACCTTTGCTGCAGGTGCCACCGATGTATTCGGCACTGAAGCGTGACGGCAAGCCACTGTACGAATACGCGCGCGCCGGCGTGACGCTTGAGCGCGAGGCGCGGCCGGTGACGATCCATGCGCTCGAGCTGCTCGGACTCGCTCCGCCGGAGCTGAGACTGCGCGTGACCTGCAGCAAGGGCACCTACGTGCGTGTGCTCGGCGAGGACATCGGCCGGGCGCTGGGCTGTGGCGCGCACCTGACTGCGCTGCGCCGTACCGGTATCGACACGCTGGAACTGTCCGGTGCGCTGGCCATCGAAGCGATGGCTGCGTTGTCGGAGCCGGAGCGTACATTGCAGCTATTGCCGGTCGATGCGCTGTTGTCGAAATTTCCGCAGATTGACTTGGATGACGAGCTGACCCGTCGTTTCCGGCAGGGTCAGCGGATTGCGTTAAACCGCGCCGGTATTGATCTGCCGTGCGCGGAAGGCCGCGTGCGCGTGTATGGCCCCGACCGCGTGCTGCTCGGCACGGCGCAATTGATGTATGGCGCGCTGCTAGCGCCCGAACGGCTCGTAGCCAAATTTGCCATCCCGCCAGCGGCTGCCATTCCAAGCCATTGAAATTTCAGGATTTTTCATAATTCGACCACGCGAGCGTGATACACTCGCAGGTTTATCGGATTCATATTGCACTGCAACAGGACACCATGACCACCACCAACCGCGCCTTACGCAACATCGCCATCATCGCCCACGTCGACCATGGCAAGACCACCCTGGTTGACCAGCTGCTGAAGCAGTCGGGCACCTTCCGTGAAAACCAGCAGGTTGATACCCGCGTGATGGACTCGAACGACCTCGAGAAAGAGCGCGGTATCACCATTCTTGCGAAAAACTGCGCGGTCGAGTACGAAGGCACCCATATCAACATCGTCGATACCCCGGGCCACGCCGACTTCGGTGGCGAGGTCGAGCGCGTGCTGTCGATGGTGGATTCGGTGCTGCTGCTGGTCGATGCGGTTGAAGGCCCGATGCCGCAGACCCGCTTTGTTACCCGCAAGGCACTTGCGCTGGGCCTGAAGCCCATCGTCGTGGTGAACAAGATCGACCGCCCGGGCGCGCGCCCTGAGTGGGTCATCAATGCAACTTTCGAACTGTTCGACAAGCTCGGCGCCACCGAAGAGCAGCTCGACTTCCCGGTCGTGTTCGCGTCTGCGCTGAACGGCTACGCGAGCCTGGATTCCGAAGCGCGCGAAGGCGACATGAAGCCGTTGTTCGATGCGGTGCTCAAGCACGTGCCGGTACGCGATGACGACATCGACGGTCCGCTGCAGCTGCAAATCTCGTCGCTGGACTACTCGTCTTATGTCGGCAAGATCGGCATCGGCCGCATCAGCCGTGGCCGCGCCAAGCCGCTGCAGGACGTGCTGATCATGAACGGCCCGGACTCCACTCCGACCAGGGGCCGAATCAACCAGGTGTTGACGTTCAAGGGTCTTGAGCGCGAAATGGTGAGCGAGGCACTGGCCGGCGACATCGTGCTGATCAACGGTATCGAAGAGATCGGCATCGGCTCCACGGTGTGCGCAGTCGACGCGCCCGATGCGCTGCCGATGCTGACTGTCGACGAGCCGACACTGACCATGAACTTCATGGTCAACACCTCGCCGCTGGCCGGCCGCGAAGGCAAATTCGTCACCAGTCGTCAGCTGCGTGAGCGCCTTGACCGTGAACTGAAATCGAACGTCGCGCTGCGTGTGGCGCCTACCGATGACGACACCATTTTCGAAGTGTCCGGTCGCGGCGAATTGCACCTGACCATCCTGCTGGAAAATATGCGCCGCGAAGGCTACGAGCTGGCAGTGTCGCGTCCGCGTGTGGTGTACAAGATGGTCGATGACGTGCGCCACGAGCCGTTCGAGAACCTGACGGTCGACGTCGAGGAACAGCACCAGGGCGGCGTGATGGAAGAACTCGGTCGCCGTCGTGGCGACCTGCAGGACATGCAACCGGATGGCAAGGGCCGCGTGCGCCTCGAGTACCGTATTCCGGCACGCGGACTGATCGGTTTCCAGGGCGAGTTCATGACGCTCACGCGCGGTACCGGCCTGATGAGCCACGTATTTGATGCGTATGGCCCGGTCGACCCGAATAAGGGTGAGATGGCTGGCCGCCGCAACGGTGTGCTGATCTCCCAGGATGACGGCGCGGCAGTGGCGTACGCGTTGTGGAAGCTGCAGGATCGCGGCCGCATGTTCGTCAGCCATAACGATCCGGTCTACGAAGGTATGATCATCGGCATTCACTCGCGCGACAACGATCTCGTGGTCAACCCGATCAAAGGCAAACAGCTGACCAACGTGCGCGCATCGGGCACGGACGAAGCGGTTCGCCTGGTACCACCCATCGAGTTGTCGCTTGAATATGCCGTCGAATTCATCGAGGACGATGAACTGGTCGAGATCACGCCGAAGAGCATCCGTTTACGCAAGCGCTTCCTTAAGGAGCATGAGCGCAAGCGCGCGTCGCGTGAAGCCGCCTGATCGGCTGCATGTCTTAGAAAAAAGCGCCTTCGGGCGCTTTTTTTTCGTCTGTGGTCTGCGCATGTAAGTTTAGCGATCGGCAGTCACCGGTATCTGGTATCGCAGGAACATCGCCTGACATGAAGGTACTTAAATTCGTTACAGGCTTGCCGAATTTTTCGGTACCGATTCAACATCAAACGAGACGAGCGCGACCATGGATAGAACGAACAATTTCAGCGGCAAGTTACCCGTCAACAGAGACAGCCTTCCACCTGTCGACGACAAATCCACCAACAAAAGGAAAGAAAAATTCACTCCAGACGATGGCAAGGTGGACCTCCCGTCGCCGTCCATCAGCAACCGCCCGGCGCAACTCATCAGAAAGACGGCCTCCGGTGTGCCGTATGGTCAACAGAATTCGGGTAATGCCAACGAGTCACGCGCCATGTCGAAGCGAGCAGCCTTTCAGGCTTCGCTCGTAAGCGCAAAGGAGCCAGGGCTGCGAACTCACGCCCGAATGAGTTCCGCCGATTTGCTGTCGTCCTATCCCGTCCTGACGAATGTGCGCTCAGATCAGGCAGCGAAACGCGCCGCCGGACTTGATGCGAATGTGCGGCCACCGTTGAGTGGCGCGGGGGTGCACCAAAGTTTGCCCAGCTTACGCAAGGAGGGCACGGCACTCCGCGTTACCTTGTACGGCAAGGCGGATCTGCTCGAACTGGTCGCGATTCTGGCTAGAGACCCCGAGCTCACTGCAGTGAAAATCGACGGCCATTTCGGTGGTAGCTCCGGCTCAAAATATATCGACCCTGGCATTATCTTCGCACTGCTGTCGGGCGGAGAGCACGGCGCCATTGAGCCACTCGACGACGCATGTTTCCGCACGCTGCTTTCCTCGCTAAACCAAATTCGTTCGCTTGATTTGAGCGGATGCAGATTAACCGCGCAAAATTTCGTCGATCTTGCCACTTTCATTCAAAAAGACACGGGGCTTCAAACCCTGAGTCTGGGCAATGGCGATGTGATCAGTCTCGACAGCCAAGAAGCCCTGGGTGCCGCATTGGCGGCCAATTCGACCTTGCGTGAACTAGTGCTGGATAAAATGGTTCTCGAATTTTCGATGCCGCGTATTTTTCTTGCAGGTACTCTTTTTAGATCCATTCCCGACCAGCCATTGATCGCAGGCATCCAAGCCAACCAGAGCCTTCGCTCGGTCAAACTTAGCCATATGAGTCATTCATTCCTCATTGGTCCTGTTTTTTCGCTCGAGCAGGCCGCTGGCCTGTTTGGCCAGGGATCGCGGTTGCATGAAATATCCTTCGCCGGCACGGAGCTCGGCGCAGTGGAAAAGAGCGCGGCCAACGATGATGCCCTGAGCGACTATCTGGCGACCTCCGGGCTGCATTATTTTTCGATGGCGCTTGGAGAGCCAGGTTCCAAAAAAGAATTACCTTTCAGTTTTGGTAAACACCTGGAAGTGCTGGATCTTTCCGGATGTTCGCTGACGCAGAAACAAACGCATCACCTCGTCAGTTCACTGCCATTCGGCTCCAGCTTGACAGTCTTGAATCTCGATGAAAATAAGATTCAAGTTGCTGATGCCGATGAGCTGCAGCACAAGCTGTTGAAAAACGGACCGCGATTGTCAGAGGACGGGACGAACGCCTATCAGCAGCTGATTTCGAACAGCGTGAATGCACCACAATACTGGCCACGCGAACTCAGCATGACACTGGCGATGCACACACCGATTGCGGATCTGGTCTCCTTGAGCGATGTCTGGGCAGACATGCAAAGGCGATCCGCCAGCTCCTCAGCAACGCGGCTGACAACGGCCAATGGAACCGCAACGACCACGGCCAGCGCGACCAGCCCTCTCACTACCACCACGACCACTACGACCACGACGATCGCCGAGCCCGGCCAGCGCGGACCATCGCGCACCTGAGTTCGTCTGACTGAATCGAATCAAGGCGCGGGCTGGTCCCGCGCTTTTTTTGATTCGATGTTTTTTTTCCTGTCTTCCGAGTGAGTCTGATACATCGTCTGACGATGTCTTTTATCTCGATCGCGAACCGGTAAAATGCCAGTTGCTTCAGCTTTTCACCATGCCGTGATCAATAAGACAACTCTTCCCTCACGCCGCCTGTCCGTCGCCCCGATGCTCGACTGGACCGACCGCCACTGCCGTTATTTTCATCGTCAGATCACGCGGCATACCTGGCTGTATACCGAGATGGTCACGACCGGATCCATCATCCATGGCGATGCGCAGCGCTTCCTGAATTTCAGCGATGACGAGCATCCGGTCGCGCTACAGCTGGGTGGAAGCGAGCCGGACGATCTTGCGAAGTGCGCCAGGCTGGGCGAGCAGTGGGGTTATGACGAGATCAATCTGAATTGCGGCTGTCCGTCAGAGCGCGTTCAGCGCGGCGCGTTCGGCGCCTGCCTGATGTCCGAGCCAACGCTGGTGGCCGATGGCGTGAAGGCGATGTGCGACGCGGTCAGCATCGACGTCACCGTCAAGCACCGCATCGGCATCAATGACGTCGAGTCCTATGACTTCGTGCGCGACTTCGTCGGCACCGTCGCCGATGCGGGCTGCCGCACGTTCATTGTCCATGCGCGCAATGCGATCCTGAAGGGATTGTCCCCGAAAGAAAACCGCGAGATACCGCCGCTGAAATATGACTATGCTTACCAGTTGAAGCAAGATTTCCCGCAACTCGAGATCATCGTCAACGGCGGCATCAGGACGCTTGAAGACATCGATGCACATTTGCTACACGTCGATGGCGTCATGGTTGGCCGCGAGGCTTATCACAATCCTTGGCTGATGTCGGCGTTCGACGAACGCTATTACGACGATGCGCCATCGACAAAGACCCGGCTGCAGGTGGTCGAAGCGATGCTGCCCTACATTGAAAGCCAGCTTGCGACCGGTGGCCCGCGGCTCAACAGTATCGTGCGTCATATGCTTGGCCTGATGGCCGGCCTGCGTGGCGCACGCACATTCCGGCAGACGATGTCGGATGCCAAACTGTTGGCCAGCGGCGATGCCGGCATCTTGCTGCACGCTGCGCAATCGTTGCCGTTGGCTGCCTGATTTTCCTTCCGTGCCGCTGGCATGGAAGCTGCAGGAGCTCGCTACTCGTCTTTCTCAGTGTGGCGATCATGAGCGACCCGTCTTTCCCCCCGCAGCAGCAAACGCAGGCACCTGGCGTCGAGGCGGCGATGACGCCACGACCGCAGATCGAAGGTAAAAATTACCGCGCCGCGGGCAAACTCCAGGATAAGGTCGCGCTGATCACGGGCGGTGACAGCGGTATCGGCGCCGCGACTGCGATTCACTTCGCCAGGGAAGGCGCGCATGTCGTCCTCGCTTATCTGAAAGAGCAGCAGGATGCGGATCATGTTCGCCGGCTCGTCGAACAGCAGGGCAGGCAATGCGCAGCGATCTCCGGCGATGTCGGCGATGACAGCTTTTGCCGGCAACTGATCGACGACACGCTGGCGCGTTTCGGCAAACTCGACATCCTCGTCAACAATGCGGCCGAACAGCATTCAGCATCAACCCTGGAAGATATACCGAACGACCAGCTTGAGCGTACCTTCCGCACCAATATCTTCGCGTATTTCTATCTGACCCGCGCCGCGTTGCCGCACTTGAAGGAAGGCGCACGCATCATCAACACCACCTCCGTCACCGCCTATCGCGGCAGTGCGCACCTGCTCGACTATGCGTCCACCAAAGGCGCGATCGTCAGTTTCACGCGCTCCTTGTCGCAGCAACTGGCGCCCCGCAAGATCCTGGTGAATGGCGTGGCACCGGGGCCGGTGTGGACACCGCTGATTCCGTCGAGCAGCAGCGCGCAGAGTATTCCGCAGTTCGGTCGCGATGTACCGCTCGGACGCGCAGCTCAGCCTGAAGAGATCGCGCCCTGCTATGTATTTCTCGCCAGTGAGGACAGCAGCTACATGACCGGCCAGGTGTTGCATCCGAATGGTGGCGAGGTCATTAATACCTGACGCGACGAGATGCAACTGCCGCCGCCAGGCTTCAGAAGTCTTTCAGCCGGTTGTACAAGGTCTTCACGCTGATGCCCAGCGCCGATGCGGTCAGCCGCTTGTTGCCGCTGAAATGGTGCAGTGTTGCCATGATCAGTTCGCGCTGCGCATCGGCCAATGGTGTGCCGACATGGAAGTTCAGAGCGCCATCTGCAAATACCGTGCGCCGTCCTGAGCGCGCGTCCGGAGCGTCGATCTGCACGATGTCGGCCGACAGGATATAGGCGCGGACCATCAGATTTTTCAGTTCGCGCACATTGCCTGGCCACGAACGATGGCGCAATCGATCCAGCGACAGCCGCGATAACTGTTTCGCCGTGCCGGCCTGTCTGTTCAGCTCCCGCAAAAAATGCTGTGCAAGCAGGATCATGTCATCACCACGTTCCCGTAGCGGTGGCACCCGGACCGGGAACACCGCCAGGCGATACATCAGGTCCTGGCGCAGGCGGCCTTCCTGCACGGCCTGCAGCAGCGGGCGATTGGTCGCCGCGATCAGTCGCACATCGACCCGTACCTGGTCGCTGCCACCGATACGGTAGAAATTACCGCTCTCGAGTACGCGCAGCAGCTTGACCTGCATGTCACACGGCATCTCCGTGATCTCGTCCAGGAACAGC
Organism: Burkholderiaceae bacterium; assembly: GCA_030158675.1. Classification (GTDB taxonomy): domain Bacteria; phylum Pseudomonadota; class Gammaproteobacteria; order Burkholderiales; family Burkholderiaceae_D; genus Pernthalerella. Next base: position 19,579 of record JAOASL010000029.1, on the reverse strand, counting down.
GTGCCGCCGCTGGCATGTTCGAAATAGCCCGCCTGCTGCCGCAGCGCGCCGGTAAAGCTGCCCTTTTCATGGCCGAACAGGGCGGCCTCGATCAGATGGGCAGGAATGGCGCCGCAATTCACGGCGACGAATTTCCGCCCGGCGCGGCGGCTGGCCAGATGAAGCGTCTGCGCGATCAGTTCTTTGCCAGTGCCGCTTTCGCCTTCGAGCAGCACGGTCGCTTCGGTACCGGCGACACGTTCGAGCTGTCGGTACAAGGTCTCCATCGCAACGGAGCTGCCATACAACAGGCCGAATTGTTTCAGGGGCTTCTCGCTGGACATCGCTGCATGAAGATGAAACAGGAATTGGACAGGCAGCGGTATGATCCGCGCCCGTCGGCGCACGCAAACCTGTGTCGCGTCAAAAGCACGCGCCACCGCTGCGCCAATATCGCGTCTGCCGAGCCGCTTCGACCTGCGTGTCGTGTTTGCTGTGACGCAGAGCGCGCAAGCGGGTGTTGAAACTTATGCAGCATCGTCCAGTCAAGACGGATGGCGACGACATCATCGTTAGAACCTATCTCGTTAAGCCGCTGGCGGCGTTGCGTCTCCTTGTCGTACAGCGGTGGTCTGCGTCGACGCACGTTGCCATCGACCTGACGAGATAGGTTTATAGCTGAAAGGAAGGGAAATGAATCCAACATTCCATGCTTCGAGGATCATGGTACTGCTGAGCTTGCTGGCGCTGAGCGTCACGGCCTGCAACAAAGGCGGTGACAAGGGCAGCGATCAGGCCGGAGGCACATCGGGCGGAACCGGCACATCGACTGCGCCGGCGACGACACCACCGCCGTCCGAGACCCCGGGCGCTGCGCCTCCGTCGCCCTCTTCCGGCACCGGCGCCACCGGTGGTACCGGCGGAACCTCGCCCGGCAGCCCGACATCGCCGGGCGCCAGTCCTTCGAGTCCGTCGGGCGCTGCGGGCGAATCCGGAACCGTCGCGCCGGGCAAATCCGGAACGTCGGGTACCTCTGGTACGTCAGGTACGTCAGGTACGTCAGGCATGTACGGCGGTACTTCAGGTGGAAATTCCACCGGCGCAGGAACGAGTTCGGGTGGATCGACCGGTGGTGACGCCAGCAGCGGCATGCCGTCGGGTTCCACTCCGGGCGGCACCTCGGGCAGTTCGACGAGCGGCAGCAGCAGTTCGGGCGGCGCGAAATAAGCTGCGAGTCAGCGACTTGCGGCCGGCCTGTCCCCACATCCGAGTGAACCACCGATTGAACCACCGATTTCTTTGACCAGGAAAACGCAGATGAACAAACGACTGCAGCAATGGCTGGCACTTGCGATGGTGCCGATGTTTTTCTCGGGAGCCTTGTCCGCTTGCCAGCGGGCCGGCGAAGATCGCGGTACTTCATCCGGCGCCAGCAGTGGCGGCAAATCGCAGTCCGGCCGCGGTGAATCATCGGGCGGCAGTCTGGGTGACAGCGGCTCGTCATCCGGCGGCACCTCCTCGTCCGACAAGTCGAATTCATCGGAAGGCAGCAGATAAGCCCGGGGCGCAGGCCTGTTCGCCGGCACGAACGCTTGTTAGCGCTGATCCGCTCCCATGCCTCATGCCCCACGTCCTGATCGTCGACGATGAAGTCGGCAGTGCGGCCGGATTGCGTGATTGGGTTTGCGCTGAAGGCAGTTCTTGCGTCATCGCTCCGCGGTTGCGGCAGGCACTCGTGCAGTGCGCGCTGCAACCGCCCGACTGGATCCTGGCCGCCGAACAGCTGCCCGACGGTGCTGGCCTCGATCTGCTGGACGAACTGGGTAGTGAGGGCGCCGCATCGCTGATCCTGATGACGGACCGTCCGTCGCTTGAACGTGCGGTCGATGCGTTCCGCCGTGGTGCGGCCGATTACCTGAGCAAGCCGGTCGATACTGCCCGGCTGCGCGAGCTGTTCGGCGCACGCGTGGTACAAGTGCGCTCCGACGCCCTGCGCAGCGATCAGGCGCCGCAACTGTTCGGCGCGTCGCCGGCAATGCAGACCCTGCGCGACCACATCGCGCGCGTCGCGCCTACCGAGGCCAGCGTGCTGCTACTCGGCGAAAGCGGCACCGGCAAGGAGCTGGTCGCGCAGAACATCCATCTGCTGTCGCGCCGGCACCGCCATCCGTTCCTGCCGGTAAATTGCGGCGCGATTTCGCCGCACCTGATCGAAAGCGAGATCTTCGGGCACGAGAAGGGCAGCTTCACCGGCGCGGACCGGCAGCACAAAGGCTATTTCGAGCGAGCCAGCGGTGGCACGCTGTTCCTCGATGAAGTCATCGAGATGCCGGTCGAATTGCAGGTCAAGCTATTGCGCGTGCTCGAGACCGGCAGCTTCATGCGCATCGGCAGTAACCAGGAGCTGCACACCGATGTGCGCATTGTCGCGGCGAGCAATCGTGATCCCGAGGCGGCCATTGCCGACGGACGCTTGCGACTCGATCTGTTCCACCGGCTTAACGTGTTTCCGCTACCGGTGCCGCCCTTGCGCGAACGCGGCGACGACATCGGGCTGCTGGCGCTGCATTTTCTTGCTGAGCTGAATGCGGCACACGGCACGGCCAAGCGGCTGTCCGCACGTACGCCATCCATGCTGCAGGCTTACCAGTGGCCCGGCAATGTGCGTGAGCTGCGCAACTTTATTCAGCGCGCCTATATCCTGTCCGACCAGACGATCGATGCACAGACGCTTGGTCCCGGCACGACGCAGAGTGCCGCCACCAGCCTGACTCTGGCGGTGCCGGTCGGCAGCACACTGGCCGATGCCGACCGCCGACTGATCTTTGCCACGCTCGCACTGTGCGGCGGCGTGAAGAAGCGCGCGGCCGACTTGCTAGGCATCAGCCTGAAGACCTTATACAACCGGCTCGAAGAATACGGCAGCGAGCCGGCCGCCGCCCACACTGGCAGCGCCGCAGAGGAGAGGGATTGGAAAAATGCTGCCGATATCGTTGCGCGTGGAAGCCAGAATTTTTTCCGAGGCACTTAATGGCCTCGGATCCAGTCCAACCCAGTCCCGGACAGTTGCATGTCACACGCATTTGCCGGATCAACCGAACGCTTCGAAAGGACAGAAGATGAGCCTCTCTTCCAACACTCCTCAGGGAACGCAGTCGCAGCAGGGCGCGCGCATCGTCCAGCGTCATCCGGACGACCACAGCGGGCCGGGGCCCGACGTGATGGCCGCCGAGACACTGCAAGGTGACGACGTGATTAATCTGCAGGGCGACAAGCTCGGCACCATCGAGGACATCATGCTCGATGTCGGCAGCGGCCGCATTGCCTATGCGGTGCTGTCCTTCGGCGGCATACTCGGCATGGGCGACAAGTTGTTCGCGGTGCCATGGAGCGCAATGACACTCGACGCCGACCGCCAGTGCTTCGTGCTCGACATACCCAAGGACAGGCTGCAAGCTGCGCCCGGCTTCGACAAGGAGCACTGGCCGGTGATGGCTGACCAGAGCTGGGCATCGCAGATCTATGCGTATTACAACCAGCAGCCTTACTGGCAATGAACAGCGCGGTTGCGCGGAGGACAGTGGAGCAGTACGTGCACGGTCATGCCGCCCACCGCCGCACTGACGCGTGAACGCCTTACAGGGCACCGACTGGTCCGGTCTGTTTCGGCTGTCGGTGCCTGTTACCGAGCTTGTTCTGCGCGGCTCAGTTGTTTATGCATTCCTGTTCCTGACTTTTCGCTTCGTCATCCGTCGTGATGTCGGCTCGGTCGGCATCGCCGATATGCTGTTGCTGGTGCTGGTGGCCGACGCATCGCAGAACGCCATGGCAGGTGGCTATACAACCGTCAGCGAAGGACTGGTGCTGGTCTCCACGCTGCTCGGCTGGAACGTCTTGCTCGACTGGCTGGCGTTCCGTTTTCCGATGGTGCGTCGTTTCGTCGAACCGACCACTTTGCCGCTGGTGCGCGATGGCCAGCTGCTGAAGCGTAACCTGCGGCGTGAATTCATCACCGAGGAAGAGCTGTGGGCGCGGCTGCGCGAACAGGGCATTGACGATCTCGCACAGGTGAAGGCGGTCTACCTTGAACCGGATGGAAACTTCAGCGTCATCCGGCATTGAGCATCATCGCTCTGCCGGCGGCAGCAATTCCCGCACGGCGCAGACGATCTCTGCCGGTTCCACCGCCGACAGGCAGCGTTGGTGGCCGTAAGGGCAGACACTCTGATAGCAATCATGGCAGGGCACGGAGCGGTACAGCAGCCGGTGCCGAACCTGCCAGGGCGTATGTTGCGGATTGGTCAGTGCATACAAGTCGACCACTGGCGTACCGGTCGCCGCAGCCAGGTGAGCGGGTGCGCTATTGCAGGCGACCAGCACGCGCGCCATTGAGATCAGTGCGGCGAGTGCGCCGAAATCCAGGCGGCCAGCCAGCGAGGGCCAGCGCGGCAACCGCGGTGGGGACGGTCTGCCCGCTGAGCATTGGTCTGTGCTCTCACTACCTTCATTCACGATCGCATTCACCAGTGCCAGCTCATCACTGCCAGCGGCAAATACCAGGGGCAGCCGGACATGCGTCGTCAGCAAATGCGCAGCTTGTCGCCAGCCTGCTGCCGGATAGCGCCGCGCCGGCGCACTGGCGCCCGGATGCATCAATATCCAGTCGCCGCCAGCATCGATGCCGACCTCGCGCAGTGCGCTGCAGGCGGCATTGCGATCGCCCTCATCGATCCGCACCGACAGTCGTATCGATGAGGGACGGCATCCCAGTTCGGCGACCAGTGCGAGCTGCCGTTCCACCTCATGCCGTAAATGCTGCCCGGGTTCGCTGTCGCGCACCCAGTGCGTCAGCAGCTGATAAGGATTTTCGCGGCAATGCGCGAGCCGCAGCGGTATGCCGGCCATCTGGCAAAGCAGTGCGGCCGGTAACGGACTCTGGCTGTAGCTGCTGAAGATCACGGCACCATCGAAACCCTGTTGGCGCAGCAGTGCGGCCATGGCCGGCACCTGGTTGGGCGCCGTCGGTGCGCTGGCTTTCATCCAGGGCGCGGCCCAGCGGATGAGCTCGCTGACGCCATCGATGCGCTCTCCTGCCAGTGCGCCCGCCGTCGATGTCAGCAGCGTTACCCGGTGGCCGTGTTCATGCAGCGCGCGCAGCGCGGGCGAACACATCAGCACGTCGCCCGCCGAGTCCAGCCGGATGGCGAGCAGTTTCACGATTGCCCGGCAAGCTGCATGATGATGCGCGCCGCATGCGGCAAGTTCTGCGCCCGACGATGGGGCTGGCGTAGCGGGCCGGTGATCCACTCGGTTTCGTTACCATTGTCGATCAGTACCGTACGGCAGCCTGCGCGCCGGCCCGCTTCAATGTCATCGAGGATGTCGCCGACCATCCAGCTGTCCGTGAGTGTCAGCTGGTGTTGCTGCGCGGCGTGTAACAACATACCGGGTTTCGGTTTGCGGCAATCGCAGGTGCGGGCAAGGTGGCTCAGGTGTCGCAGCGCCGGCGTGCCGCCATGCGGCCAGTGCGGGCAATAGTAGAAACCGTCCAGCACCACGCCCTCCTGCTGCAGCAACAGTGCAATACGTTCGCGTACTACGTCCATCGCGCCTTCGCCGATCAACCCGCGCGCGATGCCCGACTGGTTGCTGACCACAAACAGCCTGAACCCGGCATCCAGCAATTGCCGCAGTGCCGCGCCGGCGCCGTATGCCATGCGAATGCGATCGGGGTCGGCGTTGTAAGGCAGGTCGTCAATCAGCGTGCCATCCTTGTCGAGAAAGACCGCGCGCTTCACGGCCATGAGGTTTCGTGCGTCGGCAATATCGCCACTTCAGGCACCACGGTGCCTGCGGGCAGTTGCAGCAGATCGCAGATCGCCAGCGCAACGCTGGCCGGATCCTGCAGCGTGCCACGGTCGATTGCGGGAAAACGATCCAACAGGAAAGGCGTGCGCATGCCGCCCGCGATCACGGCCATGACCTTGATGCCCGCAGGTCGCAGTTCCGCATGCAGCGCATGCGACAGCGCCAGCAGGCCGGTCTTGCTGGCGTGATAGGCCACCGCATTCGGCCATTGCCGCTTGGCGGCAGTCGATGTGATATTCACCACCTGACCGCAGCCGCGACCCATCATGTGGCGCGCTGCGGCGCGCGCCAGCACGAAGGGGCCGTGCAAATTGGTTTTCAGCACGCGTTCCCAGTCATGAATCTCGAGTTCGCTCAGACTGCAGGTGACATCGATGCCGGCATTGTTGATCAGGATGTCGATCGCGCCGAAGCGGTCGATCGTGTGGCGTACCGCATGCTCGGCCTGGTCGGTATCGCTGATGTCGCAGCCGAGCGCTTCGGCCTGCAGCCCGTCGTTTGCCAATTGTTGCGCCAGCGCTTGCGCGGCGTTCTCGTTCAGGTCGGCGATCATCACGCGCGCACCGCGTTCGGCCAGTTGCGAACAGAGTGCGGCGCCCAGTCCGCCGGCGCCGCCGGTGACCAGTGCCGCCTGATTTTTCAGCTGAACGATGTGGGGAACGGTCACAAAGCCTCCCTGGTTGACGACGCGATGAGTGAGCCAAAACAGACTGCAGAGTGGACTGGTGCCGCAGCGCAGTGTTCCTCGCGCTTGCGTTTGGCATGTTTGCTGCTCTCGCAGGTTTGCCGTGGATCGACACAGGCGTAGTGCACTCAAGGAGCCCAGCATGAAAGTCAAAGTAATCGCGTTGCCGCTGATGATCGCGGCCAGTCTGTCGGCCGGCTGCCAGGGCATGGGCGGCGACTTGTTCGGCAGCCGCGAGCAGACGCAGCAGATCGCGGCCAATGTCAATGGTACCGGGGCGATCCAGGCGATCGATCTGGTGCCACGCTCGCAGGGCATCGGGCTCGGTACGCTGGCCGGCGCCGCCGTCGGTGGCCTGATCGGGCATCAGGTGGGCGGCGGCACCGGACGCACGGTGGCGACCGCTGCCGGTGCCGCCGGCGGCGCTTATGTCGGTCATGAAATGGAAAAACGTCGCAGGGCGGGAGAAATTTACAAGGTGACGATCAAGATGGATGACGGCACCACACAGTCATTTGCGCAGGAAAACGCACCGGAGCTTAATCCCGGCGACCGCGTGCGCATCACCAACGGCGTGCTGACGAAAATGTGAAGCACCGGTCGGCACCCAGGCCCGGACACTTTGACGCCTGCCAAAGTCACAGAAATTTTCGGCTTCGCCGCACTCCAATCCCAAACCGCAGAAACTCGCAAGGAGATTTGCTGATGGCCACCATACATCTCGATACCGGCGCCGCCTATCCGGGCGGCACCCTGATCTCGCAGGAAAGCATCGTCCGTCGTCCCTTGTTTCCCGCCATTCGCTGGGGCGCAGTGCTGGCCGGCGTGGCAGTCGGCATTTCCGTCCAGCTGGTGCTGACGCTACTCGGCATCGCCAGCGGGCTGTCCATGACCAGCGTGCAGCAGGGCGAAGCGCCCGGCACCGGCGCGATGATCTGGGCCGGCATTTCGATGCTGCTGTCGGCACTCATCGGCGCCTATGTTGCCGGCCGCATGTCGGGACTGAAGCGCAAGACCGACGGCATCCTGCACGGCGTTGTGTCGTGGGCCGTGACGACCCTGCTGTTCGTCGTGCTCGCCACATCGGCCGGCGGTTCCTTGCTGGCCGGACTGTTTTCCAGTCTGGGGCAGGGTGCCACCGCGATGGCGCAGTCCGGCGCCAGCCCCGGTGGCATGACGGCCATGCTGAACCGCCAGCTGGGCGTCAACGTCACACCGGAGTCAATGCGCACCTTGCAGTCGCATATCGCAGCGGGCCGGCGCGACCAGGCGATCAATTACATGAGCAGCAGCATGGGCGTGGAACGTGATCGTGCGGCGACGGTAGTGGATCAGGCGCTGATCATGTCCGGTTCGCCGGAGCAGGCCTCACCGCAGGGGCGAGCTGCCGCCGATCGGGCGATTCGCGGCGCCAGTACAGCGGCCTGGGTGGTGTTTGCGGCGGTCGCCTTGTCGCTCGCACTGTCTGTCGTCGGCGGTCTGCTCGGTGCCATGGGGGCGCGCCGCACCACTTGGAACGAAGCAGGCGAAACCGCCGCCGGCACGGCCGACCTCGGACGCGGCTGAAGCGCCCGGCGGATTCGTGCGCCGGTGCATGCCGCTTGAGCTGCCCCTGTACATGTGAACTCGCCGGATCAGTGGATTGTCTTAATCCTACTCATCGGAGAGTGCGCCATGCTGAAGACTTTCGAAGGGGGGAGCGGTGTCGCGAAAGCGCGTCGGCGGCGTTTTGCCTGCATGACGGCCGGCCAGTCGTCGGCCACCGAATTGCTGCGTTCGTGCCCGGTGGTCACTGCGACCGGGCAATCCATGGGACGTGTGAAGTCTGTGCTGGTCGACGTGCGCAGCCGCCAGCTGCGTTTTGTCGTGGTGACATCGCAGGGTGGCAAGGCGCCGGTAGTGATTCCATGGCAGGCGCTGTATTTCGATTCGTCGCTGGTGCGGCTGGTGTATTACACCTATTCGTGAGCCGATGCGGTGAGCATAAGGTGGGACGGCTCTGTTTTAGTGAACGTGTAATGGGACTTAGCGTAATAAGGCTTAGCTTGTCACGCGCGCCAGCACCGCATTCCAGTCGCTGACAAAGCGATCGATTCCATAGCGATCCAGCGCGCGCTGGCGGGCGCAGGCGCCAAGTTGTGCGGCAATGCGGTGATGCCTGAGCAATTCGCGCATCCGCTCGCACAGGCGGTCGGGACAGGTATCGATATAGCCGCTAATGCCATTCTCGATCGCATTCGGCGTTTCGGTTGTCCCCAGCGCCACCACTGGCATGCCCAGCATCATCGCTTCGATCATGCCCAGACCAAGGCTGGTGTAGCGCACCGGATGGAAAAAGAAACGGTAGCGCGCGCATAGCGCGGGCAATGCGTGCAGCGGCAGTTCGCCAAGGCCGCCGAAGGCGCTGCTGCCCATGCCGGCCAGATCCAGCGGCAATTGTTCGCGCGCGCGGGCAAACAGATCTGCGCCGAGCCGGCGGCCGCGCTCGGCCAGATGATTGACTATCGTGATGCCGCGCGCAAATTCGCCGCGCCAGACCGCTCCGGGATCGGTCACGCCATGCTCGATCACCACGGTCGGTGTGCGTCCGCAATCCCACATCAGCGCATTGAATGGCGTCACATGCACCAGCAGCACCGCCGGATCATCGACCGGATGGCGGGTGTCCGTCGGATGCGCGCGCGGCGGATCATGCTCGATATACAGCTGCGGCAACCGGCGTTGCGCGGCCGACAGCCATCGATGCCGGTCGTCGAAATACTGATGATCATCCTGATACAAGATGCAGTCGAACGACTGCTCGCTCACAGACTCGAGCGGCTGGTCGAACACATTGTCGCCCCAGCGCAGTGAGCCGCATCGCCCGCCATAGCCCGGCGGACGACCGGGCTGCATCATCAGATAGAAATCATGCGGCGCCTGCGACAGATAGAACAGATAACTGCCGTGGGTCAGCCAGGTCAGGATTTTTAATCGGCGCATGCCCGAGGATCTGCAAGTCGCGTTCCAGCAGGCTGCATGAGGGGCAGCGTGATTTTGTTTACTTAGAAGAGCCGGTGCCGTAAGGCCGCTGACAGCGTTGGCCTCCCTTGCCCTACGTTGGTACTGTCTGCGGTACAGCCGCCTTGCCATCAACCTAAAGGGACAGGCTCTTAACTTACGGGCGACGCCTGCAACTGCAAGCGCCACAGCGCCGCATAGGCTCCGTTTCTTTCTATCAGTTGCAGATGGTTGCCCTGTTCTGTGATGCGGCCGTGTTCGAGCACGATAATGTGGTGTGCCTGCACTACCGTCGACAGACGATGCGCGATGACCAGGGTCGAGCGGTTGCGGGCGAGGCGTTCCAGCTCGGTCTGGATCGCGCGTTCCGATTGCGAGTCCAGCGCGGACGTGGCCTCATCAAAGATCAGGATGGGCGGGTCTTTCAGGATGGCGCGCGCGATCGCAATACGCTGCCGTTCGCCACCGGACAGCTTCGCGCCGCGCTCGCCGACCTCGGTGTCATAGCCCTCAGGCAGTGACGCGATCAGCGCATGCACATGCGCGGCCTGCGCGGCCGCGATGATCTGTTCGCGGCTAGCGTCCGGACGGCCATAGCCAATGTTGTACGCGATGCTGTCATTGAACAGGCTGGTGTCCTGCGGCACCAGACCGATTTGCTGACGCAGGCTGTACGCGCTGACGCGACGAATGTCCTGCCCGTCGATCAGGATCGCGCCCGCCAGCGGGTCATGAAAGCGCAGCAGCAGCCGTGCCAGTGTGGACTTGCCGGAGCCGCTGCCGCCTACCACCGCGACTGTTGCGCCTGCCGGAATGCTGAAGCTGACATCCTGCAGCACCGGCCGTTCCGGTTCATAGCCGAAGCTCACATGGCGAAATTCGATCTGGCCGGCGCGCACCTGCAGCGCAGGCAAGGGCGAGCTGTCTTCGAATTCCGGTGGCTCCTGCAGCAGTGCGCGCATCTTCTCGATATTAATCAGCGCATCGCGCGCTTCGCGATACACGAAGCCGAGCGAATTCAGTGGCAGACAGATCTGCAGCATGAAGGCGTTGATCAGTATCAGATCGCCGACGGTCAGCCGGCGGCCGAGCACGTCCGCGCCGGCCAGCAGCATCACCGAAGCGACCCCGATGGCAATCAGCGCGCTTTGTCCTACATGCAGGCGGAACAAGGCCCACTGGTTGTCATACGCGGCACGCCCCCAGTCTTGCATGATGCCGTCGAAACGGCGCACCTCAAGCGCTTCGTTAGTGAAGGTGCGCACCACGTCGGCATTAATCAGGCTGTCCGCCAGCCGGCCCTTGGCATCGCTGTCGAGCCGGTTCACGCGCCGCTGGTGGATCGCGCGCCGCGCGGTAAAGGCCAGCGTAAAACTGGTGTATGCAAAGAAGGTGGAAGCGATGATCAGCGTGTACCAGAGGCTGTAACGGGTGAACATCACCGCCAGCACCAGCGCGATTTCGACCAGTGTCGGCAGCAGCGTGAACAGGCCAATGCCCAGCAAAAACGCCAGGCCTGCGGTGCCACGATCGATTTCAGGCAACAGCCCGCCGATGCGGCGACGCGCATGAAAACGCGGACCCAACGCATGCAGGTGCGAAAAAATGCGTCGTGCGAATCCGGCCACCGCGACTTGCGTCACACGCGAAAACACCAGATCGCGCCACTCGTTGAACAGCGTGCTGGTGAAGCGTAGTAGCGCATAGCCCGTCAGCACCACCACCGGCAGCAGCGCCAGCTGCTCGGGGCGCGACAGCGTATCAACGATGTGCTTCAGCGCCAGCGGCACGGACACATTCGCCAACCTGGCGGCGACCAGGAACAGCATCGCCAGACCCACGCGCAAGCGAAAACGCGAGACCAGCTGCCAGATTTCGCGTTGTAGCGCCCGACGAACGGGATCGGTGGCGGCCATGCGGAGCCGAGGTGTGCTGAGCCAAATGATTTCTGATGGCGTCGCCAACGAATGGTTCGGCGTATTCCTGGCCGCCGCCATGCGTCGCCCGGGAACGTCGCTGGCATCGGCGTGGTCTCCATCGAACTGCATTAAATCAGGAGAGAGCATGGCAAGCATCAGGCAAAGCGTCGAGGTTCGCGTCCCGCTCGCTGCCGCCTACAACCAGTGGACGCAGTTCGAGGACTTCCCGCGCTTCATGGAAGGCGTACGCGAGGTACGGCAGATTGATGACGCGCACCTGCATTGGCGCGCCGACCGGCATGGCCGCACCGTGGAATGGGATTCTGAAATCACCGAGCAGGTACCGGATCAGAGAATCGTCTGGCGCGACATCGGCGGGCCGGGCAATCACGGCAGCGTTCGCTTTCAGCCACTGCAACAGGACCTGACGCGCGTCGATCTGGAAATGGAACTGGCGGCGCGACTCCCGGGCACAGACCAGGCGCAGCATGAAAACGAGCTGCGCCGCCGTGTCGAACAGGACATGCTGCGCTTCAAGCAATTGCTCGAAGCGCAGGGACAAGCCAGCGGCGAGTGGCGCGGCGAGCTCCGGCGCGATACGGATCCGTCGGGCAGGGGTTCGCCCCGGTACTGACGCGGCCGTGTGTAAATTTTTCCGGCAATTGCAGCGATTACCCGCGCTGCATTGTTCGCCTGTACGGAGCATCGAAGAAAGTCCGGCACTGGAAGGCAGGCACGGCGATTGCTGCGATCACTCGACTGGCCGTCGCGGCCTTTCGGGGATGAGCGCAGATGCAGAGAATCGCTTTCATCAGTGAGCATGCATCGCCACTGGCGTTGCTGGGTGGGGCTGACGGTGGCGGACAGAATGTGTACGTCGGCAATCTGGCGCGCGAGCTCGGGCGGCTTGGTTATTTCGTCGATATTTATACGCGGCGTGATGATCCCGGCTTGCCGCAGATCGTGGACTGGCGCGTCGGTGTGCGCGTCATTCATGTGGAGGCCGGGCCGGCATGCAGATTGCCGAAAGAAGCGCTGCTGCCGTACATGCCACGATTTGCGCAGGCCATGATGCGGTTCATGCGCGGCGCCGCGCTGCGTTACGCGCTAGTGCATGCGAACTTCTTCATGTCCGGCATGGTCGCGCAGCAGATCAGGCGTCGTCTCGGATGGCCTTATGTGATTACCTTTCATGCGCTGGGCCGCGTTCGCCGGCGCTGCCAGGGTGAGGCGGACGGATTCCCCGATGCGCGCTTCGCGCTCGAGGAGGAGCTGATGCGGGACGCCGATTGCGTGATTGCCGAATGCGAGCAGGACCGGCGCGACATGCTGGCGCTGTATGGTGCCGATCCGGCCCGGCTGGCCGTCGTGCCCTGTGGTTTTGACCCGGATGAATTCTGGCCGGTGCGCGATACCGCGCGCGCCACGCTGGACTTGCCGGAACGGGAATTTATCGTGCTGCAGCTCGGCCGCATGGTGCCGCGCAAGGGCGTTGACAATGTGTTGCGCGCATTGCGGCTGCTACTGGACCAGTATGACATCGCCGCGCGCCTGCTGGTGGTTGGCGGTGAGGAGGGGGTCGACCCAATGGCCACGCCGGAAATCCGGCGTCTGGCACAACTTGCCTGCGCGCTCGGCATTGAAGATTGCGTACAGTTTTCCGGCGCGCAGCCGCGTCATCGGCTGCGCGAGTACTACAGCGCGGCCGATGTGTTCGTGACCACGCCTTGGTATGAGCCCTTCGGCATCACGCCACTCGAAGCGATGGCGTGCGCGACGCCCGTCATCGGCAGTGCCGTCGGCGGCATTCTCAGCACTGTGCTGGACCGGCAGACTGGTTTTCTGGTGCCGCCGAACGACCCGGCCGCGCTGGCCGCGCAGCTGGCCGTACTGCAGCACGATCCGGCACTCGCCCAGCGTCTCGGCTGGACCGGTTTGCGCCGCGCTCACCGGCATTTCACCTGGAGCCGCGTCGCCATGCAGATCGCCAGCGTTTATCGTTCGGTGCTGGCGTGCGCGCCGCGCGCGGCGTGCACTGCCAACCGTGCCGCTGTCGGATTGGCGCACTGAGATGCAAGCGCGTCCCGCTTATTGGCTGATGCTGGCGCTGGCCATAATCGTCAGCGCCGGCCTGCGCGTGCTTGCGCTGCGTGCACAGGCGGACAACAACTGGCAACCGGCGATCTATCGCTATCCAGCCGATGGGCTGCCGGCTTGCGCGGATCTGGCAGGACATATACCGATCGCGCCGCTGGCAGCGGGGCACTGGTCGAGGATGCGCCTGCCGCAGTTGCAGTGGCGCTCCCCGCGCGGATGTGTGCTGAACGAGCGTGTGCCGATGTAAGGCTTTACATCTTGTTCTGCGTAGTGGTCGCCGCATCCTGCACGCGTTCCCCGCCACGCTCGACATCGCGGCCGAAGCCGCGCATGGTGTTGCAGCCGGCCAGCGCCAGCGCGATCCACAGCGCCAGTGTCCATTGCAATCGAATTTGCATGATGTCTCCTTGTGTCGTACGAGGTGAAGACGGATTTCAGTGGGGCCGCGTGCCGGCACGCGGCGGTGTTGCCAGTGGTGCGGGCGCTGAGTTTGCGGGCATCGTCATTGCCGCGCTCGCATGCGCCACAGGTAGTCGCGCACGACGGCGCTGCCGCATCCATTGCCAGGCGCTGCCGGCGAATCGTGTGGCGGCGCGTAGCCTGGCCGGATCGCGTAACAGCAAGGCTGCCACGGTCAACAGCGCGCGCAATGTTCCGCCGCTCGCCGCCGCTTCCGGATGCTGCCCCGCGCTGCGCCGTGCGGCTGCGCGCTTGCCGCTGCCGACAATGCGCGGCGCCAGCAGCACCAGCAGCGCGACGCCGCCGGCGACCCACAGTGGATGATCAAGTATCCACTGCATGGTGCGGCTTTGTGGATACGTTCTGCTCGAGGTGCCGCTCGCACGCGCCGGCGCATGCGAGCCGACAAAATCAGGCTCGCCGGCCAGCATGCGCCGATAGACTGCGCGACTTGCCTCGATCTGCTCGAGCAACGCGCGCCGCTCATCTTCCAACGAAGGCTTCATAGGCTTTCCCTGACCAGCGCGACATCGCGCCTCAATTCATCGCGCAAGGTTCCCAGGCCGCCGGTCGTGCCGGCGTGCCTTCGCGCGAGCATGATGCCGGTCACTGCGCCGGCCGCATACAGTCCAACCACGACCCACGCGGCCAGCGCACGGTAGTCACTGTCCCAGAAGCTGACGATAATCGCAACGCCCAGGAAGAGCAGCGCAAACAGTGCGCACACGAAGGCACCCAGATAGCCGAACAATTGCACACCAATCTCGCGCCCCTGCATCTTGAGTTCGATGCGCGCCAGTGCGACGTAGTCGCCCAGTCGATCCATGGCAATCACAACCAGCTTTTTCGCTTTGTTCAAGGTATCGAGCACGCGGGAGCCTCCGTTGGCCGGGTCAGCTGCGACGCAGAATCGTGCCCACCAGCAGGCCCACACCTGCAGCGATGGCGACCGACTGCAGTGGCTTGTCGCGCACGTAATCGGCGGTAATGTCGCGTCCCTGACTGAATTGCCGGCCAGCCTGCTCGGCGAAGCCGCGCGCCGCGTAGCGCATCGAGGAAACGCGCGCCAGTATCCGGTCGCGTGCCTCGCGCAATTCGTTCTCGTTGAGGGTGGACGCGTGGGACATCAGCGCATCCAGGTCGCTCTTCAGGTTCGACAGTTCCTCGCGCATGCGCAGAGCCTTGCCGCCCATTCCGGTCGTGCTGCCGGCACCACCGGTACCCGGGCTGGTGTCGCGATGCAGGCCCGTGGTCTCGGTGCCGGTACTCGGATAATTGGTTTCCATGGCTGTCGTCTCCTACGGTTGCAGTATTGGAAAGACCCGGCCCGCGCTACAGCGGGCAGACGCCGAACCCCGCCCACCTGTGGGGAACGGGCAGCCAGCGCCTTCATATCCGGTAGGCCGGCGGCGCGCCGACAAGTTCTGGTTTTTGATCCGTATCGTCTGCATCGAGGCAGTGGCGGCAGTGGCGCTTGATCTGGTCGGTCCTGCTCTGCCACTGACACATGGAAGATGGCCGGACCTCTGGGCGCAAGCGGGGCCGGGGCAGATTTCGCCATGCTAAGATGTTCAGGCCAACTGATTCTCATCTATCAATAACAAGGGAGATTGAATTGAAGATTCGTAACCTTTCCTGCGCTGTAGCGATGGCCTTCGCGGCCGCTCCTGCTGCTTATGCGCAAGTGTCGAATGACACGATCAAGATTGGCTTCATTACCGACATGTCCGGCGTGTATGCCGATGTCGATGGCCCGGCCGGCGCGGACGCGATCAAGATGGCGATCGCCGACTTCGGAGGCAACGTGAACGGCAAGAAAATCGAGTTCGTATCGGCCGACCACCAGAACAAGGCTGACATTGCCGCCAGCAAGGCGCGCGAGTGGTTCGACCAGCAGGGCGTCGACATGCTGATCGGCGGCACCAACTCGGCCACCAACCTGGCTATGGCGAAGGTTGCGGCCGAGAAGAAAAGGCCGTTCATCGCGATCGGTGCCGGCACATCGCGGCTGACCAATGAAGAGTGCACGCCGTACACCATTCACTATGCGTACGATACTGCGGCGATGGCGCGCGGCACGGCCGCTGCGCTGACCAAGCAGGGCAACAAGGACTGGTATTTCCTGACCGCCGATTATGTGTTCGGCATCTCGCTGGAAAATGACGCTTCGCAGATCGTGAAGGCACAGGGCGGTCGCGTGCTCGGTTCGGTGCGCCATCCGCTGGCGGCGTCCGATTTCTCGTCGTTCCTGCTGCAGGCGCAGAGCTCGAAGGCCCAGGTGCTGGGTCTGGCCAACGCTGGCGGCGACACCGTGAACTCGATCAAGGCAGCCAATGAGTTCGGCGTGAACAAGAAAATGAAACTGGCCGGCCTGCTGATGTTCGTCAACGACGTGCATGCGCTCGGCCTGAATGTCACGCAGGGCATGTACCTGACCGACGGCTGGTACTGGGACACGAATGACGAGTCGCGTGCATGGGCGAAGAAATTCATGGCCCGCAACAAGAAGGCACCATCGATGCTGCATGCGGCCGATTACTCGGCCACGACGCAGTATCTGAACGCGGTGAAGGCGATCGGCACCGATGACGGCGACAAGGTGATGGCGAAGCTGAAGTCGACCAAGATCAACGACGTATTCGCAAAGAATGGCGTGGTACGTCAAGACGGCCGCATGGTGCACGACATGACGCTGATGCAGGTGAAGTCGCCAGCTGAGTCGAAGTACGCGTGGGACTACTACAAGGTGGTACAGGTGATCCCGGGCGACCAGGCATACATGACCAAAGCAGAGACCAAGTGCGCGCTATGGAAGTAAGCCCGACAGCAGGATGTGTCAGGCCGCAATAGCATGCCTCTGGCCTGACAAGGCCGCTGGATGATCAACGGCGCGATACTTCGCGCCGTTTTTTATTCCAAGCACCGGGTTCTGATGATCTCTTGATTTACTCGAACAGTGCGCGCAGCTTGCGCTCATCCGGCGCATGCACGATGCCGCGCTCGGTGATCAATGCTGTCACCAGATCGGCCGGTGTCACGTCAAACGACGGATTGCGCACATTCACGCCGACGGCCGCCCACTGGGTATCCCTGAAGCCGGTTACTTCACTTGCTGCGCGTTCCTCGATCGGAATCTCGCGGCCGCTTGGGACCGACAGGTCGATGGTTGACAGCGGGCAGGCGACGTAGAACGGTATCCGGTGGCGCGCCGCCAGCACCGCCACCATATAGGTGCCAATCTTGTTGGCCACGTCGCCATTCGCGGCCACACGGTCGGTGCCGACGATGACTGCGTCGATCTCGCCCTGCGCCATCAGATGGCCGGCCATGTTGTCGGTGATGAGCGTCAGCGGTATGTTTTCCTGCACCATTTCCCATGCAGTCAGCCGCGCACCCTGCAGGAAGGGACGGGTCTCGTCGGCGATCACGCTGATTCGCTTGCCTGCCGCAACGGCGGAGCGGATCACGCCGAGCGCCGTTCCGTGACCGGCGGTCGCGAGCGCGCCGGCATTGCAGTGCGTGAGCACGCGTGCGCCGTCCGCCAGCAGCGTTGCGCCATGCGCGCCCATCCGGCGATTGATCTGTACGTCTTCTGCGTGGATGGATTTCGCTTCGGTCAGCAGCGCTTGCGCGAGCGTGGCGCTGCCTGACCCCGGATGCGATTGCGCATGCGCGGCGCGCCGCTGCTGCATGCGCTGCAGCGCCCATGACAGGTTGACCGCCGTCGGCCGGCTGTCCGCCAACAAGCGCACTGCGCTGTCGAGCGCCGCATCGTATTCGATGCCGTTCAGCGCGTGCATTGCGTTCAGACGCAGCGCCTCCAGCGCCACACCGTAGGCGGCGGCCACCCCGATGGCCGGCGCGCCACGGACGACCATCGTACGTATACCGTCAGCAACGCCGGCCGCGGAGTCGTATCGCAGGTAGTCGAAGACAGCCGGCAGCCGGGTCTGGTCGATCATGTCGAGCCGGCCATGGCCGGGAGCGTCATGCCAGCGCAGAGTGACGACGGCCGCGCCGTCGCCGTTTTTGGCGTCACTCATCTCAATGGCCTTCGAATGCACATAGCGTGAAGACCGTCAGTCCCATGTTCTCGAGCTTCGCGCGGCCACCGAGGTCGGGCAGGTCGACCACGAATGCGCACTCGCTGACTTCGCCGCCGAGCGCGCGCACCAGCATCACGGTAGCCTGCGCGGTGCCACCGGTGGCAAGCAGGTCGTCGACCACCAGCACGCGGTCGCCAGCGCCGATCGCATCGTCATGAATTTCGATACGGTCATGTCCATATTCCAAGGCATATTCGTGACCGGTGGTCTTGCCGGGCAATTTGCCCTTCTTGCGTACCGGTACGAAGCCCACGCCCAGCGCATATGCCAGCGGCGCGCCGAACAAAAAGCCGCGCGCCTCGGTGCCGGCCACCTGGGTGATGTTCTGGCTGCGATAACGATCGACCAGAGCGTCGATGGTGGCTTTGAAGCCTTGCGCATCCTTGATTAGCGTGGTGATGTCGCGGAACTGGATACCGGATTTCGGATAATCGGGAATCGTGCGGATGAGTGACTTAATGTTCATGGCTTTGCCGGAGTCTGGGCATTCCTGCCGTAGGTCTTGAATTTTTCAATCACGCTTTGCATCTCTTCGGTCGACAGCAGGGTCGGCTTGCCGGCCTGCCGCGCTAGCAGATATTGCTGGCACAGCGACTCGACTTCGACCGCGACCGCCATCGCTTCATCAAGATCGCGGCCAAGCGTGATCATGCCGTGGTTCGCGAGCAGGCAAGCCTTGCGGCCCTCGAGGGCGTCGAGCGCATGGCGCGACAATTCATCGGTGCCGAACAGCGCATACGGCGCGCAGCGTATCGAGTCGCCGCCGGCGACCGCGATCATGTAGTGAAAGGCCGGGATGTCCTCGCGCAGGCAGGCGATGGCGGTCGCATACGGTGCATGCGTGTGCACCACGGCGCCGATGTCGGCGCGCGCCTTCAATATGTCGCAATGAAAATGCCACTCGCTGGATGGCTTGCCGATGCCGATCACCTTGCCGTCATAGCCGACCGCGACAATGCGGCTCGGGGTGATTTCGTCGACCGCCACGCCGCTGGGCGTGACGAGGAAATGGTCTTTCTCGCGGCAACTGACATTGCCGGAAGTGCCACGATTGAGTCCGCTGAACTCCAGTTTCTTGCAGGCGGCGACGATCTGTTCGCGAACCAGGATGCTCATGCCAGCATCCTTCCGGCGATTGCCGACAGCTTTTCCATCATTGCCGGATCGCGTGCGTCAGGCGCGGTGATCAGTGCGTGCTGCAGTGCGCTGCGACACGGGCAGTCGGCCGCATGCGCATCGTCTTTCAGCTGCGGCACCACATGCTTTACCAGCGAGCGGCCCTTGTCCGCGTTCGCGAGCAGTACCGCGATGATCTGGTCGACCGTAACGTGCGCATGTCCGGGATGCCAGCAGTCGAAATCGGTGACCATTGCCACGCTGGCATAGCAGATCTCGGCTTCGCGCGCGAGCTTCGCCTCGGGCATGTTGGTCATGCCGATCACGTCGCAGCCCCATTGCCGGTACAG
>JAOASL010000028.1 GCA_030158675.1 Burkholderiaceae bacterium | reverse complement strand
CGCGAAGGTGGCCGTACCGTCGGCGCCGGCGTCGTTGCCAAAATCCTCGACTAAAACGCTGTACCTGCCGTGACCGCGTGAGCCAATTTCCGCGGTCCCGGCTTTTTCACAATTCAAAGTTTCACCGCAGGGGCGTAGCTCAATTGGCAGAGTGACGGTCTCCAAAACCGTAGGTTGGGGGTTCGAGGCCCTCCGCCCCTGCCATCGAATTCTGGTGCCTGACACCGAAAGCAAAGTCAAATGTCTAATCAACCCGTGCAGACCGTGACCACTTCGGCTGACAAGGCGAAGTTGGTGCTGGCTGCGTGCGCGATCGTTGCGGGCGTGGTCAGTTTCTATGTGCTGGCCGGGCAGACGGCACTCTTGCGCGCTGCTGCACTTATCGGCGGCTTGGTAGTTGCTGTCGCATTTGGATGGACTTCTCAACTGGGTCGCGATTTTTCCGACTTTGCGCGTGAGTCCGTTCGCGAAACCAAGAAGGTGGTCTGGCCGTCCCGTAAGGAAGCGATGCAGATCACTGGTGTGGTGTTTGGTTTCGTTGTCCTGATGGCGATTTTTCTTTGGGGTACTGACAAGATTTTAGAGGCTGTGTTGTACGGTCTCGTCCTGGGCTGGAGGTAATGATGGCGGATAACACGCAAGACAGCGCGATGCCGGCCTCGACTGATACCGGGAATTCCAAGCGTTGGTATGTCGTGCACGCTTACTCCGGTATGGAGAAGAGCGTGCAGCGTGCGCTAACGGAGCGGATTAATCGCGCCGGCATGCAGGAAAAATTTGGTCAGATTCTGGTTCCAACCGAAGAAGTTGTTGAGATGAAGAACGGTCACAAATCTGTGACTGAGCGTCGTTTTTTCCCTGGCTACGTCTTGGTCGAAATGGAAATGACCGACGACACCTGGCATCTGGTGAAAAATACCAACAAGGTGACTGGCTTTATCGGTGGTAAATCTAACAAGCCGACGCCGATTCCTCCGCACGAAGTGGACAAAATCCTGCACCAGATGCAGGAGGGGGTTGAAAAGCCGCGTCCGAAAGTGCTGTATGAAGTGGGCGAACTGGTTCGTATTAAGGATGGCCCTTTCACTGATTTCAACGGCAACGTCGAAGAAGTCAACTACGAGAAATCCCGCGTTCGCGTTTCGGTTACTATTTTTGGCCGTGCAACGCCGGTAGAGCTGGAGTTCGGTCAGGTCGAAAAGGCCTGATCCGCGCCCGCAAGGATCAAGCGCACGCCGTGGTGCCGGTGCCTTCGTGGTGCCACACGGCAAACGAGGAGCCCGAGTAGTCTGCGACGAAACGGCGCTATCACTCATTAACAGGAGCCCACATGGCAAAGAAAATCATTGGCTTTATCAAGCTGCAGGTGCCAGCTGGTAAAGCAAACCCGTCCCCGCCGATCGGTCCCGCGCTGGGTCAGCGTGGTCTGAATATCATGGAATTCTGCAAGGCGTTCAACGCGCAGACTCAGGGTGTTGAGCCAGGTCTGCCAATTCCGGTCGTAATCACTGCGTTCGCCGACAAGTCTTTCACTTTCGTGATGAAGACGCCGCCGGCCACCATCTTGATCAAGAAAGCCGCCGGTATCCAGAAGGGATCGGCAAAGCCGCATACTGACAAGGTTGGCAAAATTACCCGCAAGCAGGCGGAAGAGATCGCAACCCAGAAACAACCGGACCTGACCGCCGCTGACCTTGAGGCAGCCGTGCGTACGATTGCAGGTTCCGCTCGTTCGATGGGCATCACGGTGGAGGGTCTGTAATGGCTAAGCTGTCCAAGCGCGCACAAGTAATCAAGGCAAAAGTGGATCGCACTAAGCCGTATTCATTCGACAATGCCATCGCGCTCGTAAAGGAATTGGCGACTGCCAAGTTCAACGAGTCGATCGATGTTGCGATTCAGCTCGGCATTGACGCGAAAAAATCGGATCAGGTGGTTCGTGGTTCCGTCGTGCTGCCCGCAGGTACTGGGAAGACCGTTCGCGTGGCCGTATTCGCCAGCGGCGAAAAAGCTGAGCAGGCCAAGGCCGCCGGCGCCGACATCGTGGGTATGGAAGATCTGGCAGAGCGCATCAAGGGCGGCGACATGCCGTTCGATATCGTGATCGCCTCACCGGACACGATGCGTATCGTTGGTACGCTCGGTCAGGTGCTTGGTCCGCGAGGTCTGATGCCGAACCCGAAAGTTGGCACTGTAACCCCGGATGTGGCTACTGCCGTCAAGAACGCAAAAGCAGGTCAGGTGCAGTACCGTACCGACAAGTCGGGCATCGTGCATGCAACCATCGGCCGCAAGTCGTTCGCCGACGCTGACCTGAAGACCAACCTACTGGCACTGCTGGAAGCGCTGAACAAGGCGAAGCCCGCGACGAGCAAGGGCGTGTATCTGCGCAAAGTTGCGCTGTCGTCGACTATGGGCGCCGGAGTGCGCGTTGACCAGGCAACGCTGGCGGCTTAAGTAGTAAGAATCAAGTCCTCGCGCTCCGGCGTGGGGCAAATCTTTGGGCTGTCTTCCGGGCAGTAATGGCCGGAAGACAGGCAATCAAAGACCGTTGGGCCCGAGGCTGTGAAATCTGCAGCCAGAGGTTAAAGGCAGAAGGAGCGATCCGGATGGTCCCAACGCAGATGGCGAGCCCGATCAAGTTTTGCAGTCTCCATGCTGCGCGCCATGATGGTGTGTGACATGAACTCCTGACTTCGGACGCCGTGTTCGAAACGATGTGAAGCAGGCGGCCACCTGGTCGTCCAATGGCTGATCATCACTTTTGGAGGTTGAACGTGAGTCTCAATCTGAATGACAAAAAGGCCGTCGTCGCCGAAGTGTCCGCCCAGGTAGCAACGGCGCAGACCATCGTGCTGGCCGAATATCGTGGCATTGAGGTTGGAGCCTTGACGAAACTTCGTGCCGAGGCCCGCAAGCAGAAGGTTTACCTTCGCGTGCTGAAAAACACGCTCGCTCGCCGGGCTGTGGAAGGCACTGCGTTTGCGCCTCTCGCGACTGACATGACCGGTCCGCTGATCTATGCGATCTCGGAAGATGCGGTGGCTGCGGCCAAAGTCGTTCACGACTTTGCCAAGACCAACGATAAACTGGTCGTCAAGGCAGGTAATTTCGCAGGCAAATCGCTGGACAAGGCAGGCGTGACAGCGCTGGCAAGCATCCCGACGAAGGAAGTCCTGATCGCTCAGTTGTTGGGCATCATGCAGGCACCGGTGTCCGGATTTGCGCGCGCACTCGCAGCCTTGGCCGAGAAGAAGCAGACCGAAGCAGCGTAATCCGCGAACGCGGATTTGCTTCGGCAATGTCAAGCTCGATACTCGATACATCCCAATATTTAGGAGTTTTTAAATGGCAATCACCAAAGACGACATCCTGGAAGCCGTCGGTCAAATGACCGTGATGGACCTGAACGATCTGGTCAAGGCATTCGAAGAGAAGTTCGGCGTTTCCGCTGCAGCAATGGCAGTGGCAGGCCCGGCAGCTGGCGGTGCAGCAGCAGCAGTTGAAGAGCAGACTGAGTTCACGGTCGTGCTGACTGAAATCGGTGCAAACAAGGTCGGCGTCATTAAAGCCGTTCGTGAAATTACCGGCCTGGGCCTGAAAGAAGCCAAGGACCTGGTCGACGGTGCTCCGAAGCCTGTAAAAGAAGGCGTGTCGAAAGCCGACGCAGAAGCAGCCAAGAAGAAACTGGAAGAAGCCGGCGCGAAAGCCGACCTCAAGTAATTCTGTTTCGACGCCACTGCTGCGTACGAGTCAAAGTGCAGGACCCGGCCGAAAGGCGGGGCCCTGCTTTTGGCTCTTTTGGCGCTTCATTCATGCCGGCAGTATGGCGAGCTTGATGCGTTAAGAAGAAGTTCGCATCGAAGTCCGATCCGATGCAACATTTGCAGCCTGCTACGGTCGTAATGCCGTATCAGAAGGGCAAAGACTTGAGGATTCTCAGAGGAAGATATTGATCTTCATCGAGTCCTGAATTCTCTATCCTTCCTGTCACTCACGGAGTGTTCATGCACTACTCATTCACTGAGAAGAAGCGCATTCGCAAATCGTTCGCGAAGCGCGCCAACGTTCACGATGTTCCTTATCTGCTCGCAACCCAGCTGGATTCATACACCGCGTTCCTGCAGGCAGATGCCGGACCGGTAAATCGCAAGAGCGAAGGCCTGCAGTCGGCGTTCAACTCCATTTTCCCGATCGTATCTCACAACGGGTTCGCTCGCCTTGAGTTCCTCTCATATACGCTGGGCGATCCGCCGTTCGATGTCAAGGAATGCCAGCAACGCGGCTTGACCTACGCGTCGCCTTTGCGCGCGAAGGTGCGTCTGGTGATTCTCGACAAGGAATCGCCAACCAAGCCGGTGGTGAAGGAGATGAAGGAGCAGGAAGTCTACATGGGCGAACTGCCGCTTATGACGGTCAATGGCTCGTTCGTGATCAATGGCACTGAGCGTGTGATCGTGTCGCAACTGCACCGCTCACCAGGGGTCTTCTTCGAGCACGACCGCGGCAAGACTCATTCGTCGGGCAAGCTGCTGTTCTCGGCGCGGATCATTCCTTATCGCGGATCTTGGCTGGACTTTGAATTTGATCCGAAGGACATCCTGTACTTCCGCGTCGACCGTCGCCGCAAGATGCCGGTAACGATCCTGCTGAAGGCGATCGGCATGACGTCCGAGCAGATTCTCGCCAATTTCTTCGTGTTCGATAATTTCACCCTGCGGTCGGAAGGTGCAGAGATGGAATTTGTTGCCGAGCGACTTCGTGGTGAAGTTGCGCGCTTCGACATCGCCGACAAATCGGGCAAGGTGCTGGTCGCGAAAGATAAACGGATCAACGCCAAGCACGTACGTGACATCGAGGCTGCCGGCATCAAGCATATCTCGGTGCCTGAGGATTATCTGCTGGGTCGCGTGCTGGCAACTAACATCATCGATCCGGAAACCGGTGAAGTCGTTGCGCTGGCCAATGATGAGCTGACCGAAGAACTGCTGGCGCGCCTGCGGGACGCGAACGTGTCGGATATCCAGACGCTATACACCAACGATCTCGATCAGGGCGCGTACATTTCGCAGACCCTGCGCGCCGATGATACGGCCGACCAGATGGCGGCGCGTGTTGCCATCTACCGCATGATGCGTCCTGGTGAACCGCCGACCGAAGATTCGGTCGAGGCGCTGTTCAACGGTCTTTTCTACAGCGAAGACCGTTACGACCTGTCTGCTGTCGGCCGCATGAAATTCAACCGTCGCGTTAGCCGCGATGAGCTGACCGGCACGATGACGCTGTCGAATGAAGACATCCTCGCTGTGATCAAAATTCTCGTCGAGCTGCGCAATGGCCGCGGCGAGGTCGACGATATCGATCACCTCGGCAACCGTCGCGTGCGCTGCGTCGGCGAACTGGCGGAAAACCAGTTCCGCGCCGGTCTCGTGCGTGTCGAACGTGCGGTCAAGGAGCGTCTCGGACAGGCCGAAGCTGACAACTTGATGCCGCATGACCTGATCAACTCGAAGCCGATCTCGGCGGCAATTCGCGAGTTCTTTGGTTCGTCGCAGTTGTCGCAGTTCATGGACCAGACCAACCCGCTGTCCGAGATCACGCACAAACGTCGCGTCTCTGCACTGGGCCCGGGCGGCCTGACGCGTGAGCGTGCCGGCTTCGAAGTGCGCGACGTGCATCCGACCCACTACGGTCGTGTGTGCCCGATCGAAACACCGGAAGGCCCGAACATTGGCCTGATCAACTCGCTGGCACTGTATGCGCGACTGAATGAGTATGGTTTCCTCGAAACACCGTACCGCAAGGTTATCGACGGCAAGGTGGGTGAGCAGATTGATTATCTGTCTGCGATCGAAGAAGGCCGTTACATCATCGCGCAGGCTAATGCGACGATCGATACGAACGGCGAACTGTCCGATGAGCTGGTTTCCGCCCGAGAAGCGGGTGAGACCATCCTAGTGTCGCCGGAGCGTGTGCAGTATATGGATGTGGCGCCGGGCCAGATTGTCTCGGTCGCCGCGTCGCTGATTCCGTTCCTTGAGCACGATGACGCAAACCGCGCGCTGATGGGCGCCAACATGCAACGTCAGGCGGTACCTTGTCTGCGTCCGGAAAAAGCCTTCGTCGGTACCGGCGTCGAACGTACCGTCGCGGTGGACTCGGGCACGACCGTGCAGGCGTTGCGTGGTGGTGTGGTCGACTATATCGACGCGGGTCGTATCGTTATTCGCGTGAATGACGATGAGGCGCAGGCGGGTGAAGTTGGTGTCGATATCTACAATCTGATCAAGTACACCCGCTCTAACCAGAACACCAACATCAACCAGCGTCCAATCGTCAAGGTGGGTGATCGTGTCGCACGCCTTGACGTGATCGCCGACGGCGCGTCGACTGACCTCGGTGAACTGGCGCTCGGCCAGAACATGCTGGTCGCGTTCATGCCATGGAACGGTTATAACTTCGAAGACTCGATCCTGATCTCCGAGAAGGTTGTGGCAGACGATCGCTACACGTCGATCCACATCGAAGAATTGTCGGTCGTTGCACGCGACACCAAGCTCGGACCGGAAGAAATCACCCGCGATATATCGAACCTGGCCGAGAACCAGCTGGCTCGTCTTGATGAGTCGGGCATCACCTATATCGGTGCTGAAGTCGAGGCGGGTGACGTGCTGGTTGGTAAGGTCACGCCCAAGGGCGAGACCCAGCTGACACCGGAAGAAAAGCTGCTGCGCGCCATTTTCGGTGAGAAGGCGTCGGACGTGAAGGACACCTCGCTGCGCGTTCCGTCCGGCATGGTCGGGACCGTGATCGACGTGCAGGTTTTTACCCGCGAAGGCATCCAGCGCGACAAGCGCGCACAACAGATCATCGACGATGAACTGAAGCGCTATCGCCTCGACTTGAACGACCAACTGCGCATTGTCGAAGGCGATGCGTTCCAGCGCCTGGAAAAAATGTTGATCGGCAAGGTCGTAAATGGTGGCCCGAAGAAGCTCGTCAAAGGGACGAAGCTGAGCAAGGAATACCTGGACGACCTGGAAAAATATCACTGGTTTGACATTCGTCCGGCCGATGATGACGCTGCTGCGGCGCTCGAAGCCATCAAGGAGTCCATCGCCGAGAAGCGTCACCAGTTCGATCTGGCATTCGAAGAGAAACGTAAGAAGCTCACGCAGGGCGACGAGCTGCCGCCGGGCGTGCAAAAAATGGTCAAGGTCTATCTTGCGGTGAAGCGTCGCCTGCAGCCAGGTGACAAGATGGCCGGCCGTCACGGTAACAAGGGCGTGGTTTCACGCATCGTTCCCGTGGAAGACATGCCGTACATGGCCGATGGTACGCCGGCCGATATCGTGCTAAACCCGCTGGGTGTTCCTTCCCGGATGAACGTCGGTCAGGTGCTGGAGGTTCACCTCGGCTGGGCCGCGAAGGGCCTGGGTCTGCGCATCGGCGAGATGCTGAAGGCGCAAGCGAAGGCCGCCGAAGTGCGTACCTTCCTGAAAAAGATTTACAACGAGTCGGGTCGGTCGGAAGATCTCGACAGCTTTTCCGATGCGGAGATCCTGTCGCTGGCCGACAACCTGAAGCTCGGTGTGCCGTTCGCCACCCCGGTGTTCGACGGTGCACATGAGGGCGAGATCCACCGGATGCTCGACCTCGCGTATCCGGACGACATCGCGGCCAAGCTGGGTATGACGCCGTCTAAGAACCAAGTCACGATGTACGACGGCCGCACCGGCGAAGCGTTCGAACGCACCGTCACGGTCGGCTACATGCATGTGCTGAAGCTGCACCACTTGGTCGACGACAAGATGCATGCACGTTCTACCGGCCCGTACTCGCTGGTCACGCAGCAACCGCTGGGGGGCAAGGCGCAGTTTGGCGGCCAGCGTTTCGGAGAGATGGAAGTGTGGGCACTCGAGGCCTATGGCGCGTCCTATGTGCTGCAGGAGATGCTGACCGTGAAGTCGGACGACGTGAACGGACGTACAAAGGTGTACGAGAACTTGGTCAAGGGCGACCACGTGATCGACGCCGGCATGCCGGAGTCGTTCAACGTGCTGGTGAAGGAAATTCGTTCGCTCGGCATCGACATCGAGCTCGAGCGCAACTAAAGGAGAAGATGCATGAAGGGACTACTCGACCTTTTCAAGCAGTTCACCCCGGATGAGCATTTCGATGCCATCAAGATCGGCCTCGCGACCCCGGAGAAGATCCGCTCGTGGTCGTTCGGCGAGGTGAAGAAGCCCGAGACCATCAACTACCGCACCTTCAAGCCGGAACGTGACGGCCTGTTCTGCGCCAAGATCTTCGGCCCGATCAAGGACTACGAGTGCCTGTGCGGCAAGTACAAGCGCCTGAAGCACCGTGGCGTGATCTGCGAGAAGTGCGGCGTTGAAGTCACGCAGACCAAGGTCCGCCGTGACCGCATGGGTCACATCGACCTGGCGGCGCCGTGCGCGCACATCTGGTTCCTGAAGTCGCTGCCGTCGCGTCTGGGCCTGGTGCTCGACATGACGCTGCGCGACATCGAACGCG
>JAOASL010000027.1 GCA_030158675.1 Burkholderiaceae bacterium | reverse complement strand
ACCAGGGACCTGCGGATTAACAGTCCGTCGCTCTACCAACTGAGCTATCAGGGAATTGTATGCGTTGTTTTGTGTGCAACGCGACAAGAACAAGATTATGTCTGAAGTGATCTGAGCTGTCAACGTTTCCGCTGATAAAAATCAAGCTGCGCGCAGAAATTAAAAGACCCCGCAGCGCTGCGGGGTTCCTACGCGGAGGTCGTGTGAGTTACAGCACTTTGGCCATCGCATCGACCACGCGGTCGAGGTTGCGCGAGTTCAGCGCTGCGACACAGATGCGGCCGGTGTCGACAGCGTAGATAGAGAATTCGTCCTTCAGGCGACCCACCTGTTCCTTGGTCAGGCCCGAATACGAGAACATGCCGCGCTGCTGCACGACGAAGTCAAAGTTGTGCGACGGTGCCTTTGCCTTCAACTTGTCCACCATCTGCTGACGCATCTGCTTGATACGCACGCGCATACCGGCCAGCTCTTCTTCCCACAGTTGACGCAGCTCCGGCGTTGCCAACACGGTCGCGACCACCTGGCCACCATGCATCGGCGGGTTGGAATAGTTGGTGCGGATCACGCGCTTCAGCTGCGACATCAGGCGCGAGGCTTCTTCAGCGTTGGCCGCCACGATCGACAGCGCGCCGACGCGCTCGCCATACAGCGAAAACGACTTCGAGAACGAATTCGACACGAACAGCGGCCCGCCGGCCTTGGCGAACATGCCGACCACTTTGCCGTCTTCCGCGATGCCGTCGCCAAAGCCCTGGTAGGCCATGTCGAGGAAGGGGATCAGGCCGCGTTGCGTAACCACTTCGATTACTTGCGCCCACTGCGCGTCCGAGAGGTCGGCGCCGGTCGGGTTATGGCAGCACGCGTGCAGCACGACGATGGAGCCGGCCGGGATGGATTTCAGCGTGTCGAGCATCGCCGCGAAATTCACGCCCTTGGTTGCGGTGTCGTAGTACGGATAGTTATTGACCACGAAGCCGGCCGACTCGAACAGCGCGCGATGGTTTTCCCAGCTCGGGTCGCTGATATAGACCTGCGAATCGGGAGAGAAGCGTTTCAGGAAGTCCGCGCCCAGCTTCAGCGCACCGGTGCCGCCGACGGCTTGCGCCGTGATGGCACGTTTGGACGCGATGACTTCGCTGTCTGCGCTGAACACCAGCTCTTGCACGGCCTTGTCATAGGCGGCCAGACCTTCGATCGGCAGGTAGGTGCGCGGTGCCTTTTTTTCCATCAGGAGCGCTTCGGCCTTTTGCACACAGGCCAGCAGCGGCACCTTGCCGTTGTCGTCGTAGTAAACGCCGACGCCGAGGTTGGTTTTTTCGGGACTCTGATCGGCGTTGAAGGCTTCGGTGATGCCGAGGATGGGGTCGCGCGGAGCCATCTGAATGGCTGCGAACAAGGGGGCGGAGAGCGGAGCGTTCATCGTGATAGTATGAAAAGTTACTAACGTTTGCTGCTGAAGTTGATGGTTTCGCATAGCGCGCAATGCGCCACGGAAAACCAGCGAAAAATTCGCTGAATACAGCAAGTTTGCGAAACCCCGCATTTTACCAAAGGTCATAGCCGATGGCTGAGTTATCCGATGTCCAATCACCATTGGACCAATCCAAGTTCGTGTCCTTCCCTGATTCACCTTTCCGGCTGTACCAACCGTTCTCCCCGGCCGGTGATCAGCCTGCCGCCATCACCAAGCTGGTCGATGGTATTGAGGACGGTCTGTCGTTCCAGACTCTGCTGGGAGTGACCGGCTCGGGCAAGACGTTCACGATGGCGAATGTCATTGCGCGGATGGGGCGTCCGGCGATTGTGTTTGCGCCCAACAAAACGCTGGCTGCCCAGTTGTATAGCGAGTTTCGCGACTTCTTTCCGCAGAACGCGGTCGAGTACTTCGTCAGTTACTACGATTACTACCAGCCGGAAGCCTACGTGCCGCAGCGTGACTTGTTCATCGAGAAGGACTCGGCGATCAATGAGCACATCGAGCAGATGCGCTTGTCGTGCACGAAATCGCTGATGGAGCGGCGGGACGTGGTCATTGTCGCCACTGTGTCGGCGATCTACGGTATCGGTAACCCGAGCGAATACCACCAGATGATCCTCACGCTGCGCGCCAAGGACCGGGTGGCGCAGCGCGACATCATCGCGCGGCTGATCCAGATGCAGTACACGCGCAACGATATCGACTTTGATCGCGGCACTTTCCGCGTGCGTGGCGACACGATCGACATCTTTCCGGCTGAACATGCGGAACTGGCCGTGCGCGTCGATCTGTTCGACGACGAAATCGATTCCATTCAGCTGTTCGACCCGCTGACGGGCCGTGTGCGGCAGAAGATTCCGCGTTTTACCGTCTATCCGGGTTCCCACTATGTGACGCCGCGCTCGACCGTGCTGCGCGCGATCGAGACCATCAAGAATGAGCTGCGTGAGCGGCTTGAATGGTTCCGGCAGCAGGGCAAGCTGGTCGAAGAGCAGCGTCTGGAGCAGCGCACGCGATTTGATCTTGAGATGATGCAGGAGATCGGTTTCACCAAAGGCATCGAGAATTATTCGCGGCATCTGTCCGGCGCGAAGCCGGGTGAGCCGCCGCCGACGCTGGTGGACTATCTGCCGCAGGATGCGCTGATGTTCCTTGATGAGTCGCACGTGCTGACCGGGCAGCTGAGCGGCATGTATAACGGCGACCGCGCACGCAAGACTAACCTGGTCGACTACGGCTTCCGTCTGCCCTCGGCGCTGGACAACCGGCCACTGCGCTTCGATGAGTTTGAGAGCAAGTTGCGACAGACGGTTTTTGTGTCAGCCACGCCCGGCGAGTATGAACGCAATCATTCGGGGCAGGTAGTCGAGCAGGTGGTCCGCCCGACCGGCCTGGTTGACCCGATCGTGATCGTTCGCCCCGCCAGCACGCAGGTCGATGATCTGATGCAGGAGATCAGGCTGCGTGTCGAGAAGACCGAGCGGGTGCTGGTCACTACGCTGACCAAGCGAATGGCCGAGCAGCTGACTGAATTTCTCAGTGAGAACGGCATCGCGGTGCGTTATCTGCACAGTGACATCGACACCGTCGAGCGGGTGGAGATCATTCGCGATCTGCGTCTCGGTACCTTTGATGTGCTGGTCGGCATCAACCTGTTGCGCGAGGGTCTCGACATTCCCGAGGTATCGCTGGTAGCGATTCTCGATGCCGACAAAGAAGGTTTCCTGCGGTCCGAGCGAAGCCTGATTCAGACCATCGGCCGTGCCGCGCGCAATCTGAATGGCACCGCCATCCTGTATGGAGACAGAGTCACCGACTCAATGCGGCGGGCAATGGACGAAACCGAACGCCGTCGCATCAAGCAGGTCGCCTTCAACGTGGAGAACAACATCACGCCGGTTGGTGTGAAGAAGCAGATTCGCGAAATGATCGACGGCGTCTACAAGATCGACGATGCGCGTGCCGAGCTGATGGCAGCGCAAGAGCACGCGAAATACGAGGCGATGAGCGAAAAGCAGGCCGCGAAAGAGATCAAGCGTCTTGAGAAGCTGATGATGGATCACTCGAAGAATCTCGAGTTCGAAAAGGCAGCGCAGGTGCGCGATCAGTTGCATCTGATGAAGGAGCAGCTGTTTGGCGCGCCGGGAGCGGATAACGTCAGCTCGCTTGCAGGAAAATGAGCGTGCTGCCGAAACTATTTGCTGACGCGCTGCTGCGCGCCCACCCCTCGTGGCGTTCCGTGCTGGAACAAGGTCTGCATGCCATGATGGCGACTGATTCTGCCTATCTGCCGACGCTGGCCGCCGATGCTTTCCTGCCCACCGGCGGTCGCATTTTCGCCGCCTTTGTGCAGCCGCTCGATGCGGTCCGTTATGTGCTGGTCGGCGAGGGCCCTTATCCGCGCGAGCAGAGCGCTACCGGCGTTTGCTTCATGGATGGTGCTGTCGATTCATTGTGGTCGCCTGCGGGTTTGTCGAAGCCAGTCAACCGCGCCACGTCGCTACGCAATTTCATGAAGATGCTGATGGTGGCCGAGGGCTTGCTGATGCCGGAGGCCACTGGTGGTGAGGCGGTGGCGGCGGTCGCGCATCGGGCGTTGTCGGCGGAATCCACGTTCATCCAGACCTTGCCCGATCTGCAGCACAATTTGCATGCGCATGGCTTTTTGCTTCTGAATGCAGCGCTGGTGTTCCGTCCCGATGTGCCGCCGCTGAAAGAGGCGCGCGCCTGGCGCCCATTGCTGGAGGTCGTGCTGGCAGCGCTAGCCAATCGCGCAGGGCAGCCTGCGCCGATGCTGGTTTTATGGGGAAAGATCGCTGGCTGGCTGGATGGCTTGCCTGCATTCACGCATTTGCCTCGGGTCGTTGCTGAGCATCCTTACAATCTCAGCTTCATCAACAACAAGGGCATGCAATCACTGTTCGGCCCGATGCATCTGCTGCGTGCAGCTTGATGTTGCTGTTGACGCAACTCGACCGAAAGTTCCGAATAGCCTGAATACCTGACAATTCCAGTAGGCTTTGATATACTCGACCAAAATGTTCGGGAATACCGGGCATCGAGGGTCATTGCCCGTCCTTACTGGAGTCTGCGCATGCGTCTCACCACGAAAGGCCGTTTTGCCGTTACCGCCATGATCGACCTGGCAATGCGTCAGCATCAGGGTCCGGTCACGCTTGCCGGCATCAGTCAGCGGCAGGAAATTTCCTTATCGTATCTGGAGCAACTGTTCGGCAAATTGCGCCGTCACGAGATCGTGGAATCGGTGCGCGGTCCCGGCGGCGGCTATAACCTTGCCCGTCGTCCGGAAGACATTACGGTGGCCGACATCATCATCGCTGTCGACGAACCGCTCGACGCGACCCAGTGCGGCGGCAAGCAGAACTGCCATGCCGATGGCGAATCGCATGGCGCACGCTGCATGACGCACGACCTGTGGGCGACGCTGAACGCAAAGATGGTGGATTACCTCGATTCGGTATCGCTGAAAGATCTGGTCGATCAGCAGAAGCAGAAATTAACGGAGCAGAAACCGGTTGTCGTGGTGCAGCAGCGCCCGCAGCAGGTTGCGTGAGAAACAACTGGAGTCCTGACACATGAATGCACCTTTGTCCAAGTCCGTGATGGAGACCTTGCGGGCGCCGCATTTCCCGATCTATCTTGACTATTCGGCAACCACGCCAGTTGATCCGCGCGTTGCGGACAAGATGATTCCCTACCTGCGAGAGCAGTTCGGCAACCCGGCCTCGCGCAGCCATATGTATGGCTGGGAAGCGGAGAGGGCCGTCGAGGAAGCGCGCGCACACGTTGCTGCGCTGGTCAACGCCGATCCGCGCGAGATCATCTGGACCTCCGGCGCGACTGAAGGTAACAACCTTGCGCTGAAGGGCGCCGCGCATTTTTACAAGACCAAGGGCAAGCACATCATCACGGTGAAGACCGAGCACAAGGCCGTGCTCGACACCGTGCGCGAGCTGGAGCGCCAGGGCTTTGAGGCGACCTATCTCGATCCGGGCGCAGATGGCCTGATCACGCTGGCCCAGCTGGAAGCAGCGATCCGCCCGGATACGATTCTGGTGTCGGTCATGTGGGTCAACAACGAAATCGGCGTGATCCAGCCAATCGAACAGATCGGTGAACTGTGCCGCAGCAAAGGCATCATTTTCCATTCGGACGCCGCGCAGGCGACCGGCAAGACACCGATCGATCTCGAGAAAATGAAAGTCGATCTGGTGACCTTCACCGCGCACAAGAGTTATGGCCCGAAGGGTATTGGCGCGCTGTATGTGCGCCGTAAGCCGCGTGTGCGCCTCGAGGCGCAGATGCACGGCGGCGGCCATGAGCGCGGGCTGCGTTCAGGCACGCTGGCGACGCACCAGATCGTCGGTATGGGTGAAGCCTTCCGCCTCGCCAAGGAAGAGATGGACACCGAGATCCCGCGCATCAAGGCGCTGCGCGATCGGCTGGTGAAGGGGCTGTCGGAGATCGAGGAAGTCTACGTCAACGGCGACCTCGAACATCGCGTGCCGCACAACCTGAACATCAGCTTCAATTTTGTCGAGGGTGAGTCACTGATCATGGCCATCAAGGACATCGCGGTGTCGTCCGGCTCGGCCTGCACATCGGCCAGCCTGGAACCGTCGTATGTGCTGCGTGCGCTCGGCCGCAGCGATGAGCTGGCGCACAGCTCGATACGTTTCACCTTCGGCCGCTTCACCACCGAAGAAGACGTGGACTTCGCCATCAATCTGCTCAAGCAGAAAGTCGGCAAGCTGCGCGAACTGTCGCCGTTGTGGGACATGTACAAGGATGGCATCGACCTGAATTCCATTCAGTGGGCCGCCCACTGAGATTACCGGACAGACCGGACATCACCAGGCATCACCAGGCAGATAAAAGGAGCACAGACATGGCTTACTCAGACAAAGTACTCGACCATTACGAAAATCCGCGCAACGTCGGCTCGTTCGACAAGGGCGATGGCACCGTTGGCACCGGCATGGTTGGCGCGCCGGCCTGCGGCGACGTGATGAAACTGCAGATCAAGGTCGGCGCTGACGGCGTAATCGAGGACGCGAAGTTCAAGACCTACGGCTGCGGCTCGGCGATTGCATCGTCGTCGCTGGTGACCGAGTGGGTCAAGGGCAAGACGCTGGACGAAGCGCTGTCCATCAAGAACACGCAGATCGCCGAAGAACTGGCGCTGCCACCGGTGAAGATCCACTGCTCCATCCTGGCGGAAGACGCGATCAAGGCGGCTGTGGCTGACTACAAAGCGCGGCACGGCGAAGAGCAGAAGGCGGCCTGAATTTACGTCGATGGGTCTGGCGAAAGCAGAATTTCGCCGACCCGGACTTGTCGTCTGAAAACAGGAAGACATATTTATGGCAATCACTCTCACCGAAAAAGCGGCGAAGCACGTGTCCCGCTATATCGAAAAGCGCGGCAAGGGCATTGGCTTGCGCTTTGGCGTGCGTACCACCGGTTGCTCCGGCATGGCCTACAAGCTCGAGTATGTGGACGAGATGTCGACCGAGGACGAGGTGTTCGAGTCGCATGGGATCAAGGTCTTCGTCGATCCGAAGAGCCTGGCCTACATCGACGGTACCGAGCTCGATTTCGCGCGCGAGGGCCTGAACGAAGGGTTCAAATTCCGCAACCCAAACGTGAAGGATGAGTGCGGCTGCGGAGAAAGTTTCCGTATCTGACCTCGATTGCAGCCGGTTAACGCCGACCTGACAGGCCTGTTGGTTGACGACAGGCTTTTGTTTTTAGAGACCGATGGAAAACCATTTTGCGCTGTTCCAGCTGAGCCCCGGCTTCGCGATTGATGCCGCGCAGCTCGACACGGCCTATCGTGAGCTGCAGGGGCGCGTGCATCCGGATCGTTTCGCTGCCGGCACCGATGCCGAGAAGCGCGTCGCGATGCAGTGGGCGACGCAGGCCAACGCGGCCTACCAGACGCTGAAGAACCCGCTGAAGCGCGCCAGCTACCTGTGCGAACTGAATGGCGTGGATCTGGCGATCGAGTCGAACACCGCGATGCCGCCGGCCTTTCTGGTGCAACAGATGGAATGGCGCGAGGCACTTGATGAGGCGCGCCATGCCAAGGATTTCGCCGCGCTGGAAGAGCTCGACGCTGTGCTGCGCGCCGAGCGCAAGCGGCAGATTGACGAGATCGGCGCGCTGCTTGACAGCGGCCGCTACCACGACGCCGGCGGCCGCGTGCGGCAGCTGATGTTCGTGGAAAAATTCGGCGAGGAAATCGAGCGCGCCTTCGAGGCGCTCGAAGCATAAGACACAATATAAAAGCCCATGGCCCTGCTGCAGATTTCAGAACCCGGGATGTCGACCGCACCGCACCAGCATCGGCTGGCCGTGGGCATTGACCTCGGCACCACCAATTCGCTGGTCGCGACCGTACGTCACGGCATTCCCGAAGTGCTCGACGATGACGAGGGGCGCGCGCTGCTGCCTTCCGTCGTTCGCTATCTGCCGAATGGCTACGCCAACATCGGCTACCAGGCGCATGCAGCGCAGACCACCGACCCGAAGAACACCATCGTGTCCGTCAAGCGCTTCATGGGACGCGGCCTGAAGGACATCGCGTATGCCGAGAATCTGCCGTACGACTTCGTCGATGCGCCCGGCATGGTGCAGCTGAAGACGGTGGCCGGCGTCAAAAGTCCGGTCGAGGTGTCGGCCGAGATCCTGGCCACGCTGCGGCAGCGTGCCGAAGATGCGCTCGGCGACGAGCTGGTCGGCGCGGTGATCACCGTGCCCGCCTATTTCGATGACGCGCAGCGCCAGGCTACTAAAGACGCGGCCAGGCTCGCCGGCCTGAACGTGCTGCGCCTGCTCAACGAGCCGACTGCGGCTGCTATCGCCTATGGCCTCGACCATGGCTCTGAAGGTGTGTATGCGGTGTATGACCTGGGTGGCGGCACCTTCGACGTGTCGATCCTGAATCTGTCGAAGGGCGTGTTCGAGGTGCGCTCCACCGGCGGCGATTCGGCACTCGGCGGTGATGACTTTGACCATCGTCTGTTCTGCTGGATCATCGAGCAGGCCGGACTCGCGCCCCTGTCCGACGAAGACACCCGCATCCTGATGATGAAGGCGCGCGAAGTCAAAGAGCTGCTGTCCACGCATTCGGAGACGCAGATCGATGCAGCACTGAATTCCGGCGAGGTTGTGCAGCTGAGCATTACCGCGGCCGAGTTCGCGCAGATGACGCAGACCCTGGTGTCGAAGACGCTGGCGCCGTGCCGTAAGGCCGTGCGTGATGCCGGCCTGTCGATCGATGATATCGATGGCGTGGTGCTGGTCGGCGGCGCGACGCGCATGCCGCATGTGCGCAAGGCGGTGGCGGACTATTTCCAGACCACGCCGCTGGCCAACATCGACCCCGACAAGGTGGTCGCGCTTGGCGCGGCGGTGCAGGCCAATCTGCTGGCGGGCAATCGTGCGCCTGGCGACGACTGGCTGCTGCTCGATGTGATTCCGCTATCGCTCGGTATCGAGACCATGGGCGGGCTGGTCGAGAAGGTCATTCCGCGCAATTCCACCATTCCGTGTGCGCGTGCGCAGGAATTCACTACCTTCAAGGACGGCCAGACCGCGATGGCGATCCAGGTGGTGCAGGGCGAGCGCGAACTGGTGACGGACTGCCGTTCGCTGGCGCGTTTCGAGCTGCGCGGCATTCCGCCGATGGCGGCCGGCGCCGCGCGTATTCGCGTCACCTATCAGGTGGATGCCGACGGCCTGCTGTCGGTGTCGGCGCGCGAGATCCATTCGGGCGTGGAGGCGTCGATCGAAGTCAAGCCGTCGTACGGCCTGGGCGACGATGACATCACGCGCATGCTGCAGGAATCCTTTTCGTCGGCCGACGACGACATGAAGCAGCGCGCACTGCGCGAAGAGCAGGTCGAGGCCGAGCGCATCCTGCTGGCCACGCAGGCCGCGCTCGGGCAAGACCCGGATCTGTTGAGCGCCGGCGAGCGCGCTGCTATTGACGCGCAGATCATCGCGCTGCGTGAAGCTGCGCGCGGTAGCGATCACCAGAAGATCAAACTGGCGATCGATGCACTGGCCGCCGGCACCGGCGAGTTTGCTGCGCGTCGCATGGACCGCAGCGTGCGCTCCGCACTCACCGGAAAAAAGCTGGACGAAGTGGCCTGATCGACCGGATTGGCCTGTAATTTATCGAACCAAGGACAGAAACGTGCCCCAGATCGTCGTACTCCCCCATGAAACCCTGTGTCCCGAAGGTGCGGTGCTCGAGGTGCCGAAAGGCACGTCGATCTGCGAGGCGCTGCTGGACAACGACATCGAGATCGAACATGCATGCGAAATGTCGTGCGCCTGCACGACCTGCCACGTAGTGGTCAGGGAAGGGTATGGCTCAATGAAGGATCCGGAAGAGCGCGAGGAAGACCTGCTCGACATGGCCTGGGGACTCGAGGCGACATCGCGGCTGTCATGCCAGGCCGTCGTGGGCGACGAGGATCTCATCATCGAGATTCCGAAATACACGATCAATCACGCACGCGAAACGCACTGATCCGGGAGGCGCCATGAAGTGGACAGACACGATTCGGATCGCCGAAGCCTTGTATGACAAGCACCCCGACATCGATCCGCTGACGGTGCGCTTCACCGACCTGCACCGCTGGGTGATGCAGCTCGAGGACTTTGATGACGACCCGAATCATTCGGGCGAAAAGATCCTCGAGGCGATACAGATGGCGTGGATCGAGGAAGCGCAGTAGCCCGCGTTGCGCTCACTCTTGAGCCTGGCCGGCGTGACTTCGAATGCCGGTGAATTCGGGGGCGTCGCGGGCCTCAGGATTGAAAACTGGCGCTAATTCAACGCGCCGCCAGCGTCCCGTCCATCACCTTCACCCGATCGCCCGGCTTCCAGGCCGGTGCGGCCTCATAACGGAAGGCGCGCCGCGCGCCGTCTTCCATCTGCACATCCACCTCATAAGCAGCTGCCTTACGCGTGCGCTTCTCGATCTCATTGCCGGCATAGCCGCCGCTGACGGCGCCTGCTACGGTCGCAAGCGTACGGCCTGTGCCGCCGCCGACCTGATTGCCCAGCAGGCCACCCACCACCGCGCCGGCGACGACGCCGACACCGCTGGGCTTGGCTTCGACATCGATTGGCCGCACTCCCAGCACCTTGCCGCAGGTGGCGCACACGGGCGCTGCCTGGCTGTGCGGCGGCATCGGCTGCGCCGCTTGCGACGGTGCACCGGCCGTCATCGGTGTCGCTGCCTGAGAAGGCGCATACATCGGTGCCTTGGCTTGTTTGCCTTGCGGGGCCGGGCCGGGCGCAGACCGGCGCTCTGGCGCTGCAGCGGATGCTTTGCCGGACGGCGCACCGGCGGTGGGCTCGGCGACCTTGTCCAGCGGCTGCACGACCGCAGTTTCAGGGGGGCGCTCTGAATCGCTGCGTGAGCCGGGCAGCCAGTCGAGCATGGCTGCCGTACCGACTAAGCTGACGACGATCACCGCGCCTGCCGCAACGGCGACCAGCGGATGGATTTTCATGGGGGTCGTGCTCATTTTTTCTCCCGGAGTGTGCTGAAAAGAGTGGAGTGATGACAGCAGTCATTGGTTTCGCGAAAGCTCTGAAATGTCTGAAACTTTCATTACCTGCATCGGGCAAGCGTGACAGTGGTTTGTCTTATCCGCCGATGGTGAACCGATTCAACTCCGGAAAGTCAGCTCTACGCAAACACTTACAAAATGAATCATTGAATTGACGCATGAAAGCAGCGCCGACAGGCACGGTGTGTCGTATCAGGCACACTGGGAAAAGGAGGCCGTAACAATCAGCTTGAAAAAAAACAAAAGCCCTTGCAAGGCAAGGGCTTTGTCATCAGGCAAAAACGCTGCCGGGGTGTATCAGTCTTCGCGGCGCAAATGCGGAAACAGAATCACATCGCGGATGTTCGGCGAATCCGTAATCAGCATCATCAGGCGGTCGATACCGATGCCGCAGCCGCCGGTCGGCGGCAGGCCGTATTCAAGCGCGCGAATGTAGTCGGCGTCGTAATACATCGCCTCGTCGTCACCCGCCTGCTTTGCCGCCACTTGCGCGTGGAAACGCGCGGCCTGGTCTTCGGCATCATTCAGCTCTGAAAAACCATTGGCGATCTCGCGACCCGTGATGAACAGCTCGAAACGCTCTGTGATACCGGGCAGCGTGTCCGACGCACGCGCCAGCGGCGATACTTCGACCGGATAATCGATGATGTAGGTCGGCTCCCACAGCTGCGCCTCGGAAGTCTCCTCGAACAGGGACAATTGCAGCGCGCCCAGCCCGGAAATGGCGTGCGGCTTCACGCCGAATTTTTGCAGCTCCGCCTTCAGGAAGGTCGCGTCATGTAGCTGCTCGTTTGTGTAATGCGGTGCGAACTTGTTGATCGCCTGCACGATCGTCATCCGGTGAAATGGCTTCGACAAATCGAGCGCGCGGCCCTGATAGGTCAACTGTGCGGTACCGTGCGCATCGATTGAAGCCTGGCGGATCAGCGCCTCGGTGAAGTCCATCAGCCACTTGTAATCCACATAAGCGGCGTAGAACTCCATCATCGTGAACTCGGGATTGTGCCGCGGCGACACGCCCTCGTTGCGGAAGTTGCGGTTCACCTCGAACACGCGCTCGAAGCCGCCGACCACCAGCCGCTTCAGGTACAACTCCGGTGCGATGCGCAAGAACATTTCCATGTCCAGCGCATTGTGATGAGTGATGAAAGGCTTGGCCGCCGCGCCGCCGGGAATCACGTGCAGCATCGGCGTTTCGACTTCCATGAAGCCTTCCTTGTCCATGAAGCGGCGGACCGATGACATCGCAGCAGTGCGCGCCTTGAAGGTCCGGCGTGTGTCCTCGCTCATGATCAGGTCGACATAGCGCTGGCGGTACTTGGTTTCCTGGTCGGCCAGCCCGTGGAACTTGTCCGGCAGCGGGCGCAGCGACTTGGTCAGCAGGCGCAGCGTCGTGACCTTCACCGTCAGTTCGCCGGTCTTGGTCTTGAACAGCGTGCCTTCCGCGCCGACGATATCGCCGATGTCCCAATGCTTGAATGCCGTGTGGATTTCTTCGCCGACGCTGTCATTGGAGATATACAGCTGAATACGGCCGTCGGCACGCACTCCCGATGCGTCCTGCACGGTGGCGAACGAGGCCTTGCCCATCACGCGCTTGAGCATCATGCGGCCGGCGACCACCACCGCGACGTTCTGCGCTTCGAGCGCCTCGCGCTCGGTGTCACCGTATTGCGCGTGCAGGTCGGCCGCCTTGTGCTGCGGGCGGAAATCATTCGGGAAAGCGACGCCTTGTTCGCGGATCGCTGCCAGCTTGGCGCGGCGTTCCGAGATGATCGAGTTCTCGTCCGGGCCTTCTTGCTGCACGCCGTCGTATTTGTCAGTCATCATGATGTTCTCTGTTTTTCGGGGGCTCAGACGCCTTGCTTGAGCGAGGCAGCGATGAAATCATCGATGTCGCCATCGAGCACCGCCTTGGTATTGCCGGTTTCGAAGTTCGTGCGCAGATCCTTGATGCGCGACTGGTCCAGCACATACGAACGGATCTGGTGGCCCCAGCCGATATCCGTCTTGGAGTCTTCCAGCTTCTGTTGCTCGCTCATGCGCTTGCGCAGCTCGAGTTCATACAGCCGCGACTTCAGCATCGCCCACGCCTCGGCGCGGTTGCGGTGCTGGCTACGGTCGTTCTGGCACTGGACGACGATGCCGGAAGGCAGGTGGGTCAGGCGCACCGCCGAGTCGGTCTTGTTGATGTGCTGGCCGCCCGCGCCGGACGCGCGATAGGTATCGACACGCACATCGGCCGGATTGACGTCGATCTCGAGCGATTCATCGACTTCCGGGTAGACGAACAGACTGGAGAACGAAGTGTGGCGACCGCCGGCCGAATCGAACGGTGACTTGCGCACCAGCCGGTGCACGCCGGTTTCGGTGCGCAGAAAGCCATACGCATAGTCGCCCTCGACCTTGATGGTGGCGGTCTTGAGGCCGGCGACTTCGCCGTCCGACTGTTCGAGAATCTCAGTCTTGAAGCCCTTGCGCTCGCAGTAGCGCAGATACTGGCGCAGCAGCATCGACGCCCAGTCCTGAGCTTCGGTACCGCCGGCACCGGCCTGGATGTCGATAAAGCAGTTGTTTTTGTCGAGCGGGTTGGAGAACATCCGCCGGAATTCCAAGCCTTCTACCTGGGTGCGTAATTCGTGCGCATCGGCTTCGACGGCGACGAGGGTATCCTCGTCTTCTTCCTCGCGCGCCATCTCCAGCAGGTCGCAGGCATCCTGCAGCCCGCCGTGGATGAATGTCAGTGATTCGACGACCGCTTCCAGGGATTTTTTTTCCCGGCCGAGATCCTGCGCGCGTTTGGGGTCGTCCCAGACGGCGGAGTCTTCCAGCTCGGCGTTGACTTGTTCGAGTTTCTCTGACTTCAGATCGAAGTCAAAGATACCCCCGAAGATCTTGCTCGCGTGCGGTCAGGTCGGCGAGCAGGG
The DNA here is from genome assembly GCA_030158675.1 of Burkholderiaceae bacterium. Lineage (GTDB taxonomy): Bacteria > Pseudomonadota > Gammaproteobacteria > Burkholderiales > Burkholderiaceae_D > Pernthalerella. The sequence continues at coordinate 28,309 of JAOASL010000027.1, read as the reverse complement.
CGGTGAGGGCGTTGAGGCGTTCGGCTTCCATGGATCTCGGGCTTCCTGCAAAAACCCGAGATTATACCGGAGGCCGGCTGCCCGGTCGGCCATGCCGCGCTATTGCCGGCGCTACGCGTTAGGCTTTGACCCTCAACGACTGTCCGCGGAACTCATTACCGATCCAGTCGGCATCTTCACCGGCCGGAATGAAACTGCCGTACAGCTCGCGCCAGTAATTCAGCTTCGAGCCTTCAACGCCAGTGTTGTAGCGCTGCATTTCGGTTCGGCTCTTGTCCTTGAAGATAAAAGACAGCATCTGGTAGCGATCGAAGTCGGTTCGGCCTTTGTACGGCGGGGGTATGGCATGTTCTTTCATGCCATCCGCAGTGCGGAGCCACGGGCCTTCATGGGCGCGTTGCAAGCCCTGGAACGCCAGCAGCTTGCATTCGAGATCAAGCTGCGCGGTACGGTCTTTCCCGCTCTTGCAACCGAAGCTGGTGCCACTGCTCATCAGCGAAGACAGCAGCGCGATGCGCGCTGCAAATTTGTACGGCTGGTCCCCATCATGCCGGTATTCGCCGGATTGCCACATCGCGGCAAGCTGCGAGGCCAATACTTTGATCTGCTCGAGCTTGTCGTTAGCCTCGGCTTTGACTTGGGCGGCATTCGACCCGGAGGCCGATGAAAAATTTTTAACTTGCTCGGCAATGGCCTCACCCACCTGGCCACCAAAGGTACCCGCCATCACCTTGGCCGGATCGCCGATCAATGCGGTGATCGCTTCCAGGTTGTCGTCTTCCACCGTGTTCCAGCCACTCCACAGCGAGCGTGCTACTTGGCTGCCAGATTCCAGCGACAGCTGATTGACGCCGACGCTGAAGCTGTGAATTTTCGCATTGACGATAGTGCCGTCGATTTCACACCGACCCTGGTCAATCTCCCCCTGCAAATCTTTCCATGCCTGCACTTCCTCGCGCCGCATGGTCAGCTCATCATGGTTCCCGAATTTTTTAGGAAACAGCTTGGCCAGAAAATTCCGCATCCGATCAGGAGTAATCAGTGATATTGAATTAAAGTGTACCGGTTCACCGTTTTGAATTCGGCTGAGCATATTTTCATTGCCGAGTGCCTCTGAAAGAAAAATTTCGCGCGCGCGATTCAATGCGACTTTCCTGCGCATCAGCGCACAAAATTTTTCATCGCTGAAGGCCTTTTTCAAAAAAGCCTCTATTGACTTATCCGATACCTTCGGCGAACCATCGTGGTCATTGACTGCCCCAATTTTTTTCATTGCTTTAGCCCACTCCTCATCCAGCGGGGTCAGGGTAGTGTCGTCAAATGGATTGGTAGAGGGCAGAGGAGCCTGGCTTATCAGATCTGTCGCCAACATCTTCAGGCGGTTGTAGCTCATTTTTCTGAGCATTTTCGGATACAGATGATACGCAGAAAGTGTTCCGTGCCGAGTACCGCTGAACAGACTCTCATCACCAGTTTTGATTTCCGTTCTGGCCGCGTTGACGGCATGCAGGTGTTCTGTGGTGGAGTGAGAATTTCGGCCAGTAGTTATTTTTTTCCCGGGATTGGCGGGATCGGTACTTTGATAGCTGCCGAAACTGTATTCAGCGATCGTCGACCAGCCGCCTTCGATTAAATTTCCGAGTGCATTGAATACATGACCTACCGGGGTGGTCACCGTTTTAACTTTGGCGTTGGCCGTTGCCGAAAAAAACTCTTCGGTAGTATCGGCAGCTTTAGGCCATGGCATGCTGCCGGAACTGAGAGATACCGGAACCAGAAATTCATTTTCGATGATTTTCCAGTCTCTTTGCTCGTTCAGCACACGGATTTTTGCACTGTAGAGCATGCCGTTGCTATTGTACGAGCCAACTTCCCTGTATTTTTCCAGGAATGCATCAATTACTCCTGGAATCCAATTTTTCTCAAATGCGGCATCGTCCAAAGAAATATCATTAAATTTTTTCTTGTATTTTTTTTGTATATTTTTTATGAGTTCGGATGGTTTGCTGGTTTGCGAAACTAAATCCGGCATATCTATAGGTTTTTTCCCGGTAGCAATGCATTCACTCAGGATTTTGCTGCGGCTCTGGAAAATATTTAATAAAGCCTGCGCATCGGCGTTGAATTGGCTCTCTTTATTTTTGCTATGGCCTGCTTTGGAAAAAATATGTATTTTGTATCCTTTTATGTTTGGCGGCACGTCGTCAATCATTGATTGAAAGATCGCACATGCCGCATCGACATACAATTTTTTTTCTTCCAGGATTTTTATATTTGAATTGGGGCTTTCATAATTTTCAATGTCTGTCCTCAATTCATGCAATTGCTGTAGTTGCGATGCAAGCTCAATAATTAAATCCTCTGCCAGATCTTTTTTAAATAAATTTTTATTCTTTTTCAGCCTGTCAATAACCTTCAGCGTTTCGTCGATTTGATTTTGCAGCTTGTCTTTGTTTTCCTGTGAAGGCAGATGGTGTTTCAGGAACGCTTGCTCATTCGCTTCCAGTGTGGAGAGTATCTGCGTGGCCTCGTCAATCACCGGGTCGGTCGAGCCCGGTGTAGTTGAACTGGTACTGGATGAGGATTTTGTCGCATCCGAGGCTGATTTGGAGTCTTCTTTTAATTTCAGCAATATTTTTACCGTGTTTTCAAGTTTTTGTCTGACCGCACTGAAATTTTCAGACTGCACACGCGGAATCGATTGCTGTTTTTTGACGTCTTTTGCGGCCTCAGAAGCCGCATTCAGCAGAGTCATTAACTTGCGTTTTGCCGGAGAGTTTGGAGCCTCCTGATCCACTATTTCCTCTAATGTTTCCAGATCTTCCTGAATATCTGCGAGTTGCGTTTGAATGGTGGAGTCTTGGTCGTCTTCGTAGCTATTGTCGTAGTCGTAGTCATAGTCGTCTTCGGCGTTTTGATCGTCATCGTAGAAATCTTCGTCGGCGATAAGTTTTTCGGTAGTGCTATCGCTACCGCTGACCTTTTTGGGGGCGGCGCCCGGAGCAATGCCAGAACTGCTGCCCGAGTTACTGCTCGGCGTGCGGACCGGGGTGTTGCTCTCAGTCGCCTTTGGCCGCTCAGCAGATTTATTGTGGGGAGACTTGTTCGGCAGATTGTCGCTATCGTTGTCGTTGTCATTAAAATCACTTCCATCCATATTCCTGGAAAAATTATTTTTTGTTGAATATAGAACAGTTGAAGATGAAACTAAAGCGGATGGATTTTTTGAATTTAATTTTTTATTACTGCTGAATTTTGCTTCCGAAGAATTTTTTCTTTCTTTTTCTTTATTTTTATTTTTCAAAGGTGATTGATAATCAGCTAAAGCTTGTCCGATAATATCATCGTCCGAAGTATCGATTCTATCGGAATAAAAATTTCCTGGGCTATCGGTAGATTTTTTTCTGTTCGAAGGCGGAGAAATAGTACTCAAAACTTCATCAAAATCTTCAAAGCTGGCATCGTCTTCGTCCGAGATTTCCAGACTAGTTATGTCATTAGTCCGGTGTGGAGTGGGATTCGGTGGCAATTTTTCTTTTTTGCTTCCATTGCCAGAATTAAATCCCGTATCGCTGGTATTAATAACGGGATTGGAACCAAGCAATGCTGACGGCGATTTATTCATGATCCATCCTCCGAATCCCTGCTGCGAGTGAAAGTGTCCTGAAACAAAGCAATAAAGCGAACCGATATCATCGGCTGATGTGCATCCGCCGACCAGAATTCCGCTGCACTACTTATGAAGGCGACTGCATAGCGCAGCGGGAAATCATCAGTCGATCCTGCAATAGCTCAAGGAGATGCCTTGTGCGCCGCCGCCGTGGCAGCTGCCGGATAAGCACGCTGGAAACCTTTGGTTGTATGCCTTTCGAGCGCCGATCCCGGGGTATTGAAATCACTATGCCGGCTGATTTTGTACACGGTGCCCGCAAGCTGCGGCACGCGCGCCCCGAACCGGATGGCGCCATGGGCCAGTCGTGCGAGCGTTTTGTTGACGCCTCGGCTGGTGACCGGGTCGCCTTCGGTTCGGATCTGGCGCAATTTGTCCAGGCGTTCCCGTGTCAGCGCATTGGCTTTGCCAAGTGCCTTGATGCAGGCCGGACCTAGCGGTGCGGAGTTGAATCCGACCGTATTCAGGTTCAGGCTGAGGCCGACAAAACTGGCAATGCCGCCCCCCAGTGAATGACCGCACAGCTCCAGTTCGCACCCTGGGGGCAACCGTTGTTGAATCTCTTTCGCCAGTTCAACTGCTTGCCGGTACATCGGCGGCACACCGCCTATGCCCAGAAACTGTCGGACATTCGTTTTCCATTGCGCCCCCGCCGTGTCGACGACGCCAGTGCCGGGAAAAGTCAGGATGTAGCGATCCGGCGAACCAGCGGGTTTGCCATCGCGGCGAACGAGTTGCGCATTCAAGCCGGACTGAATGTCACGGATGGAGCCCAGTCCGGGCTCCAGCACGCTGCGGAACTTCGAATCTTTCGGCAACCAGTATTCCAGTGGCGATTTGCCGTCGAAGCGATCGTCCAGGCTCACGGATATGTTTTGCCGGTTGGCGCTGAGCGCCTTATAGGATTTCGTTTCGCTGACATCGATCGGCGAGCTGTGCCGGTTGGCCATCGCGGCATGGCGTTCGGTCCTGAAGTCGGCGTACGGATTGCCACCTTGCTTCTCGACCATTTGCCGCTGCCCGAAAAAATGCCTGGCCGCCTGATCTTCGTAATCCGATAGCGCCGTAAAGTGGATGCGTGTGCCCTGGCTTGCCTCGGCGTCAAATTCCTTGTCAAGCCGCAGCGACGCACGGACAGCGGGCGACATCGGTGCTGCGGCGTGATGCGGGGCGGCATTCAGTGGCGTGGCGGCCATCGCCACCTGCGTCGGATGGGCTGCGCCCGTTTGCACGGCGACATTGGCGGCGTGCGCGGCAGGGTGGGGCGGGACGGCACTTGCAGGTGCGGCCTGCGACTGAAGCGCTGTGGTGCTCAGGGGTACAGTGTTCGCCGGTGGTGAGGCGTTCATGAGCCGTTGCATGATTCACACCCGCATACCAGGAAGCGCCCGATCGGGCGCTATACCCGATGGTCCGGCACGCGACGATTCAGCGGGGTCATCGGCGCTGGCGTTCATCTCGTCTGCCGCGTCCCCAACCCGCAGTTGTTCGCGTGCGATATCGAGCGCCATCAGGAAATTGTCGAGCGTATTGCCGAAGCCGATCGCATCGGTGGCAGGCACCAGCACGTTGTGACACAGCGTCAGCATCTGCACGTCGTCTTCCCATGCCAGCCAGCAGCCGCCGAGAGGCCGACCAAAGCGGTTCAGTTCGAGTGCGGCCAGCAAGGCGGCTTCGCGCGCGCCCTCGGGCAGCGGACTGACCAGCGCGCACAGATGGCAGATCTCGCTGTCGGGGGGCACTTCCAGAACAATGGCGGTGTCGTCGTCGCGGCGGATCACTGCGATACCGGATGCATCGAGCTTTGCGCCGGGAACCCGATTCACCAGCCATTGTTCGACGGTTTTTCTCGTTTGGATCATTGTCACTCCTCCACGCATTCCGATGGACGGCAGCTTGCCCATGGATGGACGATCGGCTTGCATGCTTCCGAATTGTTTGTGATTGCTCTTCAGGTCATTCCATCAATCTTTCAAGGTCCTGCCATGTGAGTGGTGTCCGGCCTGTACTTAAGGTACGAGACTGCGAGGCACGGTGGGCTCGCGGGTTTCATCAGAATCCGGCTTGTGAACGTTCACGGCCATGTTGATTTGCGTAGGAATTTCCATGTCCGTTTCGGATGTTCCTCTGCGATCTTTCGGGCTCTTGCAGTTGTTATCGGGTGGCGCACCGCTAGCCATCAGCAAAGCTGCAATTACATTTTTTGTATCTATGTTGTGTGTGTTGTGCAGCTGAAAGGATGTCAGCACATGGGATTTCATCGCTGCGTGAATCGGATGCTCTGCGATTTTTGATGTGAAGAGTGAAGCAGCACAGCTTCCCAGTCCGGTCGACTTGTCAGCACCTGAAAGCTCGCCGAACATTTGGGCGCCAAAATCCGTCCTTGTTTCAAAAACACGGCTTTGTGCGGAGTAGCTAAATGAGGTGTTTCGTTGCATAGCTCATTCCTCCGGAGGGATGTATTTTTTGCCTGATAACTCAGTGGATTCCTCGGCAATTGCGTCAACCGTCATATCGATAGCCCTGTCCGCCGGCTCCCGCACCCGCAGTTGTTCGCGTGCGATATCGAGCGCCATCAGGAAATTGTCGAGCGTATTGCCGAAGCCGATCGCATCGGTGGCAGGCACCAGCACGTTGTGACACAGCGTCAGCATCTGCACGTCGTCTTCCCATGCCAGCCAGCAGCCGCCGAGAGGCCGACCAAAGCGGTTCAGTTCGAGTGCGGCCAGCAAGGCGGCTTCGCGCGCGCCCTCGGGCAGCGGACTGACCAGCGCGCACAGATGGCAGATCTCGCTGTCGGGGGGCACTTCCAGAACAATGGCGGTGTCGTCGTCGCGGCGGATCACTGCGATACCGGACGCATCGAGCTTTGCGCCGGGTATGCGTTGTGCCAGCCACTGGTTGATGACTTTTTTTGCGTGCTTCATCGCTTGTTCTCCGCTACGCTGCGTGCGCTGCTGTCAATCCGGGCGGCGCAGCTGGTTTACATGTTTCCGGTGTGTCCTGCATTGCCGATGAATTCTTTCCGCACCTTTGCCAGCGCAGTCTTGAACGCGTTGCCGCGGGCTTGAATTTCCGGCAACAGGTTCCAGAACACTGCCGGTACGCCATCCAGTTTCGATCCCATATAACCGGTGCTGTATTGCTGAATTCGGGTACGCGATTCGTCGAAAAAAGTCAGCGCGACCAGCTGGCGCTTTTCCAGCGTGGATCTTTCTGCATCAGGCGCGGGCACCTCGCCGGTCGTGGCGATCTGGATGGCGAGGAATTTCGCTTCTGTGTCCAGCTGCCCGGTACGATCCTTGCCGCTCTTGCAATTGAACGTCGTGCCGCCACCGAACAAGTACGACAGCACGGCGATTCGGGATGCAATCTTGTAAGGATCGTTTCCCGCTAGTTTGTAGAAGTCACGCTGGTACAGCGCCGCGATCTGACGGCTGAGTTCGATGGCGATCTTGATGTCGTGGTTGAGAGCGTCCATTTCTTCCGGCGTGGTCGCAGCCTCCAGTTTTTCGGCCTGCCTTGCCAGGTATTCGTCAAGCATCGAATTGTTTGCTGCCGCCGTCTGGTCGATACCGATCAGACGGTTCAGCGCCGCATGATTGGCATGCGAGTTCGCGTATTCGAAGCCACTGATGGCTTCACCTATCACCGGCTGATCGGCCAGCGAATGGAACGCATTCACGTTGACGCCGAAATTCATCGTCAGGATTTCTGCCTTCAGTTGTTTGCCATTGATCTCGATGCCACCTTCGTCGATTTCTTTTTGCAGATCGCTCCATGCCTGCAGATGCATGTCCAGCATTTCCTGTTCATTGAAGCCGTCAAGGTGAAATACATCGAACAGGCTTTGCCGAAAGCTGTCGGGTGACAGCAGGGAAATCGATACCAGGTTGATTGGTTCGCCCCGCGCTATGCGAGCCATAAACTCGGGATTGCGTGCGATCTCCAGCAACAGCGTTTCTCGGGCGCGATTCAGGCCGGCCTGCCGTTGCAGTGCGCGCTGCAGTGGCACACAGTTGATCGCTATTTTGGATAACAGGCGGTCGCCGTCCAGCGCTTTGCCGGAGAGCAGTTCGCTTGCGGCGTCGCGTGCAGCCGTCCGCAGTACCGCCGACGAGCTTCCGGCAGTCAAGGCAGGCTTGAGTGAGGCCAGGATAGCTTTCCCGTGCCGCGTGCTGGTCAGATAGTCAACGACGGCTGTCATGGCGTCCTCGTATCCCTGATTCGTGACAGCTTTGCCGGGAGCCGACGCTGCTGCGACCGGTGCCTGATTCATCGCTACGCGGGTGACCTGCCATGTCGGCGGCCCGACCAGCTGGCGAATCTTGGCGGCGCAGTCCGTCGGTGTCTGTTTTTTCCAGTATTTGCCCGTCAGGCCATAGGCGTGGTGCACGCCGGTGCGCGTTGCGCCGAACACTTCTTTGTCATTCACGCTGCAGCGTGTATGCGCAGCCATCGTCGGGTGCTTGTCCTCGGTTGTGCTGCGCGAACGTATGCCACCGGTGGTGCGCGGTTGGCCATCGACGGGCGGATTGTGGAATTCATTCAGAGTCGCAGTGGTCAGGGCCGACCCGGTCGACAGCACCTGTAGCTTGCGGCTGTCCGTGAGCACGCTGCCCTCGCAATCCAGTCGGGTTGTCACGCTGGCCAGTTTCACGCTGCCATCGGTACCGTCGGAAATCGGCAGACCGAAAGTGCTTTTGACCGGCGCCCAGAACTTGGAGCGTAAGGTCTGGTCAAGCGAATCGCCAAACTCGGCGCGCGCATCCTTGACCTCGGTGGCGCGCTTCATCAGCTCGACCAGCAAGGCACGCTCAGGAAACTGGTCCGTTTTGACTTGTTTCGCCAGTGCCGCGATGTCAGCACCTTCCGCTGACAGGGCTTTCCACAGGCGGTTTGCAGTAGCTTTGACAGCGGCCTTTCTGGCGGAGGCCTCGGAAAAATTAAGCCAGGCGGCCGGCCCGGTGAGTTCCGGCTTGCCGAGCAATTCGGGGCCGTCATGACCTGCCGGATTGCACGCTATTTCTTCGAAATGAGCGTGGCGATGCGCAAGGAAGGACAAGAGCGTCGCATTGGCCTCCAAGTCGGGAATTGCACGGTATGCGGCTTCGATCTCTATTTTTTTTGCGTGGCAGACGCTGATGACGGAATCCGGACTCTGGTAGTTCGTCAGGTTGAATTTCAGGCCCTTGAGGGCGTCGCGCGCTGCTTCGAGCTCGGTCAGTTGCCGGCTGATCGCCTGCAGGGTGCTGGCTTTCAGCAGCGTCACCTTGCTGATGCCCGTATCACTGGTGTGCTGAGAATCGAGGGACGCGATGGTTTCTTCGATATTGGCAATGGCCTGGCTGCAGGCAGTCACTTGCTGTGTCACCGGAACGCCCAGCGCCAGGCCTTTCAGCAAGAGGGTGTTGGCAGATTCCAGAACGTCTCCGGCCCGGTCGTGCGCGACCTTTTCTGTAATGCAGCCGATGACAAAGCTTTTCAGCGTTTGCAGGCGCTGCTGCGCATCCAGGAGCGACGCGCTCGGCGGTCTTGCGGACAAGATGTGCTTGTGGCGCGCTCCTGACGGGGTCTGCGCCGACGCCTGCAGCAGCGCCTGGAGAATACGCAGGTCGGATAACTGATAGCGTCCACTGGGTGACGGCGACACCAGGTCGTTCAGTATGGTGACAGCGTTCTGGATGAGCAGCAGTTCCTTGTTCATGCGTGCCTGGTCGCGCCGCTCGAGTGTCTTGATCGTGGTGGCGAGGTTCTTGATGTAAGTCGTCGCGTCGGTCGCCGTCTTTTGGGCTGCGCTGCTGTCCCGTGTCGCAGGCGGCGGCGTACCCGTCGATTTGTCGGCCGCGCCTGGTGTGGCGCTGCGTGCCGGAATAGGATCCACCTGTGCGGAACCCGATAAGCGTGCCGGCGCGCCAGTGGTTATGCTGGGTCTCATCGCTTGCCTCGCATGTTGCGCGGTCCTCCTGGTCGAACGGTTTTTTGCGAAATGCGGCCGGTCAACCGGCGCATTGCTCAGGTGTGTCGTTGCATAGTCGGCAGTGTCGGGCGATTTGAAAAGTAATCCGGTGCACTAACCGGAATTGTCACAGGCCTAGCGCACGCTGAACGCACCGCGTCGGTGACGAGCGGTGTTCAGTTGGCGGAAAATTGCGCAGCGACCGTGCGCAGAGAGCGTTCAGTCCGCCGCTTCGGCGAACTCAAGCATCAGCTGGACCGAGGTGCGGCCATTGAATTCATTCGCATCCAGCCGGAATGCGGCGCGAACGCGGGACGGCAGACCGTCGGCGTGATTGAACCAGATGGCGTCGAAGCGGCGTCCGTCTTTTTCCAGCTGCAGTTTCAGGTGGCGCTCTTTCAGCACGCGCTGATTCAGCACGCGGAACTCATCGCAGAACAGCGGCGGCGCGAAGCCTTGTCCCCAGACCTGCTGGTCGAGCAGCGCGATAAAATCGAGACTGAAGTATTCAGCCTCGAGCGGACCGTCGGTCTCGAGCACATGTTCAAGCTCGGCTGCTGTCAGCCATTCGCGGCCGACCTGCTCGAAGGCCTGCGCGAATGCGTCGAAGTCCGACTCACGCAGCGACAGGCCGGCGGCCATGGCGTGGCCGCCGAATTTGTCGATCAGCTGCGGATGGCGTTTGTACACCAGGTCGAGTGCATCGCGCAGATGAAAGCCCGGAATCGAGCGGCCCGAGCCTTTGATCATGCCGTCGCTGGCCCGGGCGAAGGTGATGGTCGGTCGATAGAATTTTTCCTTCAGCCGTGACGCGACGATGCCGATCACGCCCTGATGCCAGTCGGGATTAAATAAGGTCAGCGTTGCGTTGTCGCGCGGGTCGATGTGCTCCAGCGATACCAGTGCCGCCTCTTGCATGTCAGCTTCGATCTCGCGCCGTTCGCGGTTGATCGACTCCAGCTGGCGTGCGATGTCCCAGGCGCGGGTACTGTCGTCCGTCAGCAGGCATTCGATACCGAGCGACATGTCGGCCAGCCGTCCTGCCGCGTTCAGCCGCGGTCCTGCCGCAAATGCGAGGTCGAACGGGGTCGCGCGATGCACGTCACGGGCGGCCACCGAAAATAATGCGGCGATGCCAGGATGCGCGCGACCGGCGCGAATACGTTTCAAGCCCTGCGCAACCAGTACGCGATTGTTCGCGTCAAGTTTCACCACGTCGGCCACGGTGCCGAGTGCAACCAGATCAAGCAGTGTATCCAGTCGTGGTTGCGTGTCGGCGTCGAAGCGGCCGCGCTGGCGCAGCTCAGCGCGTAGCGCTAGCAGCGTGTAGAACATCACGCCGACGCCCGCGAGATTTTTGCTCGGGAAGCCGCAGCCCGGCTGGTTCGGATTGACGATCACGGCAGCAGCCGGCAGTTCCGCAGCCGGCAGATGATGGTCGGTCACGACCACCGGGATGCCGCGCCGGTTCGCCTCGGCCACGCCGGCAATGCTGGCAATGCCGTTGTCGACGGTGATGATGATGTCGGGCGATTTCTCACGCGCGGTCAGCTCGACGATTTCCGGCGTCAGGCCGTAGCCGTAGTCAAAGCGGTTCGGCACGATGTAATCGACATTCGCGCCGAGCGCTCGCAATCCGCGGATCGCGACGGCGCAGGCGGTTGCGCCGTCGCAGTCATAGTCAGCGACGATCACCAGCCGCTGGCCGGCATCGATCGCATCGGCGAGGAAGCTGGCCGCGCGCTCAACATGCGTGAGCGCACCCGGCCGGATCAGCGCGTCCAGCCCGGTGGCGAGTTCGGTTATTTCACGCAGCCCGCGCGCCGCCATCAGCCGCGCCATCACCGGGTGCAGGCCCTGCTGGGCGAGCAATTCAGCCTGACGGATAGAGTAAGGGCGTGTGGCGAGACGGGTCATCGGCGGGGCTTTGCGTGGCTATGGGGTGGCAGGAATGTGGCTGCTGAAATACGGACGCCGGGATTCAGCCGGCAAGGCGCGCCAGCGAAGGCGTACGCCAGAATTTTCTCACGCCGGCGCGGCTCACCTGCCATTCGCGCACGCGCTGTGCATCGGTCAGCTGCAGGATGACACGCGTACTGGCGCCGGAACGCAGCGCGTCGAGCAGCGGCGCTGCATGGCGTGTTTCGATGCCCTGCATCGCCGCCAGCCAGCTACCCCAGTCGCCGGCCAGCGCGCTGGCGACTGGGGCATCGTCGAATCGTGTGTCGGTGTCGGTCGTGACGACCGGGGCACCGGCCAGTATCTGTGCGTAGCGCTGCGGCCAGGCATCCTGCGTGCTGCTGCCGCCCCACAGCCACAGCGCATTGACGCGGCGCTGGCCGCGCGCTTCGCGCTGCTCATTCAGCGGGTGCGTGTGCCACAGCATCTGCACTTCGTTGTGCAACCTGCGCCAGCCGCGTTCATCGGTGCCGCGTGGCAGCCAGATATCGACGTTGTGGCCGGCAGCCGCATCGGGCGTGCAGGTACGCAAGTCGCGCCATGCGGCGGCTTGCAGGAACCAGTAGCGGGCATTGCCGAAGCGAACGGCATGGCCGAGTTCTTCGAACAGTGGCTGTGCGGCATTGAACAGGTCGCGTGACTGCGTGTCGTCGAGATCGAGCTGCCGGAGGTCGGTCAGCACCAGATGATCGCGCGCGACATGAAAATGCACCGGTTGCAGCACGAACCAGTGTCCGTCGGGCGGTGTCAATCCCAGGTTTTGCATCAATGCATGCGCCACCGTCGGACTGTTGTCGGCGCTGGCGTTCGCCAGCAGCGCCTCGTGCGGCAGGGCGGCCGCGAAGGGCTCGCTGTCTTGGCGGCGACCCGGCTGCGCACGCGCCAGCAGGCACGCCAGCGCCGGTGCATCGAGTGCGGCCAGCAGGTCTTTCGCGTGTTCGGCCGGCGGCAGGGCGAACGGCAGGAGCAGGGTGGTAGCGGACATGGCGCGCCATTGTAGAGCCTTCGCGGAAACCACTGCGCGCCGCGCCTGCCTTTTGTTCTGACGCCTTGACTATGGCAAACTGCCGTCTTGTCAAATCCAGTGGAGCACCGCTTGGCCCTGTTCAACAACCTGCCTTTCGAGTGGACGATCGGCCTGCGCTACACACGCGCCGGCCGGCGCAGCGGACGCAATAGCTTCATTTCCTTCATTTCCCTGATTTCCATGGCAGGCATCGCGCTCGGCGTCGCCGCGCTGATCGTCGTGCTGTCAGTCATGAACGGCTTCCAGAAAGAAGTGCGCGACCGCATGTTGTCGGTGCTGTCGCATGTTGAACTGTTCGATGGTTCGGGTAGCCTGCCGGACTGGCAGTCGCTGGCGACGCAGGCGGGCAAACATCCGCAGGTGCGCGGTGCCGCGCCTTTCGTCGACGGTCAGGCGATGATCACCCGCAATGATGCAGTGCGCGGCGTCATGGTGCGCGGCATCCTGCCATCGGAAGAGCCGAAGGTGTCTGATGTGGCGTCCCAGGTCCGGCGCGGCAGCCTGAATGCGCTGCGGCCCGGCGAATTCAATATCGTGATTGGCAGCGAGATGGCGCGCAGCTTCCGGCTGCACCTGGGCGACAAGCTCACGCTGATCGCGCCGCAAGGGCAGGTGACGCCGGCTGGCGTGCTGCCGCGGCTCAAGCAGTTCAACGTGGTTGGTATCTTCGAAGCCGGCCATTACGAGTTCGATTCGTCGCTGGCCTTCATTCATCTGGAAGACGGTGAGCGGCTGTTCCGGCTGGCCGGGCCGAGCGGCTTGCGGCTGAAGGTGGCCGACATGCAGCGCGCGCCGGAAGTGGCGTCCGAACTCGGCGCCATGCTCAAGGGCGACCTGTATCTGCGCGACTGGTCGCAGCAGAACCGCAACTGGTTCGCTGCGGTGCAGACCGAGAAGCGGATGATGTTCATCATCCTGACGCTGATCATCGCGGTCGCGGCGTTCAACCTGGTGTCGACGCTGGTGATGACGGTGACGGACAAGCAGGCCGATATCGCGATCCTGCGCACCCTGGGCGCTTCGCCGCGCTCGATCATGAAAATCTTCATGATTCAGGGCGGTCTGGTCGGCCTGCTCGGCACCGCGCTCGGCGTGACATTCGGCGTGATGGTAGCGCTGAACATTGATGTGATCGTGCCGTTCATCGAAGGCCTGCTGGGCGTGCAGTTCTTGCCGCGCGACGTGTACCTGATCTCGGCTTTGCCGTCCGACCTGCGCTGGCCTGACGTGATCCGCATCGGTGGCATCGCGGTCGTGCTGGCTTTTCTTGCCACTTTGTATCCGAGCTGGCGCGCAGCGCGCGTACGTCCTGCGGAGGCGCTGCGCTATGAATGACACCATGAACACCGTACTGGCCTGCCACGAACTGGGCAAGACTTACTCGCAGGGACGCGAATCGCTGACCGTGCTGGACAATGTGCACCTCGACGTGCGGCGCGGCGAGCGGATCGCGATCGTTGGCGTGTCGGGCTCCGGCAAGTCGACGCTGCTGCACCTGCTCGGCGGGCTCGACTTGCCGACCCGCGGCGAGGTGACGCTGGCGGGCCAGCGCTTCGGCCAGCTGTCCGAAGTCGATCGCGGCGCATTGCGCAATCGCATGCTGGGCTTCGTTTATCAGTTTCATCATCTGCTGCCGGAATTTTCTGCACTCGACAATGTCGCGATGCCGCTGCTGATCCGCCGCATGTCACAGCGCGACGCGCGCGCGGCCGCGACGTCCTTGCTGGAGCGCGTCGGCCTCGGTGCTCGACTGACGCATCTGCCGGGCGAGCTGTCCGGCGGCGAACGCCAGCGCGTCGCGCTCGCGCGCGCATTGGTCACCGAGCCGGCCTGCGTGCTGGCTGACGAGCCCACCGGCAACCTCGACCGCGGCACCGCGCATCAGGTGTTCGATCTGATGCTCGAGCTGTCGCAGACGCTCGGCACGGCCTTTGTGATCGTCACGCACGATCCCGAGCTGGCGCAGCGCTGCGATCGCGTGCTGCATCTGTCGGCGCAGGGTCTGGCCTGAGCGGAAGCGGCACCGGCGCCGGCGTGCTACGATGCTGATCGACAGCCACTGCCATCTGGACGCCGCCGAATTCGGCGACACATCGGCGACGCTTGCCCGGCAAGCCGCGGAGGCCGGCGTGCGCTGGATCGTGGTGCCGGCCGTTGCGAAGGCCAACTTCGGTGCGGTTGCCCGTCTCGCCGCCACGCTGCCGCAGTGCGTGTATGCGCTCGGTATTCATCCGATGTACGTGCAGCAGGCGGACGACCACGACCTGCACGTGCTGCGCGAGCAGGTCGCTGCCGCGTTGCCCGATCCGCGTTTCGTTGGCATCGGCGAAATCGGTCTCGACTTTTTCATTCCTGAATTGAAGGAAGGCCCGCTGCGCGAGCGGCAGGAGTATTTCTATGTCGAGCAGTTGAAGATCGCACGTACATTCGGCCTGCCGGTGATCCTGCATGTACGCCGCTCGCAGGATGTGCTGCTCAAGCATTTGCGTCGCGTGCGCGTCGCCGGCGGCATTGCGCACGCATTCAATGGCAGCCAACAGCAGGCGCAGGCTTTTACTGAACTGAACTTTGTGCTCGGCTTCGGCGGCGCGATGACTTTTCCGCGCTCGCTGCAGATACGCCGGCTGGCAGCCGTTCTGCCGGCGAACGCGATCGTGCTCGAGACCGATGCTCCCGATATTTCCCCCGCATGGCTGCACCCGGGCATCAACGCTCCTGCGCAGCTGCCCCGCATCGCTGCGGTGCTGGCCGAGTTGCGCGGCCAGCCGCTGGCAGATATAGCGCGCCAGACGTCGGACAACGTCGCGCGCGTGCTGCCCCGCCTTGGCAACCTGATGATGCGCTAGTGCGCGCGCTGGCGCTCGGCGTACTGGCCGGCACGCTGTGCCTGCAGACCCGTGCGATGTTGCCGCCGCCGTGGGCCCTCGGGCTGCTGCTGGTGACGGGCGTGCTGCTGCTTTGCTGCCTGCCCGGCGGGCCGTTCCGAATCTTTCTTATCCGGCCGTATCCGGCGCGTATCGCTGCCCTCGTGATCGCGGGCGCTGCGCTTGGTACGGGCTGGGCAGGCCTGCTTGCCGGGCACCGACTGGCCGACGCGCTGCCGGCGTCGCTCGAAGGCCGCGACCTGCAGCTGACCGGCGTAGTGTCCGGTTTGCCCGAACAGGCGCCCGGCGGCGTGCGGTTTCGCTTCGAAGTCGAACAGGCGTCGGATGACGGTTTGCCGGTACAGGTACCGCGCCTTATTTCGCTCGGCTGGTATGTCGATGACGGCGATTCGCCGACGTTGCTGCCGGGCGAGCGCTGGCAGTTCCGCGTGCGGCTGAAGCAGCCGCACGGGCTGGCCAACCCGCAGGGTTTTGATGCCGAGGCCTGGTGGCTGACCGAAGGGCTGCGCGCGACGGGCCATGTGCGATCCGGCGATGCGTTGCGGATCGACGAATTTGCGTTCAGCCTGCGTGATGCAATCGGACGCGTACGCGCGGGGCTGCGGGAACGCATCACTCAGGCACTGTCCGGGCAGCGCTATGCGAGCGTGATCGTTGCGCTGGTGATCGGCGACCAGCGCGGTGTCGCTGCCTCGGACTGGGAGTTGTTCAACCGGACCGGCATTGGTCATCTGGTGTCGATCTCCGGGCTGCATATTACGATGATCGCGGCACTGGCGGCGGCCCTCGCCAACGGGTTGTGGCGGCACTCGCTGTTCGGAGCCGGCGCTCTGCCGCTGCGCATTCCGGCGCAGCAGGTTGCCGCCCTCGCCGGTCTGCTGGCGGCAGGTGGGTATGTGGCGCTTGCTGGTTTCGGTATTCCGGCGCAGCGCACGCTGCTGATGCTGGCAGTTGCTGCCGCGGCTCTGTGGAGCGCACGCATTGTGCCGGCCTCACAAGTGCTGGCGTGCGCACTGATTGCGGTACTGCTGTTCGATCCCTGGGCGGTGCTGTGGCCGGGCTTCTGGCTGTCGTTTTGCGCGATCGGCTGCATCTTGTTCGCGTCGGACGGACGGCATGCCATGACCTCAGCTGCTGAGTTGCCGCCAGCGCGCTGGCGTACCGCGCTGGCGGCGGCGACACGCACGCAGTTCGCCGTGACCCTCGGACTGGTGCCGCTGACGATGCTGATGTTCAGCCAGGTGTCGCTGGTCAGTCCGCTTGCGAACGCACTGGCCATCCCGGTGGTGAGTTTCGTGGTGACGCCACTGGCGCTGCTGGGCAGCGTGCTGCCGGCGCCGGTGTGCGGCTGGCTGCTGCTGGCCGCCCATGCGGCGCTGACCGGGCTGGCGCAGGTGCTTGGCTGGCTGGCAGCCTTGCCGCTGGCGGTCTGGCCTGCGCCGCAGCCCGCTCCGCTGGCCACAGCGATTGCCCTGGCCGGTACCTTATGGATGTTGCTGCCGCGTGGCTGGCCGTTACGCTGGCTTGGCCTGCTGGCGTGGGCGCCGCTGCTGTTGGCCACGCCGGGCGCGCCGACAGCAGGCTTGTGGCTGACGGCGTTCGATGTCGGCCAGGGGAATGCGGTGCTGGTCGAGACGCCGAACTTCCGCCTGCTGTACGACACCGGTCCAGCCTATTCGGCAGAATCAGACAGCGGCAGCCGCGTGATCCTGCCGTATCTGCGCGCGCGTGGTGTCGACCGCCTGGATGCGCTGGTCATCTCGCACAGCGACAGCGATCATGCCGGTGGTGCCAGCTCGTTGTTGCAGGCAGTCAGCGTCGGCTGGGTTGCATCATCGCTGCTGCCGGCGCACCGGCTGGCCGCTGCGCGTCATGTGGCTTGTGTCGCCGGCCAGCACTGGCAAATCGACGGCGTGCAGTTTGAGTTCCTGCATCCGCTGGCCGGCGACGATCCGGCGGCGCGACCGAACGCACGCAGCTGCACGCTGAAGGTGACGTACCGGGCGCAGTCTGTGCTGCTGACCGGCGATATCGAGGCGGCGCAGGAGAAGGCACTGCTGGCGCGTGCCGCCGGACGGCTGCGTGCCGATGTACTGCTGGCGCCGCATCATGGCAGCGGCACATCATCCACCCCGGCTTTCCTTGATGCGGTTGCGCCGCAGATGGCCTTGTTCCAGTTGGGCTATCGCAATCGTTACCGGCATCCGAAGCCGGAAGTGGTCGAGCGCTACAACGAGCGCGGTATTCAGGTATTGCGCAGCGACACGGCGGGAGCGGTGACGCTCAGGATGGACGGGCGCACCATCGCCGTTGAGCCGGCGTGCACTGCACCTCGCTACTGGTCAAGCCGGCGGTGCAGCGATGCGCAGATGTCTTTTGAGCATGATCGACCGGACTGACGGTAGCGCATGGCAGCATCCGGCGGATTATTTTTCCCGGACCTACGACGATGCGCATTTTTTCGACAGTCCCGACCGGGCTGCTACTGGCAATCACAGCCGGCGCCTCGCCGGTTCACGCGGCAACGGACGGACTGAGTGCGCTGTTTGCCAGCGGCCGCCCCACCTACACGCTCGACATTGACAATGACTCGCTGTTGCTGAACCGGGCCGACGGTCTGTATACCAGCGGCCTGCGCGTCAGCGGCAATTATCGCGAGCGTGACGGCAGTGGCTGGCGTTCGGCCGGCTGGCGTTTCGGCCAGCAGATTTACACCGCAAAGCACGCCCAGCTGCGGCCGGAGCAGCTGGGTCCGCGCGATCATCCTTATGCCGGCTGGCTGTACGGCGGCCTCTACTATTGGATCGAGCGTGCCGATGGCAGCGATCTCACCTTCGGACTCGATCTTGGCTGCTTCGGGCCTTGTGCTGCCGGCCGGCAGACGCAGGAATTCCTGCATCGCCTGCTGAGCCAGCCGCAGCCGCTCGGCTGGGCAGCGCAACTGTCGAACGAGTGGGGCGTGGTCGCCCAGCTTGGCGGCCGCGGACCTGTCATTCGGCTTGGCCGGGCAGCCGATCTGCGCGTCGGGGGAGTAGCGCGCGTCGGCAACATCTTTACCGATGCTGCCGCAGACCTCACGCTGCGCATCGGCGCGACCGCAGCGGCGGACGGCAGCCGGCTGTATGGATTTCTGCGCGGCGGCATGCGTGCGGTAGTGCATGATGCGTCGCTGCAGGGCGGCTGGTTCGGCGGCGGTGAGGCGCGTGCCGTCGCGCCGCGCCGGCTCACCCGGGAGCTGGAAGCAGGGCTGCAATGGCAGTCCGGCGCGTGGGCGGTAAGGGCGTCGGTGGTGGCGCGCGGCAGCGAGATCCGCGGCGTGCCGGACGGACGCGGCGGCCAGGAGTTTGTACGACTGTCAATCAGCTACTCGCCTTAGTGTCTGCTCCGGCCGGAGCCGGGGGTAGCGGCTTCCTGTCAGCGGCGTCGGGGACGCGGGCTCTTTGCGGTATAATTCGAATTTCACGCTAGTGCCCTCAGCACATCCTGCAATGACCAAGTTTGTTTTCGTCACTGGCGGCGTCGTGTCGTCTCTTGGCAAGGGAATCGCGGCAGCGTCCCTGGCCGCGATTCTTGAATCGCGCGGCCTGAAGGTCACCCTCCTCAAGCTCGATCCCTATATCAACGTCGATCCCGGAACGATGAGTCCGTTCCAGCACGGCGAGGTGTTCGTCACCGATGACGGCGCCGAGACCGATCTCGACCTCGGGCATTACGAACGCTTCATCAGCGCGAAGATGCGCAAGGTGAATAACTTCACCACCGGTCAGATCTATGAATCCGTGATCCGCAAGGAGCGCCGCGGCGAGTACCTGGGCAAGACGGTACAGGTCATTCCGCACATCACCAACGAGATCCAGGACTTCATTCACCGCGGCGCCGAAGGCTACGAGGTCGCGATCGTCGAGATCGGCGGCACCGTCGGCGATATCGAGTCGCTGCCTTTCCTCGAGGCGGCGCGCCAGCTGTCGCTGCGCAGCGGCCGCAACAGCGCGGCCTTCGTGCACCTGACCCTGGTGCCCTACCTGCAATCGGCCGGCGAACTGAAGACCAAGCCGACCCAGCACAGTGTGCAGAAACTGCGCGAGATCGGCATTTCGCCGGACGCGCTGCTGTGCCGTGCCGACCGCCGCATTCCCGACGACGAGCGCGCGAAGATCTCGCTGTTCTCGAACGTGCAGGAAGACGCGGTGATCTCGGTGTGGGACGCCGACACCATCTACAAGATTCCGCAGATGCTGTACGACCAGGGCCTGGACCGCATCATCTGCGAACGGCTCGACCTGCATCCGAAGGACGCCGACCTGTCGATGTGGACTCATCTGGTGTCGGTGCTTGAAAATCCGAAGCGCGAGGTGAATGTCGCGATGGTCGGCAAATATGTCGACCTGACCGAGTCCTACAAGTCACTCACCGAGGCGCTGCGTCATGCGGGCATTCATACCGAGTCGCGCGTGAACATCGAGTATGTGGACTCCGAGGATATCGAGGCCAACGGCCCGGCCAGCCTGGAGAAATATGACGCGATCCTGGTGCCCGGCGGCTTCGGCAAGCGCGGTGTGGAAGGCAAGATCGCAGCGGTCCGTTATGCGCGCGAGCATAAGGTGCCTTACCTCGGCATCTGTCTCGGCATGCAGGTTGCGCTGATCGAATACGCGCGCAATGTCGCTGCGCTGAAGGAGGCGAACTCCACCGAGTTCGAGCCTGATACCGAGCATCCTGTGGTCGCCTTGATCACCGAGTGGCAGAACCATGACGGCCATGTCGAGCGTCGTAACGAAAATTCCGACCTCGGCGGCACCATGCGCCTGGGTGCGCAGACCTGCTCGGTGCAGCCCGGCACGCTGGCGGCCGAGATCTATGGCGAGGCCGTCACCGAGCGTCATCGTCATCGCTATGAAGCGAACAACCATTATCTCGACCGTATCGAGAAGTCCGGGCTGGTGGTGTCTGCCCGCACGCCGACCGAGTCGCTGTGCGAGATCATGGAACTCCCACGCAGCGGCGAGCATGCGCATCCATGGTTCATGGGCGTGCAGTTCCACCCTGAATTCAAGTCCACGCCGCGCGACGGCCATCCGCTGTTCATTTCGTTCATTCGCGCGGCGCTCGCACACAAGGATGTCGTGGCGCAAAGGAAGGTGGCATGAAGCTCTGTGGCTATGACGTTGGACTCGACCGCCCGTTTTTCCTGATTTCCGGTCCCTGCGTGATCGAGTCCGAGCAGATGGCGCTCGACACCGCCGGACAGCTCAAGGAAATCACTGCCGCGCTCGGTATTCCTTTCATCTACAAGTCGTCGTTCGACAAGGCGAACCGTTCGTCGGGCTCGTCGTTTCGCGGACTCGGCATGGAAAAAGGTCTGGAGATCCTGGCCCGGGTGAAGCGCGAGATCGGTGTGCCGATACTGACCGATGTGCATGAGCTGCATGAAATAACGCCGGTCGCTGCCGTGGTCGATGTGCTGCAGACGCCGGCCTTTCTGTGCCGGCAGACCGATTTCATCCGCGCGTGCGCGCAGTCCGGCAAGCCGGTCAACATCAAGAAGGGCCAGTTCCTCGCACCGCACGACATGAAGCACGTCATCGCCAAGGCGCGCGAGGCCGCGCACGAAGCCGGCCTGTCGACCGACCGTTTCATGGCCTGCGAGCGTGGCGCTTCATTCGGCTATAACAATCTGGTGTCGGACATGCGCTCGCTGGCGATCATGCGCGAGACCATCTGCCCGGTGGTGTTCGATGCCACCCATTCGGTGCAGCTGCCCGGCGGGCAGGGCACGTCGTCGGGCGGCCAGCGCGAGTTCGTGCCGGTGTTGTCGCGTGCGGCGGTGGCCGTCGGCGTTGCCGGCCTGTTCATGGAATCGCATCCCAATCCCGCACAGGCGAAATCCGACGGCCCGAACGCGGTGCCGCTGTCGCGCATGCGCGAGCTGCTCGCGAGCCTGGTCGCCATCGATCGCGTGGTGAAGGCCCAGCCTTTCCTCGAGGACGACTTTCAGTGACCACGGCGGGGAAGCCATCCCGCCACAAAAGAATACAAACACTATCCGTGGAGATTTGAATGAGTGCAATCGTTGACATCGTAGGCCGCGAGATCCTGGATTCGCGCGGCAACCCCACCGTCGAATGCGACGTGCTGCTGGAGTCGGGCGTGATGGGCCGCGCGGCGGTGCCGTCGGGCGCATCGACCGGTTCGCGTGAAGCGATCGAGCTGCGTGACGGCGACAAGAGCCGTTACCTCGGCAAGGGCGTGCTGAAGGCCTGCGAGAACATCAACACCGAGATTTCGGAAGCGGTGATGGGCCTGGATGCGTCGGAGCAGGCTTTCCTCGACAAGACCCTGATCGATCTGGACGGCACGGAAAACAAGTCGCACCTCGGCGCGAATGCGACGCTGGCGGTGTCGATGGCGGTGGCGAAGGCCGCCGCTGAGGAAGCCGGTCTACCGCTGTACCGCTATTTCGGCGGATCGGGCGCGATGCAGATGCCGGTACCGATGATGAACGTGATCAACGGTGGCGCGCACGCGGACAATAACCTCGACTTGCAGGAATTCATGATCATTCCGGTCGGCGCGCCCAGCTTCCGCGAAGCGGTCCGTTACGGCGCCGAGGTCTTCCACATGCTCAAGAAGATCCTGCACGACAAAGGACTGACCACGGCTGTCGGCGACGAGGGTGGTTTCGCGCCATCGGTGAAGAGCCATGAAGAAGCGATCCAGCTGATCCTGCAGGCGATCGAAAAGGCCGGCTACGAGCCGGGCACGCAGATCGCCCTGGGTCTGGATTGCGCGGCGTCCGAGTTCTACAAGGATGGCCTGTATCATCTCGACGGCGAAGGCCTGAAGCTGTCCGCCGATGACTTCACCCACCTGCTGTCGACCTGGTGCGACAAGTACCC
Source organism: Burkholderiaceae bacterium (assembly GCA_030158675.1). Lineage (GTDB taxonomy): Bacteria > Pseudomonadota > Gammaproteobacteria > Burkholderiales > Burkholderiaceae_D > Pernthalerella. The sequence goes on along the minus strand of JAOASL010000027.1, from coordinate 5,913 downwards.
GATCATTTCGATCGAGGACGGCATGCATGAAAACGACTGGGCGGGCTGGGCGACGTTGACTAAGGCGCTCGGCAAGAAGGTGCAGCTGGTTGGCGACGACCTGTTCGTCACCAACACCAAGATCCTGCGCCAGGGCATTGACGAGAACATCGCCAACTCGATCCTGATCAAGATCAACCAGATCGGCACACTGACCGAGACCTTCGCCGCCATCGAGATGGCCAAGCGCGCCGGCTACACGGCAGTGATCTCGCACCGATCGGGTGAGACCGAAGATTCGACGATCGCCGATATCGCGGTCGGCATGAATGCGCTGCAGATCAAGACCGGCTCGATGTCGCGTTCGGATCGCATGGCAAAGTACAACCAGCTACTGCGCATCGAGGAAGACCTGGGTGACATCGCCAGCTATCCTGGCCGTCAGGCTTTTTACAATCTCAAGTAAGCGCCGCCAGCGGCTGCCTTCAGGCAGCCGCTTCAGCGTTCGCTACCAGTGCGACTGATCCTGATCTTCCTGACCGCGCTGCTCATCCTGATCCAGTATCCGCTCTGGTTCGGGAAGGGGGGATGGTTGCGGGTATCGGATTTGTCTCATCAGCTCGACAGCGCGCTGGCGAAGGAGCAGCAGCTCAACGCGCGCAATGCGCAACTCGCTTCCGAAGTGCAGGACCTCAAGGAAGGGACCGGCGCGGTCGAGGAGCGTGCGCGCAACGAACTTGGCCTGATCAAGGACAGCGAAATCTTCGTGCAGGTGGTCGAGCCGGGGGCGCTGAAGGCACCTGCGAAGACGGCGCCTGCCGGGCAATAAAGAAGTGCTGTTCTGCCGGAGGCGGCCAGGCTCTCGGGCCGCGCAGCAGTTTTCAAACACGCAGTAGCCTTCAAACAATAGTCAGGCTTTCTTCACAAACTCCGTCTTCAGCCCCATCGCACCGAATCCGTCGATCTTGCAATCGATGTCGTGGTCACCGTCGACGAGCCGGATGTTTTTCACTTTGGTGCCGACCTTCACCACGGACGACGAGCCCTTCACCTTCAGATCCTTGATGAGCGTGATCGTGTCGCCGTCCTGCAGTGGCGTGCCATACGCATCTTTCCATACACGCACGGCGTCGTTATCGACGACGGCGGCACGCCATTCGTGCCCGCATTCGGGGCAGGTCAGCAGGCCGTCCACTTCATAGGTATAGCCTGAATTGCAGACCGGACAGGGGGGCAGATTGCTCATCGTTGGTCGTTGTCAGGTTTTCAGTGCTGCTGGGTGCCGGGCGGTTGCACCGCTTGCGCCAGCGTGGGAGTCGAGAACAGTTGCATACAGTCGACCTTGTCGAATGCATAGTGCCGGCCACAGAAATCGCAGTTGATGTCGAGCTTGCCAAGCTCGGCCAGCGAGTCGTCGATTTCATCCTGCCCGAGCATCTTCAGCATGTTGCCGACTTTTTCGCGCGAGCAGCTGCAGCGGAACACCGGGCGGCGCGGCTCGAATACTCGGATCGTTTCTTCCCAGTACAGGCGCTGCATCAGGGTCATGATGTCGGTCGACAGCAATTCCTCATTGCTGACCGTCGACGCCAGCATGACTGCGCGATTCCATGCGTCGGCATCGGCCTCGCCGGTACCGACTGCCTTGCCACCTTCGTCCGGCAGTTTTTGCAGCAGCAGGCCGCGAGCGACCTGCAGATCGGCCGCCAGCCAGAGCTTGGTATCGAGCTGTTCGGAACGCATCATGTAGTTTTCAATGACGGTCGATACGGTATCGCCGTCGAGTGCGACGATGCCCTGGTAGGGCTGCTGGCCTGGCAGCTTGTCGGCCGGGTCGAGCGTGATCGCGAAGCGGCCCTGGCCGTGCAGGTTCACCAGTTCTTGCAGCGTGGCGCCATCGGTTACTTGCGCGTCATCGGCCAGCTTGGCGGTGGCACGCAGCACCAGCGACGCATCGCATTCGACCACCATCAGCTTCACCGGCCCGTCGCCGTGGATCTGCATGATGATCGTGCCATTAAATTTCAGGTTGGCCGACAGCAGCGCGGCAGCCGTCATCATCTCGCCGAGCATCGCGCCGACTGCGGGCGGATAGGCGCGCAGCAGTTGCACTTGTCGCCATGCTTCGGAAATGTCGACCAACTCGCCGCGTACCAGCGAGTTATCGAACATGAATTTTTGCAGGGTGTCGCTCATCAGGGTATGTCTTCAGCCGATCTTTTTCAGGTTTTGCCGGTAGTTCTGCGCACGCTTCACATACATGTCCGCGCTCATGGCGAGGCCGGCGATCTGCTCGTCGGTCAGTGTGCGCACGGCCTTGGCCGGCGAACCTATGATCAGCGAGTTGTCCGGAAATTCCTTGCCTTCGGTAACCAGCGCACCGGCTCCAACGAGACAGTTGCGACCGATCTTTGCACCGTTCAGCACCACTGCCTGGATGCCGATCAGGCTGCCGTCGCCGATGGTGCAGCCATGCAGCATCGCCTGATGACCGACCGTGACATTTTTTCCGACGGTCAGCGGATAGCCCTTGTCGGCGTGTAGCGTGGTGCTTTCCTGGATGTTGCTGTTTTCGCCGATGACAATCGGTTCGGTGTCGCCGCGCAGTGTGACGCCATACCAGAGACTGGTATTGGCTTTCAGGGTGACATCGCCGATCACGGTAGCGGAATCGGTGACGTATGCGGATTCATCGATTTGGGGGCGCGCGTCGCCAAGCTGGTAGATCGGCATGGGAATTAGAATAGGGGTTGTTTGGCAAGCCCGCATTTTACCCTCGACCGCATGAAACCCTTCTCGAATACCCATGAGCTGCGGGCCTGCGCGCTGCAACTGCTGTGCGAGACCGAGCCAGTGCGCAAGGTGGTCGGTACGCGCGCGCTGCAGGCTGACTGGCTGGCCGGCGAGCTGGCGCTGGAGACGGGCACCGCGCCTGCGCCAGCAGGCCTCATTCCCGGACGTCCGGCAAAACCGGCGTTGGTCGCGCCGCGCGAAGTGGGTCGCCGCGCGATGCATACCGTCGAAGGTCGTGCGGCGCTGATTCATGCGCTGTCGCACATTGAATTCAATGCGATCAATCTCGCGCTGGACGCGGTCTGGCGTTTCGATGCGATGCCGCGCGATTTCTACACAGACTGGCTGCAGGTCGCCGCCGAGGAGGCGCTGCATTTCACGCTACTGGACGATCACCTGCACACACTCGGGTATGCGTACGGCGATTTTGGCGCGCACAACAGCCTGTGGGAGATGGCCGAAAAAACCGCCGGCGATGTGCTTGCGCGGATGGCACTGGTGCCACGCACGCTCGAAGCGCGCGGACTGGACGCTACGCCCGCAGTGCGCGCGAAGCTGGCGCAGGCCGGCGACGACGCGGCCGCGCAGATCCTCGACATCATCTTGCGCGATGAAGTCGGCCATGTCGCCATCGGCAATCGCTGGTACCGATGGCTGTGCGCGCGCGACGGAGAGGATCCGGTGGCGACCTATGCGGCGCTGTCGTTGCGGCACAAGGCGCCGGTGTTGCGCGGTCCGTTCAATGTCGATGCGCGCCGGGCGGCCGGCTTCAGCGATGAGGAAATCGCGATGCTGCAGGCCGACGGTCTTTGACGGCCTGTCTGTGACGGAGCCTCAGGCGCCGGCGATATCCACGGTGGCGATGCTGCCCTCTGCATCAAGCGCAATCCAGCCGCCGCGCAGCGTTTCGCCTTCACAGTCCCAGTCTGGCAATACGTAGCGCAAGCCCTCAGCGCTGCGATGCAGCGCAGGCCGGTGGGTGTGCCCGTGAATCATCAGGCTGACCTGATGCTGCGCGAACAGTCGCGCTATCTCCGCCGGGTTCACGTCCATGATGGCCATTGCCTTGCCGCGTTGTGCGTCCCGGCTGCCTTCGCGCATGCCGGCGATGATGGCCTTGCGTTCCGCCAGCGCGCGCGCGAGGAAGGCGCGTTGCCAGTCGGCCTGGCGCACTTGCGCGCGGAAAGCCATGTAGCCGTCATCATCGGTGCACTGCGCGTCGCCATGCAGCAGCAACAGGCGGCGGCCGGCAATCTCAGCCACGCAAGGGTCCGGCAACAGCGTGACGCCGCTGGCCAGCGCAAAGCCGGCGGCAGCGAGGAAGTCGCGATTGCCCGCGATCCAGTACAACTGCACACCGCTGTCGCAGAGCCGGCGCAGCGCATCGACGACCTGGCGGTTGAACGGATCGTCGAGATCGTCGTCACCGGCCCAGTATTCGAAGATGTCGCCGAGCAGGTAAAGCTGGCGCGCCTGCCGCGCCTGGACATCGAGGAAGCGAAAGAATGCCGCTGCCGTCTTTGGCATCTGTGGCGACAGGTGCAGGTCCGAAACAAAAAGCGCAACCGTTGCCGGCTGCGCCTTGTTGTCCGCTTCGCGGGAAATGCTCATTGATGAGGCAATCAGATGATCTCGGCCTTTTCGATCACCACATCGTCGACCGGCACGTCACTGTGGAAGCCCTTGCTGCCGGTACGTACCTTGCGGATCGCGTCGACCACATCGGTGCCGTCGGTCACTTTGCCGAACACGCAGTAGCCCCAGTTGTTCGGGCCCGAATAGTTCAGGAAATCATTGTCCTTCACATTGATGAAGAACTGCGCGGTGGCAGAGTGCGGGTCGTTGGTGCGGGCCATCGCGACCGTATAGATGTCGTTGGTCAGGCCGTTGGCGGCCTCGTTCTCGATCGGCGTGCCGGAGTCTTTCTGTTTCATGCCCGGCTCGAAGCCGCCGCACTGGACCATGAAGCCGTTGATCACGCGATGGAAAATGGTGCCGTCGTAATGGCCGGACTTCACATAATTGAGGAAGTTTTCGACCGTCTTGGGTGCCTTCGCGGCGTCGAGCTCGATGGTGAACTTGCCGTGGTTGGTGGTGAATACGACTGCCATGATGTTCCTTTGCTTGATGTTGATTATTCGATGAGGGTGACGGACTCGATCACCACGTCCTGTACCGGCTTGTCGCGACCGCCTGTCTCGACTTCCTCGATCTTGTCGATGACATCGGTACCTTTGATGACCTTGCCGAATACGGCATAGCCCCAGCCGTCCTGTCCCGGATAGTCGAGGAAACGGTTGTCCTTCGTGTTGATGAAGAACTGCGCGTTGGCCGAATTCGGGTCCGAGGTGCGCGCCATCGCGATCGTGTATGCGCGGTTGCGCAGGCCATTTTTCGCTTCGTTCTCGATCGATGCGCCGGTCGGCTTCAGGTTGCCCCTGGCATCGTAGCCACCACCCTGGATCATGAAGTTGTTGATCACACGATGGAAGATCGTACCGTTATAAAAACCCGATTTCACATATTGCACGAAGTTGGCGACGGACTTCGGCGCTTTTTCCATATTCAGTTCGAGCACGATCTCGCCGAGGTTGGTCTTCATCGACACCTTCGGCATGTCCGCTGAAGCAGCGTGGATTGTGACCGACGCTAGCGACAGGGCGGTAACGATGGCGAGGAAATTGCGGCGCAGCATGCGGATCCTTTGGCGAGGTGATGTTGAATGAATGCCCGCGCGCATCCGCTTCGGGACGGGCAGGCTTCGATGATATACTTCAACGAAACTCGCATTTTATCAAAAGACGACTTGCTGATTTCAGCAGCACGACAGCCTGCAGCTTCAGGGCTTCGCGTTGGTCGGCAAGGCGCCGTGTACGGCGCGCCCGCATTCGCTTCCTTATCTATCCATGAGTGTTCTAAAGATCTACAACACGCTGGCGCGTGACAAAGAGGTATTCACGCCGATCGATCCGGGCAAGGTTCGCATGTATGTATGCGGCATGACGGTCTACGATTATTGCCACCTCGGCCATGCGCGCGTGATGGTGGTGTTCGACATGGTGCAACGCTGGCTGCGTGCCGGCGGCTACGACGTCACCTACGTGCGCAACATCACCGACATCGACGACAAGATCATCAAGC
>JAOASL010000001.1 GCA_030158675.1 Burkholderiaceae bacterium | reverse complement strand
CTATATGACATTGCAATCCGCCACCAGCGGAAACCTGTTCCCATCGCTGTAACGTCAGGCAGCTGGTAGCTCTGTCTTGCCGTACCGGTCTAAGGTCTGCAGCGGCGCGCCTGATGCAAGCGTTTTTTATGAACGGTCAATTATTTTCGTCTGGCTTGTGCGCGGGTGCCAGCGGTGGCAGCAGATGGCCGAGTTTTTTTGCTTTGGTGGCCAGGTAGCGCGCATTGTGCCGGGTGCTGGAGGCAATATGCTCGACCCGCTCGATGCGGATATCGAGACTTTTCAGTGCGTCAATTTTGCGCGGGTTGTTGGTCATCAATCGCAGTGATTTGATGCCGAAATGCTGAAAGATCGGGGCACAGATTTCGTAGTCACGTAAATCGTCGGCGAAGCCGAGCTGGTGATTGGCTTCGACCGTATCGGCACCTTGTTCCTGCAGCTTGTACGCGCGAATCTTGTTGATGAGGCCAATGCCGCGTCCTTCCTGCCGCAGATACAGCAGGATGCCGCGATCTTCTGCGGCGATACGACGCAGTGCGCCCTCGAGTTGGGCACCGCAGTCGCAGCGTTGGCTGAACAGGGCATCACCTGTCAGGCACTCGGAATGCAAGCGAGCCAGCACGGGCTCGCCATTGCCGACGTCGCCGAGCGTCAGCGCCAGGTGTTCCTTACCAGTGCTGTCTTCGACGAAAGCATGCAATTGAAACGTAGCCCAAGGTGTGGGCAGCGCACAGCTGGCCATAAAGGTGAGTTGAGTTGGGGTCCGGGATACGGAGCTTTGCTGCATGTGGAATTGTCAAACCGTCGGTCAATGAAAAAATGCGGCGCTGGACGCCGCATTTCCTGAGGTCAGCATGGATTATGCCACTACGCGGCGTTCAGTGCGCCCTGAACGATGCGTTGCGCAGGCACCTGGCGCTGGATTCTTGCGGTAATCGGCTTCAGAGCCAGACGTTGTCAGTGCTTCTGGCTTGGTGTGCTTCAAGCTGCGGCCAACGCGATGGTTCTCCTCTGCTTTTTGCCGTACGGAGTGCGTAGCCTTCGCCATACGAGCAAACGACGGAGAAATAATTGTGTGTCAGTTGCTCGATCTTGAAGCGAAGCTGAAAGATGGTCACCCGGATATTGCTGCCCGAAACCGAGCGTCCGGCGACCTTGAACAATAAATAAATTTCTTCCATCGGTACGACGCTCCCGATGTGGGTCAGAAAGAGCTCCGCCAGTGGTACTTCGGTAATCGATAGAAGGATGGCATCGGTATCGTTAAAGCACAATCGGCGGGTTTCGGAATTTAGCACCAGCATTCCGCCGCCAAAATGTTCCTGCAAATGTTTCTGGCGCCGCAGACTGGCAACGACTCGCCGCGCCAGGTCATGCATGGCTGTTTCGCCGCTGACCCAATCTGAGACGAACATCGGCATCTCCATCAGCTCCGATGTCGGATGTTCACGGTCGAAAACCAGGATAACCGGCGCCGGTGTCCAGTCATTCGGATTTCTGTTACAGAGCGCAGCGTGTCCGTAGCGACCGCCTGTCCATAATTCCTCGATAGCCGCGGCATTGCTGACCTCGACCAGCACAACGGAAACGCGTGCTGGCGTATTACTGAAATAAGCGGCACAAAACGGTGAGGTAATTTGCTCGATTTGCCAGCGCAGCAGATTGCCGGATCCGATCTGCCTCGGAAAGGCAGAATCCAGGGCGGCCAGCTCAGTGACCAGTCGTTCGAGCAGTCGGTTTCCCATCACTCGAAGGAAAATTTTCACGCGAGATCCCTGGTCGGTTTGAATGTTCGCACCCGGTCAGTTTGCCGGGCAGGCAAGGTCAGCGGTGTGAGTACAATCCGGGGAGCCAAGCCCAGAGAACACGGTGCATGCGGCGCGCATGGAGAACAGCACCTGATTGTTCGCCTGAACTTACTTTGCCGTTGCAGACGTGCCCGGCAGATGACAAGCATCGTAGAGCCTGAGTGTGAGCGTGCAGTAGTTTCAAACAGATGCTTAACTGATTACCAGCTTTTGATCATGTAACTCGCGGATGTTTTCCCACAAGTTCGCGTGCAAAAGTCGTGAACGTTCCTGAGATGCATAGAGGCGAATGTCCACCGATATGATCCATTCGTCATCGCCAGCCAACGCCAGTTGACCGCCCATTAATTCTGGCTTGACCCCATGTTCTGGCAACCAGGCAATACCTGCACCTTCCCGAGCCAGTGCGTGCAGGATGCGCGCCTGTGGACTTTGGGCGACCACATTAAAGCAGGGATCACTCGGACGAAAACGGATCAGTCCGTTGCAGATTCGCCCAAAGAAGGTTTCGGGCGGGTAGGACAACAGCGGCAAGTGGCGCAGTTTGGCTTCGGTTAGCCGGTACATCGGCCCACCGGATTCATCCGGCCGGCACACGGGCACGAGCCTGTCAGTGCCGAGTGTCACGGACGGGCAGGTACGTTCATCAATCGACATAGGCACAACCGGACTGTGATAAGCCATCAGAAGATCACAACGGCCGCTCGACAAGGACACCATCCCCTCGTAGGTTTCACCAGCAATGATTTCGAATTTAAGTCCGCTGATCTGGTGATTTATTTTGCGCATCCAGTTCGGCAGCATGTGTTGAACCAATGAATGCGCGACAAATAATTTGATGCCGGAAAAGACTTTGCTGCGATGACCAAGCGCGATGCGCGTGTCATGAAGTTGACGCACCATTTCGCGTGCCGCATCCCGGAAAAGGTGTCCGGCCATGGTGAGACGGGGCGGGACGGTGTCACGGTCAACCAGCGCGATGCCTATCCAGTCTTCCAGTGAGCGAATGCGGCGGCTGAATGCAGACTGGGTAATATTGCGGGCCTGGGCGGCTCGCGTAAAACTGGACAAGTCCGAAAGGACAAGAAAATCTTCCAGCCACTCGATGTCCATGATGCCCCCCGGTGTGGATGACCGCCCTAGCGGTCGATTTGTTATCGAATTTTTAACTCTGGACCTGCTGAATTTAATCAAAAAGGTTCCGCAGAGGTAGGGGGGAAGCCCAGCTCCGCCGGAGAGCAGTGCTCGGTGTACGTGGATTTCTAAGTATTTGTAACGACAGTGCAACGGATTTTTAAAAAATGCACCGAAATTGTGCGTGTTATCGGGTTGTTAATTGAATTTTCAGGCAGCTCGTAATACACCAGCAAACCATGATGAGCCGGATCGACAGGCGACAATGTGGCAAAAAAAACCGCCGGACTGGCCGGCGGTTTTAATGTTGCTTAATTGAATCAATGTGCGTTGATGTCGTTATCCTTGGTTTCACGCACGAACAACGTACCGATTATGGCCGTCATCAAAGCGATCACGATCGGATACCAGAGACCGTAATAGATGTCCCCCTTGAACGCCACCAGAGCGAAGGCCGTCGTGGGCAGCAGCCCGCCGAACCAGCCATTGCCAATATGGTATGGCAGTGACATCGAAGTGTAGCGAATGCGAGTCGGGAACATTTCAACCAGCATGGCGGCGATGGGGCCGTAAACCATGGTGACGTAGAGCACCAGGATGAACAGCAGCACCAGCACCATCGGCTTGTTGATTTGCGCCGGATCTGCTTTGGCTGGATAGCCCGCGCCCTTGATCATTTCCTTCAGCTTGTCGCTGAATTCCTTGTCCTTTGCCGTCGATTCTTCTTTGGACAGCACCGAAGCGTTGTATGACTCCAGCGTTTTGTCGCCGATCTTGATGACTGCGCTGGTGCCGGCCGGTGCAACTTCGTTTCGGTAGTTCACCGAGGCCGCTGCCAGTTTTGCTTTTGCGATGTCGCATGACGAGGTGAATTTCTTCGTGCCCGTCGGGTTGAACTGGAACTGGCACTCTTCCGGATCAGCGATGACAGTTACCGGTGCGTTCAGCTGCGCTGCTTCAAGTGCCGGGTTCGCGTAATGCGTCATTGCCTTGAAGATCGGGAAGTAGGTCAGTGCAGCCAGCACACAGCCGATCATGATGATGTTCTTGCGGCCGATCCTGTCCGACAGCGTGCCAAAGACGACGAAGAAAGGTGTACCGATCAACAGAGCGGCTGCGATCAGGATGTTCGCGGTTGGGCCATCGACTTTCAACGTCTGTGTCAGGAAGAACAATGCGTAGAACTGACCGGTGTACCAGACTACGGCCTGGCCGGCGGTCAGGCCGATCAGCGCGAGTATGACCACCTTGAGGTTTTTCCACTGGCCGAAGGCTTCAGACAGAGGTGCCTTGGACACCTTGCCTTCTTCTTTCATCTTCTTGAACGCCGGCGACTCGTTCATTGACAGACGGATCCATACCGAGATACCCAGCAGGAAGACCGACACCAGGAACGGAATGCGCCAGCCCCACTCGGCAAACGCCTCTTCGCCGATTGCCGTGCGAGTCGCCAGGATGACCATCAGCGACAGGAACAGGCCGAGCGTTGCGGTGGTCTGAATCCACGCAGTGAATGCACCGCGCTTGCCGTCTGGCGCATGCTCAGCGACATAGGTGGCCGCGCCGCCATACTCGCCACCCAACGCCAGACCTTGCAGGATGCGCAGCGCGATCAGCGTTATCGGCGCCACGATGCCGATGCTTGCATAATTCGGCAACAGACCGACGATAAAAGTGGACAGACCCATCAACAGGATGGTGACCAGGAAAGTGTATTTCCGGCCCACCATGTCGCCAAGGCGACCGAAAACGATCGCACCGAACGGACGAACCAGAAAGCCGGCCGCGAACGCGAGCAGCGCGAAAATGAAAGCGGTGTTCGGGTCGGTGCCGGCAAAGAACTGCTTTGCGATGATCGCGGCAAGCGAACCGTACAAATAGAAGTCGTACCATTCGAAAACGGTACCGAGCGATGAAGCGAAAATGACTTTCCGCTCTTCCGCCGTAATGCTTCGCGACGAAGCTTGGGCTGTGGCCATGGTGTCTCCTTGGTTATTTATTTACTCTAATTATTGGGCGTGGAATTGCCGCAATCGACGCGAGTGTAGGTTTGAAAACTTACGCATCCCTTGCTAAAAACTTACAAAAACTTACGGCGAGTCGGCAAAATAGCACGGTCGTGCGAACGCATATGCTATGCTCCATCGGCTCGCAATCTGGCAAGACCGCTATGAAAATTACAGGAGACCTCACATGACCGATGCCGTCATTGTTTCGACAGCCCGAACCCCGCTGGCCAAATCGTGGAAGGGGTCGTTCAACATGACGCACGGCGCTGCGCTGGGCGGGGCGGCGCTCAAGGCAGCGATAGAGCGAGCCGGCATTGATGCTTCACAGGTCGAAGATGTGATGATGGGCTGCGCCAATCCGGAAGGCGCGACAGGCTGGAACATAGCGCGTCAGGTAGCGCTTCGGGCTGGCTGCCCTGTATCCACCGGTGGCATCACGATCAACCGTTTTTGCTCCTCCGGCCTGCAGACCATTGCCAGTGCTGCACAACGCATCATCGCCGGCGAGGGCGATATTTATGCAGCCGGCGGCGTCGAGTCGATCTCCTGTGTGCAAAACGAAATGAACATGCACATGTTCAAGGATCCCTGGCTTGAGAAGAACAAGCCCGAAATTTACTGGCCGATGCTGCAGACGGCTGAAAACGTCGCGAAGCGCTACAACATTCCGCGTGACCGGCAGGACCAGTATGGCGTACAGAGCCAGCTGCGTGCCGCCGCAGCGCGGGACGCAGGCAGATTTGCCGACGAAATCGTTGCGGTAACGACCACCATGGCCGTCGCCGACAAGGATACGGCGCAAATCGTCACGCGCGAAGTCACGGTCTCCGCCGATGAGGGTATTCGCGCCGACACCACCTACGAGGCGGTGTCGCAGATTCGTACCGCGATGCCTGGCGGCGTGGTCGCTGCTGGCAATGCGAGTCAGTTCTCCGATGGTGCGTCGGTCGCTATCGTGATGAGCGACAAGGCAGCCGCCGCATCTGGCAAGAAGCCGCTCGGCATCTTCCGCGGCTTTGCGATCGCCGGTTGTGAGCCGGACGAAATGGGCATCGGCCCGGTGTTCGCGATTCCGAAGTTGCTGAAACAGACCGGTGTGAAGATAGAAGACATCGGGCTATGGGAGCTGAATGAAGCGTTTGCGGTGCAGGTACTGTATTGCGCCGACAAGCTCGGCATACCAATGGACCGGCTCAATGTGGACGGCGGCGCGATCGCGCTCGGCCACCCGTATGGCATGTCGGGCGCACGCCTGACGGGCCATGCGCTGATCGAAGGCAAGCGTCGCGGCGTCAAGTATGTCGTCGTCACCATGTGCATCGGCGGCGGGCAAGGCGCAGCGGGTCTGTTCGAAGTCGTTTGATCCTGCCGGGCAGCACCGGATGGCTTCGCTGATCCTGTCGCGGCGCGACCTCGACTTCCTTTTGTACGAGTGGCTCGACGCCGAGTCACTCTGTAGCCGTACGCGCTTCGCCGAGCACGGGCGTGAGACTTTCGATGCCGTGCTCGACCTGTGTGAGCAGATCGCCACCGAGAAGTTCGCAAACCACAACCGCAAGTCCGATGAACACGAGCCGCAGTTTGACGGCGAGCGCGTGACTGTCCTACCTGAAATTCGCGAAGCGCTGCAGGCATTCAGCGACGCGGGGCTGATGGCGGCCGGGCATGATGCAGAGCTCGGCGGCATGCAATTGCCCTGTCTGATCGAGAAGGCCGGCTTTGCCTGGTTCAAGGGCGCCAACGTTGCGACTGCCGCCTACCCGATGCTCACCATCGGCAATGCAAACACTTTACTGAAATGCGGTAACCCGGAGCAGATCGACAAATACGTTCGTCCACTGCTGTCGGGCCGTTTTCTTGGCACGATGTGCCTGTCCGAGCCGCAGGCAGGTTCGAGCCTGTCCGACATCACCACCCGGGCCGAAGCGCAGTCAGATGGTAGCTACCGGCTGCGTGGCAACAAGATGTGGATCTCCGGCGGCGAACACGATCTGTCCGACAACATCGTGCACCTGGTGCTGGCGAAAGTACCTGGCCCGGACGGCAAGATCATTCAGGGCGTGAAGGGGATCTCATTATTCGTCGTGCCAAAATTTCTGGTCAACGACGATGGCAGCCTCGGTGAGCGCAATGACGTCGTGCTGGCGGGCCTGAATCACAAGATGGGCTACCGTGGTACCACCAATTGCCTGCTGAATTTCGGTGAAGGCAAGCTCCGCCCACTGGGTCAGCCGGGCGCAGTCGGCTGGCTGGTCGGTTCGCTGCACCAGGGACTGGCAGCGATGTTCAATATGATGAACGAAGCGCGCATCGCCGTCGGACTCGGCGCAGTGATGCTCGGTTATACCGGCTACCTGCATGCACTGGAATATGCGCGCAGCCGCCCGCAGGGACGGCATCCGCAGAACAAAGATCCGGCGCAGCCTCAGATTGCTATCGTTGCGCACACCGATGTGAAACGAATGCTGCTGGCCCAGAAGGCATATGCCGAAGGTGGGCTGGCGCTGATCCTGTATTGCGCCCGCCTGGTGGATGAAGAGAAGACCGCCGGCAGCGAGGCTGAGCGCGCGCAGGCCACGCTGCTGCTGGATATCCTGACGCCGATCGCGAAGTCATGGCCATCGCAATGGTGCCTGGAAGCGAACAGTCTGGCGATACAGGTACACGGTGGCTATGGTTACACGCGCGAATATGCGGTCGAGCAGTTCTATCGCGACAATCGGCTGAACCCTATTCACGAAGGTACCCACGGCATCCAGGGACTGGATCTGCTTGGACGCAAAGTCGTCATGCGCGACGGCTTGGCGTTCGGGCTGCTGTCAGCGCGCGTGGCCGACACAGTCGCGCGCGCGAGTGTGCTGCCGCAGGCAGCCGCGCTGCGCGAGCGCTGGGACAGACTCGTTGAAGTCACCCACGCGCTGCATGCTGCCGGGGACCTGAACGTCACGCTGGCCAACGCCTCGATCTATCTCGAAGCCTTCGGCCATCTGGTCATCGGCTGGATCTGGCTGGAGCAGGCGCTGGTGGCACAGGCATCAAAAGCCGAAGCGCATGGCGACGCTGGCTTCTATACCGGCAAGCTGCAGGCGTTCAAATATTATTTCAATTTCGAACTGCCGAAAGTGGATGCGCAGCTCAGTCTGCTCGCCTCTCTGGATACGACGGCGCTGGACATGCAGGACAGCTGGTTCTGAGCCTTACAAGAAAAAATCCCACGCAAATGATCAAGCACATCGTGATGTGGCAGCTGAAAGAGCATGCCGAAGGCCATGACAAAGGCGCCAACGCAGCTCGCATGAAAGAACTGCTGACCGCTTGTTCGGGCATTGTGCCGGGCATGCTAAAGCTGGAGGTCGCACTCGCGCAGCCCGGCCTTGACTGCACTTATGACGTAGTCATGTACACCGAATTTGCGTCGCGCGAGGCGCTCGACGCTTACCAGAATCATCCGCAGCATGTCGCGCTGAAGCCCTTCGTCGCCGCCGTGCGGTCGGCGCGTCAGTGCATGGACTACGAGGTAATCTGAGCATGCATACGATCCGTGAATTGTTTGACCTGACCGGCCGCACCGCTCTTGTAACCGGCGGCTCGCGTGGGCTTGGCCTGCAAATGGCAGAGGCCTTAGGCGAGCAGGGCGCAAGGCTGATGATCTCGTCACGCAAGCAGGCTGAACTGGATGAAGCGGTCGCGCATCTCGAGCAGCGAGGCTGCCGGGTATCCGCGCTTGCCGCTAACCTCGGCGAGCAGGAAGGCATAAATGCGCTGGCCAATCATGCATTGGCCGAGTTGGGACACGTGGATATTCTGGTCAACAATGCCGGCGCTACGTGGGGCGCGCCGGCCGAAGACCATCCGGTCGAGGCCTGGGACAAGGTCATGAACCTGAACGTGCGCAGCATCTTTCTGATGTGTCAGGCGATAGGGAGGCGTTCGATGATCCCGCGCCGCTACGGCCGCATTATCAATACCGCGTCGATCGCGGGTCTTGCCGGCAATGGCTCGGCGCACATGCAGACCATAGGCTACAACACGTCAAAGGCGGCCGTGATCAACTTCACCCGCACGCTGGCCGGCGAGTGGGGGCAGTACGGCATCACCGTGAATGCGCTCGCGCCCGGCTTCTTTCCTTCGAAAATGACGCGCGGCATGCTCGACAGCATGGGGGAGGAAGCCGCGCAACGCTCACCGTTGCGACGGTTGGGCGATGACGAAGATCTTAAAGGAGCACTGCTGCTGTTTGCATCAATGGCAGGCAAGCACATCACTGGCCAGACGCTGGCGGTTGACGGCGGTGTCTCGGCGGTGCTGATCTGATGGACCAACCCCGTCCTTTCCCGACCGCGATACCTTTCCTGGCCGAGCTTGGCGTCGAATTCCTCGGCATGGACAACGGTCGTGCGCAGATTGCGCTGACCCTTGAGCCGCGCCACATGAACAGCTGGCGGGTCACACATGGCGGAGTCGCGATGACGCTGCTTGACGTCGCCATGTCCCTCGCGGGTCGTTCGCTCGACCCGAAGTCACGTGCCGGTGTAACGGTCGAGATGAAGACCAGTTTCCTGCAGCCGGGCGGAACGCCCGGATCGCGCATCGTCGCGAGCGGCCTTGCCTTGCATCGCTCGACTACGATGTGCTTCTGCGAAGCCGAGCTGCATGACGGCAATCGCCTTGTCGCCAAGGCGATGGGCACCTTTAAATACCTGAAGCGGCCAGACGCCGTCGACAAGCTTTGATATCCGGAACCACTATGACAACCTATCAGCGCATCGTACTTGCATCGCGTCCCCAGGGCGGCATCGCGCCCGACAATTTCCGGCTCGAGACCGTGCCGCTGCCTGACATCGCGGATGGCCAGCTGCTGGTCCGTAATCATTATCTGTCGCTCGATCCGTACATGCGCATGCGCATGGAGGACGTCAAGAGCTATGCAGCGCCGCAGCCGCTGGACGAGGTCATGATCGGCGGTACCGCAGGCGAAGTGATCGCGTCGAAGCATCCGAAGTTCCAGGTCGGCGATAAGGTGGTCGGCATGTTCGGCTGGTCCGAGATCGGTCTGTCCGACGGCAATCTGCTGAAGAAAATCGATACCAGCCGCGTGCCGCTGTCGGCCTGGCTGGGTGTCGTTGGCATGCCCGGCATGACAGCATGGTACGGGCTGAACCAGATCATACGGCCGAAGGCAGGCGAGACGATTGCGGTGTCGGCTGCCAGTGGCGCAGTCGGCAGCGTGGTCGGTCAGCTCGCCAAGCTGGCCGGTTGCCGGGTGGTCGGTATTGCAGGCGGCAAGCAGAAATGTGACTACGTGGTCAGTGAGCTGGGTTTTGACGCCTGTGTGGACTATAAGGCCGGCAATCTGTTCAAGGACCTCAAGGCAGCAGCGCCGAACGGCATCGACGGGCTGTTCGAGAACGTCGGCGGTGCCGTGATGGATGCAACGCTGGCGCGCATGAATCCGTTCGGACGCATTGCGCTGTGCGGGATGATCGCTGGTTATGACGGTCAGCTGATGCCGGTGCATTACCTGCACATGGTGTTATCGATGCGTTTGTCGATGCAGGGTTTCATCGTATCGGAGCACTTGGAATTCTGGCCGCAGGGACTCGGCGAACTGGCGCAGCTGGTCGGCGATGGCAGGCTCAAGTACCGCGAGACGATCGCCGATGGCCTGGCGGCAGCGCCGGCCGCCTTCATCGGCATGCTGCGCGGTAAAAATTTCGGCAAGCAACTGGTGAAGCTGGTCTGAGGAAAACGAGATGAAAGCATTCACAGGCAAGGTTGCCGTGATCACCGGCGCGGCCAGCGGTTTCGGTCGCGAATTTGCTGTGCTGGGCGCGAAGCTGGGCATGAAGCTGGTGTTGGCCGATGTGCAGACGGAAGCGCTGGAGGCGACCGCCGCCGCAATGCAGGCATTGGGGGCCGAGGTGCTTGCGCAGGCCTGCGATGTGCGCAAGGGCGACCAGGTCGAAGCGCTGGCGCAGGCGGCAATGCAACGCTTTGGTGCAATCCATCTGGTATTCAATAATGCCGGCGTCGGTGCCGGTGGCCTCGTCTGGGAAAGCACGCAGGCCGACTGGGAATGGGTGCTGGGCGTGAACCTGTGGGGCGTGATTCATGGCGTGCGTGTATTCACGCCACTGATGCTCGAATGCGCGAAAAAAGATCCGGCGTATGAAGGGCACATTGTGAATACCGCATCGATGGCCGGGCTGCTGACGCCCCCGACCATGGGCGTATACAACGTTTCCAAGCATGCGGTGGTGGCGCTATCCGAGACGCTTTACCATGACCTGATGCTGGTCGAGGCGCCGATCGGCGCCTCTGTACTGTGCCCGTATTTTGTGCAGACGGGCATAAGCCAGTCCGAACGCGTGCGCCCGGACGACGTGCAAGGGGCGACGCCGACCCGTAGCCAGCAGGTGTCACAGGCCGTGCTGGAGAAAGCGGTTTCGTCTGGCAAAGTGACTGCGGCAGAGGTTGCGGAGCGCACGTTCGACGCGATCCGCGGCGGGCAGTTTTACATCTATTCGCATCCTCAGGCGCTCGGCAATGTACAGCGTCGAATGGAGCACATCCTCAGCGGCCAGAATCCCGCCGATCCGTACGAAACTGCGCCGCATGTGCGCGACAAGTTGCGTGCCGGACTGCGCGGCGACTGAACATGGCACAGATCAGCGATCAGCATTTCGCCGCACTACCGAACGGTACGCGCTTGCACTATGCGTGCGCCGGCAAAGCGGGTCAGCCCTTGCTGCTTTTTCTGCATGGATTTCCCGAGTTCTGGTATGCATGGCATGCACAGCTTGCGCATTTCGGTGACACGCATTTCGCGGTCGCGCCGGATCTGCGCGGCTACAATCTGTCAGACCAGCCTGCGGAAGTAGCGGCCTATCGCGCAAAATATCTGCTTCAAGACATCGGGCAATTGATCCAAAGCCTGGGCTACGAGCGCTGCATCATCGTCGCGCATGACTGGGGCGGCGCGCTGGCGTGGCAGTTCGCCATCCAATACCCGCAGCGGGTCGAGCGGCTGCTGGTCATCAATGCGACGCATCCGGTACCGTTCGCCGAAGGACTGGCAAAAGATCCGGCGCAGCAGGCGGCCAGCCAATACATGAACTGGTTGCGCGCCGCCGGCTCGGAGGAAGCGCTGGTGAAAGATGACTTCCGGGTTGCAGAGCGGCTGATGCTGGGTATGGGCGAGAATCCTGGCTGGTTCGATGCCGATACCCGCGCCCGCTATCATGCGTGCTGGTCGCGCGGATTGCGTGGCGGCGTCAACTATTACCGCGCATCGCGCGTCCATCCGTCAACAGCAGGCGAACCGGGAGCGGCCGGACTTTCGCTGGACCCGGCGAGCTTCCGTGTGCTGCGGCCGGTGCGTGTGCTGTGGGGTGAGCAGGACCGGGCGCTGTTGCCTGGGCTGCTGGATACGCTGGACCGTTTTGTCGACGATCTGGTCGTCACCCGCGTTCCCGATGCGAGTCACTGGATCGTGCATGAGCAGCCTGCACGGGTAAATCGCTGGATTGCCGATTCTCTGAATCATTGAACATCATGGCTCGACAGGATTTTTCTTTTTTTCATACCTTGCGTGTGCGCTGGTCCGAAGTGGACATGCAGGCGATCGTCTTCAACGGCAATTACCTGAATTATTTCGACGTTGCTTTTACAGAGTACTGGCGTGCGACCGGACTGCCGGACGTGATCGCGCAGTCCGAGGCTGGGCTCGAGATGTTTGCGCGCAAGGCGACCATCGAGTATCACGCGCCGGCGCGTTTCGACGACCTGCTCGACATTGGTGTGCGTTGTGCCTATCTGGGGCGCAGCTCGATGCGCTTCGTGCTCGAAATCTTCAAGGGTGACGACCTGCTGGTGTCCGGCGAAATGATCTATGTATACGCCGACAGCCATATACGCAAAAGCGAGCCGGTGCCTGCGCTGTGGCGCGAACGGCTGGTTATGTTCGAACAGAGGCAAGCGATCGGTCAATGAGCATGCAGGTCGTCATCGGAGACTGGGACAGACTGCGTGAGCATGCGCAGGACTTGCGCGTCGAGGTGTTTGTGGTCGAGCAGGGCGTGCCGATCGAACTTGAATGGGATGAGGGCGATGAAGTCAGCACCCACGCGGTCGCCTACGATGCTGAAGGGCAGCCGGTTGCAACTGGCCGCCTGCTGCCTGATGGTCATATCGGACGGATGGCCGTGCGCAAATCCGCACGCGGACAAGGTATCGGTTCGTTCGTGCTGAACGCCTTGCTGGCTGAAGCGAAGCGACTCGGCTACGGCAAACTGGTACTGCACGCACAAACGCATGCAGTGGACTTTTACCGCCGCCATGGATTCATCGAAGAGGGCGACGAATTTATGGAAGCCGGCATTCGGCACCGGATGATGACGCGGCAGGCCTGAATCTGCGATGCCGTACACCACGACAGCCGTCGATGTGCGGGCTGTGCTTCATGAGGGAGGCGCAAATGCCATTCGGTATTGAACATCCAGGTCAGTCGCAGGTTCGGAAGCACACTCTGCCAAGGATCATTATGCTGGCTACGCTGTGCTTCGTGCCCTTGACTTTGCACGCCGGCACATCAGATTGTTATGCGATCCGCAACCAGGACAGCCGCAATCTGTGCCTGGCACAGGCACAAGGCGAGACATCGCATTGTTATGCAATTCAGGGGATGGACCTGCGCAATTTTTGCCTCGCAACGCTGAAATCAGAGAGCAGCCATTGCTACAGCATTCGTGAGAGCGATCTCAAAAACCAGTGTCTGGCCTTCACCCGGGGACAATCGTCGAACTGCTATTCGATCCGGGGCGATGATGCAAAAAATGCCTGTCTGGCGCGCGATCGCGGACAGGCATCGCATTGCTACTCGGTCAGGGACATGGATGCGCGCAACTACTGTCTCGCTGCCGTAAAGGACGAGCGATCCTACTGTTACAGCATTGGCTCGCAGGACCTGAAAAATCAATGTCTGGCTTTGACCCGCTAGACAACGGTTGCCCCAGGTTATTTACCTGACAATGCGCTCAACAAGGCTGGTGCTGCCGGATCCGCCGACGCGCAGCAGTGTCGACGCGCGCGTTCCGTAATCCGGTGATTCGATGCAGATTGGTGACAGCAGCCTTTCCCACTCCAGGCTGACACCGGTGTCGGGCAGCCGGCAGTCCGCTGGACGCCCCGTATCGGTCAGCATCTCGAAATAGGCGTCGTCCGGGGCTCCCTGACATAGCAGGCTGGCGAATTGCGCTTTGGCGCGCACCACCTTCGGCCACGGTGTATCAAGCGAACCATTTGACAGGCCGTAGATGCCGGGCTCAAGTAAGCGGAACGCAAGCTCAGCGCCGTTCGAAATCCAGTACAAAGCATCGGTGTCACCGAAAATCAGGTTGAAGCCGTTGTAAGCGTTCGCAGTATCGCGCACGTGTTCGAGATAGCTGTGCGGGTCAGCACCTTCACGGAGGAAGTCCGCCACCAGCTCGCCACGCGAACGCTTGTCGAGTTTGGCGGCATGGCCATTGCGAATATTGGTCAGTCCCGCGAAGCGGCCTGCGCGGTTGACACCCAGCCATGTGCCTCCGGCCTGCAGGTCGCGCCCGGCATAGACAGTCGGCTGGTCTTCCCACCAGTCGGCCGGCTGCGTCGGGCGAATGAAAAATTCATCGCGATTGGCAGCCAGTATCAGCGGGCATCCAGGCACCAGCTTCCAGGCGAAAACGATCAGGCACATTCTGGCAAGTCCACAAAAATTTCAAGATGCCGTTCGCCTTCAGCAGGCAGCCTGGCATCGACAACAGCCTGCTGCAGCGCCGGCAAAAAATCGTCCGGGACATCCGCATAGATTTCCATCCAGGTCTGCATTCCGTCGATTTCATCGGGGCGGCGTTTCAGTGCTGCATGAATGTCAAAGTCTTGTGCCAGCGCTGCCTGCAGCACTGAGATACGCGGCCTCATTTGCGCGGCATGCTCGCGACGGACGCGGTAGTACACGAAGACATCGGTCATTCCGCGGCAGACAGCGCGTAAGGAAGCTCACCGAAGCTCAGTGACGGACCATCGGCCGAAAGCAGCCGTATCGACGTATCCGCAAGCTCCATCTTCAGTTCGACCAGACAGGCAATACGCTCGTCCGGCCCGCGCTCTGCATTGACGATCATGCCGCACGGTTGTCCGGGATCAGCAGACGAAAACACTTCAGCGCCGGCAGCAGCACGCTCATCGGTGCAGAAAGCGAGCAGTGATCGGCGCTTCAGCTTGCCGAGGTACTGGCTGCGCGCGACAATCTCCTGGCCGGGATAACAGCCTTTGCGGAAATTTATGCCGCCGACCAGTTCGAAGTTGATCATCTGCGGCACAAATTGTTCGCGCGTCGCCTCGGTGACCTGAGGCAGTCCGGCGATGATCTCGCTCCAGCGCCACAGTGAGGCCGGCGCAGGCGCGAGCGACTCCGCTTGCCGCTGCCAGAGCGGGATCGCCTGCTCGACCGGACCGACCCAGATGGCGCGCTGCAGTGTGCCGGCATCCGGCACCCGTATCAGTGTGCCGTCGTCGCTGGCTTTGCGCTGCCAGGCGGCGCCGGGAAGCGAGGCGAATCTGCCTGTTGGTGCGGCCATCCCGAGCAGCGCCAGCCCCGCGCTCGCATCCTGCAGTTTAACTTTGGCACGCAGCACGAACATCTGCAGCCGTTTCAAGGTCGCCGGTAACAGTTCGCGTGGCAGCGCCAGCAGGATGTCGCCCCCGGACTTCCAGACCATCATCGTCGCCAGCAGTCGGCCTTTCGGCGAACAATATCCGGCCAGGTGAGCATGTGCCTCGTCGAGACCGAGCACATCGTTGGTCAGCTGGTTGTGCAGGAAATTTTCGGCATCGTCGCCGGTAGCGCTGATTACGCCGAAGTGAGTCAATGGGCAGAGGAATCCGGACATCGGGCTGGCGGGCAAGGCAAAGGCCAGCATATCGGCTGAGCCGACGGGCGCCCGCACAGCGCCGTGACTGATGAGGAAATCAGGCCAGGATAAAGCGGATTCAGACATGAATTCGAGAGGAAAGGGATTTCACGACTATCATTATGGACAAATTATAGAGGCGCGAGAAAAAACGCGTCAGATAGCTCACGGGTCAGGAATGGCAGTCATCCGAAAATTCGTTTCTTTGCTGGTCGTGCTGGCGCTGACGGCAGCAGCCGGCTTTACTTACTGGTCGCGGCAGCCCGTGATGCCGCGGGCAGTTGCGCCGCTAGAGGCCAGTATTGCGCCCGGCAGCAGCCTGCGCAGCGCGCTACGACAATTGCACCATGCGGGCGTGCCTGCGTCGCCGTTGCCGATGGAAGCGCTGGCGCGTGTACGCGGCACGCCGCGCGTGATTGCGGGCAGTTACCAGATCGATTCGCAAATAACGCCGATGGGCCTGCTCGACGCATTGGCGCGCGGCGACACCATCAAGGACTCACTGACCATCATTGAGGGATGGAGCTTCGCGCAGATGCGTACGGGCATGGCACGACAGACCTATTTGCGACAAGACAGTGCCGGCATGGACGATTCCGTGCTGTTGCAGAGGGTGGCACCCGGCTACCTGCATCCGGAAGGTCTGTTTTACCCGGATACCTACGTATACGAACGCGGCACCAGTGACCTGGTGCTGCTACAGCAAGCGCATCAGCGGATGCTGAAAATGCTCGCGGAGGCGTGGGGGAAACGCGCGATCGACCTGCCGTATGCAAGTCCTTATGAGGCGCTGATCATGGCCTCCATCATCGAGAAGGAAACCGGGCATGAGGCGGATCGCACCCGTGTGGCATCGGTCTTCATCAACCGTCTGAAGCTGGGCATGCCGCTGCAGACGGATCCGACGGTGATCTATGGAATGGGGGCGGCTTTCGACGGCAACTTGCGCAAGCGCGACCTGCTGGCCGACACACCCTACAATACCTATTCGCGACGCGGCCTGCCGCCAACGCCGATTTCCCTGCCGGGACGTCGTTCACTGGACGCGGCATTGCATCCCGCGCCCGGCAGCGATCTTTATTTCGTCGCGCGCGGTGATGGCCGCAGCGAATTTTCCGGCAATCTTGAAGACCACAATCGCGCCGTCAATCGATATCAGCGCGGTATGTAAGCGCGCAAAGCTCATGGCCAGAGGCAAATTCATCACTTTCGAAGGCGTCGATGGCGCCGGCAAATCCACCCATATCGCCGCCTTTGCGGACGCTTTGCGTGCACGCGGCGAGCACGTGGTCACCACACGCGAGCCGGGCGGCACTCCGCTCGGAGAGAAGCTGCGTGAACTGCTGCTGCACGAGAACATGCATCTTGAGACCGAGGCACTGCTGATGTTCGCGTCACGGCGTGAACATATCGATCAAGTGATCCAGCCGGCGCTGGAACGCGGCCACTGGGTCATTTCCGATCGTTTCACTGATGCGAGCTTCGCTTATCAGGGGGGCGGTCGCAAGCTGCCGCTGTTCAAGCTGGAAGCGCTTGAACAATGGGTGCATGCAGACTTGCAGCCTGATCTGACGCTGCTGTTCGATGTGCCGCTGGCGGTGGCCCGTGAGCGCCTCAATCGCAGTCGCGATCCGGACAAGTTCGAGCGCGAGAAGGATGCGTTCTTTACACAGGTACGTGAAGCCTATCTGCAGCGAGCGACGCGCTTTCCGCAGCGCATACGCGTGATTGACTCCACTCAGGCGATCGACGATGTGCGCTGCGAACTGGCCGCGCTGGCCGCTTCGCTGTAAGCCGGAGCTGCGATGAGCGATAAGGGCATCTACCCATGGCAGCAGGACGACTGGCTGCGACTGCAGCAGATGCGTGAGCGCCTGCCGCATGCGATTCTATTTCACGGCGCGGCAGGCACCGGCAAGGTTGCGTTTGTTGAGCGGTTCGCCGAGTCCCTGCTGTGCGAACGGCCTTCGCCCGATGCACATCCGTGTGGCCAGTGCGAATCGTGCGGCTGGTTCGCACAATATGGGCATCCGGACTATCGACGCGTGCGCCCCAATGCGTTGGAAAGCGAAGTGGCAGACGACGCCGACTCCGACGACAGCGGCACGAAAAAATCCGGCAAAGCGCCATCAAAGGACATCCGTATCGAGCAGGTACGGTCGTTGTCGGCGTTCATGAATGTATCAACCCACCGCTCGGGAATACGGGTCGTGCTGCTGTATCCGGCCGAAGCACTGAATGCAGCTTCGGCCAACGCACTGCTAAAGACACTGGAGGAACCGCCGCCTGACACGGCATTCCTGCTTGTCACTGACCGCATTGACCGGCTGCTGCCGACCATCCTGTCACGTTGTCGAAAATTTCCCTTGTCGGCTCCAAGTGCCGCAGCGGCCTTGCAGTGGCTCGAATCGCAAGGCGTTCCGCATGCGGCGCGCTGGCTTGCCGAGCATGGCGGTGCACCGCTGGCGGCGCGCGAGGCGGCGCATGGTGCCGACGCGGCCGAGCGCGATGAACTGCTTGCACTGCTGGCCAAGCCGACTGCCGGCGCGGCGCTGGTCGTCGCGGAGCGGCTACAGAAAGTGCCTCTCGCGCAATTGGTCGCATGGCAGCAGCGCTGGCTGTACGACATGCTGTCGCTGAAGCTTGGAGCGCAAGTACGCTACTTCCCGCATCAGCAGCAGGTGCTGACACAGCTTGCCGCACGCTTGCCAGCCGAGCGCTTGCAGCAGGCGCTGCGTGACGCAGGCGCACGGCGCGCGGTGGCGGATCATCCGCTGTCAGCGCGTCTGTTCATCGAGCAGATGTTGATCGACTACGCGGGACTTTTCAGATAGAGGAACACAAGACATGACGGATTCGGCCTTTTCGCAGAATGCACAGTTGCTGAGGCCGTCGGTGGTGTCACTGTCGTTTCGCGACCGCGCCGGGCTGTATGCGGCGTACATGCCATTTTTGCTGAATGGCGGCATCTTTGTTCCGGGAGCGCGCAGCTGCCAGATTGGTGACGAGGTGTTCCTTCTGTTAACCCTGATGCAGGACGAGACTCGCTATCCGGTGGCAGGGCGCATCGCCTGGATCACCCATGAGGGTGCCTCTCACAATCACACGCCCGGTATCGGCGTGCAATTTCCGGCCGATGACAGCGGCATACGTGTCAAACAGCGTATCGAAGCGCTACTCGGTACGACCCTGGGCATGGCCCGGCCGACCCATACCATCTGATCGCTTGCGGCCTGATTTCGGCGGCCTGGTGCAGAGCCGGCGTAAAATGACGCGATTCAAGCGCTACTGCCATCCTGCTTTTCATGTTCATCGATTCGCACTGCCACATCAACTTCCCCGAACTGTCCGAACGGCTGCCCGAAATTCTTCGCAAGATGGAAGAGAACCAGGTCAGTCACGCCCTCTGCGTGTCGGTCACGATGCCGGAATTTCCGCAAGTGCTGGCTTTGGCGCAGTCGCATACGAATATCTATGCGTCGGTTGGCGTGCATCCCGACTATGAAGACACGGAAGAGCCGGATGTCGACACGCTGGTCAGGCTTGCCGCCCACCCGCGCATTGTGGCGATCGGCGAGACCGGTCTCGATTATTACCGGCTGAGTGGCGACCTCGAGTGGCAGCGGCAGCGCTTCCGTACCCATATTCGTGCATCACGCGAAAGCCGTAAACCGTTGATCATTCATACCCGATCAGCGTCAGAAGATACTTTGCGCATTCTGCATGAGGAAAAAGCCGGCACCGCCGACGGTGGCGTCGCCGGTGTGATGCATTGTTTTACCGAGTCGCTGCCGGTGGCGCAAGCTGCCATGTCGATGGGCTTCTACATCTCGTTTTCCGGCATCGTCACGTTCAAAAGTGCGAAAGACCTGCAGGCAGTCGCACGCGCGGTGCCGCTGGAGCGCATGCTGATCGAGACCGATGCGCCTTATCTCGCGCCTGTGCCGATGCGCGGCAAGACCAATGAGCCGGGCTTCGTACGCCATGTGGCGGAATTTCTCGCCGATCTGAAAGGCGTGCCGCTGTCAGCAGTCGCCGAAGCGACGACGCACAATTTCCGCACGCTGTTCGGTGTGCCGCACTGAGCTATGGAAGAGCAGGTAGCCAATCCCGGTCGTCGTCGCTTGTTGGCGGCGGCTGTCGCCCCCGAGCTTGACCGTCTGCTGAGTCCGTTGCGGCCCAAGATGAGTTCATACGATGAATGGTTTTCGGCTCTCAGGAACGACGATGTGCGGCGGATGGAAGCGCTGCTCGCCCGAGGCTTCGATCCGAATTCAATCGAACCGCAGTTGTTCGACACCAGTCTGATTGTCGCCATTCGGCACAAGTCATCGAAGGCGAAAGAGCTGCTGCTATCGCTCGACAATCTGGACCTCGATGCACAATCGCGTAATGGCGATACGGCGCTGATGATCGCTGCCTGGCTGTCCGATACAACGACCGCGCTGGAGCTGATCGATAAGGGAGCGGAGATCAATCGACCTGGATGGACCGCACTGCATTATGCGGCCGCATCCGGCAATGTCGCGATCATCCAGCGTCTGCTTGAGGAGTCGGCGTATATCGATGCCGAATCGCCCAACGGTACTACGCCGCTGATGATGGCCGCGCGCAGCGGGCAGCGCAATGCATTGGTGGTGTTGGTTGAAGAAGGAGCTGACCTGCTGCTCCAAAATGAGCGCGGCATGACCGCCGCTGATTTCGCGCGCGCCAAAGGATTCGCCGACCTGGCAAGCCTGCTTGACGAGCGAGCTTCGGTGTCCGGCAAGGCGACCTCGGCATCTTCGGAATCACCTGCTGCAATGCAACCGTTTCCATCGACGGAAGAAATAGTCGTACCAGCCGAAGGCGAGCCGGTCGTTTCGATGCCTGAAGCCGCTGAGCCTTCGGCTGGCGTGATCGAACAGCAGCCTTCGGCAGACGAGCCAATCGCACCTTCCGTCCTGCCAACAGACCAATAGGCCCCCGCCACACGTACTGTGTTGCTGCATCTGACTGCCTGCGCGTCGATGCAGAAGGGCGGTTGCCGGCCTCCTACCGCCCATGGAAACTACGATGTCGCTGCAAGGTGATGCCTCTTCTTGATGAAACTACAACGAGCTCGCCCAGTCTGATTCGCACACCGGTCGCGCCAACATGGATAACGGCCGGCATTTTGCGGGCGTTCGCGCGCGCGATGACTGACTCAGATCAAGACTGGAGGTTCAGATGAAACACCTTGTCACACCCTTGTTTTTTTCGCTTGTGTTAACCGCAGGATGGGCGCAGGCGCAGACATCATCGAAAGGAGATGTGAGGCAAAGTACCGATCCCGCGCGAGCGGCCGAAGTGGAGCAGAAAGCGCGCGAACTTGGCGATACCGGCAATGCCGCCGGACAGTCGACCGGGCAATCAGGCAGTTCGTCTGAGGGTGGCGGGGTGTCAGGGCCGACCGGTACGGAAGATATGTCCGGACCAGCAGCCGGCAAGCCAGGCAGTGAAAGCACCGGCGGCGGTGGCAATGAACGGGGAATGACCGGCGAAGGCGCGCGAACGCAAAGCGGAGGCGAAAGCGGCGGCGAGCGCAGCAGCGACCCTCAGGAGGCACCTGCCGGCACGACAAATTCCGGTGCGATGCCGGGTGCCTCCGGTCAAAGCGGTGCTAATTCAGGTACCTCCGGCACATCGGAGCCGGCATCCGGCACAAGCGGGAGATCCAGTGGCGGCAACCTGAAGGGCGCTCCGGAGTCTGGCGAGATGGGCGGCACCGAGCAACTGCATCGCCCGCAGGATCAGCGCTTCACCGAGCCAACCCAGCCGGCTCAGCCAACTCAGCCGCTTCGATAGCTGGGGTGGGTGGCGGCACTGCTTCTGCTACAGTGCCGCCCATGGCAAAACTCTCACTCGACCGTATCTTGCAATCGCAGGGCGTTGGCACGCGCAAATGGTGCCGGCAGTTGATCGCCGAAGGTGAGGTAAAAATCGACGGCAGTACCGTGACGGATCACCGCGCAAATTTCGAGACTGACAGACTGCGATTTACCCTGTTCGGAGACGAATGGATCTATCGCGAGCATCTGTATATCGCTATAAACAAGCCGTCTGACATCGAATGTTCGCGCAAGCCCAGTCACCATCCGGGTGTCATGACCCTGCTGCCGGAAGAGTTCGGATGGCGTGACGTGCAGGCAATCGGCCGGCTTGATCACGACACGACAGGCCTGCTGCTACTAACAGATGACGGCATTTTCAATCATGCGATGTCGTCACCCAAGCGCCATGTGCCCAAGCGTTATCTCGCGACGACTGCCGAACCGGTGACAGCGGCGCTGCTGGATGTGCTGCATGCCGGCGTGCAGCTGCACGACGAGCCGGCTCCCCTGGCTGCGGCTGAATGCGTGCAGGTAGGCGAATACCAGATCCAGATCGTGCTGGAACAAGGCAAATATCATCAGGTCAAGCGCATGCTCGCCGCTGCTGGCAACCATTGCGCTGCGCTGCAGCGTCTGTCGATCGGGCTACTGGCTCTCGACTCGCTGCAACTCGGACCGGGAGAGTGGTGCCATCTGTCGCCACCGCAGCTTGCGCTACTGCGTTAAGTGTCTGTCATTCAGATCGCTGCATCAGTGCACGATCCGATAGCAGGGCTCATAGCGTGTTCCCGGCAATTTCATCCGGCCTTGTTCGACGAATGCACTCAGTAACGCGTCCATTCGTCGCATCAGCTCACGCTCGCCATGCAGCTCGAACAGGCCATGCTTTTCAATCTCGCAGATTCCCTGCAGCTTGACATTGCCCGCAACCACGCCTGAAAACGCGCGCCGCAGGTTGGCTGCCAGCTGATGTTCCGGCTGGCTGCGATGCAGATCAAGCGAGCGCATTGCTGCGTGCGTCGGAGAGAAGGGCTGCTGGAATTCCTGTTCTATTTTCAGTCGCCAGTTGAAGTAGTAGGCATCGCTGTGTAATTTGCGATAGCTCCGCACTCGCTGTATACCGTCGCGCGCCAGCCGTGCGACCTGTGCCGGGTCATCGATCACTACCTTGTAAAGCGCTTTTGCCGCTGGCCCGAGGGTAGCGCCGATGAATTCATCGATCTGCACAAAATAAGCCGCTGATTCCGCAGGACCGGTAAAGATGACAGGCAAGTGCAGCTCGCGGTTATCCGGATGCAGCAGGATGCCCAGCAAATACAAGATCTCTTCTGCCGTGCCCACGCCGCCCGGAAACACAACGATGGCGTGGCCGGTTCGTACAAACGCCTCAAGACGCTTCTCGATGTCCGGCAGGATCACGAGATTGTTCACAATCGGATTGGGCGCTTCGGCCGCGATGATTCCGGGTTCGGAGAATCCAAGATAGCGGCCGGAGGTGATGCGCTGCTTCGCATGCCCGATGGCGGCGCCTTTCATTGGGCCCTTCATTGCGCCGGGTCCGCAGCCGGTACAGATATCGAGTTGACGCAAGCCCATCTGATAACCGACTCGTTTCGTATACTCATATTCGGTACGGGAAATCGAATGCCCGCCCCAGCACACCACCAGGTTAGGTGCGAGCGTGCGCTGCATGACACCGGCATTTCGCAGAATTTGAAATACCAGATCGGTGGTCGCCACCGAGTCATGCTGTCCCGAGTGTTCGCGTGACGCGAGTTCGGCACTGGTGAACACGATGTCCCGCAAAGCTGCGAACAGGTGCTCGCGAATGCCAAGGATCATCTCGCCATCGACAAAGGCAACGGCGGGGGCATTGATCAGTTCAAGTTTGATGCCACGCTCGCGGTGAACGACGCGAACGTCGAAGTCGGGATAGGCCTCAATCAGCGCCTTGCCATCATCCATATAGTCACCAGAAGACAGTACCGCCAAGGCGCAACTACGAAATACGTCGTGCAATCCACTTTGACTGCGGTCGAGCAGTTTGGCAATTTCCTGCCGGGACAACACTTCGAGTCCGCCTTCAGGGGCGACCACATTGTCGATGACTGGATATTTCATTGATTCATGATGTGTGTTGGATAGAGCTGCATCTTAATCCAATGGCGTAATGGCCCCATTGGCTCTCCAAGCAACTGATTGAAAATAATATTTCCATTCAGGAATTATGCATTGTTTGCGTTATCGATTTAATTTGAAAATTGATACGTATCAATATATTTTCAGAAAAAGTATCCATTAGCCTCGTGTCAAAACCCACTCAATTGGCTACCCTCTTTTGAGAGTACGCGGAGCGTAATTGCGCACGGGGCAATCTGCAGGAAGTCGATTAACTAAGTTTTCGTAAGGAAGATTATTTTGACCATTCAGGGCAAGGGCAACGATGCCCAGCTTCATCTGGTCAATCAGATGAAGAACAATCCAGGCGAATTCGAACGTATTGCCGCGACCAGTCCCGACATTATCTTCATCATGGATGCTGCGGCGGACCGGCTGGTCTATTGCAACGAACGCATCGCCGAAGTGCTGGGTTGGACCGTGGAGGAATTCAAGTCATGGCACCTGCGCGACCAACAGAATTTCATTCATCCGGACGATCACACGGAGTTCGCTGCCTGGATCAAGGCTGCACTGGAAGCGACCGGCGAAGAGGTATTCCAGACTCAGCACCGGATCAGGCATGCAGATGGAAGCTGGCGTTGGATGCGAGTCCGGGCAGCCGCGTTCCATCGCGGTGAGGACGGCCATGCTTTGCAGTTGATCGGCACTGCGACAGACACCACGGAACAGGTGATGATGCAGGATGCGCTAAAGCGGCAGACCGGCATCCTGCAATTGATTCTCGATAGCATGAGCGAGGGCGTGATTGTCTGCGATGCAGATGGTGCTCTGTTGCTGGTGAACCCGTCGGCTGAACGCATGCTCAAGCTGAACGAGCCGTTGACCCGGCTCGCGCAGGTGAGGGCGGCACATACGCATGATCACGGTGTTCGCTCAGGCTTGCGAGTTTGGCACCAGCATCCGCTGGCACGCGCGCTGAGTGGGCAGCGTGTGTCAAACTATGAGTTGTCGCTCTATGACCGCAATCGCGGATTGTCGGTGACCTTGAATCATTCGTCAGCGCCACTGCTGGACGTATCAGGGGAAATCATCGGCGCTGTCGACGTATTTCGCGATGTGACCGACAGTCATCGTGCGATACAGGAACTGCAGCGTGCCGAAGAACACTTCCGGCTGCTCGTCGAAGGCACCACCGATTATGCAATCTTCATGCTGGATCGTGACGGACAGGTCGTCAGCTGGAATCCCGGAGCGGAACGCATTCTCGGATTCCGCAAGGATGAAATCCTCGGGCGTAATTTCTCGATTTTTTTCACCAGCGAGGATCAGGCTCGCGGCGAACCGATGCGTAAGCTGCGGCAGGCAATGACGGACGGCCGATCCGAAGAAGATAGCTGGCGTGTGCGCAAGGACGGCCAGCGCTTCTGGTGCACGGGTGTGCTCGGCGCACTACATGACGAGACGGGCAAGGTGAAGGGCTTCGTCGAGATCATGCGCGACAATACGGAACGCAGGATCGCCGAACAAAATGTATTTTTTCTCGCCAATCATGACCCCCTGACTGGATTGGCAAACCGCGCACGCTTCCTCGAAAAACTGCATGAGGCGCTGTTGAATGCGGATCGCGATAATACCGGCTGCGCACTGGTACTGCTGGACCTGGACCGTTTCAAATCCGTCAACGACTCGCTGGGTCATCATTCGGGTGACCAGCTGCTGAAGACCGTTGCGCAGCGTCTGCTCAAATGTGTGCGAGAGACTGATACGGTGGCGCGGCTGGGCGGCGATGAATTCGTCGTCATTTTGACGCGAGTCAAGTCGCATGAATCGGTCGAGCTGATTGCGGAAAACATCCTCATTGAAATCAGCAAGCCATGCGTTATCGAGACGCACACAATCAATAGCGGCGCGAGCATCGGAATCGTTTTTTATCCGACAGATGGCAGTGAGGTCGGCGACTTGCTGCAAAAGGCCGATCTGGCGATGTATCGCGCGAAGGCAACCGGACGCAATCGCTATCGCGTGTTTTCGCCCGGCATGCTGAACGAAGTGCACGAACGGCAGCAGCAGGAGGAAAGGCTGCGCGCTGCGCTGTCACATGGCGATTTCGAACTGGTGTTCCAGCCGCAAATTGACCTGCGTACGATGGACGTTATTGCCGCCGAGGCCTTGCTGCGCACGCGCGATCCGATATTGCAGCAGATTCCGGTGCGTCAGCTGATCGAGCTGGCCGAAGAATGTGGCCTGATCTCAGCGCTGGATGAGTGGGTGTTTGATTCAGCCTGCAGGCAGCTGGCGAATTGGCGCAAAGACGGCCTGACGGATTTTCGGGTATCCATTAACGTGCCGCCATCGCATCTGCTGATGTCAGGCTTTGTCGACATGTTGCAAGACGCCATCCAAAGGCATCAGTTATCGCCGTCGCAGGTTGAACTGGAAATTACCGAGGCCGCGCTGGTGAATGCCAGTGAATCCGAGAGCGAAGTGATGGACGCGCTGAAGGCTCTCGGCGTGATGATCAGTGTCGATGACTTCGGCACGGGCGTGTCGACCTTGTCGTATTTGAAGCGGTTTCCGATCGACATCCTGAAACTCGATCCGGCGCTGATCCGCAATCTGCCGCGCGACCGCGAGGATGGTGCGATCGTATCGGCGGTGATCAAGCTGGCCTGTGACCTGCGAATCCGTGTGGTTGCCGAGGGCGTGGAATCCTTCGAGCAACTGAGCTTCCTGCAGGGCACACCTTGCGACTTCGCGCAGGGCTTCCTGTTCAGCGAGCCGATGCGACCTGAAAAATTTGAACAGTTTCTGCAGAAGCGCAAGCAGGAAGGTCAGTTTTTTCATTAAATTCGATGAGTGGAATTCCCCGCTGTTCTGCAGGCGGGCCGCAACTGCTGGCGCGTCGCGCATGCGCGCCGCTTCGCAATGCTGGTCGATGCCGACACCTATTTTCGCGCTGCTCGGGAGGCGATGCGCGCGGCTCAGCACAGCATCTTCATCCTTTCATGGGATATCGATAGTCAGATGCGCCTGGTGCCGTATGGCGCAAATGACGGCTACCCGGAACCGCTGGCCAATTTTCTTCATGCCCTGCTGTCCGAGCGGCATGAGCTTGAAGTCTGGTTGCTGAACTGGGATTTCATGCTGCTGTATGCGATGGAACGCGAATGGCCCGCAATGGTCCGGCGTGGCTGGACGGGTCACCGACGGCTGCATTTCTGTATGGATGGCCGCCATCCTGTCGGGGCAGCGCATCACCAGAAAATCCTCGTGATCGACGACGCGATTGCCTTCGTCGGTGGAATCGATCTGACCACCGCTCGCTGGGACACCAGCGAACATCCTCCCTCCCATCCTTCCCGCATGGCGCGAGACGGTAAGCCATATGGGCCTTTCCATGATGTTCAGGCCGCCGTGGATGGCGACGCTGCACGGGCGCTTGGGGAGTTATGCCGAGAGCGTTGGCGACGCGCCACCAGGCAATCCGTTGGCTTTAACCGCCACGGCGGGGACCGGTGGCCGACATGGCTGCCGGTCGACATCGCCGACATCAATGTCGGCATCTCCCGCACGATACCGGCCTACGCAGGGGAGGTGTCGGCGCGCGAGGTGCTGCAGTTGCATCTCGATGCGATCGCCGCTGCCAAGAGCAGTCTGTTATTCGAAAACCAGTATTTCACATCAGGATTAATCGCAGAGGCGCTTGCCGTTCGGCTCTCTCAGCAAGAGGGGCCCGAGGTGGTGGTGATCACTTCAGAGAAGCACAGCGGCTGGCTCGAGGAGGCAACGATGGGCGTGCGGCGTGCGCGTCTGCAAGCACATTTGCGCAAGGTCGACGGCGGACACCGCTATCGTCTGTTGCATCCGGTGCTGCCGACGCAGCAAGGGGGAAGCCTGAATTTGCACAGCAAGATTTTCTTCATGGATGACCGGCTATGCACGATAGGATCGGCGAACCTGTCGAACCGATCGATGGCCTGTGATACCGAATGCAATCTCAGCGTCGAGGCCAGCGGACCGGACGCTCCCCGTATCGCCGCAAAGATCGGCATCCTACGAGCCCGCCTGCTAGCGGAACATCTCGGCACGACACCCGAATGCATACTGCAGGCTTTGCGTGAAAGGGGCAGTGTGTCCCGCGCAATCGATGCATTTGCAAGCTCTCCGCGCCGCTTGCAGGACTTCGATCCGGTGCTGCCACCCGAGCTGGATGCGCTGATTCCCGAGCAGGCGCTGTTTGATCCTGAGCGACCGATCGACCCGGAAAAGCTGGTGACCCATACCGTTCCGCGCGAAGTGCGCGCCGTGCTGCCGCGGCGATTGGCTGGACTGATGCTGCTGGCACTGACGCTGAGCGGGCTTGCGCTCGCATGGCGCTACACGCCAATGCAGGATTATCTGAATCCTGCAGTACTGATCGGCACGGCCGAACAGATCGAGCGACTGCCTTTGACGCCTTTGCTGATCATTGCCGCCTATGTGATTGGTTGCCTGCTGATGTTGCCAGTCATGCTGCTGATCGCCGTTACCGGTATTGTTTTCGGACTGTGGCCAGGCGCGCCCTACGCGATGGCGGGCACGCTATGTGCCGCTGCCGCAGGTTACGGGCTGGGGTCTGCACTCGGACGCGACGCAGTGCGCAGCTTGCTAGGTGCACGCCTGAACCGGCTGTCACGGCGTGTGGCACGGCGGGGCGTGCTGGCGATGATTCTGGTTCGCTTGCTACCGCTGGCACCGTTTGGCGTCATCAACATTCTGTGTGGCGCATCGCATATACGCTTGCGCGATTATCTGTTGGGCACACTGGTCGGCATGCTGCCCGGCGTGCTGCTGACGACGGCATTCGCGCACAACCTTGCACAACTCGTGCGACGTCCCAGCCAGCAAACACTCGGCGTCTTGCTGATCGTCGTGTTGTTGCTGGCTGGCTTTGCGATCGGCATACGCCGCCTGATGCAAAAGCAGCGGAGCGAGCAATGAGCCGCGCACCTCCGACGCCATGGCCGCTGACGGTCGCGACATGGAACATTCATGCAGGCGTGGGCATCGATCGCCATTTCGCACCGGCACGCATCGAGACTGTGCTGCAGGAGATCGGCGCCGATATTGTCGCACTACAGGAGGTGCCGCTCGGCGGTGAGCATTGGCCGAACCTGCTGCCGCATCTGGCGCGTGCGACCCGCATGGTGGGTGTCGACGGCTTTACGTTCAGCGTAGGTGGTCGCCGGTTTGGCAATGCGATCCTGTCGCGCTATCCGGCGCTGATCACGCGCCGCATCGATATTTCTTTTGGCAGTCGTGAGCCGCGCGGTGCGCTCGATGCAGATATTTACTGCCATGGTCATCAGTTGCGCGTGATCGCCACGCATCTGGGCTTGCGGGCGGCCGAGCGCCGCGCCCAGGTGGCTCGGCTGCTGCAAGTCTTTGACACGGGCGACATGCCGGTGCTGCTGATGGGCGACGTTAACGAATGGTTCGTCTGGGGACGCACCCTGCGCACGCTGGTTTCACATTTTCAGCGGGTGCCCGCGCCCGCGACTTTCCCGTCGTGCATGCCGATGCTGGCACTGGACCGCATCTGGATCCGGCCGCGCCACCGGCTGGTATGTGTACGCGTACATAGCAGCGCGACCGCCCGGATCGCCTCAGACCATCGGCCGCTGGTGGCCACGATTGGCGGATGATCTTGCGCGCGTAATGCCTGTCGTAGCCGGCGTGCGCTGACATGGCGCCCGCGCGGCAACGCATGCATCCACGATGCCCTGCGCCGCTTGATCAAAGCTATAGGGCGCCACTTTCAGCATCGCACGCTGCCCGAAAGACGCACAGCGAGTATCGTTGGCCAGCAGCAGTGCGGCCGCCGTACTCCATTCGTCCAGATCAAGTGCTCGCACGAACCCATTGTGTCCATCCACGATGAGTTCACCTGCCACGCCGGCGTGCGGCGAGACAATGACTGGCAAGCCGGCGGCGCAGGCTTCATTCGCGACCACACCCCACACATCGGCCCGCGTCGGGAAAAGAAAAATCCGTGCAGACTGGTACAGGCCGGGCAATTCTGCCTGCGTGGCAAAGCCGTGAAACGTCACGTCGACCTGCGCAATAACTTCGGCAGCAATTCTTCGCAATTCGGCCTCCTGGCTGCCGGCACCGGCGAACAGCAAGCGGGTACGACGTCCCATGGCCTGAGCGCAGCGCACAGCAACCTCGATTGCAAAGACCGGATTTTTGCCGGCTTCCAGGCGTGCGCAGAAGATGAAGTCATGCGCTTTGGCTACGCCGGACTCCGCGGGCCGGTAACGGTCGTTGTCAATGCAAAGGCAGGACAAATGACAGCGCTCGGCTGGCACGCCATAGTCCCGGTACAGCGCAATGCCGCCGCCGCTGGCTGCAATGAATGTCTTGGCACGCCGGTACACGAGGTGCCTCACAGCGAGATGAAACCGGCTCAACGCCGCTTCGGAGCGAAGGGTGCCATCCGTCATCGGAACATATGGGCGACGGCGTAGCGCACACCAGGCCATGGCATACAGGTGCGTGGGATTGAAGCCGTTGCCAACCACGACATCGGGCCCAAAGCGCGACAGCGCAGGCAGCACATCGGGATTGTTATGGATATAGCGACCATCGACGGTGGTGATGCGCTCGCGCAGGAAGCTGTGCGAGAACGCGAACGGCGGCAGGTCCCATTGGCGATTCGGTTCGCGCTGGCAGCAAAAGACTACATGCAGGTCGATGCCTGATTGCGCGGCAATTCTATTGAATACTGGGATACGGTATGGCGGCGGCTCGTTGACAACCAGGGCAATTTTCAGCATGACATCATTACGCAGAAGTGGTCGAGGGCAGGGTGGACAGCGCTTCATCGTAGATGTGCATCAGCAATTCGTAATTGCGCTCGGGCGTGTAGTGCGCGAGCCAGGTCTGATATGCGTCGATGCCCATGCGTCGCATCTCGTGCGGGTGTGCGTCGGCATAGGCGATTGCCCTTGCCAGCGCGGTCGGGTCACCGGGAGTAACCAATAGGCCATTTTTTTTATGTGTGACGAGTTCGCCCAGTCCGCCCTGCTGGCTGGCGATCACGGGTACGCCGCAAGCGAAAGCTTCGATGGCTGCCAGTCCGAAGCTCTCCATGCCCGTGCTCGGCATAACCAGATACGAGG
Source organism: Burkholderiaceae bacterium (assembly GCA_030158675.1). Classification (GTDB taxonomy): domain Bacteria; phylum Pseudomonadota; class Gammaproteobacteria; order Burkholderiales; family Burkholderiaceae_D; genus Pernthalerella. The sequence continues at coordinate 3,880 of JAOASL010000001.1, read as the reverse complement.
CTTGCTGCATGCGCTGCCGCAGCGCCGTACTCGCGAGGAAACCACAGTAGCGCAAGCCAGGGCTTCGCTCCACCAGGGACTGCAATGGACCTGTACCATACACGTCGATGGTTTTTCCCGGCAGCGAGTGCAGTGCGCGTGCCAGGACAGCCAGCCCTTTTTCGTGAGAGAGTCTGCCGATAAAGACACCACCGGCACGGCACACCCATTGCGGCGTACCACTGGACTCCACGAAATTTGGCTTGATACAGAGTTTTCGAGGTGGCAGTCCCCCAGCGACGAACAGGTCGCGACAGGTGCGGTTGAGCACGATGTAGCGGCTGACATCATGGTTCCAGCTGCCTCGTATCCGGTGCAGCGCCAACATGGTTGCAGTAACTGCCGTCTGCGCGAAGGATCCGCGGTAGCAGCGATGCAGCACAGCGCGCCACGGCCCGCGTCCGACACAGTCGGTGCAGACCTGACCGTCACGCACCAGCATCGCCTGCGGACATAGCAGGCGAAAATTGTGCAGCGTCTGCACGACTGGAATATGCAAACTCCGGGCAATACCGTACAACGATGGCGAGATCAGAGGAAACGTGTTGTGTGCGTGGATGATATCGGGCATGAAGCGCCGTGCGACGGTACGCAGCTCGTCGACGGTACGCAAGGACCAGATTGTGTCGATCGCGGCCCGCGCCGGGTGAATATGGGCAAGCTCGGCATTGTCGCGCCGGTAAAGGTAAACCTGATGACCCTGCCCGGCCAGCATCGTAAGCTCGGCATCGACCAGCGTGTCCTCGCCACCGCGGTAGTGGTAGGCGTTATGCGCGACCAGTATCTTCATCGTCCGCCGATGCTAGGCATCGAGCCAAAGTACGGAATGAGAAGGCGCAACATTCGCTATGATCGGCGCCAGTAAACAAAAAGGAGACGAGTATGCAGGGGCTGAATCTGGACGGGCGGCGCGTGCTGCTAACGCAGGCGGAAGATTTTATGGGACCGGTACTGGCCGACGTGTTTCGCGAAATGGGCGCGGAAGTCATCGCCGATACGGGGTCGATCGCGGACCCGGAGTATCCGGCGCGCATGGTCGCGCAGGTCGGTCAAGTCGATGTGCTGCTGGCCAATCTGGGCATTCCGGCACCCACTACGGCCGCACATGAGGCCAGTGACGATGAATGGCGGCATGCATTCGCTCACATGGTTGATCCGCTTCCGCGTCTGGCCCGGGCATTGCTGCCGCAGATGATCGCGCGTGGCTCTGGCAAGCTGATTGTGATCGGCAGCGCATCGGCATTGCGCGGAATACGACGCGCATCGACCTACAGTGCCGCGCGTGGCGCACAGTTGGCGTATGTGCAGTCGGTTGGTGTGGAGATGGCAGGGAAGGGCATACAGGTCAATGCGATCGCGCAGAATTTCGTCGACAACCCCACGTATTTTCCAGCAGAGGTGCAGGCCAACCCGGTATTCCAGGATCGGCTAAGGCGCGAAGTGCCGTTGGGACGCTTGGTGAGCGCGCGCGAGGATGCGATGTTTGCCGCTTACCTGGCCAGTACCCACGCGGATTGCTTTGTAGGACAGGTGTTTCCTGTCTGCGGCGGCTGGGTCGGACGGTGAGCGCGGGATTTGCTTGGCTGAGCTTATGAGTATTCAAAGTGAGGCCGGCAAATGCAGCAGACACCACCAATCAATCCTGGCGATGATGCGCCTGAAGGAACACCCGGTACCGGCGAAGATGTATGTCCGCGTTGTCGTGGCACTGGCAAGATCGAAGATTTGCGCGCGTGTCCGGATTGCGGCGGAACCGGTAAGATCATTGAAGGAATCGGCGGCGGTTAGTCCCTTTAACAAACGCCGCTGACGCCATTGCAATGTCTTGTCGTACAGCTCGGTCTGCCTGCGACAGTGCGCCTAGCCGCCAACCTTTGGTTCCCCACTAATGAACCGGCGTAGCGTCGGCACCGGTCGCCACGGGGGAGGAAGTAGTATGGATTGCGCCTTGGATCGCAGCGCGCGTTGCCTGCGCCTCAGATTGCCATTCGCCGCCCAGCGCTACCGCATGTTCCGTTACGGCCAACGCTTCGGCAAGCTTCCCACGCTGATGCAGCACGGTGGCCAGATTATTGAGTGCAATCACGCTTTGCGGATGCCTGTCAGAGGCTGCGCGAAATGCTTGCTCGGCGCGCTCGATCTGACCCATCGCATGCGCCGCATTGCCAAGCCCTATCAGGAAAACCAGGTTGTCCTGCCAGCGTGAGACTGCTTGTTCATACCAGCTCAGCAGTGCCGCCGGATCGGCATATTTTTCCAGCTGAGTGAGTATTTTTTCAAGCGCCGCTCGATCAACCGCCTGCGGTAGCTTGCCGGGCCGGAACACGACCATCCCCCAATAGCCGGAACGTGCCCAAGTATGCTCGAAGGTACTCATGGCCATCACTTCATGCCGGTTTGTGCCGGACCGGAGCATGACTTCATTGGTCGCCCGGTCATAGCCGATTACCACTGCGTAGTGCCAGCGAGGCGCAAATTCGAGCCCCAAATTCTGCAAGATGATGACCGGCGTACCAGCCACGATCTCGGCAAACAACCCGGCAAGTGTTGGCGGCGACTGTACCGCCAATGCGCCATGTCGCCGGGCGGCTGCCTGCATTTCCATCTGAAGCGAACCTTCACGCGCTGCCAGATAAACTCTGGATTCGAGATCGGCCGGATCAGCCGGATAGCCCGCAGCCGCCAACGCGATAGCTAGTGACGCCGGCCCACACTGGTGCCGATCCTGGGGGAAAAACGGCGTGTCGGGCAGCTCTGCACGAACCGGCAATTCGGGAGCGGTAGTACTGAGATTGCGAGTTTGCGTTGCACATCCCGACACCAGCAGCAGGGACAGTGCCAAAGCCGCCAGGCGCAACAGCAGGTCGCCGCACCCCAAGGACATATCAGCGCTGTGAGCGGGTAAAAGGGAAGATCTTGGTAAAGCCGAGGATGTCGGTAATCAGCAAGATCACAAAAATGACACCCACTGTGCCAAAGAAGTCGCCGCCGGCCGGCAGCCGATCGACACGCTCGGACAACGCAGCCACGTCATCGTCGCTCAGGGCCGCGAGCCGCTCCCGGACATCCTCGGCACGCACACCGAGCCGTTGCAAGGTGCTGCCTACGTCCTCGCGTGCCAGCGCTGCACGGATATTCTGTTCGGCTGATTGTCGGGACTGAGCGGCAAGGACAGCGTTTGCACCGATCAGCGCAGCCTGCGCCGGGGCAAGCATTGATACGAGATTGAAAGAAAAAATCAACGTACAAACAATAAGTTGCCTTAAATATTTCATCTTAATTCTCCGAATGCATTACAGGAAAAATGTGCCGAAATTCAAGCTTCCGAGAGCTCATGCAGTGTTTCAGGATTGGGAAGATGGTGGTTTGATGATCGGCAAATTTTCTGTTTCACAACCGACATAAAGCCCATGATTTAGACCACATTTGCCATTACTCAAAAAACGCATAATTTATATTATGTAAAATAATGACGGTTATTGAAGCACCGCCAAGCTTCTATTTGCGAAACCCAGCTGACCTATGCCGCACGCACCACATCGTCGCTGCGCAGGTGTTTCTCTGCCAGGCCAAATCTGCGCGCCCCTCACTTTCTCAACCGCCTTTCTCTTTCAGGCTGCTCCACAATCAGCCCCGCAACCATTGACAGTTCGGCCGTGATCAGATTGAGTACATCGTCGGTGGTGATGATGCCAAACAGGCTGCCGGCCTGATTCACCACCGGCAGCCGCCTGACTCTTTTCCCCCGCATGATCGCCAACGCTTCGGCAAGGCTGACGTTTTCCTGCACGGTAGTGACGGGCGAACTCATCAGGTCCGCGGCGGTGAACAGCTTGGCCTC
>JAOASL010000026.1 GCA_030158675.1 Burkholderiaceae bacterium | reverse complement strand
GCATCACAGCGATCAATTGGCCAGCCGGATGAGAGGATATCGCCATCAGATACAGAAATCACTAGCGCCTCGAGTGCAGTATCGAGCAACAAGGAACGCGATGAATCGAATAGCGACGCTCCTGCAGCAGCAGCTTGTCGCCCCGCGAGCTTGACCATCTTGTTTGATACCCATCCGGCATTCGGATAAAGGCTGAGCACACCGCGATACAAACTTTCACTGAACTCGCAATCGACTGCGGCCGTCAAAACCACGACAATTGGAATGCGCCCCGACCTGTCGGGCAAGAGTGCGCGTAGCATCGGGGCATGGAGCGTGGTAAACATCTGTGGCTGCGCATTGACCTCGCAAATGCCGGCTCCGCATTCCAGCCATGACTTTCGAATGTCCACCATCAAGAGATCGATCCCAGCCACATCCAATCTCAATGTCCTCGCCACTCTTCGTGCAAGCATCAAATTATCTGTATGCATTTCTGTCACTAAAATTTCAGTCGGAATACCACCACTGGCTACATTCGCAGCCGCACGCAGGCGCACAAATTTTCCTTTGGGCGGCACATCGTCCCAGGCAAATCCGGCGTGCAATAGCATTCGCTCCGCTTCATGGTCAGGCTTGATCGGATGAAGAAAGCGACGATCGTCTTTCGCGTTGGCTCGCTCTTGATTTTGTATATCAATCAAATTCCGCACAGATTGTTTGCCGTCACCAGTTACGCCGCCATGAGCGCGCTCGAGCACTCCGAGTACTTGGTCATTGACAACCAGAATCCTGTAGTCATTACCCTCGATGTATTTTTCGATGACGATGTGTTTGGAAAAGCCAGAGGCATGGCTGAAAGCAGCACGGACAGACTCATCATCCTGCAACAAGGCGCCAACCCCAACCCCGCCATCAAGGTCTGCGGGTTTCACAACCACAGGATAGCCAATGGTGCGCCCGACCTGAACCGCCCTCTCGGCAGAGGCAACCACTGCCTGGGCCGGAACTGGTAAGCCTGCGGCACGCAAAAGATTATTGGTCTTCTGTTTATCTCTTGCAATTCCCACCGAAATATTGGAGGTGCGGTCCGTAATCGAACTGCGAAGAAGCCTCGAATTCGCACCGTAGCCCAATTGAAAAATATCTGATGAATATCGGAACCATGGGATGCCGAGATTATTTGCCTCGCTCAAAAAATGCAGCATGTTGAAGCCTGTCAGCGCATAGCTCCTGAGTTCGGAATCTTTTGCCTTCATCAAATCGGCAAGTTCGGCTTTTGCCGAATCTGGCAATTTATTTATTCCATGCGCCAGCAACATTGCTTTCAGTCCGATCTGGAAGGCTGCAAGCATTGGCGTGCGATCCAGGCAAGGAAAGATCATCGCCCAGATTATTTGATTCGCAATTTTAATCGGCCTAATTTTTGGTTCATTAAAAATAGGATAGCCATAGTGCTCAATTAAAGAGCGAATCCAGAATGCAAGGTAATCAATACGCTTTTCCTCGCTGCCATAGGAGGATGTGTGCTGTGACGGACGAATGAGCGAGCGAACCGCCTGATCAACTTGGATGATATTTTCGCGACAATCCAACCAGAACTGTTCAATGGCGACATTGAACTTTAATTTAAAAACGATGCATGGCTGATCGAATCCAAACATGTACCCGGGATAAAACTCGGGATCGTTGATTAAAGTCAGAGTTGAAAATTTGTCGTTCATTTTTTTGTTGCGAATGCTCGTCTGCGGTTGGCTTTGCGCAATGGATAAATGCCCGATAGATTCGCAAAATCTCTGCAAGGCATGCAATTTCTTTTACGAGTACGTAAGTGCACAAGCTAGCGCACCCGAAGGAATCAGGCCAGAGGCACGCGAAGGATGGGAATGTACTGAATTTTCAGTTCAACGTCTGATCTTATGAATTCCGGCGCTCAAAACCAAGACCAAGACCTTCGAAAAGTGTTCACGTGACTGTACACAAAAGCCCGAAACCTTTTCGGTTTTCTCTTTTTTCAAATATTGCGGCAAGATCAGGCAACGAAAAAATCCAGATAAGAGAGTACCTGCGAGCCCTCGAGACTGAGTACGGCGATCGGCCTGGCCACCACCATACCCATGCCATCCGCATCGTAATACAGGGTGTGGATTGCCTGGTCATAGAGCAGGAAATCATTGGCGTCGTGCGCCAGGCCATCCAGCGTGAAATTCCCGCTGCCGATGCTGGATGCACCGGCAAAATCTGCTAGTGCGCCAAACACGGCGGCATCGAGCACCAGCTGGTCGGCACCCGGTGCGAAATCTGTAATGACATCAACGCCGCCGGACAATGACATCTGCGACAGCAGAATTCGGTCGTTGCCACCGCCGGTCGTAATGACATCGCGACCGCTCAAGCCGACCATATAATCGTTGCGCTCGCTGCCGGACAGCTGATCATCTTTGGCGGTGCCACCGACAACCATGTAGCGCTCATTGGCCGAGATTGATGCAATGCCGCTTTCAGGCGACGTATTGCTTGGCGTTGTGCTCAGCGATACGAGTTGCGCCGGCAGGCTGTATGTCTCGGCAACACCATAATTGACCTGATAGCCAAGATCGGAAAACGCGGCGACTGTCATGCGGCTGAGCGGCATATTTCCGGACGCGGATGCATATCCCGTCATCAGCTCTCTGCCAAAGACTGTCTCCGACCAATGGGAATTGGCGGTACCCGATCCACCGCCCGTCTCCAGCGGCACATAGCTGGCGGAGGGCTGGCCGGAAAGCAGTCGGTATTCATTCAGGGCCTGGGCTCCTGAATATCGGCCAAACGTCGAATTCAGGCCGATGTCATCCCAGAGGGTGCCAAATCCCAGCACATGCGCCATTTCGTGCGCGACCACATCCGCAAAAATGCCGTCGGCGACCATGGACGCCACATCCGCCGAATCGAATTTCATGATGCCGGCAACCGGCAGCAGGGAACTCGTACGGTAATAGGTGAATCCGGCCTGACCGAGAATGCCATCGACACCATCGATGTAAGGCGTGCTGGCGTCGATCTTCAGGTCATCGATCCATTCCCCGTTCAGATAGATGTCGGGCAGATCCTGGGTCAGCATCGTTTCAAACAGCGCAGCGGCCTGATCAAAATAAGACCGGTATTGGGAATCACCCGAAAAATTGATATAGATATTAAAAGAAGAAGGGTCTGTCGCGGTCTGAAAATCATAGCTGCTCGTGCCCGCATAACTATTGCCCGCCAGATCCTTCACCGTCCCCGAACCGAAGGTCACGAAATACTGAGTACTGTGCGACAGGTTGACGGTCGGATCGATCGTCAGCGTCGACCCCGAAACCGACAGCCGCTCACTGCCGGCCGCATCGAAGCTCTCCACCACCGCCCCGGTCGCTGAACCCGAGCGCAGGTAAATCGTGCCGGCGCCCCGCTGGATCGCCTCGCTGAAGGTCAGCGTCACGTTCGCATTCGTTGCCACGCCGGTCGTGCCGTCGGCCGGACTGAACTGCGTGATGGTGGGTGCCGTCAGGTCAGCCACGCCGGTCTGAAAATCGTAGCCGGTCGTGCCACTGTAATTGTTGCCTGCGAGGTCCTTCACCGTCCCCGAGCCGAAGGTCAGGTAATACCGGGTGCTCCCCGACAGGTTAGCGGTTGGATCGACTGTCAGCGTCGTGCCCGCGATCGACAGCCGGTCGCTGCTGGCCGCATTGAAGCTCTCCACTATCGTTCCGCTCGACGACCCCGATCGCAGGTAGATCGTGCCGGCACCCCGCTGGATCAGCTCGTTGAAGGTCAGTGCAATGTTCGCGGCGGTGTCCACGCCGGTTGATCCATCCGCCGGCGAATACGACAGCACCTTCGGTGCCGAGGTGTCGGATGCCGCCGTCAGGAAGTCGTAGCTCGTCGTGCCCGCGTAGCCGTTGCCCGACGGGTCTTTGACCGAATCCGGGCTGAACGTCACGTAGTAGCGCGTGTTGCCAGCCAGGTTGAGCGTCGGGTCGATCAACAGCGTGTCGCCGCTCAATGTCAGCCGGCTGCTCGTGGCCACGTCGAATGATTCGCGCACGCTGCCCGTGGGCGAACTGGCGACGATACGGATCGTTCCTGTACCGCGCTCAATCGCCTCGCTGAAGGTCAGCGCAATGTTCGCGTAAGTCGGCACCGCCGACGCGCCGTCGGCCGGACTGAACTGCGTGACGGTCGGTGCCGTCAGGTCGGGTATGCCGGTCGTGAAATCATAGGCCGTGCTGCCCGCATAGTCGTTGCCCGACAGATCCTCGATGCTGCCTGCCGCGAAGCTCACGAAATACTGCGTCTGCCCGGCCAGCATCGCCGTCGGATCGATTGTCAGCGTCGCTCCCGCGATCGACAGGCGATCGCTGCTGGCGGCATTGAAGCTCTCCAGCAGCGTACCGTCGTCCGCGCCTGCACGGATGGCGATCGTCCCTGTGCCACGCTGGATCGCCTCGTCGAACACCACCTTGATGCTGGCCGCCGGCAGCACCTCGCTCGCGCCATCGGCCGGTGCAAAACTGGCCACCGCCGGCGCATTCGTGTCGGCCACACCGGTCGTAAAACCATAACTGCTGCTGCCCGCAGAGGCGTTACCGGACAGATCCTCGACCACACCGGCAGCCAGGGTCAGCACATAGGCGGTCTCGCCAGACAGGTAGGTCGTCGGATCGATCTTCAGCACGTTCCCCGACAAGCTCACCCGATCGCTGGCGACCACGTCGAAGCTTTCAAGCAGCTCGTTCAATGCCGTACGCAGCTCGATCGTCCCGGTACCCTTGCGAATCGCTTCGCTGAAGGTGAGCGCAATGTTCGCGTACGTCGCCACGCCGGTCGTGCCGTCGGCCGGACTGAACTGCGTGATGGTGGGTGCCGTCAGGTCAGCCACGCCGGTCTGAAAATCGTAGCCGGTCGTGCCACTGTAATTGTTGCCTGCGAGGTCCTTCACCGTCCCCGAGCCGAAGGTCAGGTAATACCGGGTGCTCCCCGACAGGTTAGCGGTTGGATCGACTGTCAGCGTCGTGCCCGCGATCGACAGCCGGTCGCTGCTGGCCGCATTGAAGCTCTCCACTATCGTTCCGCTCGACGACCCCGATCGCAGGTAGATCGTGCCGGCACCCCGCTGGATCAGCTCGTTGAAGGTCAGTGCAATGTTCGCGGCGGTGTCCACGCCGGTTGATCCATCCGCCGGCGAATACGACAGCACCTTCGGTGCCGAGGTGTCGGATGCCGCCGTCAGGAAGTCGTAGCTCGTCGTGCCCGCGTAGCCGTTGCCCGACGGGTCTTTGACCGAATCCGGGCTGAACGTCACGTAGTAGCGCGTGTTGCCAGCCAGGTTGAGCGTCGGGTCGATCAACAGCGTGTCGCCGCTCAATGTCAGCCGGCTGCTCGTGGCCACGTCGAATGATTCGCGCACGCTGCCCGTGGGCGAACTGGCGACGATACGGATCGTTCCTGTACCGCGCTCAATCGCCTCGCTGAAGGTCAGCGCAATGTTCGCGTAAGTCGGCACCGCCGACGCGCCGTCGGCCGGACTGAACTGCGTGACGGTCGGTGCCGTCAGGTCGAGGCTGTCATTGAGCACCAGGTTTGCCGAGAGGCTCTCGAATGCCAGGGAATCGAGGGTGGAAAAACTGCTTCTTCGCTTCATTGGATGCATGCCTGCCGATAAAAATAGGTGCAGCAGTAGTACCGGCAAACTCGCCAAAGTGCGACAGCGAGACATGGCCGACCGGCCACTGCCGACAGAAGCCAGCCCCATCAATGCCGTGCAGGGACGGGCGGGCTCCTCGGAACCTACCGTGCAATTATGTCACTTCCGCCTATATCGCTATACATAGAAGAAGGGTATTTTTCTGAAAATTGCGCTCTTCACATGCACCGGCTTGCACAGTTCACCCCGAACAGGCGGCCCGCAAATTGCAAAAATGAGAACGCCATAGAAACCAACAACCGTCTGCAGACAAGCCATGGCATCATGCGCGGCATCTCAAGGATGCAGAAATTGCCCCGATGATCTTTTCGCAACGCCTACGCATCACGCACCTGCTGCATTCATTGCCGTTCACTTTGCTGCTTTTCCTGCTGGCGCTGAATGGCACACTGCGCGTGGCACTGCTTGCCTATACGGGCACGGTGCAGGTGCCGCTGCCGGACTGGCCGCTCGTGCTCGCGAAGGGTGGCTGGTTCGACCTCGTCGTCGCTTCGGCGCTGCTGGCGCCCGTACTGATTTATGAAGCGATGCTGCCGAATCGCTGGCGCGCGGCCAGGCTGCACCGCTGGCTCAGGGCTGCCTGGCTGTGTGCATCGGTCGCACTGCTGCTGTTCGGCGCGGTGTCGGAGTTCACCTTCTGGATAGAGTTTTCGAACCGGCTGAACTTCATCGCGCTCGATTACCTGATCTACACCAGCGAAGTGATCGGCAACATCCGCGAATCCTATCCGGTGGGTGCGATCCTGACCGTCATTGGTGTCGCGGCCGTGCTGACCAGCTGGACGATGATGCAATGGATGACGCGCGCACCAGCGGCCAGGCTCAGCTTGCGTCAACGCTCGGCGCTGCTGGTGGCCGCGCTGGCACTGCCAGCGACCCTGCTTTCAGTCGCGAGCGTCGAGCAAATGGAGGGACGCAACAATGCCTACGCCGACGAACTGTCGGGCAATGGCCTGTTCACGCTGGCGGCGGCGGCACGCCGCAATGAGCTGGACTACATGAAGTTCTACAAGACGCTGCCGCCCGACACGGTCAGGACGACCCTCACCGGCCTTGGCATCAAACGCCAGCCGTCACTGGAGATGCAGCGACTTGGCCCAGGCAGCGATAGCGCCGCACCGCCGCGCTACTTCGCGCGCACGCCGAAGAACCTGGTGCTGGTGTCAGTGGAAAGCCTGTCGGCGTCCTTTGTCGGCAGTTATGGTTCGACCGCCAACCTGACGCCCAACCTGGATGCGCTGGCGCGTGACGGACTGCGCTTCGAGCAGGTGTATGCCACTGGCACGCGCACCGTGCGCGGGCTTGAAGCATTGTCTCTGGGCACGCCGCCCGTGCCGGGCCAGGCCATCGTGCGCCGTCCCGGCAATGACCATTTGACGACGCTGGGCGAGGTACTCGAGCATCAGGGCTACGACACCTTCTTTTTCTATGGCGGCTACGGTTACTTCGACAACATGAATGCGTATTTCAGCGCGAACGACTATCGGGTCGTCGACCGCACCGACATTCCGCCGGAACGCATCATGTTCGAGAACGTCTGGGGCGTGGCGGACGAGGCGCTGTTCGATAACGTCGTTGAGCAGCTCGACAGGCAGGCAGGCTCCAGCAGGCCGTTCTTTGCGCACGTCATGACGACCAGTAACCATCGGCCGTATACGTACCCGGATGGCCGCATCGACATACCGTCGCCAGGCGGACGCAAGGGCGCGGTCAAGTACAGCGACTATGCGATCGGCAAATTCATCCGCGATGCGCAGACCCGGCCGTGGTTCAAGGACACGCTGTTCGTGTTCGTCGCCGATCATTGCGCGTCGGTCGCCGGCAAATCCCGGCTGCCGGTCCGCCATTACCGGATACCGCTGGTCATGTACTCGCCCGGCAATCTGAAGAGCGGCGTCTATCAGCCCATGATCAGCCAGATCGACATCGTGCCCAGCCTGGTGCGGGCGCTGGGACAGCGCGGCGGCGACCTGTTCTTCGGGCACTCGTTCTTCGAAGACGAAGCAGCGCCGGAACGCGCCTTCATCAGCAACTATCAGGAGCTGGGCTACCTCAGGAACAACAAGCTGACGGTGCTGCTGCCGAAGCGCCATGTGCAGGCGTTCGACATTGATCCGGCCACGCTGGAAGCGACGCCGGCAGCCATCGACCCGACGCTGTTGAACGAGGCGATCGCGTATTACCAGAGCGCGTCTACAGATTTTCGCAGCGGCTTGTTGCGCGCGCCGTTCTATCGCAAAGCGGCGCGCTGACGCACGTTGTGTTCAGATCTACACTGGGTGAAAACGCTGCGAAGGATCAGGCGGAAGACCCGGCCTGCAGTAGCCGGTATTTGGCCTCGAGCTGCTCGCGCGTTTCGCGCCATTCGGGATTGAACGGTATGCACGCCACCGGGCAGACCTGCTGGCATTGCGGCTCATCGAAATGGCCAACGCATTCGGTGCACTTCAACGGATCGATCTCATAGATCAGTTCGCCCAGCGAGATCGCGTCATTCGGGCATTCCGGCTCGCAGACGTCGCAATTGATGCACTCGTCGGTGATCATCAGGGCCACAGGCTCACTCCGCAATGCACACGAGACAACCCGCCAGCCCGTGCAACGCGGCCGATCAGTTGGCGCCGGCGATTTTCTTGTGCAGCCACTGCTCGACCGACGGGAAGACGAATTTCGACACGTCGCCACCCAGCAGGGCGATCTCGCGCACGATGGTGCCGGAGATGAACTGGTACTGGTCGGACGGCGTCAGGAACAGGGTTTCGACGTCGGGCAACAGATAGCGGTTCATGCCGGCCATCTGGAATTCATACTCGAAGTCGGACACGGCGCGCAGGCCGCGAACGATTACGCGCGCTTCATGCGCACGCACGAAATCCTTCAGCAGGCCGGAAAAGCTCTCGACCACCACATTCGGGTAATGCCCGAGCACTTCGTGCGCAATGTCGAGCCGCTCTTGCAGCGCGAAGAAGGGGCGCTTGGCCTTGCTGTCTGCAACGCCGACGATGAGCTTGTCGAACAAACCCGATGCGCGCCGCACCAGATCTTCATGCCCGCGAGTGAGCGGATCAAAGGTTCCGGGATATACGGCTGTGACCATGGGCTATTGTCCTTCCGGGTTGCGTGCGCGGTGATTGATTTCCCGCGCGAACGACGCGCATTATGCCCTAATTCGCCGGACTGTCAGCGAGCGAAAGCAGCGCGTAATGTACCTGTCCGGCCTTGTCGGCACGCACCACGTTCCATCCCGACAGCCAGGCTGCGTCGCCATCGGTGAATGGCTGATCCGACTCAGCATAGACCAGCCCCGCCGGCGCCAGCAAGCGCCGGCACGCGGGCAGCAGGCGCGGCAGCAGGTTCAGCCCGTACGGCGGGTCGAGGAACACGAGGTCGTACGGACCATAAAACGCGCTGATCTGCGCCAGCGCATCGCCACGCCGTATCGTCACCTGAGTCGCGCCGAGCTTGTCGCAGGTCGCGTGCAGATGGCGCAGCGCGGCCGGGTGCGACTCGACCATCAGCACCTCGGCGGCGCCGCGGCTGGCCGCCTCGAAGCCGAGCGCGCCGGTGCCGGCGAACAGGTCGAGGCAGCGACGATTGTCCCAGCGCCGCAGTTGCAGATGCTCAAGCCAGTTGAACACGGTCTCGCGTACGCGGTCCGGGGTCGGGCGCAGGCCGTCGACAGTGGCCACCGGCAGCGGCGTACGCTTCCAGTCACCGCCAATGATACGGACCTGCCGTGGCGGTACGGCGTTCTGTTTCTTCAATGTCAGATCTTTCAGGGCTTGACCGGCTCGCTGCCGACCACCACCGTCACCATCTTGTCCATCGCCAGCTTGCGCGCAAATGCGGCACGGACGTCGGCAGCGGTGACTTTCCCGACATGGGTAGTCCAGGTATCCAGGTAATCGAGCGGCATCCGGTAGAAACCGATCGACGCGATGTTGTCGAGGATCTTGCGATTATTGTCGATGCGCAGCGCGAAGCCGCCGATCAGGTTGTCCTTCGCCGCCTTCAGTTCGGCCTCGGTCGGGCCGTCGCGCAGGAAAGCTTCAATGGTGTCGCGCACGACCTTCAGCGCCTCATCGGACTGATCCTTGCGTGTCTGCAGCCCGGCCAGGTAGGGCCCGGGCTGCGCCATCGGATTGAAGTAGCTGTAGGCACTGTAGGCCAGTCCGCGTTTCTCGCGCACTTCGTGCGTCAGGCGCGACACGAAACCGCCGCCGCCGAGTACGTAATTACCAACGGTCAGAGCAAAGACGTCGGGATCATTGCGCGCCAGCGCCGGCATGCCGACCAGGATGTGCGACTGCGACGCCGGGTGCGGCATGCGCTCTTCGACAGCGGTCGGCAGCGAGACTGCCGGCAGCACCGGCAGTGGCTGGCCTTGCGCCAGGCGGCGCGTCAGCTCTTTTGCGATCGCATCAGCTTCGGCACGCGTCACGTCACCAATCATCGCAATCACCGCGTGGTTGGCAACATAGTGCGCACGATGGAACTGCACGAGTTCGTCGCGCGTGATTGCCTCGACCGACTCGACAGTCGCTTCGGCAGCATACGGATGGTTGCCGTAGGCGAGGCGCCAGAACGCCTTGTTGGCAATCGACTCCGGGCGGGTCAGTCCATCGCGGATCGCAGCGACGGTGCGGGCCTGGTCGCGCCGGAACAAGTCTTCCGGAAAATCCGGATGCGCCAACAGGCGGGCCAGCAGCCGCACCGCCTCATCGCGTGTCGCGGCGGCCGACAGCGTACGCACTGACATGCCCGAACGATCGGCGCCGGCGCCACCGCCGCGTTGGGCCGCGATGTCGGCCAGTGCATTGGAAATTTGGGCTTCGGACAGCGCCGGCTCGATCCTGCCGTCGGACAGTACAGCCTCTTTCAGTCCGCGTGCGAGCAAGCCGTTGGTGAGTGAAGACAAGCCCGATTTGCCGGCCGGATCGCGCCGGCTGCCGGCATCGAACTCGACATTCACGTCGAGCATCGGGATGGTGTGGTTCTCCACAAAATACACGCGCGCACCATTGTCCAGCGTCCAGTGCTGGATATTCAGCGCCGCCTGCGCCATGCCGCTGGCAGTGAACAGCGCAATGACAATCAGTTTCTTCAGCATCAGTGTTGCTCCGTCATGAATTCAATGACGCAGGCCGGGCACGGCCGGCTTGCCCTCCGCCTGTGCCGTCACCGGCAGCGGACTCAGCGTCGCGACCGTCAGCTGGTCGTCGGAAAAATATTTTTGCGCGGCCGCCTGCACCTGCGCCGGCGTAACAGCCGCGAGACGCTCGATGATGCGGTCGATAGCGCGATGCGACAGGCCCGACATTTCCATCGTGCCGATCTCCATCGCCTGCCCGAACACCGAGTCACGCTTGTAGACCTGACCGGCGATCAGCTGCGTCTTGACACGCTTGAGTTCGTCGGCCGACACACCGTCCTTCGCAATCCGCTCGATCTCGGCGCGCAATGCGGCCTCAAGCTTTTCCAGCGGCGTATCGCGCGTCGGTTCGCCCGACAGCATGAACATCACTGGCCCGCGCGCGGTGCCGTCATAACCGGCATCGACTGAGTTGGCGATGCGATCCGTGCGCACCAGCCGCGCTGGCAGGCGCGCATTGTCATAGCCATCCAGCACCGCCGCCAAGACCTCGAGGGCATACGATTCGTCATCTTTTTCAACATCAAGCAGCTTCGGCACTTTGTAGGCCATGACCAAATAGGGATTCTCGGCCGGCGCCTTGACAGTCACGCGGCGGATACCGCGCTGCTGCGGTTCTTCCTGCGGCTTGACCTTCGGCAGCGTCTTCGGCGGTATCGCGCCGAAATACTGTTCAGCCAGATGCAACACAGCCTGCGCGTCGACATCGCCGGCGACCACCAGCGTCGCATTGTTCGGCGCATACCAGCGCTCGTACCAGGCGAGCGCGTCGGCGGCGGTCATGTTCTGCAGGTCGTCCATCCAGCCGACCACCGGGTTGCGGTAGGGACTCGCCATATACGCGGTCGCATGCAGCGCTTCCATCAGCAGCGACATCGGTTCATCTTCGGTACGCAGACGGCGCTCTTCCATCACGACTTTGATCTCTTTTGCGAACTCGTCCGGGCTCATGATCAGGTTCTGCATGCGATCAGCCTCGAGCGCGAACAGTTTTTCCAGTCGGGACTTCTCGACCTGCTGGTGGTACGCAGTGTAGTCGCGGCTAGTGAACGCATTTTCGCGCCCGCCCAATTCGGCCACGCGCGCGCTGAAGTCGCCGGGCTTCAGCTTTTTCGTACCCTTGAACATCATGTGCTCGAGCACGTGGGCGACGCCAGTGGTGCCGTTCTGCTCATCGACGCTGCCGGCGCGGTACCAGACCATGCTGACCACCGTCGGCGCGCGTCGGTCCTCCTGCACGATCACTTTCATTCCGTTCGCCAGCCGGAATTCCTGCGCGAGCGCGCCGGCCGAAGCCACGCCGGGCAAAAAGCCGAAAACGCTGGCCAGCATCAGCCATCTGAGACGCTCTTTCAAAAGGCGCGCCGCAGACAATACGACCTGTACGACAAGACGGCACAACGACGCCAGCAGCGTTTTGCTAGAGGCACTAAGTCGAAAGATCATGTTCTCGGCTCTGTTAAAATGGGCAGTCTTGGGTTGGACAACTGAAAAGTGCCGCCCGATTTTATCTGTTGCTGCCATCCGCCGCAGCGCACCCCCTGAATACCGAATACCTCCATCCCGGATGTTTAGCTTTTTCAAGAAAAAACAGCCCGCTCCTCCCGCGCCCGCCGTCGCATCCGTGCCGGCACAGCCGGCGCCGGTGACTCCGCCGCATCCCGAGCCTGTCGCTGAAGCGCGGCATCCCGCAGCGGTGACGCCGGCGGTGACGGTACCGGCAGAGGCCACCATCGAACGGGCACCAGCTCCCGCGCCTGAGGCAAAAACATCCTGGCTCAATCGGCTGAAAGCGGGACTGTCGCGCACCTCATCGAGTATCGCGACCCTGTTCACCGGCACGAAGATCGACGACGACCTGTACGACGAGCTTGAGTCGGCGCTGCTGATGGCCGATGCCGGCGTCGAGGCGACCCAGTATCTGCTCGACGAACTGAAGAAGCAGGTAAAGGCCGGCAAGCTGTCCGAGGCGGCACAAGTGAAGGCCGCGCTGCGCGAATTGATGGTCGGACTGCTCAAGCCGCTGGAAAAGCCGCTGGTGCTCGGCCGCGAACAGCCGCTGGTGATGATGATTGCGGGCGTGAACGGCGCCGGCAAAACCACCACCATCGGCAAGCTCGCCAGGCACATGCAGTCGCACGGACAGAAAGTGCTGCTGGCGGCAGGTGACACTTTCCGCGCCGCTGCGCGTGAACAGCTGACGATCTGGGGTGAGCGCAATGGCGTGGCCGTGATCGCGCAGGAATCCGGCGACCCGGCCGCCGTCGCGTTCGACGCAGTGCAGGCCGGCCGCGCGCGCGGCGTCGACGTGGTGATGGTGGACACCGCCGGCCGCCTGCCGACGCAGCTGCACTTGATGGATGAGCTGAAGAAAGTCCGGCGCGTGATCGGCAAGGGCATGGAGGGCGCGCCGCACGAAATATTGCTGATCATCGACGGCAATACCGGTCAGAACGCCCTCACGCAAGTCAGGGCTTTCGACGATGCGCTGCAGCTGTCTGGCCTGATCGTCACCAAGCTCGATGGCACCGCCAAGGGGGGCGTGCTGGCCGCGATTGTCAAGCATCGGGCGATTCCCGTATATTTCATCGGCGTCGGCGAGGGCATTGATGACTTGCAGCCCTTCGTCGCCACCGAATTCGTCGACGCGCTGCTCGGCTGATCACGCTAACCATGTCCATCATCTCTTTCTCTCACGTTGCAAAGAAATATTCCGGCAATGTCACGGCGCTGTCGGACGTGTCGATGGAAGTCGCCGAAGGCGAGCTGGTGTACCTGGCAGGCCCGTCGGGCGCCGGCAAATCGACGCTGCTGAAACTGATCGCCGGCATCGAGCGTCCGAGCGCCGGCGTGTTGCTGGTCAGCGGGCAGGACATGCGCAAGCTGAGCCGCGCGACCCTGCCTTATCTGCGCCGCAAGCTCGGCCTGATCCTGCAGCAGCACCAGTTGCTGAACGACCGCAGCGTGCTGCAGAACGTGATGCTGCCGCTGCTGGTTGGTGCGTCGTCGGTGAAAGAGGCGGAACAGCGCGCGCGCGTCGCGCTCGACCGCGTCGGTCTCGGCGACAAGTCCGCGCTACCGCCACAGGCGCTGTCGGGCGGCGAGCAGCAACGCGCATCGATCGCACGCGCCATCGTGCATCGGCCGCGCATCATCCTGGCCGACGAACCTACCGCCAATCTCGACCGCGCAAGCGGCAAGCTCGTCATCGACATGCTGCACGCATTCAATTCCGCAGGCGCGACCTGCATCATCTCCACCCATGACGAACGGCTGCTGCAGAACGCCGACCGGGTCGTGCAGCTCGACCATGGCCGCGTGACCGGCATGCATGACGCCGAGAGCGAGGTGGGCGCATGAACTGGCTGAAGGCACATGGCCTGGCGCTGGCGGCTGCCTTCGCGCGCATCCGCAAGACGCCCGGCAGTTTCGGTTTCAATGTCCTCGTTATCGCGCTGGCGCTGATCTTGCCGCTGGCAGGTCTGACGCTGCTGGAAAACCTGCGTCCGGTGTCGCGCGACCTCGCGGTCGATCCGGAGATCAGCGTGTTCATGGCGACTGGCCTCGAACGCGAGCGCGCACAGGCGATAGGCGGCGCAATTCGCGACGCGGCCGGGCGTGCCGGTATTCCGGTCCGGCTGGAATTCATCGACCGCGAAAAGGCGCTGACCTCAATGAAGATACGCGCCGGACTCGGTGACGTGGTCGACGCACTGGGTGGCAACCCGCTGCCGGATGCCTATGTTGTACGGGTCGGCGGCGGTGAAGCGAAAGCGACGCCGGCCACCATCGAACAGCTGGCCGGCGCGATCGGCAAACTCGATGGTGTCGACACCGTGCAGCTGGACGCGGCCTGGGTAAAACGTCTGGCGGCATTGCTCGAGATTGCGGGCAGCGCGCTGTTGCTGCTGGCCGTCACCCTGTGCGGCGTGGTGCTGGCGGTGGTGTTCAACACGATCCGCCTGCAAGTGCTCACCCAGCAAGAGGAAATCGGCGTGATGCGACTGGTCGGCGCCACCGATGCGTTCGTCGCGCGTCCGTTCTATTACACGGGTGGGCTGCTCGGCTTGTGCGCCGGCGGCATTGCGCTGCTGGCGGTCGCCGGCGGGCTGATGCTGCTGAACACCTCGGTCGGGGAACTGGCCCGGCTCTATGGGTCGAGCTTCCTGCTGGTGCCGCTGGATCCGGCCTCGGTGGCCGCGCTGCTGGCGGCAAGCACTGCGCTGGGGATACTGGGCGCAGCGCTGTCGGTCCGGCGAGCATTGCTAACAAGCGCTTAGTTTTGCCCTTGCTGGCCAGCGAACCTGCGTATCGCCGGTCAGCAACCATCTTCCTAAAATTTCATTTTTTATAACATTTTGTCCGCAC
The DNA here is from genome assembly GCA_030158675.1 of Burkholderiaceae bacterium. Taxonomy (GTDB): domain Bacteria; phylum Pseudomonadota; class Gammaproteobacteria; order Burkholderiales; family Burkholderiaceae_D; genus Pernthalerella. The sequence continues at coordinate 29,767 of JAOASL010000026.1, read as the reverse complement.
GTGTTACATTTGTAAGCGATTAGCACTCTCGCATTGAGAGTGCTAATATTGCTGTTGTCAGGGCCTGCCGTCAGTGGCTGCGCCCGCCACAGTCCAACCCAGGAGAAGCTATGACTGCTATGTCCGCATCGTCTGCCCTTGTGCCGGCCGGTCGCCAGGCACTCATTCCCGGTTTTTCCGCGAATGTCGGCAACCTTGATGCCTACATTTCCACCGTCAACCGTCTGGCGCTGCTGTCGCAGGAAGAAGAGATCGCGCTTGCGCGCAAACTGCGCGACGAAGGCGATCTCGCCGCCGCGCAGGCGCTGGTGATGTCGCACCTGCGACTGGTGGTATCGATCGCGCGCGGCTACCTCGGCTACGGTCTGCCGCACAGCGACCTGATCCAGGAAGGTAACATCGGCCTGATGAAGGCCGTCAAGCGCTTCGACCCGGAGCAGGGTGTGCGTCTGGTTTCCTACGCGATCCACTGGATCAAGGCGGAGATCCATGAATTCATCCTGCGCAACTGGCGCATGGTGAAGCTTGCCACCACGAAGGCGCAGCGCAAGCTGTTCTTCAATCTGCGCAGCCATAAAACCAGCCTCGATGCGATGACGCCGGAGCAGGTCGATGAACTCGCTCAGTCGCTGAACGTGAAGCGCGAAGAAGTCATCGAGATGGAAATGCGGATGTGCGGCCGCGATATCGCGCTCGACGGTCAGAACGATGACGATGATGACGCGAAATTTGCGCCGATTGCCTATCTGTCAGCCGATCATTCGGAACCGCTGAAGGTGCTGGAAGCCCGTCAATATGACCGGCTGCAGTCCGAAGGCCTGCAAGCCGCGCTGTCCCAACTGGATGCGCGGTCACGCCGGATCGTCGAGTCGCGCTGGCTGGCGAACGATGACGGTTCCGGTGCGACGCTGCATGAACTGGCAGCCGAGTTCGGTGTATCAGCTGAACGCATTCGCCAGATCGAAGGTGCCGCGATGAAGAAAATGAAAGCGTCACTGGCGGCATACGCCTGATCCGACCGGTCGGCGCGGACACAGATTCGTTGCCGATGGCAAAAGAGCGTCCTGACCGGACGCTCTTTTTTTTCGTGCTACCGATGCCGGGCTCTGCCACCCGACGCCGTCAGGCGCCTGCGATCAGTTGGCGGATATCGTTGAGCATCGCCGTTGGATCTTGTCCGTGACGGATGAACAGCCTGACCCGCCCTTGCGGATCGAATACGTAGGTCGCCGCCGTATGATCGATCGTGTAGGCCGCGCTGCCCGTGGCCTGCACTTTCTGCATGAACACCTTGAACTCGGCCGCTACTTTTTTGGTCTGTGGCGCATCGCCGCGCAAGGCAACAAACGTGGGATCGAAAGCGGGAACGAAACCGGCCAGCGCTTCCTGCGTATCGCGCTCGGGATCCAGCGTAATGAACAGCACTTGCAGCTTGTCGCCTTGCGGCCCCAGTTGTTTACGGATCTGCGCCATTTCCGCCAGCGTGGTCGGACAGACATCGGGGCAATGTGTGTAGCCGAAGAACACCACGACCACCTTGCCCTTGTAATCTGCCAGCGTACGGCGATGGCCGGTGTGGTCGGTCAGCTCGAGCGCCTGGCCGTAACCGACACCGGTGATGTCGGTGCTGGCAAACGACACCTTCGGTATCGGCTGCTTACGGTCGCAGGCGGCCAGGGTCAGCGCCAGCGCGCAGCTCAGCACCGCGAACAACTTGCGTACGTTCATCAGGAATACGGAATGTAATGGTCGACCAGCAAGGCCGCAAACAGTAGCGACAGATAGATGATCGAATAAGTGAAGGACTTGCGCGCAATCAGATCATTGTAATTCCGCCAGACCATCCACGAGTAGCGCAGATAGATCACCCCCAGCACCACCGCGGCGGCCAGATAGAGCGGGCCGCTCATCCGAACCGCGAACGGCAGCAGCGAGGTTGCGAACAACGCGATCGTGTAGAGCCAGACATGAAAACCGGTGAAGGCGTTACCGTGCGTGATAGGCAGCATCGGCAGGCCGGAACGCGCATAGTCATCGCGGCGGTACATTGCCAGCACCCAGAAATGTGGCGGCGTCCAAATGAAGATGATCAGCACCAGCAGCCACGCCTGCATCGGCACATCGTTGGCAATGGCCGCCCAGCCGAGCGCCGGCGGCATCGCCCCTGACAAACCGCCGATGACGATGTTCTGCGGCGTGGCCGGCTTGAGCACGATGGTGTAAATCACTGCATAGCCGACAAAGGTGGCGAAGGTCAGCCACATCGTCAGTGGATTGACGAGGGTGTACAGCACCCACATGCCGGCTCCGCCGATGGCGCCGGAAAACACCAGCGTCTGCGGCACGGTAATTTCGCCGCGCGCCAGCGGCCGGCGCGCGGTGCGCGCCATGCGCGAATCAATTTCGCGCTCAACGAGACAATTGACCGCGAACGCCGCGCCTGCGAGCAGCCAGATGCCGACCGTCGCGGCGATCAGCAAGCGCCAGTCGGGCAGGCCCGGCGTCGCGAGGAACATACCAATTACGGCACAGAAGACGGCAAGCTGGGTGACGCGCGGTTTGGTCAGGGCCCAGTATTGAGCGATGCGGTTGGGCGGCGCAGTGAGCGCTGTCATGATGTTCTATCTCACGCAGGGATCGGATGTTGGCGGGACTGCGCCGCCTTGTTTGCAGCGCCAGAGGCGAGGCGGCAGTTTAACACGGTCAGCAGGAGGATCGAGAGGGCGGCACCGGCGTTGTGCAGCACCGCAAGCGTCAGGGGCCAGTTCAGCATGACGGTCGCGATACCCGTGCAGAACTGCAGCAAAATCAGCAGCAGCAGCCAGCGGCCGAGCCGCTGTGTGCCGTGCCATTGCAACGCGCGCCACGCCACCAACACCACGGCGGCGACCACCACCAGCGCAAAGCAGCGATGCACCCAATGCAAAGTGACCAGCGCGCTGAACGGCAGATAATCGCCGGCGTGCGTGCGGCCCAGCTCGCGCCACAGCGAAAAGCCGTGGGCAAGGTCCAGTTCCGGCACCCAGGCACCCTGGCACAGCGGAAATCCGCCGCAGGCCAGCGCTGCATAGTTGGTGCTGACCCAGCCGCCGAGAGCTACCTGCACGAACGCCAGCATCAGCGCGATGGCGGCCGGCAGTCGCAACGTGGCAGCGGCGCGCTGGATCTGCAATGGCGATTGTCGCGCCGCGTGCCAGGCCAGCAGCGCCAGCAAGCCGATGCCAAGCAGCAAATGCATGGTGACGATCACAGGCTGCAACTTCAGCGTAACTGTCCATGCGCCGAATGCACCCTGCACGCAGACCCAGACCAGCAACAGCGCCGGCAGCGCCGGATGGAAGCGCGGCAGCCGCTCGCGACGCCATAGCCGTACGGCGACCACCAGCGACGCGATGATCAGCACACCAACACCCATCGCAAGGTAGCGATGGATCATCTCTATCCATGCCTTGACCACAGTTACCGGCCCGGTCGGCATCGCCGCCTGGGCCGCCGTGATTTCCTCATGCGCGAGGAAGGGATTGGCTTCGCCGTAGCAGCCGGGCCAGTCGGGGCAGCCGAGGCCGGAATCGGTCAGCCGCGTAAAGGCGCCGAACACAATCAGGTCGAAGGTAAAAAACACCATCGCCCAGGCGAGTTTACGGTAGCGGTCGCTACCGCGCGACAGGTAGACCAGGGTCAGCGGTATCGTCGCCAGCAGCAGCGCCTTCAGGGCCAGTACGATCAGCATGGCGTCAACCTATGCCGGAGGCCCTCAGCAACTTGCCGAGGTCCTTCTTCACCTTGTTGTAGTCGGGGTCCTTCGGAAAACGCATCATCAGATTGCCGAGCGGGTCGATGATGTACAGATGATCTTCCACGGTGGTGCCGGCATTGACCGGCAACCAGGCGGCAAGCTTTTTCGCGTCAACGCGCAGGATGCGTGTGCCGTCGTACTCCTTCATCAGCACGGTCGACAGCGGCACATCGTCGGTGACGAGCCAGACGCGCTCAATGCGATCGCGTTCCTTGCCTTGGGTCAGACGCAGCTGCCGCTGGTAGTACAGCTTGTCGGTGCAGCGCTTCTCGCACGCGCCGGCATCGGCCTGCACAAGCAGCCATTTCCCGCGATAGTCTGCCAGCGCGACGGGCTGGCCGTCGAGCGCGACGGTGCCCAGCGCCGGAATCGGATACTGGCGCGGATCGATCAGCTCGCCGTAATTGTTACGTCGCTCCGGCTTGATCACGTAATAGGTGAGATAGGAGAGCATGACCGGTGCCACGCAGACCGCGATCACCAGATACAGCATCCAGTTGCCGCGTTTGGCGGACTTGGTTTGTTTCACTTCACTTGCTTGCACGTTTGAACCCGGTGATGAGAAAGAACAGCAACGCAGCCGCAGCCAGCGCATACCACTGGAAAGCATAGCCGTGGTGGGTGTCGATACCGAAGCCAGGTTGCGGCCAGTCGCGCTGCAGCCCGTCGTGGAGATCGCTGGACTGCTCGATTATAAAAGCGTGTGTGGGCAGCCTGCTCGCCACCGCAAAATTACGCAGGTCGAGATTCTGCAGAATCGCGCCTGGCGTCGGCGCAGCACTTTGGCCCAGCTGCATGACCTGCCCTGCGTCAGCGCGTACGCGGCCGCTGATCTGCAGTCGACCGGCCGGCACAGGAATGGCGGGAATACGGGTTCGGTCGCGCGCGTCACGCGCAAACCAGCCGCGCTGCACCAGCACCACCTGCTGGCTGCCGACCAGCCGGAACGGCATTATCAGATAAAAGCCGGCACGACCATTGAGCGGCCGGTTCTCGAGATACACAGGCCAATCCGTGATGAATTCGCCGTCGGCGACGATGCGACGGAACTCCTCCGGACGACTGCCTGCCTCAATAGTCGACGCCTGCAGCGGCGGCAGCGCGGCGCGCCCGGTAAGCTGTCGCTGCACCTCGGTTTTTTGCGCGGCGCGGCGCTCCTGCCAGTTGCCAAGCGAAATCCCGACCGCCGCCACGACAACAGCGGCGATGAAAGGGATCCATCGGAATCGGAACGTCAGTCGCATCACTCATCCAGTCGCACTGTCAGTCGCCATACCAATCGCATTACAATCGCTGCTTATTTCAAATCCGGACGGCACCAAAACAGTGCCCGCCCCACCAGGAAGCCCTGATGAAAATACTCGTGGCGATTGCCTTCGTACTAATCCTCGCCAGCCTCGGTTCCGCGCTGTTCTTCATGATGCGCGACAAGGGCCGCACCAATCGCACCGTGAACGCGCTGGCGCTGCGCGTCGGTCTGTCGGTGCTGTTGTTCCTGCTGCTGCTCATCGCTTACCGACTCGGATGGATCCAGCCGACCGGTATCATTTACTAAGCTTTATCAACGGCCTGCAACACACGTGCAGGCCGTGCGCCAAACAAAAATGCCGCACCGAAGTGCGGCATTTTTTTAGGTATCAGCGCTTACAGCCAGTACACGACCACGTACAGGCCGAGCCAGACGACGTCAACGAAGTGCCAGTACCAGGCGGCGCCTTCGAACGCGAAATGATGATCCGGCGTGAAGTGACCCTTCATCAGACGGTACAGCACAACCGACAGCATGATCGCGCCCATGGTCACGTGGAAACCGTGGAAGCCGGTCAGCATGAAGAAGGTCGAACCGTAGATGCCCGAGGTCAGCTTCAGGTTCAATTCGCTGTACGCGTGCATGTATTCATAAGCCTGAAAGCCCATGAAGATGGCGCCGAGTGCGATGGTGGCGAATAGCCAGAAGGCCGTCTTGCCACGCTGGTTCGCACGCAATGCGTGGTGCGAGAGGGTCAGCGTCACGCCCGAGGTCAGCAGCAGCGCAGTGTTGATCGTCGGGATCGGGAACGGACCCATGGTCTCGAATTTCTCGATCAGGCCGGCCGGGCCAAGGTTGCCCCAGACGCCATTGAAATCAGGCCACAGCAGCTTATGGTCAATGTCGGCGAGCCACGGCATCGAGATGGCGCGCGCGTAGAACAGCGTGCCGAAGAACGCACCAAAGAACATCACTTCGGAGAAGATGAACCAACCCATGCTCCAGCGATACGAGGCATCGATACGCTGGTTATACATGCCGCCTTCCGACTCGGAGATCGCGTCGCCGAACCAGTGATACAGCACGAACAGCGCCGCGATGATGCCGACGATATTCGCCGGTTTGCCCCAGCTGACGCCGTTCACCCAAGCGGATGCGCCTGCCATCACGACCAGCAGGGCCATACCCATCAGCACTGGCCACTTGGACGGCCCAGGCACGAAATAGTAGGGCGCTTTGCCTTGTTGTGTACTCATCTACTTCCCCTGATTACGAGATATAAAAATTATTAAGCGACTACTATCTTCACCAACATCACCAGACCCAGCACAAACAGCATCGCGGCGATGATGCCGGCAATGATCACATGCACCGGATTGAGCACTTGAGTATCTTTCTCGTACGCGCTCTTCTTGCGCACGCCGAAAAATGACCACAGCACTGCTTTCACCGTCGCGCCGAATGACATGCTGCGTTTCGACGCCTGTTTCAGATCTTCCACGTCTACCTCAGTTCGATTTGCCCTTCAGCCCTACCTCGAAGAACGTATACGACAAAGTGATTGTCTTCACGTTCTTTGGCAGTGCCGGGTCGATGTAGAAACTCACCGGCATCTGGCGTGCTTCTTTCGGTCCCAGCGTTTGCTGCCGGAAGCAGAAGCATTCCAGCTTCTCGAAGTACTTTGCCGCTTCCTGCGGCGCGTAGCTCGGAATCGCCTGCACGTCGATACTGCGGTCCTGCATGTTCACTACGTCGTACACCACCTGCGCCATCTCGCCCGGATGCACCTGCAGGCTCGACACAGCCGGCCTGAAACGCATCGGACCGCTGGTGTTGGCATCGAACTCCACCGTAATCGTCCGGCTGGCGTCCACCTGCGTGTTGCCCTTCTTCGGGCCCAGCGTTTCCTGGACAGCCAGCACGTTGATGCCGGTGATTTCGCAAATCTTCTTATACAACGGGATCAGCGAATAGCCGAAGCCGAACATCAGCAGCGCAATGACGGCCAGCTTGCCCAACATGCGGACATTGCGACGCGCCCGGCGCTGTTCACGCGACGGCTCGGTACTGCTCATCCCGCCTTCCTCACTTCAACACAGTGTGCTTGATGACCACGCCGATGAAGAAGGCGACGGCCACCGACAGCAGAACCAGCGCGGTGCGGAGATTTGCGGGGTTTTTCTTGTCTGACATATTTCCGTTTCCGCCGGCGGCCACAGCCGCCGGCTTGCTGCATTAGTTGCCGATTATTTGACGGTCGGCGGGACTTCGAAAGTGTGGAACGGCGCCGGGCTGGGCACAGTCCACTCGAGGCCTTCGGCACCATCCCACGGCTTGGCTTCCGCCTTCTTGCCGCCACGGATAGACGGGATGACCACGGCGAACAGGAAGTACACCTGGGTCAGGCCGAAACCGAAGGCGCCAATGGTGGCGAGCATGTTGAAGTCCGTGAACTGCGCTGCATAGTCTGCGTAGCGACGCGGCATGCCGGCCAGCCCCACGAAGTGCATCGGGAAGAAGGTCACGTTGAACCAGATGATTGAGTTCCAGAAATGGAACTTGCCGCGGCCTTCGTTGTACATGAAGCCGGTCCACTTCGGGCCCCAGTAGTAGAAGCCTGCAAACAGCGCGAACAGCGAGCCCGCGACCAGCACGTAGTGGAAGTGCGCCACGACGTAGTAGGTATCCTGCAGCTGGATGTCCACCGGGGTGATCGCGCAGATCAGGCCGGTGAAGCCGCCCATCGTGAACACGAAGATGAAGCCGACTGCGAACAGCATCGGGGTCTCGAAAGTCATCGAGCCTTTCCACATCGTCGCGATCCAGTTGAACACCTTCACACCGGTCGGCACAGCGATCAGCATCGTCGCGTACATGAAGAACAGCTGCGAAGTCACCGGCATACCGGTGGCAAACATGTGGTGCGCCCAGACGATGAACGACAGGATTGCGATCGAAGAGGTCGCGTACACCATCGATGCATAGCCGAACAGCGGCTTGCGTGCAAACGCCGGGATGATCTGCGAGACGATGCCGAAGGCCGGCAAAATCATGATGTAGACCTCGGGGTGACCGAAGAACCAGAAAATATGCTGGTACATCACCGGATCACCGCCGCCAGCCGCGTTGAAGAACGAGGTGCCGAAATGACGGTCGGTCAGGGTCATCGTGATCGCACCCGCAAGCACCGGCATCACGGCGATCAGCAGGTAGGCCGTGATCAACCAGGTCCATGCGAACATCGGCATCTTCATCAGTGTCATGCCCGGAGCGCGCATGTTCAGGATGGTGGTCACGATGTTGATCGAGCCCATGATCGACGACGCACCCATGATGTGCATCGCAAAGATGCCCAGGTCCATGCCGATACCCATCTGGCTCGTCAGCGGCGCGTACAGCGTCCAGCCCGCAGCGGTGGCACCGCCCGGCACCAGGAACGACCCGACCAGCAGGATTGCCGCCGGCGGCAGCAGCCAGAACGAGAAGTTGTTCATCCGTGCAAAGGCCATATCGGATGCGCCGATCTGCAGCGGGATCATCCAGTTGGCGAAGCCGACGAAGGCCGGCATGATCGCGCCGAACACCATGATCAGGCCGTGCATGGTGGTCAGCTGGTTAAAGAACTCCGGCTGAAACAGTTGCAGACCCGGCTTGAACAACTCGGCGCGGATACCCAGCGCCAGCACGCCGCCGGTCAGCAGCATGACAAACGAGAACCACAGGTACAGGGTGCCGATGTCCTTGTGGTTGGTCGCATACAGCCAACGGCGCCAGCCGTGCGGGTGATGATCGTCGTGCGCGTGGTCAGCGTGACCGTGTGCGTGATCTAGTGTAGTGCTCATCTAGTTCTCCCTGATTTCTTTGTTACTTGCGCGCAGCCAGGACTTCGGCGGGTTGAACGATATTGTCTTCAGCCTTGTTGCCCCACGAATTGCGGGTGTAGGTGATGACCGCAGCGATCTCGGTGTCCGACAGCGTCGATTTCCATGCCGGCATCGCATTTTTGCCATTCAGCAGGATACCGATCTGACCGTCCTGCGGTCCGTTGACCATTGGCGAACCGGCCAGCGCGGGGAATGCTCCCGGAACGCCGGCACCAGTGGCCTGGTGGCAGGCCACGCAGTTCGCCGCATAGACTTTCTCGCCACGTGCGGCCAGTTCGGTCGCCGTCCAGGTCTTGTTCGGATCATCGGCGTTTGCCGCCATGGTTTTTTTCTTCTCGGCGACCCACTTCGCGTAATCGGCATCGCTGACGACGCTCACGACGATCGGCATGAATGCATGCTCTTTACCGCACAATTCATAGCAGTTGCCGCGATAGGTGCCGATCTTCTCCGCCTTGAACCAGGTGTCGCGCACGAAGCCCGGAATGGCATCCTGCTTCACGCCGAATGCCGGCACGCCCCAGGCGTGGATGACATCATTGGCGGTGGTAACGATACGGATCTTTTTATTGACCGGCACGACCAGTTCGTTGTCGACCTCAAGCAGGTAGTTGTCCGGCTTGATGCCGCTGCCCTGAATCGATTCACGCGGCGTCGACAGGGCCGACAGGAAGGCAATGCCTTCGCCTTCGCCCTTGATGTAGTCGTAGCCCCACTTCCACTGCATGCCGGTGGCCTTGATGGTGATATCGGCGTTCGACGTGTCCTTCATCGCGACCACGGTCTTGGTGGCCGGCAGGGCCATCAGTATCACGATCAGCAGAGGCACGATTGTCCACGCGATTTCCACCGCGGTGCTTTCGTGGAAGCTGGCCGACTTGTGGCCGAGCGACTTGCGGTGCTTCAGGATGGAGTAAAACATCACGCCGAAAACGGCGATAAAGATCACCACGCAAATGGCGATCATCCAGACGTGCAGCTGATAGATGTCGGCTGCGATCGCCGTCACCGGCGCCTGGAAGTTCAATTGGTGCACGGCAGGGCCGCCGACCATGTCATTGACTGCGAACGTCGAGCCAGCGACAAGCAAGCCGGCAGCAGCCATCAACGTGTGGATTAGGCGCTTCGCGTAGTTCATGTTGTCCTCAAATGCCTGATTGAAATCTGTTAATTTTTCTATTACTGCCAACCGCCAGGGCCCGCCCGGTAACCGAGCAGTTCCTGGTGCAGCTCGCGTGCGAACTCTTGCCGCCTGCGCTCGGTCAGGAACCTGCCGATTTCGACCCGCGTGCCGTTCGACTCCAGGCCGATCAGGCCGTGCCGCAAGGCCGGCAGCGCCACACGCGTACGATGCGGGTCCATCCGATACTGATGCACGCGCTCAGCCTGAATCAGCTCCACCAGCATACCGCTGTCACTCAGTGCGACATGCTCACGATCCGTCGCATGGCGACCGAAATAAACGAAAGCTACGGCAACTGCCATCAGTTCCAGCACCGAAAAAACCGGCACCAGCCACGCACCCCGGGCCAGAAAATAACTTGCGACCAGCAGGGAGGCGACACTCAGTGCCGCATAGGCTCTGGCCAACTGACCCGGCGACATCGAGCAATTCCTCTTCAAAATCCACTCACGTGTCGCCATGCGCGCATACCAATTATCTAAGTACTGTTCAGCAGCGAGCCTAGGAAAAAACCCGTGGAGTATAAAGGGAAAGAATATCTGCCGCCAGTAAAGACCATAACAATCTCAGGGAAGCGCACGCGAATTAAAGAAATGGAAAGACCCCCTTCATTTTTTCGGAGGTTCAAAACGGACAATTTTCTCGCCTTGGGCTGTGGTGGTTGGCACCGGCCGGAACGCGTGGCCGTAAATGACCTCGACTGTCAGCCGGATATCTCCGCGTAGATCGCGTGCCGACTCGATCGTGCGCCGCAGCCGTTGCCAGCGCTGCGCGCCGTCAAGCCCCCGTGGCCGGCTCTCCAGCGGATTGCCACCCAGCGCGCGCACGTCGGCAAGCAGCTTGTCGACCGATGCGTAGGTGATCGTTAGCTTTTCCATATCCATCACCGGCGTCGCCATGCCGGCGGCGACCAGCATGTCACCGTAGTCGTGCAGATCGACGAAGGGCAGCGCCCGCTCGCCCAGGCCGCTGGCCGCGAAGGCCGCTCGCAGCTCAACGAAGGTATCGGGACCAAAGCAGCTGAACATCAGCAGGCCATCAGTGCGCAACACGCGCGCCCATTCGGCAATGACCCGGTGCGGCTGCGGATGCCAGTGCAGCGCGAGATTGGACCACAGCAGATCGATGCTGGCGCGCGGCAGCGGCAATTGTCCGAAGTCGGCGCAGGCGAGCGCCGCAGTGTGCATGCCCTCGGGACGGCGGCCCAGAAAACGGCCGATCAGCTTTTGCGCGCGTGAGCGCGACTGCGCGCCGGAAGTGGCTGCGGCCGCCAGCATCTGCGGCGACGCGTCCACGCCGATCAGCTGCGCCAACGGGAACGCTTGCTGCAAGCCAAGCAAGTCGTCACCTTCGCCGCAACCCCCGTCAAGCACGCGTTGCGGCTCTAACCGGATCAGCCCGAGGCGCTCGAACATTCGCGCCGCGATTTCACGACGCAGGAACTGCGAGTCCGCGCAGCGCGCCGGGCGGGAAAAAAGCCGACGCACGGCAGCAACGGAAAAAGGTGCGATGCGGCGATCTGGATCAGGGTCATTCGGAATGGCGGGCATGGCAGCGCTCAGGCGCACGGAGCATGGGAACAATGCGCGGCAGTGTACCCCAAGCCCCCTCGGACGACGCCTGATGAATCTGCCTGATCTGCCCTTGCTAAGCGCCGTGTGCAGGTTGCCCGCAGCAGTCGCGCAGCTCGCCGTCCGACTGCTGCCGGGTTGCTGCGCGCTCTGTGGCAACGCCGCCGCGTCACCGTTCTGCGCTCGCTGTCGCCGTTATGCGATGAACGCAGGCCCATGCTGTCGCGTCTGCGCATGCGCGCTGGCGGTGCCGGCGCCCGCGTGCGGCCGCTGCCTTGCTCAGCCGCCGGCGTACGACGTCAGTGTGGCAGCAACCCGCTACGCGCCGCCGGTCGACCTGCTGGTGCAGGCGCTCAAGTTTCGCGCCCAGCTGCCGCTGGCGCAGGCCTTCGCAGAATTACTGCTGCAGGCGATCGCGGAAGACCCGGGGGTCATCGGTGATCTGGTGATCGCCGTGCCGCTATCGGCCGAACGACTGGCTGAGCGCGGCTTCAATCAGGCGCAGGAAATCGCGAAGCCGCTCGCACGCGCGCTGCATCTGCCGCTGGCCGGCGACGCCTGCGTGCGCGTGCGCGATACGCTACCGCAGTCCGGACTTGCACCGGCGGACAGACGGGATAATATGCGCGGCGCCTTTGCCATCATGCGCCGACCGGCCATCGCTGGCCGGCGGGTGCTGGTCGTTGACGATGTCATGACCACCGGCCACACGCTCGATGCGCTCGCCGCCTGCCTGAAGCGCCATGGCGCAGCGAGCGTGACCAATCTGGTAGTTGCACGAACACCGCTGCGATGAACGCGGCTGACCCGGGAGAAAATCTTGTTTCACGTTGTACTGGTCGAGCCAGAGATACCGCCCAATACGGGCAACATCATCCGGCTGTGCGCCAACACCGGCGCGCAGCTGCACCTGATCGAGCCGCTGGGCTTTCCGCTGGACGACGCACGCATGCGCCGCGCCGGACTCGACTATCACGAATATGCGCAGATGCAGGTGCACCGGGACTGGGCTGCGTTCATCGCCGCGCTCGCACCCGACCCGAGCCGCGTGTTCGCATTCACCACTCATGGGTCGTCGATCTTTGCCGAGCTGCGCTTCGCGCCCGGTGACGTATTTGTGTTCGGCTCCGAGACGCGGGGGCTGGATCCCGCGCTACGCGACAGCTTTCCGGCGCCACAGCGAATCCGGCTGCCGATGCGACCCGGAAACCGCAGCCTGAATTTGTCAAACGCAGTCGCAGTCACGGTATTCGAAGCCTGGCGACAGCAGGGATTTGCCGGCGGATCATGAGCCTATAATTGCGACCGTCAACACCCACTTTTCGAGGACCCTCATGACTCTGCGCCGCTCCCCTGCCCGTTACCTCGCCCTTGCGCTGTTGCTGTCCGCCGGACTGTTACACGCAGAGGACACAAAACCCGTGCAGATCGACAAGGCGGTAGCGCGCGCCACTGTCGGCAAGCAGACCCATGGCGCCGCCTTCCTGCAAATCGAGAACAAAGGCGCGGACGATACCTTGCTGTCGGCCAGCTCGCCGATAGCGGGCAAAGTCGAAATTCACACGATGTCGATGGAAGGCGATGTGATGAAGATGCGCGCGCTGCCACAACTGAAATTGAAATCAGGACAAAAACTTGAGATGAAGCCGGGCGGCGGCGTGCATATCATGCTGATGGGTCTGAAGAAGCCCTTGGTCGCCGGCGACAAATTTCCACTGACACTGAATTTCCGCAAGGCAGGCAAGCTCGACGCGACCGTCGAAGTGGCCGACATGGGCATGCCGATGAAGAAGAAGGATGATGACGGCGACATGCATCATCACCATCATCACGACTGACAAGCAAGGCGAGATTGTCATGGACCGGCGCATCAGTCGCGCCAAGTCATCGGGCAGGCAGCGTTTGCTCTGGTAATAAATCATTCGCGGCATGCCGCCGGGAACCTGGCGGAGTGCCTGCCGGCGGAGTGGCAGGCGCTTCCTGCGAGACGCTGGCTCAGGTCGCTGTCGGTTCCAGCCGCGCCACCGCTTCCTTCCGGTAGCGGTTCAGTTCCTGCACCGTACCAAAGCTACGCTCAAACAGCAGCGACAGATTGTGCAGGATACGGTCGACGACCTTTTTTTCCCACGTATCGTCAAAGCGGATCTGCTTATCGAGCCACGCCTCGAGCCACGCCGGGTCCGGCAGGCGGCTTTGCACCGTATCGTTAGGGAATAGCGACTGGTTGACATGCAGGTTGGTCGGATGCAGCGGCTTGTCGGTGCGACGCGCCGACGCCATCAACACGCCGATCTTCGAAAACGCGGCGCGTGCCTTATCGCCGAACTGGCCTAGCGCCTTCTTCATGTAGCGCAGGTAAGCGCCGCCGTGGCGCGCTTCATCCTGGCTGATGATCTTATAGATCTGCCTGATCACCGGCTCGGTATGCCAGTCGGCCGCACAGCGGTACCAGTGGTTCAGACGGATCTCACCGCAGAAATGCAGCATCAGGGTTTCCAGCGCCGGCGCCGGATCGAACTCGAACCGCACGTTATGCAATTCCTCTTCGGTCGGCACCAGCTCCGGGCGGAAGCGGCGCAGATACTCCATCAGCACCAGCGCGTGCTTTTGCTCTTCGAAGAACCAGACCGACATGAACGCGGAAAAATCGCTGTCATCGCGGTTATCGCGCAAAAACATCTCGGTCGCCGGCAACGCAGCCCATTCGGTGATCGCGTTCATCTTGATCGTACGTGCCTGCTCGTCGGTCAGCTTTGTGCCGTCGAACTGATCCCACGGAATGTCGGTTTCCATGTTCCAGCGTACTTGCTCAAGCGATCGGAAAAGTTCGGGATACAGCATGGGATTATTCCGCTAATGATCGAAAACCTCTGGATTTTATCAACAAAGGGTCGCAGACCAAGATGACAAGCCAATGAACGAACAAACTTATTTTCATGGCAAGCCCTTGCCTTCTTCGCTGCGCGTTATCAAAGTGATTCCAGGTCGTTGAGCAAATCGGCTGCCCGCAGACGTATCGCCACCCTTTCGTCATCGCCCAGTTTTTCCAGGTTCTTTGCCATCAGCGCCGTGCGCGGGCTGGCGGCCAGCGCACGCTGATGACGGTCGATGAAATGCCAGTACAGCGTCGTGAACGGACAGGCGGTCTCGCCCGTGCGCTTTGACGGGTCATATCGGCAGCCGCTGCAGTAATTACTCTGCCGCCGGATATACGCGCCGCTGGCGATGTAAGGCTTGCTGGTAAAGCGCGGACCGCAGGCATGCAAGGCCATGCCGGCAGTATTTGGCAATTCGACCCATTCGATCGCATCGACATAAACCGCGAGATACCAGTCTTCTACTTGTTGCGGCGAGAGCTGCGCCAGAAGCGCGAAATTGCCGGTTACCATCAGGCGCTGGATGTGATGTGCATAGCCATAGTCCAGGGTCTGCTTCAGACAGTCGCGCAGGCAGGCCATCTGCGTGTCGCCGCTCCAGAACCACGCGGGCAGGTCGCGCAGATGCGCATAATGATTCGCCTCGCGCATTGCCGGCATGTCGAGCCAGTACACACCGCGAATGAATTCGCGCCATCCCAGCACCTGTCGAATGAAGCCCTCGGCGTCCGCGAGCGACGCGCGACCGCTGAGGCAAGCGGCCTCGGCAGCGGCAATCACTTCGCGCGGATCGAGCAGATGCAGATTCAGCGCCGCTGACAGCAATGAATGCCAGCCCGTGGGCGTATCTGTCCACATGGCGTCCTGATATTTGCCAAACTGGACGAGCCGGGTGTCGATGAAGACCTGCAGCGCATGCAGTGCCTGATCGCGCGTGACCGGCCAGCGAAATTGCGACAGCGATCCCGGATGACCGGCGAATTGCCGTTCAACCAGGGCGAATACCTGCTGCGTCAGCACATCCGGCGCAAAACCGGCTGGCGCGGGAATCGTGCCCGGGCCGCTGCGCTTCGGGTAGGGACTGCGATTGTCGGTGTCGAAATTCCATTGACCGCCAGCCGGCTCGCTGCCCTCCATCAGTACGCGGTGCTTGCGGCGCATCTCGCGGTAGAAAAATTCCATACGCAGCTCGCGCTTGCCCTGTGCCCAGTGCGCGAACTCCGTGCGACTGCAGAGGAAATGCGTGTCATCGACCCATTGCAGCGCCACCCCTTCGGCCTCGCTGACCGAAGCAATCGCCTGCTGCATGCGCAGTTCGCCGGCCTCGAGCAGCTTCAACGCGCGTGGCCGATGGCGCTGCAACGCAGCGCGCAGCCGATCGCTGAAAGCCGGCGGCGCGTCGGCATCGACCGGGACGTAATCCAGCGGCCAGCCGCGCTCAGCTATTCCTTGTGCAAAATGCCGCATTGCCGACAGGAACAGCGCAATCCGCGCCTTGTGCGACCAGACGAGCGTCGCCTCACCGGGCGCTTCAATCATCAGCACGACATCCTGCTCCGGATCAAAGCCGGTCAGCGCAGGGCTGGACAACGTCAGCTGGTCGCCCAGCACGAGTATCAGGTTACGCATTCGTGTCAGATTATAAATTTAGAGGTTTTTACGAAAGCAAGCGCTCGCATATTTACTACAATGAAACAACTGAAGTCAGGCAAATACTTGCTCGTATGTATCGTCACAAAATTTCTGCGAATGCGCTAAACTGACTGTCCAGTCTAAATTAAAACCTATGGGTATTCCAGCGATGAAGCCGACCACAATAGCCTCAAGAAAATCTTCCCCGTGGCTGCTGGCCGGCCTGCTCGGCCTGGTCACACTGCTGGCGGCGCTGCCTCGCATCAGCTTCGCATCGGAATGCCCGGCGATGCTGAACCATCAATTCAACCGATTGCAGGATGAAGCGCCACAAGATTTATGCCAGTACGCGGGCAAAGTGGTGCTGGTGGTAAACACCGCCAGTTATTGCGGCTTCACTTCCCAGTACGAAGGACTGGAGAAGCTGTATGCAAAATATCAGGGTCGCGGCCTGGTGGTTCTCGGCTTTCCGTCGAACGACTTTTCGCAGGAGCCGGAAGAGAACAAAAAGATTGCGGATTTTTGCTACAACACCTACGGGGTGAAATTCCCGATGTTTTCCAAGACATCCGTGAAGGGTAAGCAGGCCAATTCGCTGTTTTCTGCGCTAAAGAAAGCAGGCGCGAAAGAGCCCGGCTGGAATTTTCACAAGTACCTGATCAGCCGCGACGGCAAGCTGGCTGGCGGCTACGGCAGCATGACGCGCCCCGACGACAAAGAATTTGTAGCCACCATCGAAAAAGCGCTGGGCACACCGTGACAATCCAGGCCGCCCGCTGGCTGGCAAGCCGCATCGCCGCAGTTGCGGTCGAGTGACGGGCCAAACGCGGGCTTACCTGGGAATCCTGCTGGCCAGGTTGACAGGGGGTTGCCCGGCACTGATGAGTTTTTTACTGCGATGCCTCCCGGTACATACCGGCGGCATGTCGGGGTGATCTTCCCCCAACCCGTATTTCTCCCCGACGGGCATCGCAGATTTTTATTCCGACCGACAAGGCGTGTGATGAAGATTGCAGTAATCGGCGCAGGCATCTCCGGGCTGTCGGCAGCGTGGCAGCTGTCGCGCGCAGGGCATGAAGTATCGCTGTTCGAAGCGGGCGCCTATTTTGGCGGCCACGCGAATACGGTCGATATCGAGATCGACGGCAAGCGCTTCGGTGTGGACACCGGCTTCCTGGTTTTTAACCATCGTACCTATCCGAACCTGGTGCGCGTATTCGACGAGCTGGATGTGCACACCAGCGCGAGTGAGATGTCGTTCTCGGTGAAGATGCCAGTGGCTCGCGGCAGCGGCCTGCGCACGCTCGAATGGGCGGGCGCGAACCTCGGCACGGTGTTCGCGCAAACGAGCAATCTGTTCAGCCTGTCTTTCTGGCGCATGCTGCGAGACATTCTGCGCTTTAACCGCGAGACCACGCGGATGGCGCAAACACCCGGTGCACTGGAAGAGACGCCGCTCGGCGACTTTCTTGACGCGAATGGTTACAGCAGCGAATTCCGCGACTGGTATTTGCTGCCAATGGCGGGGTGTATCTGGTCTTGCCCGACGGAGCAGATGCTTGCCTTCCCGCTCGCCACCTTCGTTCGTTTCTGTCTTAACCACGGGCTGATTCAGGTCAGCGACCGTCCGCAATGGCGCACAGTCAGCGGCGGCTCGCGCCACTATGTTCAGAAAATGCTCGCAACGATCGCGAACAAGTACCTGAATACGCCGGTGAAATCAGTAACGCGCGTCGATGCCGGCGGACTGCGGCAGGTACGCATTGAATCTTCACACGGCGCACAACTGTTCGACCATGCGGTGCTCGCCACCCATAGCGACCAGGCGGCGGCCCTGCTGCATGACGCCGTCGAGGCCGAACGCAGCGTGCTTGCCGCGGTGAGCTACCAGCCGAACCGGGCGGTATTGCACACCGACGCCAGCTGCCTGCCGGCGCGACGCACGACCTGGTCGGCGTGGAACTACGAGAGCGCAGGCGAAGCTGAGCCGCGTGTCTGCGTACACTACCTGCTGAACAAGCTGCAGCCGCTGCCAGTGGACACGCCAGTAATCGTATCGCTGAACCCGATCCGTGAACCGGATCCGTCGACCGTGCTCGGTGAATTCGACTACGCACACCCGGTGTTCGACGGCGCCGCGATCGCGGCGCAGCACAACCTGCCGGCGTTGCAGGGCACGCGCAATGTCTGGTTCGCCGGCGCCTGGACCGGCTACGGCTTCCATGAGGATGGCCTGAAGTCAGGCCTGTCGGTGGCCGCCGCGATTATGCAACTGGGCGAACCGCAGGCGCTGCGCGCCGCGTAAGCAACTGAGGAACCCGCGCACCGATGACAGCGACGAGCACCCGCACGCACCACCCGCTGCTGAGCATGGGCAAGGTCCGGCACGAACGACTGCGACCGGCCCGCAATGCATTCAGCTACGGTGTCTTCACCTTGCTGTTGCCGCTGCGTTCGCTCGGTGACGCTCCGCTCACTAGTCGCCTGTGCTCGCGCAATCGCTTCAACCTGCTGTCTTTCCATGACCATGACCACGGTGACGGACAGACACCGCCTTTGCAATGGATTGACCGTTTGCTGGCGGCTGAAGGCATTCGCGATGCCGACGGCGAAGTCTGGCTGCAGACTTTTCCGCGCGTGCTCGGCTATGTGTTCAATCCGGTCTCTTTCTGGTTCTGCCACCGCCGCGACGGCAGTCTGCGCGCGGTCGTCTGCGAGGTGAACAACACCTTTGGCGAGCGCCACTGCTACCTGCTGGACAAGGGTCGCTCGCTCCATTGGGGCGAGACGCTGTCAGCGACCAAGGTCTTTCATGTCTCGCCGTTCTGCGATGTCGAAGGCAGCTACCGCTTCCGCTTCATGCGGGCGACGCGACGACAAGGCGCGGGCATGAGTGAGCGCGAAGTCGAGCGCATTGTGGCGCGCATTGATTACCACGATGACGACGGACCGTTGTTGCTGACCAGCGTGTCCGGCGAGCTGCATCCGCTGAACGACGCCACCGCACTGCTAGCCTTCCTGCGCCACCCGATGATGACGCTGGGCGTGATTACCCGCATCCACTGGCAGGCCCTGAAGTTGTTCGCCAAGCGCGTGCCCTTCTTCCGCAAACCCCTGCCTCCCTCGAAAGCTCTGAGTCGATGAACAAAACCGCCTCCGCCGGCCTCGACCTCGACCGCGCGGCCAGTACCGACCACGCGACGAACCGATTTCCCGCGACCATGCCCGCGCAGGCGCGCGTCATGCTGCAGATGCTGCGCCGTCTTGAACACGGCACGCTGCGTGTTACCTGTCCTGACGGCAGTGTGCTGTCATTTGGCAGCGGCACGGCAACGGCGATGATCCGCCTGAAGAACTGGAAGCCGTGCATCGCCGCCATGCGTTCAGGCGACATCGGCTTCGCCGAAAGCTTCATTGATGGTGACTGGCAGACCGACGATCTGGCGGAATTGCTGCGACTGTTTATCCATAACCGCGACCGGCTGGAGTCGGCGATTTACGGCAGCTGGTGGGGTGGTCTGCTGTACCGGCTGCGGCATGTCTTCAATCGCAACTCGAAGGCCGGCAGCCGCCGCAACATTCATGCGCACTACGATATCGGCAACCGCTTTTACCGGCTGTGGCTGGATCCGTCGATGACCTACTCGAGCGCGCTGTTCACCTCGCCCGAGCTGACGCTCGAACAGGCGCAGCAGGCGAAGTACACGCGCCTGCTCGAGCAGTTGCGTCTTGCGCGCGGCGGCCGCGTCCTTGAGATCGGCTGTGGCTGGGGCGGTTTCGCCGAGCTGGCGGCGCAAAACGGCGCGCAGGTGACAGGACTGACACTGTCGACCGAGCAGCTGGATTTCGCGCAGCAGCGGCTGCAGCAGGCCGGTCTTGCCGCGCAAGCCGACCTGCGGCTGCAGGATTACCGCGATGTCGTCGGCGAGTTTGACGCGATCGCATCGATCGAAATGTTCGAAGCCGTCGGCGAGGCCTACTGGGACGACTATTTCGCGTGCGTGGCGCGCCGGCTGAAGTCCGGCGGTCGTGCATGCATCCAGACCATCACCATCGCTGACGAACTGTTCGACCGCTACCGCAAGGGCAGCGATTTCATCCAGCAGTACATTTTTCCCGGCGGCATGCTGCCGTCGCCGGCCGCGTTCTGTGCGCATGCGCAGCGGCATGGCCTGGCGGTAGTGGACGAACTGGCGTTCGGCACCGATTACGCGCGCACGCTGGCCGATTGGCACCAGTCATTCAACCGGCAACTGCCCGCGGTACGGGCACAGGGGTTTGACGATCGATTCATCCGGACCTGGTCGTTCTATCTCGCGTACTGCGAGGCGGGCTTCCGTGCCGGCAGCATCGACTTGTACCAGTTCACGCTGCAAAAAGACTGAACCAGACACCATGAAGCACGCACTCTGCCGCTGGCTGTTTTCCATCACCTGCCTGTTCGTTCTGCTTGCGGCATCAGCGCAGGCGTCCCCGGTGCGTGAGCTGCTGCCGGATGCCGTGCCACTTGGCAGCGGCTCCTTTCGCTGGTTCGGTTTAAAGCTGTACGACGCGCGGCTGTGGTCCAGGAAACGCAGCGTGAGTACGGAGGACTGGATGCGCACGCCGCTCGCCCTCGAGCTGACCTATTCCCGCAACCTGTATGGCACCCGCATTGCGGAGGCCAGTAGCGATGAGATGAAAAAACTCGGCATCGGCACGGCCGCCCAGCAGCGCGCCTGGCTGGATGCGATGAAACAAATGTTCCCGAATGTGGAAGAAGGCACGCAGCTGGTGGGTCTGTATCAGCCGGGCCAGCCGACGCGCTTTTTCCGAGACGGCGTTGCAATCGGTGAGATCGCCGATCCCGAGTTTGGTCCGGCGTTCTTCGGCATCTGGCTGCATCCGCACACCAGCGCACCGAAGCTGCGCGCGGCCTTGCTGGGCAAGCCATGACGTACACGGCCAGACAGTTGCTCGCTTACGGCCTGTTCGGCCTGCCGCTGGCGCTGGTGGCGCTGCCGGTCTATGTGATGGTGCCGCAGCTGTACGCCATCAATCTCGGCATGCCGCTGGCGACGGTCGGCGCGGTGCTGCTGGCAGCGCGGGTGCTGGATGCGTTCATCGATCCGTTGCTCGGACGCTGGATCGATCGCGCACCGCATGGACGCGGCCATGCGGGCTTCGTGCTGCTGGCGCTGCCGCCGCTGCTGGCCGGCTTTGTCGCACTGTTTCATCCGCCCGGCCTGAGCGGGAATGCATTGATCGGCTGGTTCGGCGCGAGTCTGGTGATGGTCTATCTCGGCTATTCGATTGCCACGATCGCGCACAACAGCTGGGGCGCGAGCCTCACGCAACGACGCGGCGAACGCGCACGCCTGACTGCGGTGCGCGAGGGCTGCGCGCTGGCCGGCGTGGTGCTGGCGGCGATCCTGCCGACGCTCGGCGGCCTGACCGCGTTGTCGGTGGCATTTGCGGTATTGCTGCTGGCGACGGCCGGACTGCTGTGGCAACGCGCACCGCGTGCCGTACTTGCGGTTGAGCAGACTGCGGCATTGGCCGACGCCGATACGCACTGGCTGGCGCCTCTGGCGGGTCGCCGTTTCCGCTGGCTGTTCGCTGTGTTTGCCATGAACGGCATCGCTGCCGCCATACCGGCGACACTGTTTCTGTTTTTCGCGTCGGATCGATTGCAACTGCCGCAGCACGCCAGCACGTTCCTGCTGCTGTACTTCGGTGCGGCAGCACTGACGCTGCCGCTGTGGTCGCGGATAGCGGCCCGCATCGGCGAAGCCCGCGCCTGGCTGGGCGCCATGCTGCTGGGGGTGGTCGCCTTCGCATGGACGGCTGCGCTCGGCGCGGGCGACATGCTGCCATTCGCGCTGGTCTGCGTGGCAACCGGCGCCACCCTCGGCGCCGACCTCGCGCTGCCGCCGGCACTGCTGGCCGGCGTCATCGGCGATGCCGGCCACGCCGGCGGCCGCGAGGGCAGTTACTTCGGACTGTGGAGCTGGATGACGAAGATGAACCTGGCGCTGGCGGCCGGCATTGCACTGCCGTTGCTGGAATGGCTGGACTATGTACCGGGCGCTGCCGAACCTGCCGGGCTGGTGGCACTCACAGTGGCCTATGCACTGCTGCCCTGCGTGCTGAAGGCCGGCGCCGCACTGCTGCTTTGGAAGGCACCGCTACGCGATGTTTAAAAGGAAAAATCATCATGAGCAAACCCCGATGGCGCGCCTTGGCACTGGCGTTCGTATTGCTGTTATGCGGATGCGGAGCGACGATGCGACCCGCTGATTACGCGACGGAGCAGCCCAGGCTCGACCTGCAGCGCTACTTCAGCGGCACGATTGATGCATGGGGCGTGTTCCAGGACCGCTCCGGCAAGGTCCTCAAGCGTTTCACCGTGGTGATGGACTGCCACTGGGATGGCGACACCGGTGTGCTCGACGAACATTTCACCTATTCGGACGGCACGACACAGCGGCGCGTATGGACCCTGAAAAAAGTCGGTGATGGCCGCTATGTCGGTACGGCATCGGATGTGATCGGCGAAGCCACCGGCGAGAGCGGCGGAAATACGTTCAACTGGAAATACACGATGGCGCTACCGGTCGACGGTCGCGTCTATCACGTCAATTTCGATGACTGGATGTTCCTGATAGACGAGAACGTGATGCTGAACCGCGCCGTCATGAGCAAGTTTGGCTTCCGCTTGGGCGAGGTCACGCTGTCTTTCCGCAAGAGACCTCAGTGAAGATGTCACTGCAACCGCCGCCTGTGCAGCCGGCACACCTCGCACCTGCGGACAGGACAACGCTCAGTGGCTGGTCGATGAATCCGCGTATCCGCGACTGGCGCGGCAAGCGCGTCTGGGTGATCGGCGCATCGACCGGCATTGGCGCCGAGACCGCACAGCTGCTGCTGAAAAAAGGCGCTCGCGTGGCGCTGTCCGCGCGGCGCGAGACGGTGCTGCAAGCATTGGTGCAGGGCCATCCGCAGGCACTGCCCCTGCCGATGGATGTGACCGCGCCAGCGCAAGTGCTGCAGGCGCGCGACCGCCTGCTGGCCGAATGGCAGGGCGTCGATCTGGTGCTGCTGGTCGCAGGCGCATACGGTGAAATGCGTGCCGATGGCATTGACCTCGATATGGTCGACCATCTGCTGGACCTGAATTTGCGCGCCGTGTTCCGTTGCCTGGATGCGGTACTGCCAACGCTGCTGGCACAGGGCAGCGGCGGTATCGGCATCGTATCTTCGGTGGCGGGCTATTCAGGACTGCCGAAGGCGCTGGCCTACGGCCCTACCAAGGCGGCACTGATCAATCTGTCAGAGTCACTGTATTTCGACCTGCATCCGCGCGGCATCGGCGTCTATCTGATCAACCCGGGCTTTGTCTCGACCCCGGCGACGGCGCAAAACGATTTCGCGATGCCCGGACTGATCAGTGCACAGCGCGCGGCGCAGGAAATCGTCTCCGGTGTCGAGCGTGGCCGCTTCCATATTCATTTCCCGAAGCGCTTCACGAACTGGCTGCGCTTTGCGCGGCTGTTACCCTATCGCCTGTATTTCCCGCTGATTCACAAAGTGACCGGACTATGAATCATGACGCCAGCCTTGCGCGGCTGACCGACTGCTTCGAGTCCATCGCGCCGCACAGCTTGCACCGGCTGTCCGATATCTACACGGAGGACGTCTGCTTCAAGGATCCGTTCAATGAAGTACAGGGCCTGCCCGCAGTCACGCGCATCTTCGCGCACATGTTCGAGCAGCTTGACGCACCGCGCTTCGAGATCACCGGCAGCGTGCTGCAGGGCGATCAGGCATTCGTGACCTGGGATTTCCGCTTTCGCATGAAGCGCTTCGCACGCGACGAGCAATGCATACGCGGGGCGAGCCACCTGCGTTTCGCCGCCGACGGACGCGCTGCATTCCACCGCGACTATTGGGATACGGCCGAAGAACTGTACGAGAAGCTGCCCGTGCTGGGCGCGCTGATGCGCGCACTCAAACGCGCTGCGCGCAGCTGAATCAGGGCAACTGAATCAGCTTATCTGGCTTTCGGCGCGCGCTTGCGCGGGCTGGTGGTCTTGGCTGCCGGCGTGGCCTTTGACTTTGCCGCGCCGCTGCGCTTGTTCGCCTTTTTCTCCGGCGGCGTCAGCGCCTGCCCGACCGCAGTCGAGAATTGCTCCTGCACGGTATTCCACCAGGCCGCCGGACTGGCAAACTGCGCGGCTATGGTCGCAGGGTCCGGAAAAGCACTTGCAGTTTCCGCCTCTCCCGCTGCGGGGAAGGCGCCCGCCGGACTGGCGGGCTTGTCGAACGGCGACTCGAAGCCCGGCTTGCCATCGGCCGGTGACGAAGCGGCCGTGTGCACCGAATTCGCTGCATTCGTGAAACTCTGCCCCATCGAGCGCAGGGCATTCAGCGTTGCGCTCTGTACTTCGAGTGCCTGTATCGAGCTGCGCAACATGTTCATGTTCATCTGCAGCCAGGATTCGACAGCCTTCAGGTCAGTGATCTGCTTGTCGATATCTTCCGGCGACAGCGAGGGCACGTTCATGCCAGGCAGCTTCATTGACCCCCACAGGTTCTTGACGAACTCCATCGTGTCGCCCATCGCGTTTGCGCCGGGCATACCGTGCGCTTCATTGCCTGACATGATTTCCTCCGAAACCGGGACTGAATGAACCTAGGGTAGCAGATCACACCCGGCAGGCCATGTGTTCTGTCGGGCGCGGCGAGTTTGCTCAATCCATGCGCGGCCCCGGCAAAGCTTTACACTAGCGGCATGCGTCTGCTTTCCGCTTTTACCCGTCACCCTTCCACGAACCGCCGGCTGGGCATCGTCGTCGCGATGCTGCTGCTGACCGTGCTTGCGCACCTCGCCGTGATCGAATGGCTACAGAACGAGCTGCAGCAGATCACTCTCGGCAGTGACGAGGACGACGACCCGACCGTCAGCGTGACACTGCAGCAAACGCCGCCCGTTACGCCGGAACCGCTGCCGAAAGCCGTTCCGACACCCACACCTGCCGAAATCCGCGAGCCGGTAGCCGCCGTGCCGGTTACACCACCAGCCACACAAGAGCCCTCGCCGCCACCCGCCGTGGCAGAAAGCGGCACACCGGTCGCCATCTCTGACGCACCTGCGGCTGCATCCGCTGCTCCCGTCTCATCACCGCCTGCGGCCACCGACACCACGGCCACCCCGGCGACAAGCGAGGCCGCCACAGACACCTCGGTGCCGGCGCTGTTTACGCGCGTCAGCCCGCCGCCGCCGGTAGAGCTGAGCTTCGATGTCGTTGCCGTCCGCAAGGGCGTCCGAACTGCCGGCAATGGCAGCATGAGCTGGCGACATAACGGCCAACAGTACAAGCTGACTGTTGACATTGGGGTGCTGTTCTTTACCCTGCTCACCTACCGCAGCGAGGGCGAGCTCGGCAAGCTGGGCGTCGCACCGGAGCTGTATGCGGAAAAGCGCGTCGGCCGCTCGGAAACAAACACACATTTTCATCGTGAGCGGCAACAGATCAGTTTCTCGGCGTCGACCAAAATTGCGCCGGTACGCGGCGGCGAACAAGATCGCGGCAGCTGGATCTGGCAAGTGGCCTCGCTCGGGCGCGGCGATCCCGACAAATTTGAACCCGGCCTGGTGTTTGAAATGAACGTAGCCGGCAACAAGTCGGTGGACGCCTGGCGGCTCTATGTAAACGGACGTGAAAATGTCCTGCTACCCGAAGGCAGCGTGTCAGCATGGCGGCTGTCCGTCATTCCTGGCGCAGAGAGCTTCGAAAAACAGTTCGACCTGTGGCTCGCGCCGGACCGCAACTGGTATCCGGTGCGCCTGCGGCATGAGGACAAGAACGGCAACAGCATCGAAATGCAATTGACAAAGGTCCGGATAAAAAATGAAGGTTGAACTGAACAAGACACTCGCTGGCGCCATGCTGCTGGCATCGCTGACTGCCGCGCCGCTCGCGTTCGCCCAGGGCGCCGCCGCAGCCGCCCATGCGCCGACGCCAGAAGCGAGCATCGCGATCAAACCGCCGCCGGCCGCCGTGCTCCAATACAAGGCGCGTGCGGACATCCGCGGACTGTCGGTCGATGGCGATAGCCGGATCGACTGGAACTGGAGCGACAGACAATATCGGTTGTCGCTGGAAACCCGTACGTTACTGACCGGCGTGCTGCTCTCCGACAGCAGCGAGGGCCATTTCGACAATCACGGCCTTGCCCCGGACAATTATTCGGCACGCCGTCTCGCCAAAGGGCGGGCGGTCGCGCGCTTTGATCGCACAAAAGGCGAAATAGATTTCGCCGGCAACGGCCCGTCGCACACCTTGCAGGGCGGCGAGCAAGACCGTGTCAGCGTGCTTTGGCAACTGGCTTCGATGATCCGCGCACGAACAGAGGAATTCGCGCCGGGCTCACGCTGGACTTTCTTCGTCGCCGGCCATCGTGGCGGTGACCATTGGACCTTCGAGGTTAAAGAACGCGAGCGGCTGCGCTCGGCCTTCGGCGAGATTGATACGCTGCATCTGGCCCACGCACCGGAAGATGGCTCCTCCAAAACCCGGGTCGATGTCTGGTTCGCACCTTCGCAGGAATGGTTCCCGGTGCGCATTCGCTTCTCCGAACCGAACGGCGACTATGTCGACCAGACGCTGGAATCGGTGAAGCGCAAATGAGCGATGCCGCGCTGGTGCTGTTCTCGGGCGGCCAGGATTCAGCCACTTGCCTTGCCTGGGCGCTCGAGCGCTTCGACCGCGTGGAAACAGTCGGCTTCGACTACGGTCAGCGGCATGCGATCGAGCTGTCGGTTCGGCCCGCGCTGCTCGATGCCATGCGCACACTGAAGCCTGAATGGACATCGCGGCTCGGCACGGATCATCTGCTCGACCTGTCCGTGCTCGGCAGCATTTCCGACACGGCACTGACGAGCGATGCGGCGATCACGATGCAGTCGAATGGATTGCCGAATACCTTTGTTCCGGGCCGCAACTTGCTGTTCATTACTCTGGCCGCCGCACTGGCGTACCGACGCCATATTGACGTACTGGTCGGCGGCATGTGCGAGACCGATTATTCCGGCTATCCGGACTGCCGCAAAGACACAATGCTAGCCTTACAGTCCGCACTGCGGCTAGGCATGGCGACCGACGTCACGATAGACACGCCGCTGATGTGGCTCGACAAAGCAGAAACCTGGAAGCTGGCCGAGACGCTCGGTGGCGCGTCGCTGGTCGACGTGATTCGCAGCGGCACGCATACCTGCTATCTCGGCGAGCGCGGCGAACTGCATGACTGGGGCTATGGCTGTGGCAAATGCCCGGCCTGCGTATTGCGGGCGAACGGATACCGTACTTACCGGCAGGCTGGCTAGTGCAGTCCGGGCGGCTCCAAGGAACCGCCCGTCTGCGACAGAAAGACAGAAGGACAGAAGATCACCCACCCCCGGATACCCGTCCGGTTCAGCCTGACTCAGGCAATCACAGTGGGTAACACTATCGCCTCTGCGTCACCCACACCCACCAGGTTCACCAACTCAACACCATTGGGTGGCGCACTCCAGTCCGCAGCGAGCACCCTGTCGATTGTTTGTTCATATCGATCCCATGCCTGCTGCAGTAATCGCTCGGTGTGCCCGAGCGCCAGCGATTCCATCACTACCGCGGGCGAATTGTCTCTCGTAACCTTCAGCGTATTGCCTGCGCCCGTCAATTCGAGGTCGGCCAGACCATGCTCATAGATTTTCGAACGATCCACATCCACGTCATTGCCTGTGCCATACACATCGATCACATGCCCGGTACCTGTCGCCCCCAGAGTAGCCTCACCAGTCAGCGTGATTTTGCTGCCTGAACCGGTCAATTCAAGTCCGGCACCCTCGAAAAAGCTGATGATCGCTTTGTTGGCGGTCAGTTGATTGCCCTGCCCGAACACGTTGAT
The DNA here is from genome assembly GCA_030158675.1 of Burkholderiaceae bacterium. Classification (GTDB taxonomy): domain Bacteria; phylum Pseudomonadota; class Gammaproteobacteria; order Burkholderiales; family Burkholderiaceae_D; genus Pernthalerella. The sequence goes on along the minus strand of JAOASL010000026.1, from coordinate 1,642 downwards.
GGTCGAGTCTTTCGCACCGGAGAGCATGACCAACGTCGCATCACCCGCGAGCACGACCTGTTGCTTGCCTCCGGTGAGTGTGAGTTCCGCCCCCTTGGTGACGGCAATGAAAGCGCCGCTAAGCGTTGCTACGTTATCGTCGCCGATGACAGTGAGCGTCCCGCCGCTGGCCTTGCCGGAAAGCATGGCATCCCCTGCCATCGCGATGTCATTGTTCTTTCCGTTCAGCGTCAGGCTGGCATGGGCTTCGATATCGATCGTCGCGTTGCTGACATGGACTACCTGACCGTCTCCGGAGATGGTGATGTCAATGTCCTTCGCTCTGGCCCCGGCGGTCAGCGTATTCGCCGCGCCGCCCAGCTCCACGTCAGCGCCGCTGCCAATCGATAGCTTGTTCAGACTGCCATCGACGTTCAGCTCGACGTCGCCTCTCGTTGCATTGATGGTATTGGCATCGCCGTGCACATCGATCACGGACTGGCCTGTACCGGTGTTGACGATATTCTGGCTGCCATTCACGATGAAATGAACATCGCCACCATTGCCGTTCAGCGTCGCACCGCCATTGCCAATCAACAGCGACTGACCTGCGTTGCCGGCACTGAGCACATCACCGACGCTTCCGATCAACACGTTCACGCCACTCAGTGATGCATTTACCTTCTGCACACCCGCGCCATTGAGTACCTCGATCACTTTGCCGTCGGCCGTGCGCAATGCAGTCGCCTGATCGGACAGATAAACATTCGCGACCGGCGCATGATCGCCGAAATTAAAGAGCACTTCGGCGACTTCGCCGATATAAGTTATCCCCTTGCGCTCGGCGGTATAGCTGGTCGTACTGAGCACCATATTGCCGTTGTCGTAATGGTTGTGTATGTCGACATGGCCCAGATCAATCGATTTGATACCAAACCGGGAAAGCTTGTGCAACTCGCCGCCGTCGGTGACGCCATTGGCATTGATATCGGTCCACAGCCGAAGTTCGCCGAAGAACTTGTCGTATTTATCGATACGACCATTGCGCCGCGTATCCAGTTCAGCGAGCGCACTGAAGCCGGTACTCGCCGTTGCAGACATCTGCTCTGAAAACATTTCAGAAACATCATCGACCTTGCCATTGTTGTTCTTGTCTCTGACCAGGAACGCCTGGTCGGCTGTGATCCAGCCGGTCTTGTCCTTGTCACCGTCGCCATCCATGTCGAACATCACTTTCGAGCCGGACAGATTGGTTGTGTGAACAGATCCGCCACCAAGCTTCAGTACAAGCGGGTCGATATAACTGAAGAAAAAATCATGCTGCGGCGTAGCAGGGTAAGAAAACGTTCCAAAATCAGAAAAATAGTCGTCGCCGAAATTTGAAATGCCGTTGGGATCTGAGTAATAGACAGGCTCGGGAAAATAGGAATCAGAAAATTGTTCGGACCCGGAAAACCAGGGATCGAGATTCGGCTGCAACCAGTCTTCGGACCAGAAATCGGGGCGCCAGTTTGCGTCTTCGATCACATCACCAAGGTCATAGGCAGCAAGCGTTTGATCGTTACCGTAGTACCAGAAATTTTCCAGCGATGAGTCGACCCGTTCCCATTGATAGGGCTCTATCAGTATCGGATTTGCTTCGTCGAACCATGAGGTGAAGTCA
>JAOASL010000025.1 GCA_030158675.1 Burkholderiaceae bacterium | reverse complement strand
TCGCCTCGGGCATGTTGGTCATGCCGATCACGTCGCAGCCCCATTGCCGGTACAGCTGGGATTCGGCCTGACTGGAGAATTGCGGTCCTTCCATCGCGAGGTAGGTGCCGCCGCGGACGGCCTCGATGCCGGCTGCCGCGGCCGCCTGCTGCAGCCAGTCGCCGAGCCGCGCGCAGACCGGATGCGCCATCGACACATGCGCGACAAAACCTTTGCCGAAGAAGGATTTCTCGCGAGCGAAGGTGCGGTCGATGAACTGGTCGACGATGACAAAGGTGCCGGGCGCCAGCTTTTCACTGAGCGAGCCAACGGCCGACAGCGACAGCAGGTCGGTTACGCCGAGACGCTTCATTGCATCGATGTTGGCGCGGTAGTTGACTTCGGACGGCGGGATCTTGTGGCCGCGGCCGTGTCGCGGCAGGAAGGCCATCGGCTGGCCGCCGAGCGTGCCGGTGAGGATCTCGTCTGAAGCCTCGCCGAACGGCGAGCTGACCTGCACCCATTGGCGCTCTTCGAGCCCGTCGATGTCATAGATGCCGCTGCCGCCGATGACGCCGACGAGCTTGCGCGCTGGACTGCCTTGCATAGGGAAATTTCCGTAACGGGGTTGGCAAGGTCTTGAATGTATCAAATATCTTTTCTTTTAGAGTCTGTCCCGTTAGGTCGCTGGCAGCGTTCCTCCCTTGTAGTACGTTTGTACTGTCTTGCGATATGGCCACCTTGCCATCGACCTGACGGGACAGACTGTGAGTGCCTCTGACAAAACGCCACGGGCGTCCTTGCCGCGCGAGAGCAAAATTTTTCAGTATCCATCCGCGTGAACTTCAGGTGCTGGTCGCGGATCAGATCGCTACTTCTTGTTTTTTACGAAAGGACAGGTCATGCATACTTTGCTCTCTTATTCGCTGGCAGCGATGCTGGCAGCGACGGGCGGATCGGCGCTGGCCGCACAGCCCGCCAAGGCCGCAGTGGCCCCGCAGGAAATGTCGGATGCGCAGATGGATCGCGTGGCTGCCGGCATTGCCAACTTCAACAATCTGGTCGCGATCGATGTCAGCAATCTGGCCAACAATAACGATGTGCAGGTGGCCGTGCCGGTGAATGCCGCCGTCGCCGTCGGTGCGGTCGGTATTCTCAGCCGGCAGACCGGCATCCTCACTGGCGCGGCAGCACCGGGCCGGCTTGACCAGCGCCCGTGATTGCGACGCATTGTGGTTGCGTAAGTCAGTTTGTTTTTCCGGCCCCGGCGCGTTCGACCGGGGCTTTCTTTTTTAGTGCAGCGGCGTGCAAGGTTCTGCGAGCTTCTGTGCATGAGGCTGTGTGCACGATGTTACGTAGGCTGTCTGCGTTGCTTGCCCTGCTGATGGTGGCCGCGTGCGCCACCTCCTCAGGCGATACCGGATGGACGCCAGTTCAGTCCGTGCAGGAATTCCGGCAAAGCCATGTCGTCGTACAGCAGTGGGATCTGAGCTGCGGTGCTGCCGCCTTGGCTACTCTGATGAATTACCAGCACGGTGCAGCGTTCACGGAAAAGTTTGTGGCTCAATCCATGCTGCGCCGCGTTAATCCGCTGACAGTCCGTATCAAGGGTGGTTTTTCTCTGCTGGACATGAAGCGCTTCGTACTGCGCCATGGCTTGCGCGGCAGGGGATTTATGCGATTGCCATTCGACCAGCTGACGGCGTTGGCGCCGGCGATCGTTCCGGTCGATCTCGGTGGCTACCGCCATTTCGTTATCGTGCGTGGCTTGGTCGCCGGGCGTGTGCTGCTTGCCGATCCGGCTTTCGGCAACCGCAGCTTGCCCGTTTCCGACTTCACGCAGGCATGGCTGTCGGGCATTGCGTTCGTGGTTCAGCGGCGCGACGGACTGGCGCCGCCCAACCGGATCGGCGTCGAAGCCGTGGATTTCGTCAGGGTGCCGCTGCGCTTCGTCAGGCAATCTTTGTGGTGACGAGCCGGGCGCTGCTTGCGCGCGGCCGGAGGATCGCCGTTGAGATTGCCCATGCTTGCGAGTCGGATGGTTGCGTTGACCATGGAGCTGCTGCTCCTGATGGCGCTTGCGCCGCGCCCGGTGCTGGCGCACGAAGAACCCTCCGGTGCAACGGTCGTCGAATTGCAGGCGCGCATCGACACGCTCGAGCGCCGTCTGGCCGCCATTGAAGGCGCAGCAAAGTCTGTCCTTGCGGCACCGCTGCCATCGCCACCGCGACCACCGACCGCACCGCAAACCGATATCGAGCAGCCCGGCGACCGTGCATCGCAAGCGGCGAGTGCCGCGGATGACATGATGCGTGCACTCGAGCGTGCGCTGGTGCGCGAAGGCGGCTTGCTATTGCCGCCGTCGGTGGTCGAGCTGGAGCCGCGCTGGAATTATCTGCATCGCGCTTCGACAGGACTCGAGGTGTTGTCGGCTGGCGGACAGCCACAGCTTGCGCAGATAGACAGACGCTGGGAGGCGCAGCAGGCAGCGCTCGGCATCCGTGTCGGCCTGCCGTTGCAGACCCAGCTGGACCTGTTGCTGCCGTATGCCAGCATCCGCCAGCAGCAGATAGCCAGCGGCGCATTCTCGTCGAGCGAGACGGTATCCGGTTTCGGTGGCGTCGAAGTCGGACTGAATGGGCAGTTGCTGCCGGCCTCTGCGGGTCTTGGCATGGTCGGCTCGCTGCGCTGGATCGAGCCGGGCTCCGCCGTGTTCGAGCGCGGAGAAGTGCATCCGGTATCGGCCCCTTATCAGGCCTTGCAGGCCAGCCTGCAGTGGGTGAAGCGGCTTGATCCGGTGGTGTTCGTCGGCGCGCTGTCTTACGCGGCAGCTCGATCACAGCGCATCGCAGGGCATGCCATCGACCCCGGCGACACCGTCGGGCTGCGCGCCGGCGCCATCATTGCATTGAGCCCGGACATCTCACTGCGTCTGGCGTTGGCGCTGGCACATTCCGGCAGCACCCGTATCGATGGTACCCGCATCAAGGGCAGCGGCGGTATCAGCGGCGAATTCAGCAGTGGCTTTTCGTTCGTGCTGTCACCACGGGTCTTGCTGGGTGTCGAGGCCGGCATCGGCCTGACGACGACATCGCCGGATTTTCGCGTCGGCCTGTCGCTGCCGATACGATTTTGATCGCGCTGGCGTTCCGTTAAAAAATAGTTTCGATATAAAAAATAGCCCTGAGTGGGCAGCCGGCTGTGGGAGAGCGTTGCTCTGCCATATCAATAGATATATTTAATTGAAAAATATTAATCAATAGAATTTCAAAAATCTCTTTCCTGACCAAATACTGACAAGTATGATTAATGATAATTGTTCTCATTCAACTTATGTCGGTTTAGAAAGGAAATCATGGTTTACGCTCGACGCTTCCACCCTCTAGTCGGTTTCAGGCTAACCCCGGTCGCCATCGCGATCCTGATGACTATCGGAGTGTCACCGGGATTGCGGGCACAGGAAGCCGAGGCGAGCGAAGAGCGGGTGCTGCCGCGCGTGGATGTCATCGGCCGTGCCGCAGCGATCAGCGAAGCGGCCGGTTCTGCGGCGGTCATCGACGGTCGCACGCTGGAGGAGAGCCGGGTATTCAACGTCAACGAGGCGCTGCGCAAGGTGCCGGGCGTGCATGTGCGTGATGAAGAGGGCGTGGGTCTGCGCCCCAACATCGGCATTCGCGGCCTGAACCCGACGCGCTCGACCAAGACGCTGTTGCTCGAAGACGGCCTGCCGCTGTCGTTCGCGCCCTATGGGGACAATGCCAGCTACTACCATCCGCCGATCGATCGCTACGAGGCGATCGAGGTCAGCAAGGGCAGTCAGGTGATCCGCTTCGGTCCGCAGACCGCAGGTGGCGTGATCAATTACCTCACGCCTGAGCCGCAGCAGGCCTTCGGCGGCACGGTCGGCTTCGCTGCCGGCACGCGCGGCTATCTGAATGGCCATGTGATGCTGACGGGTAATGGCGTAATCGCCGATGTCTATCACAAGGAATCCAACGGCGCGCGCGACAATATGCGCAGCCGTCTCGACGACGTGAATTTCAAGTGGGCCGGCCAGCTGAATGATGATCATCGTCTGGTGCTGCGCGCGACTCACTTCCGCGAAGATTCGCAGCTGACCTATTCCGGCCTCACGCAGGCGGAGTACACCCACCTCGGGCCGCGTTACAACCCGTTCAAGAATGACTTCTTCGAAGCCAGCCGGACCGGCATGTCGGCTACCCATGAATGGCGGCTGAATGCGGACGCGAAGGTGCTGAGCAGCGTGTACGGCGCTTACTTCGACCGTGACTGGTGGCGGCAGGCGTCTGACACCGGCAGCAGCGGCCTGAATTGCCAGTCCGTTAACCGAGGGGCAGGCACCGCGCTGTCCGACGCCGATCTGAATGGCTGTCGCATGCAGGGTCGCCTGCGACAGTACACCACCACCGGCGTCGATTCGCGTATCCAGATGCGTCATCAGGCCTTCGGTATGGCCGGCGAGTTTGAAGCCGGCGTGAAGTACCAGCATGAAGTGCAGGATCGTCGGCAGCAAAATTACACCAGCTATACCAATTATCTGTTGGGCACCGGAATGGCCATTGGCGAGAACCAGCAGCGCCGCACCAATGCGACATCGGCATTCGTTGCCAACCGCTTCCTGGTGAACGAGCGCTTCGCCATCACGCCGATTGCACGTATCGAGCATATTCAGCACGAACGGATCAACTTCCTGAACGACACGCGTGGCAATTCGGCCTTCACCGAGTTCGTGCCGGGCGTCGGCGCGACCTATCAGCTAAGTGCCGAGACGCAGCTGTACGGCGGCGTGCACAAGGGCTTCAGCCCGCCGCGTGTCGAAGACGCCATCAACTCGAACGGAGCGTCCATCGAACTCAGCGCAGAACGCAGCGTGAATGCCGAGCTGGGCGTACGCTCGTCGCCGATGAAGGACGTGGTGTTCGATGTGGCTGTCTTCCGCAATGACTTCAGCAATCTCGTGCAGGTCGGCAGCATCGCCGGCGGCAGTACGGCCTACCAGGAGGGCAAGGCGCTGTTTCAGGGCGTGGAGCTGGCCGGCCAGTTCGACCGGCTGACCACGGCGCTCGAGGGCAACCTGTTTGCGCGCGTGTCCTGGACCTGGTTGCCGACGGCGGAGCAGAAATCCGCGTTCAGCAGCAGCGCCGGCACAGGCACCATCGGCAACCGCCTGCCTTATGCGCCGGAGAACCTGCTGAACCTGACGCTGGGCTATCGCGCACCTGCCAACTGGAATGCGCGCGTCGAGTACGTGTACGTCGGTCGGCAGTACAGCGACTTCGACAATACTGTCACGCCGGCGTCCAACAGCAACGGCCAGGAAGGCCTGATCGCCAGCTACGGCATCTGGAACGTGGTGGGAAATTACACGGTCGGCAAGGCGACATTCTTCGTCGCAGCGAAGAACCTGACGGACGAAACCTACATCGTCGATCGCACCCGCGGCATCCAGGTTGGTATGCCGCGCACCTTCCAGGCGGGGGTGAAGTACGCGTTTTGATCGCGACTGCCTGCGCACAGATACCGGCTTCGTCCGCTCGGCGGGGCCGGTTCCGCTAGCCGGGCAAGATCGCGGCTGCGCTCGGCACCGAAGCTTCCAGGCCGCCAGTGAAATTGCGCCCCGGCGAATGGCCTGGTGGACGCCGCTGCCATATCGGTCTATATTCAATACTCTATTCTCTGGCGCCATCGCGCTGAAAAAAGTTATTTTTTATAACTAACCGCCTTCTGTTCCTGGTTTTGCCGGCAGGCAGGCGAACCGGACATCGACTATCCGATGAAATCATTGCGAAGCTGAACTATCCATGGCGTTCGAGCGACCACTGTCCAAGTCAAAGCTGGTGGCGTTTCGCCAATGCGCGAAGCGGCTGTGGCTCGAAGTGCATCGGCCGGAATTACGACAGGACTCCGGCACAAGTCTGGCAGCGTTCCGAACCGGACATCAGGTTGGCGAGATCGCGCAGCGGCTCTACGACCCACACGGCCTGGGTGAGATCATCGATTTCAAGACCGAGGGGTTGCCCGGGGCACTCGAACGCACGCGATCGCTGCTGCAGTCCGGTCGGCCGCTATTCGAGGCAGGATTTGCCGCCGAAGGTGCGCTGGCTTTTGCCGACGTGATGCTGCCGCACCAGAGCAATGGACTGAACGGCTGGCGAATGGTGGAGGTCAAGTCGTCCACATCGGTGAAGGCCTATCAGCAAGACGATGTGGCCATCCAGAGCTTTGTCGCCCGAGCCAGTGGTGTCACCCTTCACTGCGTGTCGGTTGCGCACATCGACAGCGCATGGGTATACCCGGGCGGCGGCGATTATCGCGGCCTGCTGACCGAGGTGGATGTGAGTGAGCAGGCGTTTGCGCGTACGCCCGAAGTGCGCGCATGGATCGCCGAAGCGCAGGTCGCGGCTGCGTCTGCGCAGCCGCCGGAGATAGGTATGGGGCGTCATTGCACCCAACCGTTTGATTGCGGATTTGCGACGCACTGCGCTGCAGGACGGCCGCCGCCCGAGTTCCCTTTGGCCTGGTTGCCAGGCGCACAGTCGAAGGGACTCCGGGACTATATCGACCAGCATCGCGCCGATGACATGCGGGACGTGCCTGAATCCTTGCTGAATGCGATGCAAAGGCGGGTACGTGATGCCACGCTCGCAGGTATTGCTTATTTCGATGCGGCGGGTGCTGCAGCCAAGCTGCGCGACTATTCGCTGCCAGCCTATTTCATGGACTTCGAAACGATTCAGTTCGGTGTCCCACGTTGGGCCGGCACCCGACCGTTCCAGATGCTTCCTTTCCAGTTCAGCGTTCACCGGTTGTCCCACGATGGACAGCTGACGTCGGAAGGTTTCCTCGACCTGAGCGGCGATGATCCTTCTGAAGCGTTCGCCATGGCCTTGATCGAGGTCTGCCATCAGCCGCTGCCAGTGTTTGTCTACAACGCCAGCTTCGAAGGCGGGCGGCTGGATGAACTGGCACAGCGATTCGTGCATTTGCGAGACCCGCTGCTCGATATCAGGCGAAGAATGGTCGACCTTTATCCTATCGCCCGTCAGCATTACTATCACCCCGCTTGCGAGGGAAGCTGGAGCATCAAGAAGCTGTTGCCGAATATCGCGCCTCACCTGGACTACGCGGCGCTGTCGGGTGTGCAGGACGGTGGTCTTGCCATGCAGGCCTACCTGGAGGCGATCGATCCTTTAACCCCGAGCGAGCGCAAGGAAAAAATCAAGCAGCAGCTGACCGCTTACTGCGTCCTCGACACACTGGCCATGGTCGAGATCTGGAAATACTTCACGGAGAAATCGTTTTAAAACTGATGAGCAGGGGGAGTCATGACACTGGTCGATGCGCTTGCGAAATTCAATCGCAAGGAGCGATATTGGCTGGTCCGGAATGCGCTTGGAGAAGCCAGCAAGACGCTTGACCCGTATTTTCTCGATCAGCTGCAGGAACTTGGCATTGCGGTGCCTCGGGATGCATGGTGGGCGATGGACTACCATTTCGACTGGCTGGCAGGCGCGCTTCACCTCTATCAGTCCGGAGGCCAGGCGGATGCTGTGCTGCAGAATGAAGAAGGGATCGTCAAGGGCAATCAGGAAGACCTCGACCTGATCGTCGCGTTCGACGATACCCTGGTCCTCATCGAAGCCAAGGGCGACAGCAGTTGGGACGTGGAGCAACTGGATTCAAAGCGTCGCCGGCTGCTGGCGTGCTTTGGCGATCAGGCGGAACGGCTGGCACTGCGGGTGTTCTTCGTATTCATGTCGACTGGAGCACGGCCCGTTGTCACTGACTGGCCGTCATGGGCTCTGGATCCTCAGGGACGACCCAACTGGTTAAACATGCGTATGGCTGAGAAGGGTCAGGAGGCGGCCTTTTACAGGGTCGTACGTTGCAGCGACGCCAAGGGAACGGTGGGTGAGGTTGGCAAATACTGGAAAATTGTCTCGCCCGCCGCTCGCAAAACTGTCACAACCTGAAGGAGGCGACATGAGTGATGAGGTCGAATCAGTCAGGGAAAAGTACGGCCCGCTATTCACCGATATCCTGGAGTTGCTGTACGAATCCGATCCAGTCGGCATTAATTACGGGGACAATCGGGACGAATATGAACCCGAGGTCCGGACCCTCCTGCCTCGCTTGCCTGCCGCGCGCTCGTGTGATGACGTGCAAACTATCGTGCACGAAGAGTTCCTGCGCTGGTTCGATGCCCATACCGTGGGGCCGAAGGACGCGTACGCATCAATCGCGGAGCGGATCTGGGCATTGTGGCGTGCTTTCGAGCGGCTTCCCGGCACAGACGGATAGTCAGCACGACAGTGAGTCGAGTGGGATTGCGGGCTACGGTTGGCTTGGCGGCCACGCGCCGTAAGCGCCGGAGTCCATCACAACGTCATCCCGGCGCAGGCCCGGAGCCATTGTTGATCGGCCTCAGACGCCGCTCGGCATGCAGCTACCCCGAACCGGCAAAACAAAAAGCACTTGGGCATTGCTGCGCCAAGTGCTTTTCAAATTTTGGGGTGACCGATGGGGCTCGAACCCACGACAACCAGAATCACAATCTGGGACTCTACCAACTGAGCTACGGCCACCATTGAAACTAGCCCGCAATTATACAAAAATTTCGAGTCTCCGCCAGATTTTAATTTGGTCCGACGGCCGCTGCCACCGCTTCAACCGGTGGTTCCAGCGCCAGCAACCGCTGGAATGCTGTCGACAGTGCGCTGCGGCTGCCGGAGGTATACGCCGACAGCGTATCTGCGTCATTTTCTGTTCGCAGCAGCCCCCGCTGGCTCAGCAGTCGCTGCAACTGCCTTGCGACCGGCTCGCCGGTGTCGACGATCTGCACGCCCGTGCCGGCGGCCTCGCGCACCAGCGTTTCCACGAACGGGTAATGGGTGCAGCCCAGTACTAGTGTGTCCGCGTGCTGCGCAATGAGCGGCGCCACATAGCGGGCCACCAGCTGCGCGGTATCGCGCGAACGAATTTCGCCCTTCTCGATCTGGTCGGCCAGGCCATTGCACGGCTGGAGCAGGAAGTTCACTTGCGTGGCCTCGGCTACTTGCTGTTGCAATTTAAGGAATTTTTCACTGGCCAGCGTACCAGCGGTCGCCAGCACGCCGACGGTGCCGTTCCGGGTTAGCGCGGCGGCCGGTTTCAGCCCGGGTTCGACGCCGACCACCAGCAATTCAGGGTAGTGCTCGCGCAGCGCGGCGATGGCGGCGGCGGTTGCGGTATTGCAGGCCACCACCAGCGCTTTTACGTGAAACCTGAACAGGAAGGCGGCGATTGCCAGCGCGCGTTGCACGATCACGGCTTCCGGCTTTTCTCCATACGGCGCAAAGCCTGAATCGGCAAAATACAGCAGCTCTTCGTGCGGCAGCAGCGCACGCACATGGCGCAGCACCGACAAGCCACCGATCCCCGAGTCGAAGATGCCGATCGGGGCGTCGGCGCGAGGATGGAGTGCGTCAGGCAACGCTGACCGGAATGCCGCCGAGCTTGCCCGAGGCAATCCGCTCCTGCCATTCTTTCGGACCGGTGTTGTGCACCGAGGTGCCGCTCGAATCGACCGCCACCGTGACCGGCATGTCTTGCACGTCGAATTCGTAGATCGCTTCCATGCCGAGGTCTGCGAAGCCGACTACTTTCGCGCCCTTGATTGCCTTCGACACCAGATAGGCTGCGCCGCCGACGGCCATCAGGTAAGCCGACTTGTGCTGCCTGATCGACTCGATGGCCACCGGGCCGCGCTCGGCCTTGCCGACCATCGCGATCAGCCCGGTTTGCTCAAGCATCATGTCGGTGAACTTGTCCATCCGCGTTGCGGTGGTCGGACCGGCCGGGCCGACGACTTCGTCGCGTACCGGGTCGACCGGGCCGACGTAATAGATCACGCGATTCCTGAAATCGACCGGCAGCGGCTCTCCCTTGGCCAGCATGTCCTGGATGCGCTTGTGCGCGGCATCGCGGCCGGTCAGCATCTTGCCGGACAGCAGCAGCGTGTCGCCGGGCTTCCAGC
>JAOASL010000024.1 GCA_030158675.1 Burkholderiaceae bacterium | reverse complement strand
GACAAGCCCTACACCGACCTGGTATGCGGAATGAAAGTCGGTGCCGATTCGGAAAAAACCGTGCCTTTCGAAGGACACGAATACCATTTCTGCAGCCGCAAATGCCTCGACAAATTCAACGTGGATCCCGCTGCCTACGTGCACGCTGGCGAAGGAAGCGCGGTGCCGGTGCCGGCACCCGCCGACACCCTGTATACGTGCCCGATGCATCCTCAGATCCGACAGCCGGCACCGGGCAATTGCCCGATCTGCGGGATGGCATTGGAGCCCGTGCTGCCTTCAACAGAGGAAGGCGAGCCTCCGGAGCTGGTCGACTTTCGCCGCCGTTTCTGGTGGACCTTGCCGCTGACTGCCAGCGTGACGGCCATCGCGATGGGCGCTCACTCGTTGTTCCACGGCGGCCTGCCTTACCAGAGCTGGATTGAGCTCGTGCTCAGTACGCCGGTGGTGCTCTGGGCCGGTTGGCCTTTCTTCCAGCGTGGTCTCGATTCGGTGCGCCATCGCAGCCCAAACATGTGGACCCTGATCGGGCTGGGGGTATTCGCCGCGTTTTTTTTCAGCGTGGTCGCGACGATGGCCCCCGGCGTGTTCCCTGCAGTGTTCGCCCGCAGCGGCAAAGTGGGCGTCTACTACGAAGCTGCGGCCGTGATCGTGTCGTTGACACTGCTTGGTCAGATACTCGAATTGCGGGCCCGATCGCAGACCTCGGCAGCGATCAGGGCGTTGCTCGGTTTGGCGCCGAAAACCGCGCGACGCATTCGGGAAGATGGGAGCGAAGAGGATGTGCCACTCACGCATGTCCATGTCGGCGACCTGCTGCGCGTTCGCCCCGGAGAGAAGGTGCCGGTCGATGGCGTCGTGACCGAGGGCGAGAGTGCGCTCGATGAATCGATGCTGACCGGCGAGCCGCTGCCCGTCATGAAGCGCGGGGGCGACAAGCTGATTGGCGCAACGATCAATACCAGTGGCAGCCTCGTGATGCGATCGGAAAAAGTGGGTGCACAAACCATGCTGTCGCAGATCGTGCAAATGGTTGCACAGGCTCAGCGTTCGCGCGCGCCGATGCAGCGGCTGGCCGACGTGGTAGCCGGCTGGTTCGTGATGATCGTCGTAGCGATCGCCGTGCTGACCTTCTTCGGCTGGGGACTGTTCGGTCCGCAACCCAGCTGGGTCTACGGTTTCGTGAATGCAGTGGCTGTGCTGATCATTGCCTGTCCGTGCGCGCTCGGGCTGGCCACGCCCATGTCCATCATGGCAGCCATGGGTCGGGCGGCCACGCAGGGGATCTTGTTCCGTGATGCCGCAGCGATCGAAGGCTTCCGCAAGATCGATACGCTGGTTGTCGACAAAACAGGCACCCTGACCGAAGGACGTCCGAGTTTCGAGCAGGTGGTGGCGGCACCAGGTTTTACCGAGGCGAACGTGTTGAAATTTGCCGCCAGCATCGACCAGGGCAGCGAGCATCCGCTGGCGCGTGCAATCGTGTCAGCGGCACGCGAGCGTGGCATCGGACTGCTCAAACCCGATACGTTCGAGTCCTCGACCGGTATCGGCGTGCGGGGCCGTGTCGACGATCGCCGCATCGCGCTCGGCAATACGGTGCTGATGTCGATGGAGGGCGTCGAGGTGCAGCAGCTGCAGGCCAGGGCGGAGGAATTGCGGCGCGAGGGTGGCAGCGTGATGTTCCTTGCTGTCGATGGTCAGCTTGCCGGCCTGCTGGTGGTTGCCGACCCGGTCAAGCCGACCACGCCGGAGGCGCTGGCCGCACTGCGTGCGACCGGCATGACCGTGGTGATGGCGACCGGCGATGGCCTGACCACGGCGCAGGCGGTGGCGCGCCGTCTCGGCATCGACAAAGTATTTGGCGAGGTGACGCCAGCTGACAAGCTGCAGCTTGTCGAGAGCCTGCAGAAACAGGGCAAACGAGTCGCAATGGCGGGTGATGGGATCAATGATGCGCCGGCGCTGGCGAAGGCCGATGTCGGCATTGCGATGGGCACCGGTACAGATGTCGCGATCAACAGTGCACACGTGACGCTGGTCAAGGGCGATCTGCGGGCGATCGCTGTGGCGCGCCAGTTGTCCAACCTGACTGTCCGGAACATGCACCAGAACCTGACGTTCGCCTTCCTCTATA
>JAOASL010000023.1 GCA_030158675.1 Burkholderiaceae bacterium | reverse complement strand
CTATATACAGTGTGCGGCAATACAGCCTGAGGTGGCAGATCAGATTCGCGCTGAAATGCTGGATCCGGGTGACATTGAGGGTATGTTGCAATCCAGTCCGGATTACTTTTCTCTGTATGGCGCCAATTTTTCTGAGACTGTCATTGAATTAGATGGGGTGTTTGAGTATTCCGCGCAGAGCGGCGGCGATCCGCCATGGTTTATCAACGCGCCACAGCGGAGCGGGGGGCCAGACGATATGTTTCTGAAGGAAAGCCTGGATTTGAAGACCTTGCCAAATGGGTCCGGCTACCTTGTTACTGTCGATTTATGTGAAGGAAAGGAAGATCGCGAGTTTTCGGGGAAGTTCTCTCGTGAGAAGCTTATTTTGCGCCAAGTAAGCCTGACATTCGGTGAGAGTGAATTACTGGCTCAAGTTATACAGGTCGACTACGAGGGGGCTGAGATTGTCGATCAGACAGAGCAGTACCCCGCGGCAGCTTTTTATATTTGTGATGGCTCTCTTGAACAATTATATTGAGATCAAGTGAGCCCAGACATCACTTGCTCTCCGGCTCGAAAGTTCGGAGGGGATTGCGTTCCATCGATAATCTCCCTGACCTGCTCCCGAATTTAGTCCGAAGTTGACCTAGAGTCCGCAGTTAAAAATCGTTCTGCAAATTCCTTGGGCGTCTGGTCGTCCAGCGAGCTGTGGGGCCGCTCTTCGTTGTATTCCCTTCGCCACCGTGCAATCACCTCGCGAGCGTGCCGCATCGACAAGAACCCGTGCTCGTTTAAACACGCATCCCGAAACTTGCCGTTGAAGCTCTCGACATACGCATTCTGTGTCGGCTTACCCGGCTCTATGAACCGTAATTGAAGCTGCTGCCGATAGGCCCATTCATCTAATGCCTTGCTGACAAATTCAGGTCCATTATCAACCGTTACCGATTGCGGTAACCCCCGAAACTCAGCCTGAATCGCCCCGGGTTTACTAGACACTCCTGAGCCTATAAATTTAGGTCTTCAAGGGGGTGTCATGAGTGCCAAGCGTTATACGGAAGAATTCAGGATTGAAGCAGTCAAGCAAGTCACCGACCGCGGCCATCCCGTAGCAGAAGTCGCTAGCCGGTTGGGCGTGACGACGCACAGTCTGTATCAATGGCTCAAATGCTATCGCGTGCGGCCGGCTGAACGCGAAGCGGTGCAAGATCAACAAATGGTGGGGGTGGTGCGTCGCCTCGCCTGCCGGCAGGGCTTCACCCCGCCGGGGTGTCGAGCGTATGTTCGGTTGGGTAATGCGCTGGCGCCGGCTGGTGCGCGATTATGAAATGCGGCTGGATGTGTCGACGGCCATGATTCATGTCGCACTCGGTAGTTTGCTGTTGCAACGTTTACTTATCCCGGTGTGAGTTTGCAAACAGACACTGAGGTCTGGACCATACAATTTATCTGCATTGAATGGATTTTTGAGTTTTAAGCCGCATTCCAAATCTAGGGTTTTCGTAATTTCTATTTGCTTTATCAAGGTTACTTTCCCTTAAAAAAGCATGTTACTTGCGCCGAATAATTGACTATAGAGTTTGATATCTTCGGCAAAGTACTTGGTGACGAGCTTGCGTGCGGTTGAATTATAGAGATCGCTAGCGACCGGAAGTTTTTTAGTATTTTTCAACTTTCGAAGAGTCGCAATATTTACATTTGAAAAATCTGCGCTGATCATCGAGTAACCATGACTATCGTGACCTATTTTATTTCGAGTGTCGTGTAGTACAAATCGAATATCTGATTTAAGTCGACTTTCGATCTCGCTAAAATTCTCTAAGCAGAACCATCGACTATAATTTTCAAGTGTCAAAAAATCTATTTGAGGTCGAAAATGTTCATCTAATTTTTCTCTTGGTAATGAACATATATTTTCTACAAAATTTGAGAAAGTCATTTTCTCAATACTCGAGATCATTCTATCTTTCGAATTGATTGCCGGGTCTATGGTTTTGCATAATCTCTGGATTGGAATTTTCATATCAATCACCTTGTCGAAAAATGCTGATGCCAGTCTTCGAAACGGGCATCGCAATATAACGAAAGAATATGCTGCTGTAGATAGAGTATATTCATTTACTTTGAACAAAGGACTCATCCCATGTATGTTGCTGTGTATCCAGTTCGGGTCAGATTCCGGGTCTAAATATCCGTTTGCAATCGCCAGTGAATACCGCAATGTAGAGCACCCATTTTTTGGGATAAAGGTATAAATAGCGTTTGATGGAAACACATGAAGCGAATATCGATTCGCAAACGTGAATCGTTCATTGCGATTTAATCCTTCAATTGTGTTTTTGGCATATCTGAGGCGATTAATATTGCTCATTAATTCAAATCCGTTTGAAATGCGGTCAAGCTATTATTAATATTTTATATTGAATAAGACGTATTTGTTCAATTTAACTTTCCTTGCCAAGTCTCTTTAACCGCTTTTCGTACTTCTTTCTTTCGGAAAAATACTCTGCGGGATCCATCTGCAACCCCGAGGCGTCAGGTATCCGGTCTCCGGTCTCGTTGAGGTGGTTAGCGATCTGGCTGTCACTCCTTCCAGGGGACCTTAGCGACAGAATCCTATGAATCAATTGCTGCTGGGCGGGAGCCAGACGACTAACGCTGAGAACAACAGGTCCGCTGCTAATGATGAGTACTTCTGGGGACTCTCTGCCGGGACGCTGCGCTGCAGGTCCCGACAGCCTCACTCCACCGTCACCGACTTCGCCAAGTTCCGCGGCTTGTCGACATCGGTACCGCGTGCCAGCGCAGTGTGATACGCCAGCAGTTGCAGTGGCACGACATGCAATATCGGCGACAGCTGGCCGTAATGCTCGGGCATGCGAATTACGTGGAGGCCGTCGCTGGAGGCAATTCGTGAGTCGGTATCTGCAAATACATATAGCTGGCCGCCACGGGCGCGAACTTCCTGCATGTTCGACTTCAGCTTCTCGATCAGCGCGTCATTCGGTGCGACCGTTACGACCGGCATTTCCTCGGTCACCAGCGCCAGCGGGCCATGCTTGAGTTCG
Source organism: Burkholderiaceae bacterium (assembly GCA_030158675.1). GTDB lineage: Bacteria > Pseudomonadota > Gammaproteobacteria > Burkholderiales > Burkholderiaceae_D > Pernthalerella. Next base: position 7,090 of record JAOASL010000023.1, on the reverse strand, counting down.
CCAGCCGGATAGGCTTCGGCGTGAATGTATGAGATTTCTTTAAGCTTTAGCGCGCCTTCAAGAGCGATCGGATAATGCAAACCGCGACCTAGGAAGAGCGCGTTCTCTTTGCGTGCGAACGCGTCGGCCCAGGCAATGATCTGCGGTTCGAGCGCGAGCACCGCGCTGAGTGCCGCCGGCAAGTGGCGCAGATTCTTCAGGTGCGCCGCCTCGGCGTCGGCATCAAGCCGGCCGCGCAGCTTCGCCAGCGTCAGCGTCAGCAGGAAAAGCGCGGTCAGTTGCGTTGTGAAAGCTTTGGTGGAGGCAACGCCGATTTCGACACCTGCACGGGTCAGGTAAGACAGCGTGGTCTCGCGCACCATTGCCGAGGTCGCCACATTGCAGATAGCCAGCGAATGCTTGTGACCGAGTTCTTTCGCATATTTCAGCGCCGCCAGCGTGTCAGCAGTTTCGCCCGACTGCGAGATGACGACCACCAGCGCCTTCGGGTTCACGGCCGGTACGCGATAGCGGTACTCGCTGGCGATCTCGACCTGGGTCGGAATGCCGGCCAGTGATTCCAGCCAGTATTTCGCGGTCATGCCGGAGTAGTAGCTGGTGCCGCATGCCAGGATCTGGATGGCGTCGATCTGACCGAACACTTCGGCGGCGGTTTTGCCGAACAGGTCAGGGCCGAAGCCGAGCACGCCTTCGAGCGTGTCGCCGATAGCGCGCGGCTGCTCGAAAATTTCCTTCTGCATGTAGTGCCGGTAGGGGCCTAGATCGATCGCGCCGGAATAGGCATGCACGGTCTGCACGTTGCGCAACGCCGGGACGTTGTGTTTATCGGTGATCGCGATACCTTCGAGGGTGATGTCGACCACGTCGCCTTCTTCGAGGTAGATGATCTGGTCGGTGGTGCCGGCCAGCGCCATCGCATCGGAGGCAACGAAGTTCTCGCCTTCACCCAAGCCGACCACCAGCGGACAGCCGACCCGGGCGCCAACCACGCGTGTCGGCTCGTCGTCGCAGAAGACGGCGATCGCAAAAGCGCCGTGCAGTCGCTTCACCCCCTGCTGTACGGTGCGCAGCAGGTCGCCGCCATACAGGTCGTTGAGTAAATGGGCGATGACTTCGGTGTCGGTCTGCGACTCAAATACATAGCCCTTACCCGACAGCTCGCTGCGGATCGCCTCATAGTTTTCGATGATCCCGTTGTGTACGACGGCGATGCGCGCCTTGCCGTCGCGCAGAGAGAAGTGCGGATGCGCATTGTTGGTCGCCGGCGCGCCATGCGTGGCCCAGCGCGTGTGCGCGATCCCGACGTGGCCGGACAGGCCGGTGGCGGCTGCCTGGGATTCCAGTTCGGCCACGCGCGCCACGCTGCGCGAGCGCTTCAGGCCTTGCTGATGCACGGCCACGCCACAGGAATCATAGCCGCGGTATTCGAGCCGTTTCAGTCCTTCAATCAGGACGGGGACGATGTCGCGCCGTGCGACGGCGCCTACGATGCCGCACATGGTTAATCCTGTTTTTTCTGTTTCATCGGCCGTTGCCAGCCCGAGAGGCTTGCCTGACGCGCGCGTGAAATGGTGAGGCTGCCGGCCGGTGCATCCTTGGTCAGCGTGGTCCCGGCGCCGATCGTCGCGCCGCGACCGACGGTGACGGGGGCGACCAGCTGGCTGTCGCTGCCGATGAAGGCGTCGTCTTCGATCACGGTGCGGTGTTTGTTGGCGCCATCGTAATTGCAGGTGATGGTGCCGGCGCCGATGTTCACACGGGAACCGACGGTCGCGTCGCCGAGATAGGCAAGATGATTGGCCTTGCTGTGGGCGCCGAACTCGCTGTTTTTTACTTCGACAAAATTGCCGATGTGGACATCGTTGGCGAGCACAGTGCCGGGACGTAGTCGTGCATACGGGCCGATCTGGGAGCCGGTGCCGACGACCGCGTTCTCGATATGGCAGAACGGTTTGATGACTGCATTTTCGCCGACGTCTGCATGGCTGATTACGCAGTGTGCGCCGATCCTGACGCCGTCAGCCAGTGCGACCTTGCCTTCGAATACGCAGCCGACATCAATCTCGACATCGCGGCCGCAGGTCAGCTCACCACGCACGTCGATACGCGACGGGTCGGCCAGGGTAACGCCCTGCTCGAGCAGGCGATTTGCGATGTTGCGCTGCTGAATGCGCTCAAGCTCGGCCAGTTGCACCTTGCTGTTCACGCCCAGAGTTTCCCATGTATGCGCTGGCTGCACCGATTCGACCGGAATGCCTTCCTTGACAGCCATCGCTATGATGTCTGTCAGGTAGTACTCACGCTGCGCATTGTTGTTCGACAGTCTGGAAAGCCAGCTCTTCAGTACCCGGGTGGGCGCGACCAGGATGCCGGTATTGACTTCGCGGATCGTGCGTTCGGTGTCGTTGGCGTCTTTCTGCTCGACGATGCGCACGATACGGTCAGCGTCGTCGCGCACGATGCGGCCGTAGCCGGTCGGGTCGTCGAGGTTGACGGTCAGTACCGCCAGCCGGTCAAGTCCGGCTTTGCCCGCCAGCGCCTTCAGAGTGGCCAGCGAAGTTAGCGGCACATCGCCGTACAGCACCAGGGTGGATTCGCGATCATTCAGATGCGGTACGGCCTGCATTACAGCATGGCCGGTGCCGAGCTGCGGCTCTTGCAGCACGAACTCAAGGTCGTCGGCCTCGAAGCGGGCGGGCACCGCATCGCCGCCGTGGCCATAGATCACGCACATGCGGAAATGGGACAGGTTTCTTGCGGTCTCAAGCACATGCGCAAGCAGTGGCTTGCCGGCCAGCGGGTGCAGGACCTTCGGCAGGTCCGACTGCATGCGTTTGCCCATGCCGGCAGCGAGAATGACAACGTTCATAGGCAGTTCTTGGAGAGGAAGAAAATTCTAGCACGCAGCCTTGCCGGCACCTCAGTGAGCCGGCTGTGAAAAGCGCTGCTTTTGCCAGTGCTCAAGCGTGCCGCTCAGTCGTCATCGCCGGACAAGCCATGCAGTCGGATCACGTTCGGCTCTGTGGTCGCGCAGGGTTCGTCATCGAAGGCAATGTCGCCATTCGTGTCAGCGAGGCCGGTTGCCTGAAGCTTTGCGAAGTCGAACAGTTGACGATCCATCAGGTGCGAAGGCACCACGGTCGATAGCGACGAGAAGATATTCTCGACGCGTCCCGGATGTTTCTTTTCCCATTCGCGCAGCATGGCCTTGATCTGTTTGCGCTGCAGGTTTTCCTGACTGCCGCACAGATCGCAGGGAATGATCGGAAAGTTGCGCAGCGCCGCGTAACGCTCGGTGTCGGCCTCGCGTACATAGGCGAGCGGACGAATCACGATATTTTTGCCGTCGTCAGACTGCAGTTTCGGCGGCATACCTTTCAGTTTGCTGCCGAAGAACATATTCAGGAAGAAGGTTTCCATGATGTCGTCGCGATGGTGACCCAGGGCGATCTTGGTCGCGCCGAGTTCGCCGGCAACCCGGTACAGAATGCCGCGCCGCAGCCGCGAACACAGCGAGCAGGTGGTTTTCCCTTCGGGGATTACGCGCTTGACGATACTGTAGGTATCCTGGTTCTCGATATGAAAGGGCACCTCGATGTTGCGCAGGTAGGCAGGCAGCACGTCGGCCGGGAAATTCGGCTGTTTCTGGTCAAGGTTGACAGCGACGATGTCGAACGAAATCGGTGCGCGCTCGCGCAGCGTCAGCAAGATGTCGAGCAGCGCGTAACTGTCCTTGCCGCCGGACAGGCAGACCATCACTTTGTCGCCGTCCTCGATCATGTTGTAGTCGCCGATGGCCTGTCCGACCAGCCGGCATAGCCGTTTATGCAGCTTGTTGTTCTCGTAGGCGATTTTCTCTGCCTGATGGGCGGTCAGCCCGGTGCTCGCCAGCTCGCTCATGCGCGCTCCTTAAAATGCAGCACTTCCACGCCGACGGCGTCGCAGTCCGGGTAGACATCAGGCTTTTGCGTGGACACCTGCACGGCGCGCACTTTCGGGTGCGCGAGCAGGGTGCGCGCGATATCGTCGCACAGAGTTTCCTGCAGATGGGTATGCCCCTGAGCGATGCGCTGCACGATGGTGTCACGAATGAAATCGTAGTCGAGCACTTCGTCCAGCTGGTCGTGCCTCGGCGTGGAGTCGGCCAGCGGCACGTACAGATCGACATTGAACAGCACCCGCTGCTCGCCGCGCTTCTCAAAGTCGTGTACGCCGATATGGCTCATGACCTCGAAATTGCGCAGGAACACGCGGCGGCAGTCGGACAGGGCAGGGTGCATCAGCAGGGAAGTCATAAAAACCTTGGATCGTTTGTTGGGGGCAGTTTATTTGGCGACGAACATGACGTCGCGGTTCATGGGTAGCAGGTGCTGGCCGCCGTCGACCAGTAGCGTGGTACCTGTCACGCCGCGCGCATTTGCCAGGTAACAGATGGCCTCCGCGATGTCGGCGGGCGTGCTGCTTTTTCCAAGCACGGTTTGCCGGTGTGCCTTGGCGAAGCCTTCGTCGGTCTGGTCGCCCGAAACCAGTGTCAGGCCGGGCGCAAGCCCGACCACGCGCAGCTTTGGTGCCAGCGCGGTCGCCAGCAGCGAGGTGGCAGTGTGTAGCGCAGCTTTCGACAACGTATAGGATAGGAAATCCGGATTCAGGTTGAACAGTTTCTGGTCCAGCAGGTTGATCACGACGGCCTGTTCGCCGTCGGGCGTGATGGCGTGCAGCGCTTGTGCCAGCTGCATGGGCGCGACCAGGTTACAGCGCATGTGGGCATCGAGCCGAGCCTGCCCGAAGTTCTGCGCGTCGTCGTAGTCGAACAGCGACGCGCTATTGACGACGCAGCCGAGACTGCCAAGGTACTCGACTGCGCGGGGCACCAGCTGGCGCGTCGCGGTTTCATCAGACAGATCGCAGCAGAGCGCTGCGGCACGGCGGCCAAGCGCTGTGATGGCGGCGACCGTGGCTTGCGCCTCCGCTTCCGACGTGCGGTAATGCACCGCGATGTCCCAGCCGTCATGTGCGAGGCCGAGGGCGATCTCGTGCCCCAGCCGCTTCGCGGCGCCGGTCACGAGCGCAGTCTTACGGTTGCTCGGGTTCATGGGTATCTGCAGTTGCCGAAAGTGAGAGTTGGTCGGGGAAATTTTTTCGTGGCGCGCCGCTGGCATGCAGGGTTCACTACAATACGCGCCATGTCTTTGCCCGAGCCCTCAGCAGACGCCCATGCCGCGTCGCGCGCGCTGGAACGCCTGATCAGGGAAGCGATCCGCGAAAATAATGACTGGATCCCGTTTTCCCGTTACATGGAGCTCGCGCTGTATGCAAAGGACCTCGGCTACTACGCCGGAGGATCCGCGAAGCTCGGAAAAGACGGAGATTTTACAACTGCGCCCGAGATTACGCCCCTGTTTGGCGGCACGCTTGCTCTGTTTGCTGCCGAGGTCTTTGCCGCGCAGCCTCTGCGCCTTCTCGAATTCGGCGCCGGCACTGGCAAGCTGGCGGGTGACCTGCTGCAGGCACTGGTGCTGCGCGGAGTCACTGTGGCGTCCTACCAGATCGTCGAATTGTCGGCTGAACTGCGTGCGCGGCAGCAGTTGGCGCTTGCCCACTATCCGCAAGTAGAGTGGCTGGATGCGCCGCCGGTGGCATTTGGCGGACTGGTCATAGCCAACGAAGTGCTCGACGCGATGCCGGTTCCGCTATTGGCCAGGCATGCCGGACGCTGGCTGGAGCGCGGTGTCACTGTCGACGATGAGCGCTTGGCGTTTGCTGACCGGGAATGTTCGCAAGCATTGGCCGCACAGATTCCGGAAGCAGAGCAGCTACCGGATGGTTATGTGACCGAGGTACATATTCAGCAAGCCGGGTTCATGCGAATGCTCGCCGACATGCTGCGCGCCGGCGGGTCTGGCATGGCGGTACTGATCGACTATGGCTTTCCGGCGCATGAGTATTATCTGCCGCAGCGCGCGCAGGGAACTCTGATGTGTCATTACAGGCATCATGCGCACGGTGATCCGCTTTATCTGCCGGGTTTGCAGGACATCACCGCCCACGTTGATTTCACTGAAATGGCGCGGGCCGGCTTGGGCGCGGGGCTGGAATTGGCAGCCTATCTGAGTCAGGCGGGTTTTCTTCTCTCGGCAGGCTTGCCGGGATTGCTACAGGCTGAGTCGCCCGAGAACCCGAAGCGCTGGTTGCCCATCGCGAATGCCGTGCAGAAACTAACTTCGCCGGCCGAAATGGGGGAGCTGTTCAAGGTATTGCTGCTGTCTCACCAAGTGGATTTACCCAAACGGTTTCGGTTGCAAGATCGTAGTCATCGATTATAGTAAACGACTATAGTAAGTACATGCTTATGGAAAGAGGCTCATGTTTCGGTGGTTACTAACCATTTTTATCGCGCTGGTGATCTTCTCTTCCCTGTTGCCGTGGCTGGAGAAATGGGGCGTTGGACGTTTGCCAGGAGATTTGCGTTTCAGTATTTTCGGACTGAAAATTTTCCTGCCGTTCGCTTCGACCATTTTGCTGTCGCTGGTTGTCTTTTTGATCGCTCGGTTTGTCTGAACTCTCATGATTCGATGGGTCTTCGCCATTTTCGTTTTGCTTGCGGTGTTTTATCCGCTGTTGCCTGTGCTCGGTCGGGCGGGTGTCGGTCGGGTTCCGGGTGATTTTCGATTTCGAGTCAGGAGACTCGTCTTCTGCCTGCCGTTCGGTTCGAGCCTGCTGTGGTCGGCGGTGGCATTTGCGGCAGCTGAGTTGCTAAAGCTGTTCTGATCCGGCGCTGCTTGCAGTGCCGCTTGCGACGAAATAAACAGAGGCTTTCCGGATAAAGAGTATCCCGGACACTATTTTCGATTGACAAAGGAAATCGACACCTCTATAGTTTGGGGTTCCCTGCGGTGGGGTGGCCGAGTGGTTAAAGGCAGCAGACTGTAAATCTGCCCTCTTATGAGTACGCTGGTTCGAATCCAGCCCCCACCACCAGGCGCGAGTCGCGAGATGTCGCGTGAAAACTTGAGTAGCGGCAGTGGTGGTCGCCCTCGCGGGTGTAGCTCAATGGTAGAGCTGAAGCCTTCCAAGCTTATGACGAGGGTTC
>JAOASL010000022.1 GCA_030158675.1 Burkholderiaceae bacterium | reverse complement strand
GGCGCCGGCTACATCGGCAGCCACATGGTGCACCAGCTGGTGCAGGCGGGCTATGTCGTCACGGTGCTGGATGACTTGTCGGGCGGGTTTGCGGATGCCGTGCGCGGTGCTGAGCTGGTCGTGGGCTCGATCGGTGATGCTGGCCTTCTGGACCGCTTGTTCACCATCCACCGTTTTTCTGCGGTCGTGAATTTTGCGTCGTTTATTCAGGTCGGCGAGTCGGTGCAGCAGCCGTGCAAGTATTACGCCAACAATGTCGGCAACACGCTGACGCTGCTGGAGGCGATGTGCCGGCATAAGGTGCTCAGCTATATCTTCAGCAGCACGGCTGCGATCTTCGGTGACCCGGTGTATGTGCCGATCGATGAAGCCCATCCGCAATCGCCGATCAATCCTTACGGACGCAGCAAGCTGATGGTGGAGCAGATCCTGAAGGATCTCGACCATTCCCACGCGCTGCGCAGTGTGTGTTTACGCTACTTCAATGCGGCGGGTGCCAACCCGGAATGTCACCTCGGCGAGCGGCATGATCCGGAAACCCACCTCATGCCGCTGGTGTTGCAGGTGGCGAATGGCCGGCGCGAATCGGTGTCGGTGTTCGGGACGGACTATGACACGCCGGACGGCACCTGCATTCGCGATTACATCCATGTCGAGGATCTGTGCGCTGCCCATATTTTGGCGCTGCGCCATTTGATCGCGGGCGGCGATAGCCGGTGGTACAACCTGGGCAACGGTGCCGGCTTTTCGGTGAAAGAGGTCATTGAAGTCGCCCGGCAGGTGACGGGCCGGCCGATTGATGTGCGCTATCAGGCACGCCGTTCCGGGGATCCCGCGCGGCTGGTCGCGAACAGTGCTCTCATCCGCGCCGACCTGGGCTGGACGCCACGGCGGTCGTCGCTGCCCACGATCGTCAGTGATGCCTGGCAGTGGGAATTGCGGTATCCGTGGGAGCGGAAGCCTGGATTCCCCTGAGTGCCGCTCCGGTGTGCAGAGCCCGGGCGCGGTATCGGGTAAGCCCTTGAGTGACGGCTGCGCAGGTTGGCGGTTGTCGCGCCGTGATCTGCGCGACAACTCCTTCGCCGGTCGATATATTTTTAATAATTTACAGAACTGAACCCGCTACCCGCATGAAGATCCTGTTCATTCACCAAAACTTTCCCGGCCAGTTCAAATTCCTTGCGCCGGCCCTGGTTCAACGGGGGCATGAGGTCCGGGCGCTGACGATGCGCAAGGTCGATGCGCCGGACTGGCGGGGCGTGCAGCTGTCGACGTATGGCGCGGCGCGCGGATCGACGCCGGGCGTTCATCCGTGGGTGTCGGATTTTGAAACCAAGACGATTCGTGCCGAAGCCTGTTTTCGTGCTGCGCTGCGCTTGAAGCAAGGGGGCTATGAACCGGACCTCATCATGGCGCATCCCGGCTGGGGGGAGAGCTTGTTTATCAAGGATGTGTGGCCCGGGGCGAAGCTGGCGATTTACTGCGAATTTTTCTATCAACCGCAGGGGGCCGATGTCGGGTTCGATCCGGAATTTCCGGACAACGACGAAGGCACACCGCTCAGGCTGCGCCTGAAGAATCTGAATCATCAGCTGCACTTTGCGATGGCCGATGCCGGCATTGCGCCGACCCAGTGGCAGGCCAGTGTGTTTCCGCAAGCCTTCCGCGAGAAGATTGCGGTGATCCATGATGGCATTGATACCGTGGCCATCGCGCCCAAGCCGGATGTGCGGCTGCAGTCGGGCAGTGGGCTGGTGCTGACCCGCGAGAACGAGGTGGTGACTTTTGTGAACCGCAATCTTGAGCCTTACCGCGGCTATCACATCTTTATGCGTTCGCTGCCGCGTCTGTTAAAAGAGCGGCCGAATGCCCATGTGCTGATCGTGGGCGGCGACGGCGTCAGCTACGGCGCGCGCGCACCCGAAGGCAAGACCTGGAAAGCGCTCTTTGCCAGCGAGGTCCATCCGCATATCCCGGATGCGGACTGGCAGCGGGTGCACTTCCTCGGCAACCTGCCGTATGAGCAATTTGTGCCGCTGCTTCAGCTGTCGACGGTTCATGTCTACCTGACTTACCCGTTCGTGCTGTCGTGGAGCTTGCTGGAGGCGATGAGTGCGGGCTGCGCGATTGTGGCCAGCGATACCGCGCCCGTGCGGGAGGTGATTCGCCACGACGAGACGGGCTTGCTGGTGGATTTCTTTGACCCCGAGGCGCTGGCGGTGTCGGTGGCCGGTTTGCTGGCGGATCCGTTGCGGCGCGAACGGCTGGGTCGTCGTGCGCGGGAATGTGCGGTGGCGCAGTTTGATTTGCAGTCCAGTTGTCTGCCTGCGCAGTTGCGCTGGGTGGAGTCTTTGGTGGGGGGTGATGGCGTTACGACGGCGGGGTCAGCGTCGGCGGGGCAGTATGGTGATGTGGCTCCGACCGATCCCGACGAACCGGAGTCCACAAGCTGATCCTTGAGGCCTAAATGGGGTAATCATCGATTTATTGGGGTAATAAACATAAAAAATACCCCAATTGCGGTAGTATGACCCCATTCTTATTCGTTCGGATGCTGCTGCATGCAATCACTCTCGCCCGACTACCTCGCCAAGTTGCGCTTCGACGTGCAGCAGTTGGCGACGTTGCGCGCCCTGGGGGAATACCGGGGCAAGCAACAGCTCTTCATGGCGCAGTCACCCGAGGTTTTGAGCGACCTGCGGCAGGTAGCCGTTGTCGAGTCCACCGAGTCGTCGAACCGCCTGGAGGGCGTGATTGTGGCGGCCCATCGGCTCAAGTCACTGGTGCTCAAGAATGCCGTGCCGCAAAGTCGTTCCGAACAGGAAGTGGCGGGCTACCGCGACGCCCTGGGTCTGATCCACGAGAGCGGTGAGCAGATGCCATTTTCTGAGGGCACGGTCCTGCAGCTTCACGGCATGCTGTACCGCTACATGCCCCAACCCGGCGGACACTGGAAAGCCACCAACAACGACATCATCGAGCGCCATCCCGATGGCAGTTCGCGCATCCGCTTTCGTCCGGTCGCCGCGCACCTCACCCCCATGGCGATGGCGGACCTGGTCGCGCGGTACCGCTCAGCGCTGGATCAGCATTTGGCAGACCCCTTGGTGCTGGTACCTCTCGCCATCCTCGACTTCCTGTGCATCCACCCATTCTCGGATGGCAACGGCCGCATGGCACGGCTGCTGACACTGCAGTTGCTCTATCACTTCGACTATGCGGTGGGCCGCTTCATCAGCCTGGAGCGCATCTTCGAGGAGTCGAAGGAGAGCTACTACGAAACGCTGGAGGCCAGCTCCCAGGGCTGGCACGAGGCCGCACACAACATCGCCCCGTGGCTCGACTATTTCTGGGGTGCCCTGCTGCGCGCCTACAAGGAATTCGAAGAGCGTGTGGGCACCATTGAGCGCGGGCGCGGCGCCAAGGGCGACCGCGTTCGCTCAGAAATCCTTAAGCGCCAACGGCCCTTCTCCATCTCGGAGATTGAGGAAGCCTGCCCTGGCATCAGCCGCGATATGGTGCGCGTGATTCTGCGCGCCATGAAGGCCGAGGGGGTGATTGCTCCGACAGGCAAAGGCCGCGCAGCGAAATGGACACAAACCGGGTTGCAGAGCGCGGCTGCACGGAGCGACACTCGCAACGCAAGCGGGCCAGGGAGTCCGTCGCAGAAACCGTGAAAACACTGGAACCTCGATCGCTTGCGCATACTGGAATCACTAATCACTGCGTGACTGACGCCTGATTGCATAACCTTCCGAAGGGCCTCTGCCTGAACTTCAGCGATTGATTCTCGCATTACGTCCTAGCCTGCGCAGTTGCGGTGGGTGGAGTCTTTGGCGGGGGGTGATGGATCCAGGGCGCCTGAAATGGGTCGGGCGTCGACGTGCGGATCGAAGAGGCCTTCCGCGCAAGGTCGTGATATTCGAAGGTGACAGGTACTTCTATGGGTCTGTAAATCAACCTGCCTGCTCAAATCCTCGATCCGATGCTGCGGTCCAGAGTTGTGCCAAATGCCGCTTCGGCGATCTATAAATACATTTTTTATAACAGATAATTTAATTATGTTCTGGAGAATGGTTTTGGGTTCTAATGAGGGAAAATTAAAACCAAATGTAGCAAGAGCAAGGTCAGGCGATGCCTTACAGTTACCCGAAAATCCTCAAGTCCATTGGCTACCGCGAAATAGCAGACCCTGATTGCGATTACTCCAGGACGTTCGAGGCGATCGGACCGGAAGAGATTACCTACTTCTCTAAAACGGACGGCACAGCGATCCATTCGGCCAGCATGGCCACGCGCCTACTGGCCGACGCCTGGAAGACCATCGGCATGACTGCCGGCCTCACTGATTCACAAAATACCTTCGATAACCTCAGTAGTCCGATGACTGACTCGGCTGACTCCGTCTCTCTGACGTCTTTCGTAGGCGGTACGGCGACGGAAGTGTTCATCGATGGCACACCGACCAATGGCGCGAATCCCTGGATTGACAGCTTGGTCTGGGGCGGCGCCTGGGAGGATACGGCGGGTCTGCCGACCACCGGCGGGCCGGTGACGATTTCTTTCGCGGCGGTGACGGGGACGGACCCTTACGGGGTGTTGAATGGTCCGTCGATGTCATGGTCGTCCGCTGGCTTGACGGCGCTTACCCGGGCGTTGGGTGCCTGGGAATCGGTCGCGGCTGTGGATTTTGTGGAGACCACCTCAGCCACGGCGGACGTGTGGATGTGGCAAGGCTCTGCGGCGGCAGCCGAGGATGCGTTGGGCTGGAGCGAAATCCCGGCGTATTCCGAAGGCGAGCCGCTGTATACGGTGTTTAACGGCCAGGATGCATCGTGGTCCACCAGCGGGCTGGCGCTGGGGGGGTATGGGTATGTCACGTTGATTCATGAGCTGGGGCATTTGCTGGGCCTGGCGCATCCGCATGATGGCGGCAGTGCCGGTGATAGAAGTCTGTTCCCGGGCGTGACCAGTCCGTTCGGAGACTATGGTGACTACAACCTGAACCAGGGCATTTTCACTACGATGAGTTACAACGATGGTTGGGCAAGCCAGTATCCCAGCCATTCGAACATGAGTTATGGCTGGCAGGCCACGGCGATGGCATTCGATATTGCGGCCATCCAGGCGATTTACGGTGCGAACACGAGCTATGCCTCGGGCAATAACACCTACACGCTGGCGTCGACCAATGCAGCCGGGACGTTCTGGTCGTGTCTCTGGGATGCCGGTGGCATCGATCTGATGACCCATGCCGGCTCGGCTTTGGCTTGCACGATCAATCTGAACGCGGCACCGCTGACCGGCGCGAATGCTGGCGGCTATGTGTCGTACGCCACCGGCATTGTGGGTGGCTACACGATTGCGAACGGTGCCGTGATCGAAAATGCGACCGGCGGATCTGGCAGCGACACGATTGTTGGCAATGGTGTTGCGAATACCCTGGATGGCGGCGACGGTAACGACACGCTCAAAGGTGGCGCGGGCAATGACACCCTCATTGGCGGTGCCAATAACGATACGGCGGTTTTCAGCGTCGCGCAGGCTTCGGCGACCGTGACTTACAACGGTTCTACGGGTGAGTTCAGCCTCAGTTCTTCCGAGGGCACAGATACGCTGACCGGCGTGGAATTCTTCCAATTTTCTGACGCTACGGTGGCTGCTTCCACGTATCAGACGCCGGTCGTTCGGGGCACTGCAACGCAGGTTTACGTCGATGGCACACCGACCAATGGCGCGAATCCCTGGATTGACAGCTTGGTCTGGGGCGGCGCCTGGGAGGATACGGCGGGTCTGCCGACCACCGGCGGGCCGGTGACGATTTCTTTCGCGGCGGTGACGGGGACGGACCCTTACGGGGTGTTGAATGGTCCGTCGATGTCATGGTCGTCCGCTGGCTTGACGGCGCTTACCCGGGCGTTGGGTGCCTGGGAATCGGTCGCGGCTGTGGATTTTGTGGAGACCACCTCAGCCACGGCGGACGTGTGGATGTGGCAAGGCTCTGCGGCGGCAGCCGAGGATGCGTTGGGCTGGAGCGAAATCCCGGCGTATTCCGAAGGCGAGCCGCTGTATACGGTGTTTAACGGCCAGGATGCATCGTGGTCCACCAGCGGGCTGGCGCTGGGGGGGTATGGGTATGTCACGTTGATTCATGAGCTGGGGCATTTGCTGGGCCTGGCGCATCCGCATGATGGCGGCAGTGCCGGTGATAGAAGTCTGTTCCCGGGCGTGACCAGTCCGTTCGGAGACTATGGTGACTACAACCTGAACCAGGGCATTTTCACTACGATGAGTTACAACGATGGTTGGGCAAGCCAGTATCCCAGCCATTCGAACATGAGTTATGGCTGGCAGGCCACGGCGATGGCATTCGATATTGCGGCCATCCAGGCGATTTACGGTGCGAACACGAGCTATGCCTCGGGCAATAACACCTACACGCTGGCGTCGACCAATGCAGCCGGGACGTTCTGGTCGTGTCTCTGGGATGCCGGTGGCATCGATCTGATGACCCATGCCGGCTCGGCTTTGGCTTGCACGATCAATCTGAACGCGGCACCGCTGACCGGCGCGAATGCTGGCGGCTATGTGTCGTACGCCACCGGCATTGTGGGTGGCTACACGATTGCGAACGGTGCCGTGATCGAAAATGCGACCGGCGGATCTGGCAGCGACACGATTGTTGGCAATGGTGTTGCGAATACCTTGGACGGCGGCGACGGGAATGACAGCATGGAGGGCGGTGATGGCGACGATACGCTATCCGGCGGTGCCGGGAATGACCTCCTCACCGGTGGAGTCGGTAACGATACCTTGAATGGCGCCGCCGGTGCCGACACGCTGGCAGGCGGGGCGGGTGCGGATCTATATGTGATCGCACAGCTGACGGACTATGCGTCGGGCGAGGTGATCGACGACAGCGGCGAGAGCGGCATCGATGAACTGCGTATCACCACGACCAGCGCCGGCACGCTGGCGCTGTCCGGCAGTGTGACCGGCATTGAGAACATCGTCATTGGCACGGGCACGGCGACCATCGGCGTGAATGCGTCGGCGCTTACGACGGCTATCAGCCTGGTTGGTAATGCGGGCGGTAATAGTCTGACCGGTGGCAGTGGCAACGATACGCTGCGTGGCAACCTCGGGACCGACACCTTTACTATCGCCAGCGGCACCGATACGGTGGCCGACCTGGGCAATGGCGGCGCCGATGTGCTGACTGTGGCGGCCGGTGCGACGCTGAATGCGACGGTGACGGCGGCGTGGACGGCCTCGCTGACGACGGTGAACCGGGGCACGGCGACTCTCACGACTAGCGGGCTGGCGGTGAATCTGGCGGCGGTGACGGTGGCGGGTAGCAACGGCTTTGATGTCATCAATACCGGCATCGCCACCACGCTGACTGGCTCGGCGCACGGTGACACGCTGACCGGTGGCAGCGGCAACGACACGCTGACTGGCGGCGCCGGTAACGATAGTGTGATCGGCCATGCCGGCAATGACGTGCTGACCGGTGGTGCAGGTGCGGATACGCTCGAGGGCGGCGAGGGATCGGATATCTATGTAACGCTCACTGCGGCCGACATGGCGGGCGATGTGTTCAACGACACGGGCGCCAGCGGCACGGATGAACTGCGCTATGCATCAACGCTGAGCGGCACGCTGTCCGTCAGCGACACCCTGAGCGGCATCGACACGATCGTGCTCGGCACTGGCACGGCGGTGACGGCCGTGACGACGGCAACGACGGCAATTAACGTGAATGCATCGTTACGGAGCACCGATATCGCGGTGGTCGGTAATGCAGCGGCTAATCAGCTCACGAGTGGCAGCGGTAATGACACGCTCACCGGTGGCGCGGGCAACGACATCATGCGCGGCGGCGCTGGCAACGACGTTTATTTCGTGGATGCGACTGCCGACGTCGTGGATGAAAGCATGGCCGGCAGCGGCGGCGTCGATACGGTGCAGTCGTCGGCGAGCTTCGCGCTCAATACCGCCGCAGCGGCCGCCGTAGAAAACCTGACGCTGACAGGCGCTGTTGCAGTCAGTGCAACGGGTAATGCACTGGCCAATAGCTTGATGGGCAATGCGGGCAACAATCTCCTGACCGGCAATGATGATGATGACTTGCTCGACGGCGGCGCAGGCAACGACACGCTCATTGGCGGCAATGATCTCGACACCGTCTCTTATGCCTCCGCCACGGCGGGCGTGACGGTGAGCCTGGCGCTGGCCACGGCGCAGAACACCGTCGGCGCCGGCATCGACACGCTGAGCACCTTCGAAAATCTTGTTGGCTCATCTTTCCATGACAGTCTCAGCGGCGACCTGCTCGAGAACACCGTCGACGGCGGCGCGGGCGATGACACCCTGGCAGGCGGCGCGGGCAACGATGCGCTGATCGGTGGCGAGGGTACGGATACGGTGGTGTTCACGGGCACCCTCGCCGCGACGACGGTGGAGTACGACAAGGCAAGCGGCGAGTTCGAGGTTACGGGGGCGGATGGCACGGACAAGGTGTCTGGGGTGGAGATTTTCCAGTTTGCCGATGGGACGGTGTCCGCCGAGGAGTTCTCTTATGACGTGTTGAGTGAGGACGACGATACGGATGCGGGAACGGCCGCTGCTGACCGGATCGACGGCGCCGGCGGCAATGACACGCTCGACGGTCTTGCCGGTGACGATGGTCTGCGTGGCAGCGCCGGCAACGACATTTTGCAGGGCGGTGAAGGTAAGGACACGCTGGACGGCGGCAATGGCGATGACACCCTGACCGGCGGGGACGGCAATGATGTGCTGCGCGGCGGGGGCGGGACGGATACGGCGGTATTCAGCGGCAACCGTGCCGATTACAGCCTCAGTTACGCGTCCGGGGTGTTGGTGGTGATGTCCGCCACGAATGATACTGACCGGCTCAGCGGGATAGAAAAGCTGAGCTTTGCCGACGGTACCGTCGACATGCCCGCGACAGCATCGCTCAGCAGTGCGATGGCCTCGGTCGCCGAAGGCGATAGCGGTACCCGGGAACTGAGCTTCACGGTGACCCTGGACCGGACGTCGCCGGAGACGCAGACGGTCGACTACAGCATGGCACTGGGCAGTGGCGCGGGCTTTGCCAGCGCGAGTGATTTTGTGGGTGAGACAGCACCGTCCGGTGGCACCTTGACCTTCGCAGCCGGCGAGACGACGAAGACCATCACAGTCACGATTGCCGGGGATACGGCGTCAGAGATCAATGAGCGCTTCACCGTGAAGCTGGAGAAACCTTCGACAGGACTGGTGCTGGACACGAGCGAGATCGTGGCGACGATCGTCAACGACGATGCGACGACCCTCACTGAAGGTAACGACACGTGGACGGGGACGACGACCGACGATTGGGTGTGGGGTCTGGCCGGCAACGATACGCTGAATGGTGTCGGCGGCCCTGACCGGCTCGATGGCGGCGAGGGTAATGACAGTGTGCAGGGCGGGGAGGGCGACGATACGCTGACCGGTGGGGCGGGTAGTGACGTGATTAACGGCGGCGTCGGTGCTGATACGGCGTCTTACGCTGAAGCCGCAGCCGGTGTCACGGTGAATCTGGCGTTAACGAGTGCGCAAAACACGGTGGGCGCGGGTCTGGACACGCTGAGTCTGATCGAGCAGGTCACGGGCAGTGCATTCAACGACACGCTGACCGGAACCAGCAGTGCGAACCAGATTGCGGGCGAGGAAGGTAACGATACCTTGAATGGCGCCGCCGGTGCCGACACGCTGGCAGGCGGGGCGGGTGCGGATCTATATGTGATCGCACAGCTGACGGACTATGCGTCGGGCGAGGTGATCGACGACAGCGGCGAGAGCGGCATCGATGAACTGCGTATCACCACGACCAGCGCCGGCACGCTGGCGCTGTCCGGCAGTGTGACCGGCATTGAGAACATCGTCATTGGCACGGGCACGGCGACCATCGGCGTGAATGCGTCGGCGCTTACGACGGCTATCAGCCTGGTTGGTAATGCGGGCGGTAATAGTCTGACCGGTGGCAGTGGCAACGATACGCTGCGTGGCAACCTCGGGACCGACACCTTTACTATCGCCAGCGGCACCGATACGGTGGCCGACCTGGGCAATGGCGGCGCCGATGTGCTGACTGTGGCGGCCGGTGCGACGCTGAATGCGACGGTGACGGCGGCGTGGACGGCCTCGCTGACGACGGTGAACCGGGGCACGGCGACTCTCACGACTAGCGGGCTGGCGGTGAATCTGGCGGCGGTGACGGTGGCGGGTAGCAACGGCTTTGATGTCATCAATACCGGCATCGCCACCACGCTGACTGGCTCGGCGCACGGTGACACGCTGACCGGTGGCAGCGGCAACGACACGCTGACTGGCGGCGCCGGTAACGATAGTGTGATCGGCCATGCCGGCAATGACGTGCTGACCGGTGGTGCAGGTGCGGATACGCTCGAGGGCGGCGAGGGATCGGATATCTATGTAACGCTCACTGCGGCCGACATGGCGGGCGATGTGTTCAACGACACGGGCGCCAGCGGCACGGATGAACTGCGCTATGCATCAACGCTGAGCGGCACGCTGTCCGTCAGCGACACCCTGAGCGGCATCGACACGATCGTGCTCGGCACTGGCACGGCGGTGACGGCCGTGACGACGGCAACGACGGCAATTAACGTGAATGCGTCGGCACGGAGCACCGATATCGGGATCGTCGGTAATGCCGCAGCCAACAGCCTGACCGGCGGCAACGGCAACGACACGCTGACCGGAAATGCGGGCAATGATGCGCTGGTTGGCAATGCGGGTGATGACGTGCTGATTGGCGGTACCGGGATCGATGCCCAGGAGGGTGGCGAGGGGTCGGATCGGTATGTGATTGCGCTGGCCACGGATTATGCGGCCGGCGAAGTCATTGCGGATACTGGATCCACCGGTACGGACGAACTGCGCTTTACCGCAGCGACGGCCAGCACCCTGACGCTGGCCGCCAGCCTCACCGGCATCGAGAACGTCGTCATCGGCACGGGTACCGCTGCCTCCGCCATCACGACGGGAACCCTGGCGATTAATGTCAATGCCGCCGCGCTCAGCACGGGCATTTCTATCACCGGCAACAATGGCGCCAATTTCCTGACCGGCGGCAGCGGTGCGGACGGGCTGACGGGTAACAGTGGCAATGACACCCTCAACGGTGGCCTGGGCAGCGACACCCTGAACGGTGGCGTGGGCGCGGATAGCCTGACCGGTGGCGCGGGCAGTGACACCTTCATTGTTGCTGCGGGAGATACCGGACAGGCAAGCGGGTTCGACTTTTTTGTGAACGTCGCGAAGGGGGCCGTGGGTGTCGGTGATGTGCTCGACTACAGCGTTGACCTGAGGATCGGTGGCTCGGCCGGGCCGGCCACCAGCACCCAGGCAAGCATCCATGCTTCTACCGGCGTGGCCACGTTCGCCGCGTCATCGGGCACGACGTTGACCGACGCCTTGGCTGATGTGGCGTCCGGCATGGCGGCTGCAGGCGAGTTGGCGCTGTTCAGGGTCAGCAATACCGGTAACTACTACCTGTTTATCTCTGACGGCGTGGCCGGGGTTGCGGCGAATGATGTTGTCATTCAATTGGTTGGGGTGACGAGCATCAGCAGCATTGATGTGACCAGCGGGAATCTGACGATTACTGCCTGATGAATCCGTACTGCTGTGCAGCCTTCACCGTGTAGGTGAGTGCTTCAAGGCGGCTGCTGAAGTCATCGTCCAGAGTTCAGTCGCCGTGCTGTGCGAGAGGAAACCACGAAGCAATGATTCTCCGGCTGCATTGCGTCCCATGAGTTGGGCGCCGCTGGTGGTGTACGTCTCCGGGCGGTAGTAAATGGCTGCGGGCATGGTGCTGCTGTCGATTCCTGAGTGGATGATGAAGGCCGCCGATCAGCACACAAAGGCTGACCACGCCGCTACAGAGGATCATCGCGGCCGCATGGAGCGGTATTGCGCCGCAGCGGCCTCGTCTAGTCTCGCGTCGCCTTGGGTTTTCAAACTTTACGAGCTTGACAAATTAATCTAACTGATCGAAGCTCTTTTCTGTGAGCGGTCATTGGGCTGCTCGTGCCGCTGTAGTCCATGGATCAATTGCTATGAGCACATCCACGCCGCGTTTTTCTGTTGCCTCTGACACTACCAGCGCACGTCGATCAGCTGCGGCTGACCCCTACGCCAGCGAGGCGCAGACAGCTGCGCTGCTGGGTCACGGCGCAGAGTACCGGCGTCAGCGCATCAATGCTTCGGACATGATCACGACGGATGAAGCTGCTGAGCTGAGCGGTACGACTCGCGTCACGATCAACGCCTGGATCAAGAACGGACGCTGTATTGGTGTGATGCATTTGCGTCGCGGATTCAAGATGCCTAAATGGCAGTTTGAGCCTTACGTGTTTACTGTGATCCAGTCGCTGTCGGAAGCCTTGGGCACCACTGACGGATGGCAGATTCTGTCTTTTCTGGAAACGCCGCATGTAGCACTCGATGGACTGGCGCCACGGATAGCTCTGGCGCAGGGCGTGTCCGGCCAGCGCATCGTTGAGTTGGCAACAGCACAAGGGCATTGAGCTTGACTGCCCATGAAATTCAAAGACATCAATCCGTCCGTCATTGAACTTGCTGCGCCACATGCTCTTTACCGTGTTCAGCTAATTCGTTCGCGAGCGACCAGTGTGCGAATGAAAGGGCTGTCCATGCCGCCAGTGGGCTTGATGCACGGACGTTTTTGTTCACCAGGCGAGCCGGTAGCCTGTTTG
The DNA here is from genome assembly GCA_030158675.1 of Burkholderiaceae bacterium. Taxonomy (GTDB): domain Bacteria; phylum Pseudomonadota; class Gammaproteobacteria; order Burkholderiales; family Burkholderiaceae_D; genus Pernthalerella. Next base: position 35,680 of record JAOASL010000022.1, on the reverse strand, counting down.
GCGGATAGTCAGGAGACGGCCTTGTATGAGTCGCTGCTCAGGCGCGAAACCGTGAGCAGAACCTTGTCGGCGTTGCGCCGGAAATGCCTGGTCGAGTTTGCGACCACAGGATCTTTACGTTTAGCTGACTTGCGTAGCCTGGCCGAACCTTATCCGGTGCTGCAGTCGCTTCGCGTGGCGCAAACACAAGAGTTGGCTGCCGACTGCCGGGCGAGGGCGCTGAATGGCGTCATCTACGCGTCAGCACAACACCCTCAGCACGGTTGTATCGCCTTGTTTGCATCGGGCATCGATCAGCTGCCCAAACTGAGATCGCCGCGACTGGTGAAAGCGAATACCAATTGGTTGTGGCAAGTGGCGCAGGTGGCTTTGTGGCGATCTGGCGTCCCGTTGGACGAAAGTTGATCTGGTCAAAATCGTTCCCTTGCTGCTGAGCTTGATCACGCCACTCTCTGTTTTCTTCCCAGTTACTGCAATCTGTCCCGGCCATGAGCATCCATTTCCCTGAAAACTTTTCCGCGCTGGTGATCGGCGCCCACGGTGCGCTGGGCGGAGCTTTTCTCGCCCATCTGGAAAAGGACACCCGCTGCGGCGCGGTGGTGGCGGTGTCGCGCTCGACGCATGGTGGCTTTGATCTTCAGGATCCGCCATCGATTGAGCGTCTGGCAGCGGAGGTGAGCGATCGCGGGCCGTTTCATTTGATTGTGGATGCCACCGGCGCGTTGACGATAGCCGGCGTGGGCCCGGAAAAATCGCTGGCCCGGCTGGCGCCAGAGGCGCTGCATCGCTCCTTCGCCATCAATGCCATCGGGCCGGCCTTGTTGTTGCGCTCTCTGGCACCGTTGCTCGGCAGTGGCGACGCCATCTATGCCAAGCTGTCGGCGCGGGTGGGCAGCATTTCAGATAACCGCAAGGGTGGCTGGTACGGCTACCGCGCCTCGAAGGCGGCGCTGAACATGCTGCTGCAAACGGCCGCGATTGAACTGCAGCGGCGCAATCCTAAGCTGCGCGTGGTGGCACTGCAGCCAGGGACGGTACGGTCCGGCTTGTCCGAACCCTTTCAGGCCGGGGTGCCTCAGCTGCTGGAGCCGGCCGAGTCGGTGGCCGGGATGATGCGCGCGATGATGGCGCTGGCGCCCAGCACAGGCGCGCATTTCATTGACTACAAGGGGGAGGAGATCGGCTGGTGACGGTCTCCTTGAAGGCCGTAGATAAGGGTCATTCTGACCTCCGCCATGATGGATGTAGATGGCGGATATATAGGGCGCCTTTGACCTGATACACGGCACCACTCTTCGCACTGTCCGGCTTGGCGAATCGGCTGATCGCCAAGCGGCGATTGTTTGAACTTCCCACCCTAGATAGGCTCTGGACTGAGCGAATCCATGGAATTCGTAGGAAAACCATGGGAAGCCCTACTGAAAATACGTCCGGAGCGAGCATTTTCAGCCAGCCTCGGTAAAAATCGTGAATAGATGTGCTCCGATTGGTTCATCTTTAATTAAATGCTGATTTGTTTAGCGTGTCCTTAGCGAAATTTTATGCATAAATCTGCTCAATTGTATTGTCAGTATTTTTGGAAGGTCTATGGCGAGAAAATATTAGCAAGCTCTGAATCTCCACCAGTTGTTGCCGAAATCGGAGCGCGCTCTGTCAACGGGAGTTTGCGTGAGCAGTGTCCTTCAGGTATCCAATATGTGGGACTTGATATTGAGCCGGGCGACAACGTCGATTTGGTCATGAGTGACCCTTACGTTATACCAATGAAAGATGCTTCGGTTGACGTTGTTTTATCATCTTCTTGTTTTGAACATACATCCATGTTTTGGTTGTCGTTTGAAGAGATTTTACGCATTCTAAAACCAAACGGACTTTTCTACCTCAATGTGCCATCCAACGGTGATTTTCATCGCTATCCCGTCGATTGTTGGCGATTTTACCCTGACAGCGGCAATGCGCTAATTCAATGGGGCCGCCGCAGTGGATACGACTGCATATTGTTGGAATCTTTTATTGGGAATCAAAATAGTGATATCTGGAATGACTTTGTTGCTGTGTTTTTGAAAAGCCAAGCGCATTTGAAAAATTTTCCAACTCGTATGCTTGATCAATTCGAGCATTATAGTAATGGAATTTCTGCAGGTGAAAAAATATTCCGAAAGCCATCATCCAAAACTGAGGATCGGCGTAAATTTGAATATTTTATTAATCAAATTAAACATCAATCTTCGAATAATCGAGATAAATAAAATCATCAGAAAAAATTGAATTTATCCGGTCGATTGTTTTCTTTTTGAGCAGATGTATATGTTTATAAGGCTTGCTTCCTGGTGCATTTGAGGATATTGAAGATACGTTGACTGATTGCTTGCCGATGAGGTTTGCATCAATTTCGATAAATTTCAGAAGCCGGCTGAAATCTGATTCGAAATTTTCAACCTTCCCCAAAAAATCAACCACTTTACCGGAACTGTGGGTCCAAAAGTGGGCGGGGTGCAGCAAAAAGGTCGGATTAGAGTCATCGAGGATGCGGTAAGGAGATAATCGCATAAACCACTCGTTAACGTCATATCCAGATCGGATAATATCCTGCGTATTGATGGCAACCTGTTCGGATATGTAATCCCGCATAATGGGGTCGGAGAACTTAAATTTCGGAATTGCCGATGCATCTCGGCAAAGTTGAATGAACCCAGAAACGACCCTGTCATAAGGATTTCGTACGAACGATGCCACTTTCCGATTCGATTGGGGTGAGGAAATGGCAAGGTAATCGGAAAACGTATGGTGTTGATTCCTGACCCTGTTTAATATTTTATTGAGGTAAAATAGTTCACTGTGTTGCTCGCTAAAATGTCCGGATAGTCTGGTTCGAACTGTTTGACTGGCACATTTCCAAGGAAGAAGCACATCCCATGCTTTAGAATTTAATTTCAACATTTAATGAATTGTTTTTGAATTTCAATATTGCCGATGTAAATTTTGGCAGACCGTTATATCGATTTTCTTAATTTGGATATTATTGAATTTATAGCATTAATTTTTGCTGTAATGGCTCAGGGCATATTGCAGATTGATGTGTGAATCGAGTAAGCAGCTGACAAGAATTTCTCTAAGTGCTAATTCTTTGAGGAATTTTTTCTGTTCGACAGCCATTGCAGTTTTATATTAAACAGGTTAAGCCCATGCGAAGACTAGGATGTCAGTTTGGGCGACAGCCGTTCGTCCAGATTCTATTGGGTCAACCATAACCGGTTGCTCGAACCGATCGGTTATGTTCCACCGGCAGAGTCTGAGGCAAACTACTGGCGGCAACTCGCCAGTGAAGTCACCTCGGTGGCTTTAACTTAAACCAACTGGCCTCCAGGATGCCCGGGGCAGTTCACGATCCGATAATGACCATCAACTCAGTTAACACCCGCCCGCGCATCCTGCTTGTTGCCACTAGTTGGACCAACCTTCCCGAAATGCCCTACATCATCCGGCAAGCTGGTTTCGCAGTCGATCTACTCTGTCGGGAAGAAAACATATCGCGCCACAGTAGCTTTCTGGATCGATGGATCGATGCCGGTCCGACTTGGGAAAGCTTGTTTGAAAAACTGATCGAACTTGATCGGTCAGGCGTGTATGAACACATCTTGCTCGGTGAAGACACCATAATATGGCGCATTCATACGCAGCCGATACCTGAACTCGACCATCTTTTGCCTGTCCGTCAGGCCAACGCACGTGACATGCTGGGGAAAATTGGCTTCTCCCAAGTTTGCGAAAGACTTGGACTCTTGACACCCAAGTTTGCTTTCCTGAGCACCGCCGAACAGGCCGGCGCGGTAGCGGAGCAGATCGGTTTCCCGCTGGTGACCAAGATCAATTACTCCACAGCTGGTGAGGGGGTACAAGTCTTGCATGATCGCGAAGCCTATTTCGCTTATCTGGAGAACTATCATTTTCTCCAGCCGCTGCTGGTGCAGAAATTCATTGAAGGCGAATTGTTCAGCGTCGAGGCGCTGTTTCGTGACGGACAATTACTGCAGTACGTTTGCTCGATCGACGTTGACCCCACCTTAGGCCCTAGTTCTAGGCGCAGGTATGTGCCACGCTTGCCGGAAATCGCAGAAATGCTCAAGCCACTGGCGAAATTTGCGCGACTTCACTGCTTCGCCAACGTCACCTTTGTTCGAGAGTTTTCCAGCGGCCAGATGTTCTTGATAGAAGTCGATCCGCGACCTAACAAATGGGCCCCCTATGGACACTGGTTCGGCGCCGATTTCAGCGAGGCTTTTCGGTTATTCATGGGTGACGCCACCGTCGATAACCCGCCCTACCTGGATCGCTCATCAGAAACCGAAGTAACGCATTGGTATATTGAACATTTTGACAGCCACGTAGTTAAACTTATCCGGTCGGGAAGCAATAGCAAGTCCATCATGCATCTGCTGGATTTCGACAATACCTTGCGCTATGTACTCTACGATCCTGCACTCCTGCGCGAAAAAACCACCCGGCTGCGAAATCGCCTTCGCTGAGTGAGTATTGTGGCGGAATTGACGGAGCAGAAGAAAAACAGGCGCTATAACCATCAAGCCTGCGCTGAACCACTCTTCCGGTGAACGCGAGCGTGTAGGGTTTCGATAGCGATTCAGAAAAATATGAAAAAGCCCCGGCAAATTTCTTTGCCGGGGCTTTTCTCATTCAAGCTTGGTGCCCACGGAGGGACTCGAACCCCCACACCTTGCGGCACATGGACCTGAACCATGCGCGTCTACCAATTCCGCCACGTGGGCTTGAAGAACGCGATATTCTACGTGAGAGCTTTGGGCTTGGCAAGCAGGATATGGCGGAAAGCGTCGTAAAGGCAGGGTGGGACGGAACGTCATGTTCAATGGCTCGGGCTTGGTCTGGCCGCGAATCCGCCCGCGCAGAAAACAAAAAAGGGAGTTCGTTTTCACGAACTCCCTTTCCGGATTTGGTGCCCACGGAGGGACTCGAACCCCCACACCTTGCGGCACATGGACCTGAACCATGCGCGTCTACCAATTCCGCCACGTGGGCTTGAAGAACGCGATATTCTACGTGAGAGCTTTGGGCTTGGCAAGCAGGATATGGCGGAAAGCGTCGTAAAGGCAGGGTGGGACGGAACGTCATGTTCAATGGCTCGGGCTTGGTCTGGCCGCGAATCCGCCCGCGCAGAAAACAAAAAAGGGAGTTCGTTTTCACGAACTCCCTTTCCGGATTTGGTGCCCACGGAGGGACTCGAACCCCCACACCTTGCGGCACATGGACCTGAACCATGCGCGTCTACCAATTCCGCCACGTGGGCTTGAAGAAGGCGCGATTATAGATGTCTTGAAGAAAATGTCAAATTTCTCCCCCGAAGATTTTTTAATGTCCTTTGTTAACACGCGGTTCAAGCCTTCGAGTGTCCGTTACACTAGCATTGTTCGTTCTCCAACCATTCCTGAAATCTTTTGAGTCAATACTCGTACAGCATCCCCAGCCGGGAGGAAATCCTCGGCATCCTGCGCACCTCGTCCGAGCCGCAGACCCTTGCCACGATTGCGAAGGCTTTGTCCGTGAAGGACGAAGAGCTCGAGGGCCTGACCCGACGGCTCGCCGCGATGGAGCGCGATGGCCAGATCAAGCCGGACCGCAAGGGCCGGCTGCAGCTGGCCAATACGTCGAGCTTCATCGAGGGCCGGGTGTCGGCGCATCGCGATGGCTATGGCTTCCTGATCCCTGACGAAGGCGAGGATGTGTTCTTGCCCGAGCGCGAAATGCAGAAAGTGATGCATGGTGACCGCGTGCAGGTTCGCGTTACCGGCCTTGATCGCCGCGGACGTCCCGAGGGCACGATTGTCGAGGTAACGCAGCGCGCCAATACGCATGTGATCGGTCGGCTCGTGCATGAGAATGGTGTCTGGCTGGTGGCGCCGGAGGACAAGCGCATCAGTCATGACATTCTGCTTGCCGGTTCGCCCGGCAAGGCAAAGGCGGGGCAGGTGGTCAGTGTTGAGCTGATCGAGCAGCCTTCGCGCTATTCGCAGCCGGTCGGCAAAGTTGCCGAGGTGCTTGGCGATATCGATGATCCGGGCATGGAGATCGAGATCGCGGTGCGCAAGTACGGCGTGCCGCATGAGTTCTCGGACGCAGCGCAGAAGCTGTCGGCCAAGCTGCCGGCCGAAGTTTTGCCTGCGGACCTCGACGAGCGGGTTGACCTGCGCGATGTGCCGCTGGTGACTATCGACGGTGAAGATGCGCGCGACTTTGACGATGCGGTCTATTGCGAGCCGGTGAAGATCGGTCGTACCAAGGGCTACCGGCTGATTGTGGCGATCGCTGACGTCAGCCATTATGTGAAGCCGAATGACGCGCTGGACATTGATGCGCTCGAGCGCAGCACCTCGGTTTATTTCCCGCGCCGGGTGATACCGATGCTGCCGGAGAAGCTGTCGAATGGCCTGTGCTCGCTGAACCCTGACGTTGATCGCCTGACGCTGGTCTGCGACGCGGTGATTACGGCCAAAGGCGAGGTGCATGCTTATCAGTTTTACCCGGCGGTGATTCATTCGGCGGCGCGACTGACTTACACCGAAGTTGCGGCCATTCTGTCGAACACGCGCGGACCGGAAGCGCAGCGCCGCCCGGGCCTGCTGCCGCATCTGCAGCACTTGTACGAGCTGTTTCAGGTGCTGCTGGCCGCACGCAAGGAGCGCGGCGCGATCGACTTTGATACGACCGAAACCTATATCGTGGTGAACGCGGCCGGCAAGATCGAGCAGATCCTGCCGCGCACCCGCAATGATGCGCACCGGCTGATCGAGGAATGCATGCTGGCTGCGAACGTCTGTGCGGCCGATTTCATGGAGCAGCACAAGCATCCGGGCGTCTTCCGCATTCATGCCACGCCGACCGAAGAAAAGCTGAATCAGCTGCGCACTTTCCTGAAGCAGCTCGGGTTGTCACTGGGCGGCGGCACGTCGCCGTCGGCATCCGACTATGCGGAGCTGCTGGAAAAGATCAAGCCGCGTCCTGATGCGGTGCTGTTGCAGACCATGCTGTTGCGCTCGATGCAGCAGGCGGTCTACAGCCCGGACAACATCGGCCACTTTGGCCTGTCGTATAACGCGTATGCGCACTTCACCAGCCCGATCCGCCGCTATCCGGACCTGCTGACGCATCGCGTGATCAAGGCCATTTTGCAGGGCCGGCAATACCACCCGAAGGTCATTGCCAGCGAATCGCTGAATACCAATCTGTCGCCGGCTGCGCGCAAGATGCAGGCGAAGGACAGGGCGGCCGGCAAGAAGCGCGCCGAGGGCGATCTTGCGATCTGGGAGGCACTGGGCATTCATTGCTCGGCCAATGAGCGGCGTGCCGACGAGGCCTCGCGCGATGTCGAGGCCTGGCTGAAGTGCTATTTCGTGCGCGACAAGCTCGGCGAGGAATTCACCGGCACGATTTCCGGTGTGGCGTCGTTCGGTATTTTTGTGCAGCTCGATGCGCTGTTCATCGAAGGCATGGTGCATGTGACGGACCTGGGTGCCGATTATTTCCAGTACGACGACGCGCGCCATGAATTGCGCGGCGAGCGTACCGGCATTCGCTATCAGCTGACGGACCGCGTCACGGTGCAGGTCAGCCGGGTCGATCTGGATGCGCGCCGCATTGATCTGCGCCTGGTGCAAGAGCCGGGCATACGTACGCAACTGAAGAATGAGGCGCGCCGCGCCGAAGCTGAACATACGCGTGGTGGCATGTTTGGCGCAAAGAAGGCAGCGAAAAAATCTGCCAATAAATCTGCAAATAAAGCCGCCAATCAAGCCGCCAATCAAGCCGCGCCGGCCAAGTCCGACAGCGTGAAGGCACACCGGGTGGCAAAGGCTGCCCAGGTGGCGCGGCCACCCCATCCGCCGGCGCCGGCCACGCGCGCCGGCAAGAAGAAACGCAAGTCCTCCTGATGAAATCGAAAATGATCTTTGGCTTCCACGCGGTGACCGCGCGCCTGCGGCATGACGCGGCCTCAGTGGAAGAAATCTATGTGGACGCCAGCCGTCATGATCGCCGTATGGGCGATCTGCTGCGCGCGGCGAAGGGCGCGAATGTGCGCATCATTCAGGCGGATGATCAGCGTCTCGATGCGATGGTCGGCACGCGCCGTCATCAGGGCGTCATTGCGCGCGCCGGCGAGTTGTCGCTGGCACGCAATCTGGTCGAACTGCTGGATAGCATTCAGGGCCCGCCGCTGTTGTTGCTGCTCGATGGCGTGACGGATCCGCATAATCTCGGCGCGTGTTTGCGCGTTGCCGATGGTGCCGGCGCACATGCCGTGATCGCTCCGAAGGACAGGGCGGTCGGCCTGAATGCCACCGCTGCCAAGGTAGCCAGCGGCGCGGCCGATACGGTGCCTTACATCACGGTCACCAACCTGGCGCGCGCAATGCGTGAGCTGCAGGAGCACGACGTCTGGCTGACCGGCACGGCCGACGATGCCGAGCAGGGCTTGTATGACGGCGACTACAGCGGCGGCACGGCGTTCGTGATGGGCTCCGAGGGCGAGGGCATGCGCCGGTTGACGCGTGAGAATTGCGATCGTCTGGTGAGCCTGCCGATGTTGGGCTCGGTCGAGAGCCTGAATGTGTCGGTGGCCTCGGGCATTTGCCTGTATGAGGCGCGCCGGCAGCGAATGAAGGCACCGGCGGCATAGCCGCGCTGGTCGCGGCCCGCAGCCCGCAGCAATCAGCGGCCTGGGACCCGCGGCCACCAACGTCTGCCAACGTTGACCACGACATTCCAATAAAATCGGGCCAGAGAACCCGGAGACTTTGCATGTTCAGCCGAATCAACGAAGACATTACCAGCATCATGGAACGCGACCCGGCTGCCCGCAGCCGCTGGGAGGTGCTGACCTGTTACCCGGGACTGCACGCGACCGTGATGCATCGCTGGGCGAATGCCTGCTGGCGCAACGGATTTCGCTGGCTGGGTCGTTTTATCTCGCACATTGCGCGCGGCCTGACGGGGATTGAGATTCATCCGGGGGCAACGATCGGCCGGCGTGTGTTCATCGATCATGGCTTTGGCGTGGTGATTGGCGAGACGGCCGAAATCGGCGACGACTGCACCATTTATCAGGGCGTGACGCTGGGCGGCACGTCGCTCACCAAGGGCAAGAAGCGCCATCCGACCCTGGGGCGCGGCGCGATCATTGGTGCCGGCGCCAAGGTGCTGGGCTCGTTCACGGTGGGCGAGGGTGCGAAGGTCGGTTCGAACGCGGTGGTGGTGAAGGAAGTGCCGCCGGGCGCGACGGCGGTCGGCAATCCGGCCCGCATCATCGACAAAGAGGCGCCGGGTACGCGCGACGATGCGGCCGCACGCATGTTTGCGGCCTACGGCCTGACGCCGAATGGCGACGATCCGCTGTCGAAGGCACTGCACGGGCTGATCGACAATGCGGCTTCGCAGGAACTGCAGCTGGTGAAGATCGTCACCGCGCTGAAGGCGGCCGGCATTGCGGTCGAGGCCGTGCCGGGACTCGACACGTTTAATCCGGACAAGCTGAACAAATGGGTGGAGTGACGGCGGTGGGGCAGCAACCCACCCCCGTCGATGGACTTCAACGGTGATTTACAGCGCCTAGGCCGCTTCAGCCGCCCGCGCCTCCTCTAGCAGCCGCAGTACCCGCCGCTGCACCTTCCCGGTGGTCGTCATCGGCAAGGCATCGATGAATTCGATCTCTTTCGGATACTCATAAGGCGCCAGCAGCCCGCGCACGTGCTGCTGCAGTTGTTCGACGAGTCGCCGGTCTGCTGTTTCTCCGCGCGGCGTGTCTGCGGTCAGCACGATGAAGGCTTTCACGACATTGCCGCGCTCGGCGTCCGGCTTCGGCACGACCGCAGCGTTGGCCACGGCGGGATGCTTGACCAGGCAGTTTTCGATTTCTGACGGACCGATGCGGTAGCCCGCTGCCTTGAACATGTCGTCGGCACGGCCGCGATACCAGAGGTAGCCATCGGCATCGACTTCGGCGAGGTCGCCAGTGAGCAGCCAGTCGCCGCGGTATTTATCGGTCGTGGCATCCGGGCGTTTCCAGTAGCCGACGAACAGTACGGGATCGGGATGACCATGGATATCGCGTCGGTGCAGTGCGACTTCGCCGATTTCACCCGGCGCGACCGCTTCTCCCGCCTCATTCAGCACAGCGACACGGTGGCCCGGATAGGGCTTACCCATGCTGCCGGGGCGTGCCGGCCAATGCAGTGCGCAATTGCCGACCAGGTAGTTGGCCTCGGTCTGGCCAAACATTTCGTTGACGGTGATGCCGAGCGCAGCGCGGGTCCAGTTGAACACCGCGTCGCCGACCGCTTCGCCGGCGCTCATGATGGCGCGCAGCTTGAGCCGGTAATGCTGCGTCGGTTCGGGCACGGCCTTCATCATCATTTTCAGTGCGGTCGGGAACAGGAAGGCATTGGTGACGCCGTATTTCTCCATCAGACGGAACGCGTTTTCTGCGGAGAAGCGCGCGCGGCTGGCGACGATAGGCTGGCCGAAGTACAGCGTCGGCAGCAGCGCATCCATCAGTCCGCCGGTCCAGGCCCAGTCGGCGGGCGACCAGAACACGTCGCCTTGCTGCGGGAACCAGTTTTGCGATGCGACGAAGCCGGGCAGGTTGCCCAGCAAGGCCGATTGTGGAATCAGGGCGCCTTTGGGCGCGCCGGTGGTGCCGCTGGTGTAGATCAGGATCGCAGGATCGGTGGCGCGCGTGGCGACCGGATCGAAACTGTCGGCCGCGCTCGACAAGGCGGCATGCCAGTCGATCAGGTCATCGCGACCGGCGTCGATCGCGATGACCTGCCGCAGTGCCGGACACTGCGCGCGAATCGCATCGATGCTGGCCAGTCCGGCGCGGTCGACGATGACCAGCGTGGCCTCGCTGTCCTGCAGCCGGTACTCGAGCGCGTCCGGGCCGAACAGCACCGACATGGGCATGGCGATGGCGGCGAGTTGCTGGCAGGCGATGTGCGCGACGGCGACTTCGGGCCGTTGCGGCAGCACGATCGCCACGCGGGTGCCGCGCGTTACTTGCAGCGATTGCAGCACATTCGACAGGCGGTTCGCCTGCTGCTGCATCTCGGCGTAGGTGAGGCTGCGGTTTCCTTCGATGTCGTCTTCGTCATCGAAATGAATCGCGATGCGGTTTGCGTCGTCGGCCCAGCGCCGGCAGCAGAGCTGCGCGATGTTGAAATCGTCCGGCAGCAGCCAGCGGAATTCGCTGTGCAGCTGCGCATGCCGGTCGGGCGAGTTGGTCTGCACCGAGGTGCCCATGTGTTGGCTCCCTTATAATTTTGAGTGGGCGATGCTAACCCCGGCCGGGGTTGGTGACAATCCCGACACTTCCCATCAAACATGCAGAATCCACTGAACCCACTCAACCCGCTGAAGCATTCAGCTTCCGATTTCCTGATGATTCGCGGCCTGCGCACCCATGCCCGCCACTGGGGCAGCGAGGGCGCGCCGAAGCTGTTCATGCTGCATGGCTGGATGGATGTGTCGGCGTCGTTCCAGTTTGTCGTCGATTGTCTGGCGCGCGACTGGCATGTGATCGCACCGGACTGGCGCGGTTTCGGTTTGACCGAACGCACGAGTGCTGACTGTTATTGGTTTCCGGATTACTTTGCCGACCTTGATGCGCTGCTGGATCACTATTCGCCGGACCAGCCGGTGAATCTGGTGGGTCACAGCATGGGCGGCAATGCGGCGACCATCTACGCAGGGGTGCGTCCGCAGCGGATCGCGAAGCTGGTCAATCTTGAAGGTTTTGGTCTGGCGACGACCTCGCCGGCGCAGGCGCCGGGTCGCTACGCGCAGTGGCTTGACGAGCTGCGCGCGCCGCCGCAGATGCGCCGCTATGCGATGCGTGACGAAGTGATCGCGCGGCTCTGCAAGACCAATCCGCGCCTGACGCCGGAGCGTGCCGACTTTCTGGCCGACCATTGGGCCAGGCAATGTGAGGACGGGCAGTGGGAGATTCTGGGCGATCCGGCGCACAAGATCGTCAGCCCGCAGCTGTATCGCAGCGATGAGGTGCTGGCCTGCTGGCGCCATATCAGCGCGCCGGTGTTGTGGGTTGAGGCGGAGCACACCGATATGTGGCGCTGGATGGGGCCGCGGGAAAAAGTGCGTGCCGAGATCGATCATCGCATGCAGGCGATTCCGCAGGTGACGCCGGCTCGGGTAGCGGACGCGGGCCACATGCTGCACCATGATCAGCCCGAAGCCGTGGCGCGGCTGATTGAGAATTTTCTGGAAAGTTGAGGCGGCCGGCAGCCGTCGGCGGACGGCAGTAGAATCGGGCTGTGTCTTGCCATCTTTCTTCCGCTTCCCCCATGCTCAACGCTGACCTGCACTGCCACTCCAACGTGTCGGACGGCACGCTCGCGCCTGCCGAACTCGCTGCCCGGGCGAAGGCGAACGGCGTGGAGCTGTGGGCGCTGACGGATCATGATGAGGTCGGCGGAATTGCCGAAGCGCGTCAGGCAGCGCTTGCGATTGGATTGCGTTTCGTGGCCGGTGTGGAGGTGTCCGTCACCTGGGCCGGCAAGACGGTGCATATCGTCGGGCTGGGCATTGACGAGAATGACAGGACCTTGCGCGAAGGTCTGGCCGAGGTGCGTGGCGGTCGTGTGCTGCGCGGCCGTGAGATCGCCGGGCAACTGGCCGAGGCCGGCATCGCCGGTGCATTCGAAGGCGCGATGAAGCTGGCGGACAACCCGGAAATGCTTGGCCGTACGCATTTTGCGCGCTTCCTCGTTGAAGCCGGCGTGCGTGCCTCGGTGGGCGAGGTGTTCCGGGATTTTCTGGTCGAAGGCAAGCCCGGCTTCGTGCCGCACTGCTGGGCCACGCTGACGCAGGCGGTCAGCTGGATTCGCGCGGCCGGCGGACAGGCCGTGATCGCCCATCCGGGGCGCTATGCATTGAACGATGTGCAGCACGACGCATTGATCGACAGCTTCCGCAGTCTGGGCGGCACGGGCATTGAGGTGATTACGGGCAGCCATACGCCGGATCAGTACGATGTCTATGCGCGCGTTGCGCGCCAGGCCGGCTTGCTGGCCTCGCGCGGATCAGATTTTCACGGGCCGGGGGAATCGCGTGCCGACTTAGGCGCACTGCCGTTACTGCCCGCCAGCCTGCCGGCTGTCTGGCAGGCCTGGTGAGCCTGCCAAGCAAGGTCTGCTTCTGCCTGCGAAATATTTCGCTTTTCCGGAATTGAAATCGGGCCGATGTGACGCCAGATTGGCACATGCTCGTGGATAATTACTCGTCTTTCAACGTGTACTCAACAGGGAAGCTGGTATGAAAAGAATTGTGCTGTTCTTGCTGACAAACATTGCCGTCGTGCTGGTGCTGTCTGTCGTGCTGTCGGTGCTCGGCGTCGATCGCTACCTGACCGCCAGCGGCCTGAACCTCGGCATGCTGCTGGTGTACTCGCTGGTGCTGGGTTTCGCCGGTTCGTTCATCTCGCTGTTGATGAGCAAGCCAATGGCGAAGTGGTCGACCGGTGCGCGCGTGATCGACCATCCGGCCAGCACAACCGAGCAATGGCTGGTGGATACCGTGGCCCGGCTTGCGCAGCGCGCCGGCATTGGCATGCCCGAAGTGGCGATCTATGACGGCGATGCAAACGCCTTCGCCACCGGCGCCTTTAAAAACGAAGCACTGGTCGCGGTGTCGACCGGGCTGCTGGCCAACATGACGCGCGACGAAGTTGAAGCGGTGCTCGGCCATGAGGTCGCTCACATCGCCAACGGCGACATGGTCACGATGACGCTGATCCAGGGCGTCACCAACACCTTCGTGGTGTTCCTGTCGCGCGTGGTGGGTTTCGTGGTCGACCGTGCGCTGTCGCGCAACAGCGAATCGAGCGGCGGCGGCGCCTACATGGTGACGGTGATCGTCTGCCAGATCGCCTTCGGTATTCTGGCTTCGCTGATCGTGGCCTGGTTCTCGCGCCAGCGTGAATTCCGCGCCGATGCGGGTTCGGCCCGGCTGCTGGGCAATCGCCAGCCGATGATCAATGCGCTGCACCGTCTGGGCAGCATGCATGACAGCGCGCTGCCGCAGAATGTCGCGACGCTGGGCATTCGTCATTCGGGTGGTTTCTTCGAGTTGTTTTCCAGCCATCCGCCGATTGAGCAGCGTGTCGCGGCCTTGCAGCAAAGCTGATCCGGATCATTACTTTCGATTTTCAGAAGCGACAGTCTGACCGACTGTCGCTTTTCATTTTTTTATGACCCAGTTCTTTCATATCCATTCCGAGAATCCGCAGCAGCGCTTATTGCGTCAGGCGGCGGAGATCATCCACAGCGGCGGCATTGTCGCGCTGCCGACGGATTCCAGTTACGCGCTGGTCTGCCATTTGGATGACAAGCCGGCGGTCGACCGCCTGCGCCGTATTCGCGGCGTCGACGAGAAGCATCATCTGACTTTGCTGTGCCGGGACCTGTCGGATATTGCCACCTATGCGCGGGTCGACAACCGGCAGTACCGGCTGCTGAAGGCTGCCACCCCCGGACCGTACACCTTCATCCTCGAAGCCACGCGCGAGGTGCCGCGCCGGCTGTCGCACCCGTCTCGCAAGACCATTGGCCTGCGTGTGCCGGATCATGCGATTGCGCAGGCGCTGCTGGAACAGCTGGGCCAGCCTTTGCTGTGCACCACGCTGATTCTGCCGGAGGGCGATACGCCTCTGAATGATCCCGAGGAGATCCGCGACGCCTTGCAGAAGCGGGTTGAACTGGTGATTGACGGCGGCGGCTGCAGTCTGCTTCCGACCACCGTGGTTGACCTGACGGGAGAGTCTTCGGTGGTCTTGCGTGAGGGCAGGGGCGATGTTTCTCTGTTCGCCTGATCGGCGGGGGCAGTCGCTCTGATAAAATCCGGCCGATGAACGACACCATTCAGTCGATTGCGGTTTACGCACTGCCGATTCTTTTCGCCATCACCCTCCACGAGGCAGCGCATGCTTTTGCAGCGCGCTATTTCGGTGATCTCACGGCCTATGCGCAGGGGCGGATGAGCCTGAACCCGCTTCGCCACATCGATCCTCTCGGCACGATCCTGATTCCGCTCGCCATGGCGCTGCTCAGCAGTCCATTCATTTTCGGTTATGCGAAGCCGGTCCCGGTTGATTTCTCGCGCCTGCGCAACCCTAAGCGCGACATGCTGTGGGTCGCGCTGGCCGGTCCCGCCGCAAATCTCGTGATGGCGCTCGGCTGGGCGACCTTGTATTTCCTGTTGTTCGGGGCCGGCATGCAGGAGGAATACTTCTTTCGCGTCTCCGAAGCCGGGATCTGGGTCAACGTGATCCTGTTCGCCTTCAACATGTTTCCGCTGCCGCCGCTCGACGGTGGCCGCATTATGACGAGCCTGCTGCCTGCCCGCCTGGCGTTTCGCTTTGCGCGACTGGAGCCTTATGGTTTTTTCATCGTGCTTGCGCTGATGGCGCTGAATCTGCTCAAGTACTGGATGGTGCCGGTGATCGCTGCGGCGAACATGCTGCTGAACCTGCTGATTTCCCCTCTTAAATTATTGCTGACCTGAGATCCCCATGTATCCTGATCGTGTTGTCTCCGGCATGCGCCCGACCGGCGCAATGCACCTTGGTCATTACCATGGCGCGCTGAAGAACTGGGTGCGCCTGCAGTCCGAGCATCCTTGCCTGTTTTTCGTGGCGGACTGGCATGCGCTGACGACCCATTACGATGACCCCTCGATCATCGAGACCAGTACCTGGGACATGGTGATCGACTGGCTGGCCGCCGGCATCGATCCGTCGCAGGCGACCATTTTCATCCAGTCGAAGGTGCCTGAGCACGCGGAACTGCACTTGCTGCTGTCGATGTCGACGCCGCTCGGCTGGCTGGAGCGGGTGCCGACCTACAAGGATCAGCAGGAGAAGCTGGCCGACCGTGACCTGGCCACCTACGGCTTCCTCGGTTACCCGCTGCTGCAGGCGGCCGATGTGCTGATCTATCGCGCCAGCATGGTGCCGGTCGGCGAAGACCAGGTCCCCCACATCGAGATGATGCGCGAGATTGCGCGCCGCTTTAATCACCTGTACGGCCGCGAGAAGGACTTCGAACAGAAGGCGCAGGAAGCGGTGAAGAAGCTCGGTGCCAAGCGCGCGAAGCTGTACAACGAGCTGCGCGCCGAATTCCAGGAGCAGGGCAAGGAAGATGCGCTCGAGCAGGCCAAGGCCATGCTGGACGATGCGCAGAACCTGTCCATGATCGATCGCGAGCGTCTGTTCGGCTATCTGGAAGGCAGCCGCAAGCTGATCCTGGTCGAGCCGCAGGCGCTGCTGACTGAAGCATCTCGCCTGCCTGGCCTGGACGGCAACAAGATGTCCAAGAGCTATGGCAATACGATTGCGCTGCGCGACGACCGCGACACCGTCACGAAAAAAGTGCGCACCATGCCGACCGACCCGGCCCGCGTGCGCCGCACCGATCCGGGTGACCCGGAGAAGTGTCCGGTGTGGCTGTTCCACAAGGTGTACTCGGACGAGCCGACGCAGCAGTGGGTGATCAAGAACTGCAAGTCGGCGGGTATCGGTTGCCTCGAATGCAAGCAGCCCGTGATCGAGGGCATCCTGAAAGAACAGGAGCCGATGCGCGAGCGCGCGCAGCAGTATCTCGACGATCCTTCGCTGGTGCGTGCGATCGTCGCCGATGGCTGCGACAAGGCGCGCAAGCTGGCGCAGGAGACCATGCGCGACGTGCGTGAAGAGATGGGCTTGTCGTACAACTAACGTACAGCGAAGCCTGCCGACCTGATGTCCGATCACCTCAAGCAGGGCCTGCCATCGCGCTGGGTCGCGCGCTTTGCGCCGCTGATCCCGGCCGGCGCTGTGCTCGATCTCGCCTGCGGCGGTGGTCGCCATGCGCGTTTGCTGGCCAGTCTGGGCCACGACGTCCTGGCGGTCGATCGCGATCCCGCCGCACTGGCGGCGTGTGCCGGTGAGCGCATCACGACCGTGCATGTCGACCTTGAGCGCGAAGGCGCCGAGCTTGCGTCCGGCTGGCCTTTGCAGCCTTCCCGGTATGCCGGCATCGTCGTCACCAACTACCTGCATCGCCCGTTGATGCCGGTCTTGCTGACGAGTCTGGCGCCGGGCGGCGTGTTGGTCTATGAGACCTTCGCCGCTGGCAATGGCCAATTTGGCAAGCCGTCCAATCCGGCCTTCCTGCTGGCGCCCGGCGAATTGCTGCAAATGGCCGCCAGCGAGCCCGGCTTGCATGTGATCGCGTATGAAGACGGCCATGTCAGCGAGCCTGCGCCTGCGATGGTGCAGCGTATCTGTTGCAGACGGGAAGACGGTGTGGCGCGGCCGGCTTCCGCTTTGCGCCTCTGAGCTGATGGCGAATCTGGCCTGCGGCAGAAGCTATCCGCTACAATCACATTTTTTAAATTTTGCGGTGAATCAACCATGATCAAGGGCAGCATTGTCGCGATTGTGACCCCGATGCACGAAGACGGCAGCATTGACCTGCCGGCGCTGAAGGGCCTGCTCGACTGGCATATCGCCGAAGGTACGGATGCCGTCGTCATCGTCGGAACTACCGGCGAGTCGCCGACGGTGTCGGTCGACGAACACTGCGAACTGATCAAGGTGGCGGTCGATCATGTGGCCGGCCGTATTCCGGTGATTGCCGGAACCGGTGGCAATTCCACGACGGAAGCGATCGAGCTGACGCAGTATGCAAAAGACGTGGGCGCGACCGCCTCGCTGCAGGTCGTGCCTTATTACAATCGCCCGACGCAGGAAGGCATGTACCAGCACTTCCGGCGCATCGCCGAAGCGGTCGACCTGCCGGTGATTCTGTATAACGTCCCCGGTCGCACCGTGGCCGATATGGGCAATGACACCATCGTGCGCCTGTCGTCGGTGCCCGGCATCGTCGGCGTGAAAGACGCTACCGGCAATATCGCGCGCGGCGCTGAACTGCTGCGTGCGGTACCGACATCCTTCGCGGTGTATTCGGGCGACGATCCGACCGCAATGGCATTGATGTTCTGTGGTGGTCAGGGCAACATCTCCGTAACTGCCAACGTGGCGCCGCGTGCGATGCACGAGCTGTGCGTGGCGGCGATGGCGGGCCGGATCGCTGACGCGATCGCCATCAACAACCAGCTGATTCCTCTGCATGCCAAGTTGTTCATCGAGCCGAACCCGGTGCCTGTCAAATGGGCGCTGACCCAGATGGGGCGCATGAAGGGCGGCATCCGCCTTCCTCTGGTGCCATTGGCTTCTTCCTGTCAGGACGCAGTTCGTGATGCGCTGCGCGAGTCCGGCGTACTGAACTGATCCAAGTCGCCTGTCCAAACCCTTACCCGACCACCTACATGAGCAACGTCGTGAATACCAAGCTGTCCTTCAGGATTTCCTCGCGCGCAGTCGCGCTGGCCGCGGTCGCGGCGCTAGCCGGTTGCAGCAGCGTCAATGAATTGCTCGAACCCGACAAGATCGACTACAAGAGCGCTGCCAAGACGAGCAAGGGTAACAAACTCGAAGTACCGCCAGATCTGACGCCGGTGAAGTCGGATAGCCGATATGCCGTCGAGAATGTGCAGGGCTCGGCGACTGCCTCTGAATACAGCGCCCGCCGTGCCGCAGGAGCACCCGCGCCGACGCAGGCCACCACCGGTACGGCCGGGGCGGCTCCAGCAGCAGTCGAGGGCAAGGTGGCGCCCGCTGCCAACATGGCGGCCGGACTGCGCGTCGAGCGCGCCGGATCGCAGCGCTGGCTGGTGTCGACCGATACGCCTGAAGTGCTGTGGCCGCGTATCAAGGATTTCTGGCAGGAGAACGGATTCCTGATCGCGATCGAGAATGCCGACGCCGGTGTCATGGAAACCGACTGGGCGGAGAACCGCGCGAAGATTCCGCAGGATTTCATTCGCAGCGCGCTCGGCAAGGTGTTTGATTCTTTGTATTCGACCGGTGAGCGTGACAAGTTCCGCACCCGTCTCGAGCGTCGCCCCGGCGGCGGCACCGAGATCTATATCAGTCACCGCGGCGCGGAAGAGAAGGTCACCACCCAGGCGATGTCGAACCAGAACACCCTCTGGACCGGCCGCCCGTCGGATCCGGGACTCGAGGCCGAATTCCTTGCGAGACTGATGGTTGGACTGGGCACCGATGTCAAGGTGGCCAAGGCGGCGGTCACGGATGCGAAAGTGGCGCCGGCTCAGCGCGCGCGCATTACGAAGGACGGCCGTGCGAGCGTGGTGGAAGTCGATGAAGGTTTCGACCGTGCATGGCGCCGCGTTGGACTGTCGCTCGACCGTGTCGGCTTCACTGTTGAGGATCGTGATCGTGCGCGTGGCGTGTATTTCGTGCGCTACATCGATCAGGAAAGCGAAGCAAAGGACAAGAGCGAAAAAGGCTTCTTCGCCAAGCTGTTTAGTTCCAAGGAAGAGAAGAAGCAGGCTGTGCGCTACCAGATTCTGGTGAAGGCATCGGGCGAGCGTAGCCGCATCAGCGTGCTTGACGAGAAGAGTGCCGTCGCGTCGGATGCTACGGCTACCCGCATCCTGAACCTGCTGAACGATCAGTTGAAATAAGGCTCCCGACAAGACTCATACCGGAGACGACTGAGTGAAGTTTGCAAGTCTCGGCAGCGGCAGCGAGGGCAATTCCCTGCTGATCGCTGCCGGCAGCGGAACTACGCAGACTTGTGTAATGGTCGATTGCGGTTTCGGTCTGAAAGAAGCGCAGCGCCGGCTTGCGCGGCTTGATATCGGGGTCGAGCAACTGGCAGGCATCCTGGTGACGCATGAGCACTCGGATCACATTGGCGGTGTGTTCAAGCTGGCGCGCCGCTTTCGCATTCCTGTCTGGCTAAGCCACGGCACCTTCGAAGGCGCTGCACGCGATGATGCCGTGGGCGTTGACATCCGGATGTGCCGCGACGGTGAACCGATCGCCATCGGCGACCTGGAAATTACTCCGTACACCGTTCCACATGATGCGCGCGAGCCGCTGCAGTACTGCGCCAGCGACGGACATCGCAGGCTGGGTGTGCTGACCGATGTGGGGCAATCGACTCCGCACCTGCTGTCCGCGCTGGGCGGCTGTGATGCGCTGCTGCTTGAATTCAATCACGATAGCGAGATGCTGGCCCGGTCCGCCTATCCTGCCTGGCTCAAGGCGCGCGTCGCCGGACCATTGGGTCACCTGTCGAATGCGCATTCAGCCGAACTGCTGGCCGGACTTGATAAATCACGGCTGCGCAAATTGGTCGCAGCGCATCTGTCGCAGAAGAACAATACGCCGGCGCTGGTGCAGGCAGCTATTGATGATGTGATCGGCGGGCAGGGAATTGACGTACGCGTGGCGCAGCAGGAGGAGGGCTTCGGCTGGCTCGAATGCTGATCAACGTGCTTCGTCGATGAGCAACAAAAAAGCCGCCCGAGGGCGGCTTTTCTGATGAGGCAAAGAAAATTACTTCTTCTCTTCTGCCTTCGGTGCTTCAGCAGCAGGAGCCGCGTCAGCTTTCGGTGCGTCAGCAGCCGGTGCAGCAGCATCAGCCTTCGGTGCGTCAGCAGCAGGAGCAGCAGGAGCAGCAGCCGGAGCTTCAGCAGCCGGTGCAGCAGCTTCTTCTTTTTTGCCGCAAGCAGCCAGAGCCAGAGCCAGCAGGGAGGCGATCAGCAACGATTTTTTCATGATTATCCTTCAGGTGAGTATTAAAAATGAAACGTGAAATTTGATAAATAACTACCGGTAGTTATCGCACATTTCTAGGATGCCTTGCTCCCTGGGCGCTGCAATATGCCGCGCTGCCACATCGCAAAACTTCCTAAACGGCAATTATACTGGGCTTTTTAAAGCACTTGCAAGCCGTTTTAGGGGCATTTCGTTGAGTTTGCCTGCAATTTCTTCTAAGCACAAATGACAGTTGTAAACAGGAAGAAAGATATGATTCCTTGAGGAAATAATATGGGTTCATACAGTCCAAATAATTTCCATTTGCCGTCCACCTGATTCCTGTTTTATCCATGCACCAGCCAGCCGTCCCGATACCACTGGTGCAGGCTTTCCTGCAAATCAGTCGATGCATTGCCGATCTGCCCGGATGTCAGTTCGTGCTGGTCAGCCAGCGTTTGCAACAGGCGACGATCCACGCCCACCGGCTGGAAAGATTCACCATTAATAAATATAAATTTGTTGCGATACAGCATTCTGGTTTTGCGATGCAGGCGCAGGCCGCGCTTGTCCGCCGCGCCAACGAAGCGCAGCAGCGTCAGAGGGCGTGACGGCGCGTCGAACCAGACGTTCGGCTTGGGCTCAGACAGATACTCGCCCAGAAAAATGGCAATGTCCTCCGGACGCGCGACGAGCTTGGCGAACTGCTGGCTGACGGTCTCCAGCATATCGTCGCCGATCTTTGCCGGATGGCTGGTGGCTGACAGCTGCGGGTCTGCATAGCGGCCGGACAGATCGACGTTGTCTGCCATGAAGTTCATGAAGCCTTCGCCGAGTTCCTGCCATGACGGCGCACGAAAACCAATGGAGTAGGTCATGCACTCGCCGACCGCGACACCTTCATGGGCATAATGCGGCGGCAGGTACAGCATGTCGCCCGGGTCGAGCACGTACTCTTCGGTCGGCGTGAAGTTGCGCAATATTTTCAGCGGCATGCCTTCAACCAGCGACAGGTCTTTTTGCGCACCGATGCGCCAGCGCCGCTGGCCGTGCGCCTGCAGCAAGAAGACATCGTAGGAATCGAAGTGAGGCCCGACGCCGCCAGTATCGGTGGCATAACTGATCATCAGGTCGTCAAGGCGCGCATCGGGGATGAAGCGGAACCGATTTAGCAGCTGGTCTGCCTTATCGTCATGCAGGTTCGCTCCCTGGACCAGCAAGGTCCAGTTCTTGCGCGACAAGGCGGGCAATGCGGTGGCTGGTCCGTGCTGCATCTTCCATTGCTGGCGGAAGTTGGTGATCAGCCGCGACTCGACCGCTTCGTTGCGTGCGAGCGCAAACAGTTCGTCACGCGGCAGCAGGGGCTGGAAGCCGGGAATCGCCTGTCGGATCAGCAGCGGCTTTTTCTGCCAATAGGTCTTGAGGAAATCGCGGGCTGACAGTTGCCCCAGTACGCCGTTTGTATTCATTCCGCGATTATATAGGGATGCCCGGTGCGGGCGGCTCTCCATAGGGCGGCGGTTATAATGCTCACTGGCTCATTGAAAGGATCAACATGAACATTACGAAGGACACGGTCGTGACGCTGAACTACCAGCTGTCCGATGCCCAGGGCAACCTGATCGAAGAGAGCAGTGAGCCCATGGTCTATTTGCACGGTGGCTATCAAAACACCTTGCCGAAGATCGAAGAGGCACTGAGCGGCAAGGCTGCTGGTTACCAGGTGACGATCCACGTCGAGCCTGAAGATGCATTCGGCGACTATGATGCGGAGCTGATGAAGATAGAGCCTCGCAACCTGTTCCCGGACGAGTTGGAAGTGGGTATGCAGTTCGAAGCCTCACCAGAGGGCGATCCGGACGCCGATATGCGTGTGTTCACGGTGACGGAAATTGCCGACGACAAGGTTGTCCTCGATGGCAATCATCCGCTGGCTGGCATGGCGCTGCGTTTCGCGCTGGACGTCGTCGAAGTGCGCAAGGCCAGCGACGAAGAAGTGGCGCACGGCCACGTGCATGGTCCGCATGGTCACGCTCATCATGACGATGACGACGATGACGGCGATCAGTTCCGCTCCCTCCCGCTGCAGTAATCGTCGAAAGCCAATTTGTCGTCAGTGTGCCGTCAGTGACCGCGCAGTAATGCGCGTGAATCACAGACGGCCAATCACTGCGCAGGTCCGGAGCCGTTGTCGGCACCGGGCAGCGCAAATGGCACCACCGCATCGGTATCAATTTCCAGATCGTTCACGCCTTGCGGCAGATTGACATGGGCGAGTTTCCTACGCCATTCGATGCCAGAAGGCTCTGTGCCTGCCGGGCCTTGCACCAGCAATACAGGCCGTCGCACGGTGTCGGCAAAGGCTTGTATTGCGCTGCGCATTTCCCGGAATCCGTCCCGCATTCCCGGCTGTAGCCGCACCGCAGGCCAGAGCCGGCCATCACAAAACAGCACGATCGCTTTGGGTCGCTCCAGCGACGCGTGTTGCGCCAGGCGCTTGATCCAGTCGCGATTGGCCGTGAGCCGGTCCTCAAACTCGCTGTTTCTTCCCGCTGCTGCGAGGTAATGATTGTTGGGTGCCGGCAAATGGAGAGTCGCGAACATCACTTGCTGCGTGGTCCAGCGCGTATTCTCTGCGTAGCTTCGAAATGCCGGCAGCGCGGACTGCCGGCGCAGACTCAGATGCTTTGATCCATTCCAGCTGATGTCACCGTACAGCTGCTCACGCAGCAGTCCGAGCCAGATCGACTCGGCCGGACGGCCGCGAAGATCGCGGCAGCTTATCCAGTCGCTGCCTGCCATCGACAGGAACACCGGCGTGTCGGCTGCCTCGAGCACGGCCTTGCGTCGTCGGAACAGGCGGTCGCTGCACGGCTCGCTGGCCTCCTTGAGTCCGTTCACGACGATGAATGCCGGGCTGCGCAAATGCGCGCTCTCCAGCGCGCTGCGCAGGGTCGCTTCGCCTTCGCCGGGTAGGGTGACGTGCATCAGCACCGAAATCCGTATCGGTTCGGCTTGCGCCAGTGTGGCACCGGCCAGAGCCAGTGCTACGGGCAGCAGTACCCGCTGAAGCAGCATGAACACACCGGTCACGGGCACTCCGGCGTATTTTCGGCCAGGCGCTTGAGCCGGTACAGCAGATCGAGCGCTTCGCGCGGGCTGAGATTGTCCGGATCCATTTCCTGCAGCGCCTGCAGCGCGAGTGACGGCGCCAGAACCGGTGCGGGCTCGTCCGGCACCGGCGATGGTGCGGCGAACAGGTCGAACTGGCCGCCGGCGTCGGCAGACTGCGCTTCCAGTGCCGCCAGATGCCGGCGCGCGGCGCGAATGACAGCTGGCGGCACGCCGGCCAATTGCGCGACTTGCAATCCGTAGCTTTGCGATGCCGGTCCTTCCTGCACAGCGTGCAGGAACACGATGCTGTCTTTGTGCTCGACGGCGGACAGGTGCACGTTCGCGCAACCCGGGTGCTTTAGCGGCAGTTGGGTGAGTTCGAAGTAGTGGGTGGCAAACAGCGTGAAGCTGCGATTGTGCTGCAGCAGGGCGGTCGCGATTGCCCATGCCAGCGCCAGCCCGTCGAATGTCGATGTGCCACGCCCGACTTCGTCCATCAGTACCAGCGAGTGCTCGGTCGCGCCGTGCAGGATGGCAGCCGACTCCATCATTTCCACCATGAAGGTCGAGTAGCCGGCGGCCAGATCGTCGGCCGCGCCAATACGGGTGAAGATGCGATCGACCGGTCCGATCACGGCCGATGTCGCCGGCACATAGCTGCCCACGTAAGCCAGCAGGGTGATCAGGGCGAGTTGACGCATATAGGTCGATTTGCCGCCCATGTTCGGACCGGTGATCAGCAGCAGCCGGCGTTCTGCCGACAGTCTGCAGTCGTTGGGGATGAAGCGCTCGATCGCGTTTTCGACGACCGGGTGGCGGCCCTGCACGATATCCAGTTCAGGCTCGACTATCAGCTGCGGACAGCACCACTGGTGTCGTTGCGCATGCGACGCCAGCGCGACCAGCACGTCCAGCCGTGCAGCCGCTTGCCCGACGCGCTGCAGCGGCGCGATGTGCCCCGCCAGTGCCTGCAGCACCTGCTCGTACAGCATTTTCTCGCGCGCCAGCGCGCGGTCTTGCGCCGACAGTGCCTTGTCTTCGAAGGCCTTCAGTTCTGGCGTGATGTAGCGCTCGGCATTCTTCAGCGTTTGCCGGCGACGATAGTCGTCAGGGACTTTGGATGTCTGGCCGTGCGTGACTTCGATATAGAAACCGTGCACCTTGTTGTACTCGACGCGCAAATTGGCGATGCCGGTACGCTCGCGTTCGCGTGTTTCGAGATCGACCAGAAACTGGCCGGCGTTTTCGGACAGCCCGCGCAGTTCGTCGAGTTCTGCGTCATAGCCACGCGCAATCACGCCGCCATCGCGCACCATCGTCGCCGGCTCGGGCGCAATCGCCCGTTCAAGCAGGGACAGACAGTCTTGCGGCGTTGCCAGCTCGGCCTGCGTTTGCACCAGCAGCCCGGGCTGACCCAGCGGGTCGCTACTGTTCAGCGCTGACTGCAGCGCCGGTAGCTGCTGCAGCCCGGCGCGCAATGCAGACAGATCGCGCGGGCGTGCCGACAGTAGTGCGATGCGGCTGGCAATGCGCTCGATGTCGGGCACACCCGCGAGCAAGGCCGACAGCGGCTCACACGCCTGCGCATCCAACAGCGCGGAGATGGTCGCATGGCGCGCCTGTGCAATCGATTGTGTGCGTGGCGCATGGTGCAGCCAGTGTCGCAGCAGGCGCGAACCCATCGCCGTGCGGCAGTGGTCAAGCAGCGAGAAAAGGGTTGGCGATTGTTCTTCGGCGCCACGCAGCGGCTCGGTAAGCTCCAGGTTGCGACGTGTGGCCGCATCCATGCCGATGAACTCGTCTTCGCTTTCGACCTGCAGTGTCCTGACGTGCTGCAGGTTCTTTCCCTGCGTGTTGCGCGCATAGAGCAGCAATGCGCCGGCGGCGCCGATCGCGGCCGTCAGGCCGCCGGCAGCATAGCCGGCCAGCGTCGCTGCGCCGAGTTGCTCGCGCAGGGATTTTTGCGCCGCGGCGATCTCGAAGTGCCAGTCGGCGACGGTGGTCGGACGCAGTCCCGGCGATCCTTGCAGCAGCACTGCGCGCGCGCTGTCGACCAGAATCTCGGCGGGGGCGATGCGTTCGAGTTCTTGTTGTATCCGCAGAGGTAATTGCGCCTCGTCGATGGCAAGTTCGGTCACCCGCAATTGGCCGCTGGCCAGTGATAGCCAGGCCAACCCCAGCGTGATGCCCTTGCGCTGTTGCATCACATGCAGGGCGAGCAGCGGGCGCTCGGACTTTTCGGGCAGCAGTTCGGATTCTGTCAGGGTCCCGGGAGTGACGATGCGCTGTACTTTGCGTTCCACCGGCCCCTTGCTGGTGGCGGGATCGCCGATCTGTTCGCAGATAGCAACCGATTCACCGAGCTTCACCAGCTTGGCCAGATATTGATCGAGCGAGTGAAACGGCACGCCGGCCATCTTGATCGGTGTGCCATTCGATGTGCCGCGCTGGGTGAGCGTGATACCGAGCAGACGTGCGGCTTTTTCCGCATCGTCGAAGAACAGCTCGTAGAAATCGCCCATCCGGTAAAACAGCAGCAGATCCGGATAGTCGGCTTTGATGCGCAGAAACTGCTGCATCATGGGCGTGTGATTTTCGGCGCCTGTCCGTTCGGGAGCATTCATGGATTCAGAACGATGAAGTGAAAGAAGCCGGGCTTGCGCCCGGCCTCCGTGACTGATGCGAATTTAGCACAGCCGAGGCTGTGTCAAATATCTGGCGTCGCGCAACAGCTTAGCTCTCGCCGCTGCGTTGCTTGCGTGTTTGCGAATTTGCGGCTGACTGGCTCAGCAGCGCGCCGCCGCGTTGTGCCGGACGTGCGCCGGCTGCGCGAGGTGCCGGCTGAGCGGATCTGGCGTGTTGCGCCGGGCGCGGCGCCTGGGGCGAGCGTGCTGGCTGTCCCTGTCCTTGACCCTGTCCCTGGCTCTGGCTTTGACCTTGCGCAGTGCGGTTGCCCTGCGCCGGCCGGCTACCAGCCGGTTTGGGGGCGTTGCGCTGGCCAGCCTGACCGCCGCCGGAGCGCGGCTGTCCGCTGCGCTGCGAGCGGCCACCACCACCACCACGATGATCCTGGCTGCGCATCTGGATCGGCTGTGCCCTGGCGGTTGGATCGGGTTCGAAACCTTCGATCACTTCGACTGGCACTTCGCGCTTGATGAAACGTTCGATGTCGCGCAACAGGCTGTGTTCGTCGACGCAGACCAGCGATACGGCCTCGCCGGTGGCGCCGGCGCGACCGGTACGGCCGATCCGGTGCACATAGTCTTCCGGTACGTTTGGCAGGTCGTAGTTGACCACGTGCGGCAACTGGTCGATATCGATACCGCGCGCGGCGATGTCGGTTGCGACCAGCGCCTGCAGCTTACCGCTCTTGAACTCGGCCAGTGCGCGGGTACGCGCGGCCTGGCTCTTGTTGCCGTGGATGGCCAATGCACTGATGTCGGCCTTGCCGAGCTGCTCCACCAGCTTGTTCGCGCCGTGCTTGGTGCGCGTGAAGACCAGTACCTGGAACCAGTGACGGTCCTTGATCAGATGCGCCAGCAGCACGTGTTTCTGGTCGCGGTCGACCGGGTGGATCTTCTGCGCGATCACCTCGACGGTGGAATTGCGGCGGGCGACTTCGATCATTTCAGGGTTGTCGAGCAGCCCGTCGGCGAGTGCCTTGATCTCGTCCGAAAAAGTGGCCGAGAACAGCAGGTTCTGGCGCTTCGGCGGCAGTGCGGCGAGTACCTTGCGGATATCGCGGATGAAGCCCATGTCAAGCATGCGGTCAGCTTCGTCTAGCACCAGCATTTCAACCGATGACAGATCGATCGCCTTTTGTTGCATCAGGTCGAGCAGGCGACCCGGCGTTGCAACGAGAATGTCGATACCGCGCGCAAGCTTCTGGATTTGCGGATTGATGTTCACGCCGCCGAAGATGACTTCGGACGACAGTTTCAGGTACTTGCCATAGTTGCGCACGCTTTCTTCGACCTGTGCTGCGAGTTCGCGTGTCGGCGTCAGTACGAGTGCACGGATGTGGCGCGGTGCGGCGCGCTTGCCGCCGTTCAGGCGTTGCAGCATCGGCAGCGTAAAGCCGGCGGTCTTGCCGGTGCCGGTCTGCGCGCCGGCCAAAAGATCACCGCCCTTGAGCACGGCGGGGATCGCCTGCAGTTGGATCGGTGTGGGTTGGGTATAGCCGCTTTCCGTGACGGCACGCACGATGGGTTCGGCGAGGCCGAGTTCAGCAAATGACATAAATGAGAGAGTTGTCGAACCGCCGCCGCTTGGGGCGCCAGTCACGGGTTCGGGGAGGTGAGTCAGGAGGGGCGGCAAGGAGACTGGAACAATTACCGCGGATGCAGTATAGCAGGTATCGCGGAGGTGCCGGGTTTGGCGCTGGAATGTGGCAGGATCGGGCGGGATGGGCTGGGGAGGGTGGCTGCATTCGCAGCAACCCTCTTTACTTTATGAGCGAGTTCAGGCGAACGGCGCCAGCACGTTCAGCATCTGCGAAAAAATCTTCGGTGACCCGGCGAGCACGTCGCCTTTTTCCATGTGGCGGCCTTCACCGGTGAAGTCGGACACGATACCGCCGGCTTCGCTGACGAGCAGGGCGCCGGCCGCCATGTCCCAGGGCTTGAGCTTCTTTTCGAAGAAGCCATCCAGCCGACCGGCAGCGACGTAGGCGAGATCGAGCGCAGCTGCGCCGGGCCGGCGCAGGCCAGAGGTTTTTTCGGTCATGAGCTTGAACATTTTCAGGTATTCGTCCAGCCCGGTCAGGTCGCTGTACGGGAAGCCGGTACCCACGAGTGCGTCGGCCAGCTTGTCGCGTTTGGCGACACGGAGGCGCTTGTCGTTCAGGAAGGCGCCGACGCCCTTGGTCGCGGTGAAGAGTTCGTTGCGGGTCGGGTCAAACACTACGGCTTGCGTGATCTGGCCGCGATGCTGCAGCGCGATCGATATCGCATACTGCGGGAAACCATGGATGAAATTGGTGGTGCCGTCGAGAGGATCGATGATCCAGACGTTCTCGTTTTCGTCGTGCAGGTTGGACGATGCACCGGATTCTTCGGCCAGGATCGCATGATCGGGATAAGCCTGCTTCAGCACATCGATGATGGCTTGTTCAGCGGCGTGATCCACTTCACTGACGAAGTCGTTATGGCCTTTGCTCGTTACGCGCAACTGGTCGAGGTCGAATGAGGCACGATTGATGATCGTGGCGGCACGACGCGCGGCTTTCACCGCGGTATTGATCATGGGATGCATGGTGGTTCCGTTAGAATGCGGCAACTGTGAGAATGAGCGATGCGAAAGCGATCAGGACTTTCCGGCTGCAACGCCGCTGATGGCAGGAAATACGAATCGCGCGTTTCCTGCCGGCGCATCTGGCCAGTCATCTTTTGTGAATCTTTCCGCGATAGTCGCTATTTTAAATGAACCCGCCTGCTTCTTCTCATTCCCTGTTTGACAGGCTGCGCTTTGTGCTGGTCGAGACTAGTCGCGCCGGCAATATCGGCTCGGCGGCGCGTGCGATGAAGACCATGGGTTTTTCCGAGCTGGTGCTGGTCAATCCCCGTGATCCGGAGGCCCTGCAGGATCCCGAGGCTGTTGCGCTGGCCAGTGGCGCCGTCGATGTGTTGGCCGGCGCGCGCATCGTCGGCTCGCTGGAGGAGGCGCTGACTGGCTGTAATTTCAGCGTGGCGCTGTCAGCCCGGCCACGCGAATTTTCGCCACCGCTGTTCGAGCCGCGGGCGCTGGCACAGCAGCTCGCGGCAGATCGCGGGCTGCGTGCTGCGCTGGTCTTTGGCAATGAACGATTTGGCTTGTCAAACGAGCAGGTCGAGAAATGCAGTGCGCTGGTGAGTGTTCCGGCCAATCCGGCTTATTCGTCGCTGAATCTGTCGCAGGCGGTGCAGGTGCTGGCGTATGAGTGCCGGATGGCGGAAAGCGGCGGTGAAACGGTGCGGCCTGATATCGGCTTTCGCGGTGAGCCGGCTGACGCCGGACAGATCGAAGGCATGTTCCGCCATCTTGAACAGGCGCTCGTCGAGATCGAATTCCTCGACCCGAAGAACCCGAAGAAGCTGATGCCGCGCCTCAGAAGACTGTTTGCGCGCGCCGGCCTGGAGGTCGAGGAAGTGAATATCCTGCGCGGTATCGCTAACCAGCTGATCGAAAAGCGTAAACGCCGCAGCAGCTAACGAAAAGACCCGTCCCGAATTAGCCCCAGGCCCTGAGCAAGCCGACGGCCAGTCCTTCGAGCGCAAACTCATGTTTGCCCGGTTCGACGCGAATGGTGGTGAAGTCCGGGTTTTCCGGCAGCAGCTCGATCGTTCCGCCACTGCGCCGGAAGCGTTTGACGGTGACTTCATCGTCCAGTCGAGCCACGACAATCTGACCGTCGCGTGCCGTGTCGGTCTTCTTCACCGCGAGCAGATCGCCATCGAGGATGCCCGCATCGCGCATCGACATGCCACGTACCTTCAACAGGTAATCGGGACGGGCCGTAAATAGGCTGGGATCGACGTTGTAGGTTGCCGAGATATGTTCCTCGGCCAGGATAGGCGAGCCGGCGGCCACGCGGCCGATCAGTGGCAGCGAAAACTGTACCAGCGCCGGATGTGGCAAGGTCATTTGCCCGCTGCCCCGGATCAGGCCGATGCCATCGGCGGAGCGGTCCAGCAGTCGGATGCCACGCGATGTGCCTGGCGTGATTTCAATGGCTCCCTTGCGCGCGAGCGCTTGCAGATGTTCTTCGGCGGCGTTGGCGGAACGGAAACCGAGCGTCTGGGCGATTTCGGCGCGAGTCGGCGGGAAGCCGGTATTTTCGATGGCTTCGCGGATCAAGCCCAGGATCTGCTCCTGACGTGCTGTCAATTTGATCATCGGCATTCCCTTGGTGGACTGGTTTTTTAAACAGCCTGTATTTTTATACAGCATTCGGAGAAAGCGCAAGCGTTTTTGAGCGTAGTGCGTACATGGCGACCGTTCTTCGCCTTTAACTGCCTGAAAAAATTGAGTTTTGGCCGCGAAGCGGTTATAGTCTCGGGCTTTCCTCTTCCCACACCCGTCCTGACGCCGGGGTGGGCGATTCTGCAATCCGACCACAAGGAGAAACAATGCGTCACTATGAAATCGTTTTTATCGTCCATCCTGATCAGAGCGAGCAAGTTCCCGCAATGATCGAACGCTACAAGACCCTCGTAACGGGTCGTGCCGGCAAAATCCACCGCGTGGAAGACTGGGGCCGTCGTCAGATGGCTTACATGATCCAGAAACTCGCGAAGGCTCATTACGTCTGCATGAACATCGAGTGCGATGGCGAAACGCTGCTTGAACTCGAAACCGGCTTCAAGTTTAACGATGCCGTGCTGCGCCATCTGACCGTTCGCATGAAGAAGGCCGAGACCGGTCCTTCGCCGATCATGAAGAGCGTGCAGAAGGAAGATGCGGCCAAGGCAGCACGTACCGAGGCGCCGGCTGCCTGACAGCCACGTGTCTTTGACCGAGCGGGAAAAGAACAACTTTCAGTGCATTGCGACCCTGGCCGAGCGTGACGCAAAGCGTTATACGCCGGCTGGCATTCCGATGGTGGCGGCAAGATTGCTGCACGAATCGGATCAGGTCGAGGCAGGCATTGGCAGGCGAGTGGAGTTCGATATGGCAGCAGTGGCCGCCGGACAAATCGCCGAAATGCTGGAGCGCGCTGAGTTGGGGCAGATGTTCAGGTTCTGTGGCTTCATGGCTCGCAAGAACCGCAACAGCAAAGCCCTGGTGTTCCATCTCACGGATATCGAAACAATTTCTTAGATTCAGGAGCCAGGAAAATGGCATTCGGCAAAAAATTCGACAAGAGCAAACTTAAAGAAAAGCGTAAGCAGCAAAACCCGCTGTTCAAGCGCAAGAAATTCTGCCGTTTCACCGTCGCCAAGGTGGAGCAGGTGGACTACAAGGATGTGGACACCCTGAAGGACTTCGTCCAGGAAAACGGCAAGATCATGCCGGCACGCCTGACCGGTACTCGCGCTCACTATCAGCGCCAGGTCGATACCGCAATCAAGCGCGCACGTTACCTCGCGCTGCTGCCGTACACCGATCTGCACAACGCCTGATCGGCCAGTCCCACGAGATACCTGGAGAACAAACATGCAAGTCATTCTGTTGGAAAAAGTGGCGAACCTGGGCAACCTGGGTGACGTCGTTCGCGTGAAAGATGGCTACGGTCGTAACTTCCTGATCCCGAACCGCATCGCACGCCGTGCAACCTCTGGCGCGATCGCCGAATTTGAAGCCAAGCGCGCTGAGCTTGAGAAGGCAGCCGCTGAGAGGCTGGCCGCTGCACAGGTGGTCGGCGAGAAGCTGGCTGGTCTGCGTGTCCAAATCGCGCAGAAGGCCGGTGTTGACGGTCGTCTGTTCGGTTCGGTCACGAACCATGACATCGCTGACGCACTCGGCAAGCAGGGCGTCAAAGCCGACAAGTCGCAGGTCCGTATGCCGCATGGCCCGCTGAAGACGGTTGGCGAGCATCCGGTGTCGGTTGCGCTGCACACCGATGTGGTCGTCGATGTCACCGTTTACGTAGTAGGCGAGCACGCCTGAGTCTGCTGCATTGCGTCTAAAAAAGCCGGGTTCGCCCGGCTTTTTTTATGTCCGGCAGACTTATTTTGCTGGCTCTCATGTATTGGTTTTATCAAGTCGATGAAATCCTGTTATCGGTTGGCAGAGCGGTAATTTGTGCCTGCTGGTAACGGGTATAATCCGCCCCCATGAACGATCGGCCTGACCCGCAACTCGAATCCCTCCGTGTACCTCCGCATTCCATAGAAGCGGAACAGTCGGTGCTCGGTGGCCTGCTGCTGGATAATGCCGCCTACGACCGTATTGCTGACTTCGTCAACGCAGACGATTTCTACCGTTTCGACCATCGAATCATTTTTCAGCACATCGTCAAGCTGGTCAATGCGTCCAGGCCGGCTGATGTGATTACGGTGAATGAATCGCTTGTCTCGGCAGGTAAGGGCGATGAAGTCGGCGGCTTGTCTTACCTGAATGCGCTGGCGCAGACGACGCCGTCGGCAGCGAATATCCGCCGCTATGCGGAAATCGTTCGCGATCGGGGTGTGCTACGCAAGCTGATTACGGTGTCTGACGAGATCGCCGGTGCGGCTTTCAATCCGCAAGGCAGAGAAGTCAAGCAGATGCTGGACGAGGCTGAGTCAAAGATTTTCGCGATTGCCGAAGAAGGCTCGCGTGGCTCGCAGGGCTTCATTGAGATTCAGCCGCTGCTGACGCAGGTGGTCGAGCGCATCGATGAGCTGTATAACCGCGACTCGGGGAGCGATATTACGGGCGTTCCGACCGGTATGATCGATCTCGACCGCATGACCTCCGGACTGCAGCCGGGCGACCTGGTCATCGTTGCCGGACGCCCGTCGATGGGCAAGACCGCTTTTTCGGTAAACATCGGCGAGAACGTCGCGATCGACACGGGGCTGCCGGTGGCGATTTTTTCAATGGAAATGGGTGGCACGCAGCTGGCCATGCGTATGCTTGGCTCGGTCGGTCGTCTTGACCAGCATCGGCTGCGTACCGGCCGCCTGAATGATGAAGACTGGCCGCGGCTCACGCATGCGATCCAGAAGATGAACGAGGCGCAGATTTATATCGACGAGACGCCGGCGCTGTCTTCGATTGAACTGCGCGCGCGATCACGGCGGCTGGCACGCCAGTGCGGACGGCTGGGCCTGATCATTGTCGACTACCTGCAGCTGATGTCAGCCAATTCGCCCGGGGAGAACCGGGCGACTGAAATCTCTGAAATCTCGCGCAACCTGAAGGGACTGGCGAAAGAGCTGAATTGCCCGGTGATTGCATTGTCGCAGCTAAACCGCTCGCTGGAACAGCGCCCGAACAAGCGGCCGGTGATGTCTGACTTGCGTGAATCAGGGGCGATTGAACAGGACGCTGACCTGATCTTGTTCATTTATCGCGACGAGGTTTACAACCCGGATTCGGCGGACAAGGGAACTGCAGAGATCATCATCGGCAAGCAGCGTAACGGCCCGATCGGCGCGGTGCGGATGACCTTCCTCGGTTCATATACTAAATTCGAAAACTATACCGGTCCCGCAACTGCATTCAGCGGCGCCGAGTAAATTCATATTGAAATAGAGGAGAGAACCATGTTCGGACGTTTGATGCCGACTGAAGGCAAGTTTTTCGAGTATTTCATCCAGCACGGCGAGTTGTGCGTGAAGGGTGGCAAGGAAATGGTCGCACTGATGACCAATTTTGACGACCTCGAGCATCGTGTGCATGCGATCGAGTCGATCGAGAAGCAGGCCGATAAGGTCACGTATGCGGCACTCGATTTGCTGCACAAGACCTTCATCACGCCGCTGGATCGCGACGACATCCACAAGCTGATTACGCGGATGGATGACATTCTGGATCTGATGGAAGATGCCGCGCAGACCGTCTCGTTGTATGACATCAAGGTGATCACGCCGGAAGCGAAGCGACTGGCGGAGCTGTGTCAGACCAGTTGCGAAAAAGTGCTGGCCGCAGTCTCGCTGCTGCACAACATGAACAACGCGCGTGAGATCCTGAATATTTGCTCTGAGATCGACAAGCTCGAATCCGATGCCGACCACGTGATGCGCGCAGCGATGTCCAAGCTGTTCCGCGACGAGCCGGACGTGCGCAATCTGATCAAGCTGAAAGCGATTTACGAGATTCTTGAGACCGTGACCGACCGCTGCGAGGATGTCGCCAACATCGTCGAAGGCATCATCGTCGAGAACGCGTGAGCTGCGCAAACAACCGATAGCCTGACTCATGCAGACCCTAAACATCAGTATCTACACGCTCGCGTTCCTTGTGATCCTGGCGCTGCTATTCGATTTCATGAATGGCTTCCACGACGCAGCCAATGCAATTGCGACCGTCGTGTCGACCGGCGTGCTCAAGCCGCATCAGGCGGTGGCGCTGGCGGCCTTTTTCAACTTCATTGCGGTGGCGGTATTTCAGCTGAAGGTCGCCACGACTGTCGGCAAGGGCACCATTGATCCGACGGTAATTGATCACTACGTGGTGTTCGGCGCACTCGTCGGTGCAATCACGTGGAATGTCCTGACCTGGTACTACGGCATTCCTTCGTCGTCTTCGCATGCGCTGATCGGCGGCCTGGTCGGTGCATCTGTCGCCAAGGCGGGTACTGATTCGCTGATCGCGTCCGGACTCCTGAAGATCATTGCTTTCATCGTTGTGTCTCCTGCACTGGGTTTCCTATTGGGTTCACTGATGATGTTGCTGGTGTCCTGGCTGTTTGTGCGCAGCCATCCGCAGCGCATCGACAAGTGGTTTCGACGCATGCAGTTGCTGTCAGCGTCGATGTATAGCTTGGGCCACGGCGGCAATGATGCGCAGAAGACGATGGGCATTATCTGGATGTTGCTGATCTCGGCCGGTGCCGTGGCAGCTGGCGAGTCCATGCCGCCGCTGTGGGTGATTGTCAGCTGCTATGTGGCGATCGGGCTAGGCACGCTGTTTGGTGGATGGCGCATCGTGAAGACGATGGGACAAAAAATCACCAAGCTCAAGCCTGTCGGCGGTTTCTGCGCCGAGACCGGCGGCGCGATGACACTATTCCTTGCGACGGCGCTCGGCATTCCGGTGTCGACCACGCACACGATCACTGGCGCCATCGTCGGCGTCGGTTCGTCGCGCAAGATGTCGGCGGTACGCTGGGGGGTGGCTGGCAACATCGTATGGGCCTGGATTTTCACCATACCGGCGTCGGCCTTTGTAGCGGCGGTTGCCTGGTGGGTCGGCACGAAGATACTGTAAGCCTCGCGTCGGCAGAATAAAAAA
>JAOASL010000021.1 GCA_030158675.1 Burkholderiaceae bacterium | reverse complement strand
TACGACGTCACCTACGTGCGCAACATCACCGACATCGACGACAAGATCATCAAGCGCGCCGTCGACAACGGCGAATCGATTTCGGCATTGACCGGCCGTTTCATCACGGCGATGAACGAAGACGCCGCCGCGCTCGGCGTGCAGCCGCCCGATCATGAGCCGCGTGCCACCGCGTACGTGCCGCAGATGCTGTTCCTGATCGGCAAGCTGGAGGCGAACGGCCTTGCCTATCAGGCGGCCGACGGCGACGTCAATTATTCGGTGCGCGACTTTAACGGCTACGGCAAATTATCCGGCAAGTCGCTGGACGATTTGCGCGCCGGCGAGCGCGTCGAGGTGACCAGTGCCAAGCGCGATCCGCTCGACTTCGTTCTGTGGAAATCTTCGCGCGAGTCCGAGCCGGACGAAGTGAAATGGGTGTCGAAGTGGGGCAGTGGCCGTCCCGGCTGGCACATTGAATGCTCGGCCATGGCCTGCGATCTGCTCGGCGAGCAGTTCGACATCCATGGTGGCGGACAGGACTTGCAGTTCCCCCATCACGAAAACGAGATCGCGCAGTCCGAAGGCGCCAGCGGCAGTCGTTTCGTCAACTACTGGATGCACAACGGCTTCGTGCGCGTCGATGACGAGAAGATGTCCAAGTCGCTCGGCAACTTTTTCACGATCCGCGAGGTGCTGAAAAAATACGATGCCGAAGTCGTGCGCTTTTTCATCCTGCGCGCGCACTACCGCAGCCCGCTGAATTATTCAGATGCTCATCTGGACGATGCGCGCACCGCGCTCGCGCGGCTGTACACCGCGCTGAAGGAAACGGCGCCGGACGGGCAGCCGCTCGATCGCGCCGACGCTTATGCGCTGCGCTTCGCCGATGCGATGAATGATGATTTCAACACGCCGATCGCGATCGCTGTGCTGTTCGACCTGGCGAGCGAACTCAACCGGACCCGTTCGTCCGTACTTGCGCGGCAGCTGCACGGACTGGCGAACCTGCTCGGCCTGCTCGGCCGCGAGCCGCAAGCTTTCCTGCAGGGCGGTGTAGCTGACGACGTGGACGATACGGACATCGCCGCGCAGATCACCGCCCGCGCGCAAGCGAAGAAAGACCGGAATTTCGCCGAGGCAGACCGCATCCG
This sequence comes from Burkholderiaceae bacterium, assembly GCA_030158675.1. Taxonomy (GTDB): domain Bacteria; phylum Pseudomonadota; class Gammaproteobacteria; order Burkholderiales; family Burkholderiaceae_D; genus Pernthalerella. The sequence continues at coordinate 9,245 of JAOASL010000021.1, read as the reverse complement.
TGCCGACCTGCTCGCGCATGGCATTGTGCTCGAGGACAAGCCGGGTGGCATCACCGAGTGGCGCCGCGCCTGATGCGGCGGACCTGAGACGACATGGCGAAAAAGCCCGACAACCTGATCCCCGACTACTGGGAAGACGCCAAGGCCGAGCTGATGAAGCGCGACCGTATCCTGCGTCGCCTGATCCCGCAGTTTGGCGACTTGCATCTGGTGGGTCGCGGCGAACCCTTCGTCACCCTGGCCCGCTCCATCGTCGGCCAGCAGATCTCGGTGAAGGCGGCGCAGTCGGTATGGGAACGCCTGCTCGGTGCCTGCCCACGAATGACGCCGGCCGCATTGCAGAAACTTGGCGTCGACAAGTTGGCCGCCTGCGGCCTGTCCAAGCGCAAGGCCGAATACCTGAGCGATCTGGCGCGGCATTTCCGCGATGACAGCGTCACCCAGCGCGACTGGTCAGCGATGGACGACGAGGATGTGATCGCCGAGCTGGTGCAGATCCGCGGCATCGGCCGCTGGACCGCCGAGATGTTCCTTATTTTTAATCTGCTAAGACCTAACGTGCTGCCGCTGGATGACCTCGGCCTGCTGCGTGGCATCAGCACCAATTATTTTTCGGGTGAGCCGGTATCGCGCAGCGATGCGCGCGAAGTGGCAGCGAACTGGGAACCCTGGCGTACGGTCGCTACCTGGTATCTGTGGCGCTCACTGGATCCGGTGCCTGTAGAATATTGATTTTCCTGATGCAAGATTGATAGGATTCCGGTACGAGGCGGCTGTCTGCCGGGAAGCCGGGACAACAAGGAGTTACCGTGAGCAAAACCACTTTCCTCAACTTCGAACAACCGATCGCAGAACTCGAGGCAAAAATCGAGGAACTGCGCTTCGTGCAGGAAGATTCCGCGGTCGACATCAGCGAAGAAATCGACCGTCTGTCGCAGAAGAGCCAGCAGCTCACGAAAGACATCTATGCCAAGCTGACGCCGTGGCAGGTGTCGCAGATTGCACGCCATCCGCAGCGACCTTACACGCTGGATTACGTCAACGAGATTTTCACCGACTTTCATGAGCTGCACGGCGACCGCACCTATGCGGACGACCAGTCCATCGTTGGCGGCCTCGCACGTTTCAATGGCCAGTCCTGCATGGTGCTCGGCCATCAGAAGGGCCGCGATACCAAGGAGCGCGCGATGCGCAACTTTGGCATGGCCAAGCCCGAGGGCTATCGCAAGGCGCTGCGCCTGATGAAGCTGGCCGAGAAATTCAACCTGCCGGTCTTCACCTTTGTCGACACGCCGGGCGCGTTCCCCGGTATCGATGCAGAGGAACGCGGTCAGTCCGAAGCAATCGGCCACAACCTGTATGCGATGGCTGAGTTAAAGGTGCCGATCATCTCGACCATCATCGGCGAAGGCGGCTCCGGCGGTGCGCTGGCCATTGCCGTGGCGGACGCGGTGCTGATGCTGCAGTATTCGACCTACTCGGTGATTTCGCCGGAGGGCTGCGCGTCCATTCTGTGGAAGTCCGCAGAACGCGCGTCCGACGCGGCCGAAGCGCTCGGCCTGACCGCGCACCGCCTGAAGGCGATGAATCTGATCGACAAAATCGTCAACGAGCCGCTGGGCGGCGCGCATCGCGACACCAAGCAAATGGCGGTGTTGCTCAAGCGTGCGCTGGCCGACACGATGCGTCAGTTCCAGGGAATGAAGACCAAGGACCTGCTCGCCGCTCGCCATGAAAAGCTGATGAGCTATGGGAAATTCAAGGAAATCTCCCCCTCCGAATAAGGCTGCCCACACTGTCGCTGCCCGATGCGAACGCGCGCTGGAAGCAATTCTGGCGCGCGTTGTCGTTTCCGGCGGTGCGATCGCGCTCGCCTACAGCGGCGGGCTCGACTCGGCGCTACTGCTGCGCTTGCTGGCCGATCATGGCCGGCGCAGCGTACGTCCCCTGTTTGCCTTTCATGTCCACCACGGACTGAGCCCGAACGCGGACGACTGGCTTACGCATTGCGCGCAGCAGGCCGCTGCGCTGGGCGTGGTATTCGATTCGGCACGCATCGCACTCCCGGACCCCGCCAGCCACGGTGTTGAGCAGGCCGCCCGGATGGCGCGCTACCGGGCACTCGGCGATCTGTGCGACAAGCATCGCGTGCCACTTCTGCTGACGGCCCATCATCAGGATGACCAGAGCGAGACCGTGCTGTTGCAACTGTTTCGCGGCGCGGGCATGCAGGGTTTGTCCGGCATGGCCGGCGTGGCCGATGCGCATGCGCTGCTCGGGCGCGACCTCGTGCTCGGCCGCCCGCTGCTGGAATGCCGCCGCAGTGAACTTCAACAGGCGGCGGCAGCGCTGGGTGTTGCGTACATCGATGACGAGTCCAACGCTGATGTCCGTTACCGGCGCAACGCCATCCGGCAGGAAATCATGCCGCTGATTGAACAGCATTTCCCCGGGGCTGCCGGCACGATTGCGCGCAGCAGCCGGCACTGGCAGGCAGCGCGGCAATTGCAGGATGAACTCGCCGCCATCGATCTGGCGCACTGTGCCGACGGGCCGGCGCTGAGGCTGGATCGCGTGTCCGGGCTGTCGCTTGCGCGGATCGACAACCTGCTGCGCTACTGGCTGGCCGGACAGGGCGCGCAGCAGGCCCCCAGCGAGGCGCAGCTGAGGCAATTGCGCCAACAGCTGACACAGGCCGCCGGTGGTGCTCATCCGTCGCTGGAAATGGGCGGACTGAGGTTGCAGCGGCAGGGCGGGCGGCTGGTCGTCGCAGCCGAGCCGGACGGGCCGCCGCCGCTGGGCGCGCTTGGCTTGCGCTGGCGCGGTGAGCAGCGCATTGCGGTGCCTGAATGGCAAGGAGCCTTGCTGTTCGAACCCGGTACCAGCGGCATTTCGCCTGAACGCCTGTTGGCCGGCGTGTTGAGCCTGCGACCACGTGCCAGCGGAGAACGGCTGGTGCCTGCAATGGGTCGGCCGTCGCGCTCATTGAAAAACCTGTATCAGGAAGCCGGCGTGGCCGCACAGCGGCGGCCTTGGCTGCCGCTGCTGTATCTGGACGAGGTGCTGGTGTTTGCCGCCGGGCTGGGCATGGACGCGCGGCATGCCGGGGCCCGTGGCGGCATACGGCTTGTCTGGCAGTCCGAACCGGGCCTGGAATCGACGGGCCGCTGATACCGCGCCGATCATTGGCTTTCCGCGATGCAGCATGTAAAATCGCGGGTTTGTTTCGACGCAAAGTCCCTTCCCACATGGCCTTGATTGTTCACAAGTATGGCGGCACCTCGATGGGCTCCACCGAGCGCATCAGGAACGTCGCCCGCCGCGTCGCCAAATGGCATGACGCCGGCCACCAGATTGTCGTCGTGCCTTCCGCAATGTCCGGCGAAACCAACCGTCTGCTCGGTCTGGCGAAGGAAATTACCGGCACGCCGGCGCCGCGCGAACTTGACATGCTGGCCTCGACCGGCGAACAGGCGTCCGTCGCCCTGCTGGCAATCGCATTGCAGGCGATCGGCAAAGACGCGGTCTCCTATACCGGCTGGCAGGTGCCGGTCATCACCGACAACGCCTACACCAAGGCGCGTATTCAGTCGATCGATGACGCGAAGGTGCGCAAGGATCTTGAAGCCGGCCGCATCGTCATCATCACCGGCTTTCAGGGCATCGATGGCGACGGCAACATCACCACGCTCGGCCGCGGAGGTTCCGACACATCGGCCGTGGCGGTCGCTGCCGCCCTGAAGGCGGCGGAGTGCCTGATCTATACCGATGTCGACGGCGTCTACACGACCGATCCGCGCGTGGTGTCCGATGCGCGCCGCCTGAAGACTGTGACGTTCGAAGAAATGCTCGAGATGGCATCGCTCGGATCGAAAGTGCTGCAGATCCGCTCGGTCGAATTCGCCGGCAATTACCGCGTGCCCACGCGCGTGCTGTCATCACTGACCGACCCGCTGATGTCGCTGGAGGAAGAAGCGAGCTCCGGCACCCTGATTTCGTTTGAGGAAGACACCCACATGGAACAAGCCACCATCACCGGCATAGCCTTCAGCCGCGACGAAGCCAAGATCACTGTGATGGGCGTGCCGGACAAGCCCGGCATCGCGTACCAGATCCTCGGCCCGGTCGCCGATGCGAATGTCGAAGTTGACATGATCATCCAGAACCAGTCAGTCGAAGGCAAAACCGACTTCACTTTCACCGTGCCGCGCGGCGACTATGAAAAAGCCCTGAACCTGATCAACGACAGCGTCAAGAACAAGCTCGGCGCCGGCAATGTGATCGGCGACGCCAAAGTGTCGAAGGTGTCCGTGGTCGGCGTCGGCATGCGCAGCCATGTCGGCATCGCGTCGCAGATGTTCCGCACGCTGTCCGAAGAGAGCATCAACATCCAGATGATCTCGACCTCCGAGATCAAGATCTCGGTGCTGATCGACGAAAAATACATGGAGCTGGCAGTGCGTGCGCTGCACAAGGCTTTCGGCCTCGAGCAGGGTTAATGCTGCAGGCGATCGTTAATCACTAGCGGTCGCCGGCTTTAAAAAATCAAAGGCGGAGCGCTGGCTCCGCCTTTATTTTTTTGCGAACACTCGTGCCATAATTCCCCGAATCAAAATAAAGGCTATTCGTCGGAGATCCTGACAGATGGCTGACAATAATCGGGACATCCTTCATGTGGCTTGTTGACCTTGCGCTGCGCCGTCCGTACACGTACATCGTGATGGCGCTGATGATCCTGCTGGCCACGCCTTTCGCACTGCGTTCCACCCCGACCGACATCCTGCCCGAGATTCGTATCCCGGTGATCAGCATCGTTTGGCAATACAGCGGTCTGCCAGCCACTGACATGGGCAACCGGATCGCCGCCGTCACCGAGCGCGCGCTGACGACCACGGTGAATGACATCGAGCACCTCGAGTCGCAATCGATGGCCGGCATCACGGTGGTCAAGCTGTTCTTTCAACCGAATGCAAACATCCAGACCGCGCTGGCACAGGTGGTCGCGATCAGCCAGACCCAGTTGCGCATGCTGCCGGCCGGTACGACGCCGCCACTGATCATCACGTACTCGGCATCCAGCGTGCCGGTGGTGCAGGTCGGCATGTCGAGTTCGGTGCTGTCTGAGCAGCAAATGAACGACATCGCTTTCACGCAAGTACGAACGCAATTAATCACGCTGCCGGGCGCGGCCGTGCCTTTCCCTTACGGCGGCAAGTCGCGCGTAGTGTCGGTCGATCTCGACACCCAGGCGCTGCTCGCCAAAGGTCTGACGCCGACCGATATCGTCAATGCCATCTCTGCGCAGAACCTGATCCTGCCGGCCGGCTCCGCGAAGATCGGTGAGCTGGAGCATTCGATTCGCCTCAATGGCTCGCCTGAATCGATCGCTGCCATGAACGAGCTGCCGGTCAGGAGCGTGAACGGCTCGGTCACCTGGCTAAAGGAAGTCGCCCATGTGCGCGACGGCTTCTCGCCGCAGGTCAACATCGTCAAGCAGAACGGCCAGCGCGGCGTGCTGCTGTCGGTGATGAAGAACGGCGGCGCATCGACCGTAGAAGTGGTCGAGAGTGTGCGTGCGAAGCTGCCCGAAATCGCCAAGGGCCTGCCGGAAGGCCTGGAGCTGTCCTTGCTGTTCGATCAGTCGATCTTCGTGAAGGCCGCGATCAGCAGCGTCGTGCATGAGGCCGTCATCGCGTCCTGCCTGACCGCGGCGCTGATCCTGCTGTTTCTCGGCAGCTGGCGCAGCACCCTGATCATCGCCGTATCGATACCGCTGTCGATCCTGTCATCGATCCTGGTATTGAACATGCTCGGCGAAACGATCAACCTGATGACGCTCGGCGGACTCACGCTGGCGATCGGCATCCTGGTCGACGATGCGACAGTGACGATCGAGAACATTGAGCGACACATCCATCTGGGCAAGGATCTGCGCACCGCCATTGCCGACGGCGCCGGCGAGATCGCCGTACCGGCGCTGGTGTCGACGCTCTGCATCTGCATCGTGTTCCTGCCGATGTTCTTCCTGACCGGCGTTGCGCGTTACCTGTTTGTGCCGCTGGCCGAGGCGGTGATGTTCGCGATGCTTGCGTCCTATTTCCTGTCGCGCACCCTGGTGCCGACGCTGGCGATGCTGATGATGAAGCAGGCCGCAAAGCATGGCGGCGAAACGCCGACCGGCTGGTTCGGCGGCATTCACCGGCGGTTTGACCAGGCCTTCGAGCGCATGCGCAGCTCTTACGTTGCTGCGCTGTCAGCGTTGCTGGTGCGCCGGCGCGCATTCGGACTCAGCTTCCTGACATTCTGCGTGCTGTCCTGCGGGTTGTTCTTTACGCTGGGAGAAGATTTTTTCCCGAGCGTCGACGCCGGCCAGATCCGCATGCACACACGCACGCCGACCGGCACGCGCATCGAAGAGACCGCGCGCATAGCCGACCTGACCGAACGCGCCGTGCGCGATGTGATTCCGGCGGGCGAGCTCGGCACCGTGCTCGCCAACATTGGCGTCCCGATCAGCGGCATCAACCTGGCATATAACAATGCCGGCACCTTTGGCGCGATCGACACGGAATTCCTGATCTCGCTGAATGAAGGGCATCAGCCGACCGCGCAATACATCGATGCATTGCGACGCGAACTGCCGAAGCGTTTTCCGGGCACCGAGTTCTTTTTCCAGCCGGCCGACATCGTGTCGCAGATACTGAACTTCGGCGCGCCGGCTGCGATCGACATTCAGTTCTCCGGCAAGGACCTGAATGGCAACTTCGCGCTTGCGCAGCAGCTCGCGAAGAAGGTGCAGGCGATTCCCGGCACGGTGGACGTGCATGTGCACCAGCGCATGAATCAACCGACGCTCGCACTTGATATCGACCGCACGTCGGTGCAGCAGTTGAATCTGACGGCAGCGAACGTCGCGCAGAACGTGCTGGTGTCCTTGTCCGGCAGCTTCCAGACTTCGCCGTCGTTCTGGCTGAATCCGGCCAATGGCGTCGTTTACAACGTGCTGGTGCAGACGCCGCAGCACCAGGTCGGCTCGATGGATGCGCTAATGCGCACGCCAGTCGCCGGCAGCGGTGGCCAGCCGCAGCTGCTTGGCAACCTGGTCAAGGCCAGGCCGGCGGTGCAGCCGGCGGTGATGTCGCACTACGACATCGGCAACGTGATCGACATCTATGTCAGCGTGCAGGGTCGTGACATGGGCAGCGTCGTGAAAGACCTGAAGCAGCAGATTGCCGGCATCGAGCCGAAACTCGGCAAGGGCGGCAAGATCACACTGCGCGGGCAGGTGCAGACCATGCAATCGTCGTACATCGGCCTGCTGCTTGGTCTGGCCGGCGCGATTGTGCTGGTCTATCTGCTGATCGTGGTGAACTTCCAGTCCTGGCTCGACCCGCTGATCATCATCAGTGCGCTGCCGGCGGCGATTGCCGGCATTGCGTGGATGCTGTTCCTGAGCGGCACACATCTGTCGGTACCGGCCCTGACTGGCGCGATCATGACGATGGGCGTGGCGACCGCAAACAGTATTTTGATGGTGTCGTTCGCGCGGCAACGGCTGGATGCCGGCGTGCCGCCGCTGTCGGCCGCGCTGGAAGCGGGTGCGACGCGCATCCGTCCGGTGCTGATGACGGCGTTGGCGATGATCATCGGCATGCTGCCAATGGCACTGGCGCTCGGCGAGGGTGCCGAGCAGAATGCCCCGCTCGGTCGCGCCGTTATCGGCGGACTGATCTTTGCCACCGTGTCGACATTGTTTTTCGTGCCGGTCGTTTTCGCGGCAGTCCATCGTTTCATCGCGCGCCGCGAGTCCCGTGCCGCCGTCCCAACCGCAGGAACCTGAGCCATGACACAGCAACGTCATTCATCGCTGGCCATTCATCCCACCGGACAACACGGCGTGCGCCGCGTGCGTGTCTGGCATCGCCTGCGGTCCGGATTCATGATTGTCCTCGGGCTGCTGCTGATCGGCGGCGGCCTGTCGCTGTGGCGCAGCCAGACGCAGGCGAAAGCACTGTCGGCGGCGACTGCAAAAAATGCCGCCGTCACTGTTGTGGTGGTTCATCCCGAATTGGCCGGCAGCAGCCAGGCACTGTCACTGCCGGGCACCTTGCTCGGTAAGGTCGAGTCACCCATTTCGGCGCGCGCCAGCGGCTATCTGACGCGCTGGACCCGCGACATCGGCGCGCCGGTGAAGAAGGGTGAGCTGCTGGCCGAGATCAGCAGCCCTGAGCTCGGGCAGCAGCTGGCGCAGGCAGTCGCGTCCCGGCAGCAGTCGGTCTCATCGATGAACCTGGCCAAAAGCACGCAGGAGCGCTGGAAGGGATTGCTCGAGCAGCGCGCGGTATCGCAACAGGAATACGACGAGCGCCGCAGTGCCTATGAGCAGGCAGCAGCCAGTCTTGCGTCAGTCGACGCCAACATCCAGCGGCTGCGCGAGCTGTTGTCATTTACTCGCGTAGTCGCGCCCTTCGATGGCGTGGTCACGAAGCGCAACGTCAATGTCGGCGACCTGATCGATGCGAATTCCACCAAGCCGCTGTTCGTGCTGACGCAGGCAAGCGCGCTGCGCGCCTATGTGTATGTGCCGCAGGCGTATGCGAAGGGCGTACAGGTCGGGCAGGCAGTGAAACTGACGCAGGCCGAGCTCGCCGGACAGTCGTTCAAGGGCATGGTGACCCGCACCGCGAAGGCGATCGATCCGTCCAACCGCAGCCTGCAGGTGGAGGTCGGCATCGACAACGCAGGCGGGCAGCTGCTGCCGGGTTCTTATGTGCAGGTCGAGATGCCGCTTAGCCAGCACAACGGCTTGACCATTCCGGTGAATGCCTTGCTCTTGCGGGGCGAAGGCCCGCGCGTCGCGCTGGTTGGCGAACAGGGCAAGGTGACGCTGGTGCCGGTAGGACTGGGCAAAGACTTCGGCATGAAGATCGAAGTGCTGTCCGGTATCACCGTGGACGACCGTGTCGTACTGAACCCGCCGGACGGGCTGGAAGAGGGCGATAGGCTGTCCGTGGTGGAGCGGCCTGCGAAGACAAAGTAAAAAGAACCGGCTTATTTCGCACAAGCTTCAGTGCCGCATTGACCAAATCAGCCCCGAAAGCTAAAATCCTGTTTTTTTGCAGCTCCGGAAACATAAAGAGTTGCAAAAGTGGAGACCTGGCCGAGTGGTCGAAGGCACTTCCCTGCTAAGGAAGCATACGGGCTTAAACCTGTATCGAGGGTTCGAATCCCTCGGTCTCCGCCAA
>JAOASL010000020.1:117498-155559 GCA_030158675.1 Burkholderiaceae bacterium | reverse complement strand
ACTGCTTCACCGCTCGTCGTAACTCACCCGCACGCTCTTCGACAGCGGCCTGGCCTGACAAGACAGCACATAGCCCTGCGCCATCTCTTCGGCCTCCAGCGTGAAATTCTTGTCCATGACGGTATCGCCTTCGAGCACTTTCGCACGGCAGGTGCAGCAGACGCCGGCCTTGCACGAATAGGGCAGGTCGAGCCCGGCCTCAAGCGCTGCGTCGAGCACATGCTCGTCCGCACGCATTGTCAGTTCATGTTCCTTGCCGTCGAGGATCACGGTCAGCGCAACATCTTTTTGACCTCGGCGCTCCTGTGCCTGGGCGTCGGTGTCGGCCTGTACCTTCGCGGCTACCGCCGGTCCGGACGTGAAGCGCTCGCTGTGCACGCGGTCGGCCGGCACGCCGGCGTCGACCAGTGCTTTTCCGGTAGCCTCGATCATCGCTTCCGGTCCGCAGATGAAAACCTCGTCCATGCTCTTCACCGGCAGCAGTGCGGCAATGATCTGCCGCACCTTGTCGCCGTCGATGCGCCCCTGCAGCAGGTCGACTTCCTGTGCCTGTCGTGACAGCACATGGATCAGCGTCAGCCGGTCCGGGTAGCGGTCTTTCAGGTCTTGCAGCGCTTCGTTGAACATCACACTGGACATGCGGCGGTTGCCGTAGACGAGGGTGAACTTGCTGGCCGGCTGTTCTTCCAGCGTCGACGCCGCAATCGACAGAATCGGTGTGATGCCCGAGCCGGCCGCAAAGCCGACGCGGTGGATCGCGCGCTGCTTCTTCACCGTGAAGCGGCCGTCCGGCGGCATCACCTCAAGGCTGTCGCCGGCCTTCAGGTGTTGCGCGGCCCAGTTCGAGAACAGTCCGCCTTCGACCGGGCGGATGCCGATCTCCAGTTCGCCCGTCTGCAGGCGGCTGCGCGCGCAGCTGATCGAATAATTACGGCGCACCTCTTGGCCGTCGAACTGCTGGCGCAGCGTCAGGAACTGGCCGGGCTGAAAGTCGAATAGCGCGCGCTGCCCGTCAGGAATCGTGAAGGTGACAGCGATTGCGCCGGCAGCTTCCGGGGTCACTCGCTTGACGTTCAGCGCATAAAAGCGGGGGGCGGACATCGGGATGTTCTCCGTTCTGTATCAATACGGCTTGAAATAATCGAAGGGTTCCTGGCAATCGAGGCACTTGTACAGTGCCTTGCAGGCGGTCGAGGCAAAGCGCGAGGCCTCGACTGTGTGCGACGAACCGCAGCGTGGGCACGGCACGACTGGCGGTGCGGTGGCGCGGCCGATGAAGCGCACCACCTGCGTGTCAGCCGGCACACGGTGCGGCGGCGCGATGCCGTACTGCCGCAGCTTGTCCTTGCCCGCATCGCTCATCCAGTCGGTGGTCCAGGCCGGCGACAGCTGCGTGACGACTTGTGCGTCAATGCCATGCGCCTCGAGCGTTGCGCGCACGTCATCCTCGATCTGACTGATCGCCGGGCAACCGCTATAGGTCGGTGTGATCACGACTTCGATCCGGCCGTCGGCTGTGGCACGCACATCGCGCAAGATGCCGAGGTCGCGCAGCGTCAGCACCGGAATTTCCGGATCCGACAACGCATCCAGCGCATCCCACACGGCGTCCAGCCTGGTGTTCATCGTCAGCTCACCAGACTGCATTCGGATGCGCGCGCGCCAGGCTCTGCATTTCGGCCAGCAGGAAGCCCAGATGTTCGGAATGAATGCCTTGCTTGCCTTCGGTGATGTAGCCGGCGGTCTCGGGCTTGCTCAGTGTGGCTTCGGCGAGCGCATCGTCCACGATCGCGTCCCACGAAGGCTTTAGCGCGGCGACATTCGCGCCGACCGCAAGCCGGATGGCTTCGGCTTCCACCGCACTGCCGGCCCAGAATTCGCGCGTGTACGCATACAGGTGGTTTAACGCTGCCTGCATGCGCTGCCGTGATTCGTCAGTGCCGTCGCCGAGCCGCACCAGCCAGTCGCGGCTGTGCTGCAGGTGGTAGCGCACCTCCTTCACCGATTTCTCCGCGATGGCGGCAAGATCCGCATCCGCCGACTGCCGCAGCGCCTCCCAGACCAGCACCATCAGTGCGCTGTACAGGAAGTTGCGCACGATGGTCGTGCCGAAGTCCAGCCGTTCCTGCGCGTAGCCGACCAGCGCCGCATGATGCGGCAGCTCCAGCAGCGTGTAGTTGCGAAAGTCGGGCACGTCGCGGAAATAGGCCAGCGTGTCTTCGGTTGCCTCGCCGCCTTGCAGGCGCGCGGCCAGCTGGTAGAGCAGGCGTGCCTGGCCGATCAGGTCGAGGCTGACATTCGACATCGCGATGTCTTCCTCCAGCACAGGGCCGTGGCCGCACCACTCGGCATTGCGCTGGCCGAGCACCAGTGCATTGTCGGCCAGATGCAGCACGTAATCGAGGAGGGCGCGGGTGGCCAGCGTGACAGGCATCGTGTTCATCACATGTGCCCCACTTCGTCGGGGATGACGTAGAAAGTCGGGTGCCGGTAGATCTTGTCGCCGGCCGGATCGAACAGCTCGCCCTTGTCATCCGGGCTGCTGGCGACGATGTCGGCCGAACGCACGATCCAGATGCTCACACCTTCCTGCCGGCGCGTGTAGACGTCACGCGCCATTTGCAGCGCCTGCGCTGAATCAGCCGCGTGCAGGCTGCCGCAATGCTTGTGCTCAAGGCCCTGTTTCGAGCGGATGAACACTTCCCACAGCGGCCATTCCTTCAGTGCGGTGCTCATGCGGCCTCCTGCGTTGCGCGCGCTTGCTGTTTGCGGGCGTAGGCAAGCGCGGCCTCGCGCACCCACTGTCCGTCGTCGTGTGCCTTGACCCGCGTGGCCAGGCGTTCCTTGTTGCAGGGGCCGTTGCCGTTGACGGTATTCCAGAATTCGTCCCAGTCGATGCGACCGTAGTCGTGGTGGCCGCGCTGCGCGTTCCACTTCAGATCAGGATCGGGCAGGCTGACGCCGAGCACCTGCGCCTGCGGCACGGTGGCGTCGATGAACTTCTGTCGCAGGTCGTCGTTCGAGATGCGCTTGATGCCCCAGCGCGTGCCCTGCACGCTGTTCGGGCTGTCGGCATCCGGCGGGCCGAACATGGCCAGGCATTTCCACCACCAGCGATTGACGGCGTCCTGCACCATCGCGCGCTGTTCAGCGGTGCCCTTCATCATCACCAGCAGCGCCTCATAGCCCTGGCGCTGATGAAACGACTCTTCCTTGCAGACGCGCACCATCGCGCGCGCATAGGGGCCGTACGAGCAGCGGCACAGCGGGATCTGGTTCATGATCGCCGCACCGTCGACCAGCCAGCCGATCACGCCGACATCAGCCCAGTTCAGCGTCGGGTAATTGAAGATCGAACTGTATTTCGCGCGGCCGCTGTGCAGGTCGCCGAGCAGCTTGTCGCGCGACACGCCGAGTGTCTCGGCGGCGGAATACAGGTAGAGGCCGTGGCCGCCTTCGTCCTGCACTTTCGCGATCAGGATGGCCTTGCGCTTCAGGCTGGGCGCGCGCGAGATCCAGTTGCCTTCGGGGAGCATGCCAACGATCTCGCTGTGCGCATGCTGGCTGATCTGCCGCACCAGTGTCTTGCGGTACGCGTCGGGCATCCAGTCCTGCGGCTCGATGCGGCCGTCGGCGTCGATCTTCGCGTCGAAGGCCGCCTGCTTCAGCGGGTCTTCGGTGCTCGCGGTCAGCGGCACGGGCTTATTCTGCTTGCCGTCGCCCACGGTGAACGATTGGGTGTACATGAGTCCTCCTCTCGGTATGCTGTCTGGCAGTTCAGGTGCCGGTTGTCATTCGTCAGTCAGTGCCGGGACGCTCGTCGATCACGCGCCTGGCCTTGCCGACCAGCGTGCGCGGAATCGAATCCACGTCCAGCAGTGTGACCGTCGTCGAGATACCGGCATTGGTCTTGATGCGATGTGCGAGCTCTGTGGCGACGGCGGCGCGCGCGGTGTTATCCATTCCGCTGAATTCACGTTGCAGCTCGCAGCGCACTTCCATGTTGTCGAGATGGCCGTCGCGCGTGAGCACCAGCTGGTAAGTGCCGCCCAGCTTCGGGTCGCGCAGGATCTGTTCTTCGACCTGCGTCGGGAACACGTTCACGCCGCGAATGATCAGCATGTCGTCGGAGCGGCCGGTGATCTTGCCGATACGGCGGAACGAGCGCGCGGTCGGCGGCAGCAGGCGGGTCAGGTCGCGCGTGCGGAAACGGATCACCGGGAACGCCTCCTTGGTCAGCGACGTGAACACCAGTTCGCCTTCTTCGCCGTCGGCCTTCACTTCGCCGGTCAGCGGGTCGATGATCTCGGGATAGAAATGGTCTTCCCAGACCACCGGGCCGTCCTTGCTTTCGATGCATTCGCTGGCCACGCCCGGCCCCATCACCTCGGTCAGCCCGTAGATGTCGACCGCGTCAATGCCGAGCTTCTTCTCGATTTCGGCGCGCATGCCCTGGCCCCAGGGCTCGGCGCCGAAGATACCGACCTTCAGCGAGATGTCCTGCGGGCTCACGCCGAGGCGCTCGAATGCTTCGGCGATCACCAGCGAATAGGACGGCGTGACCATGATCGCGTCGGGCCTGAAGTCGAGGATCTGCTGCACCTGTTTCTCGGTCTGCCCACCCGACATCGGCACCACGCAGCAGCCGGCGCGCTCGATGCCATAGTGCGCACCGAGCCCGCCGGTGAACATGCCGTAGCCGTACGCGTTATGCACCATGTGGCCGGCGCGCAGTCCGGCCGCGCGCAGCGAACGGGCGACGACCTGAGCCCAGTGGTCGAGGTCGTTCAGGGTGTAGCCGGCCACCACCGGCTTGCCGGTCGTGCCGGACGAGGCATGCAGCCGCGCCAGCTGTTCGCGCGGTACCGCAAACAGTCCGAACGGATAGTTTTCGCGCAGGTCGACCTTCGTCATGAACGGGAATTTCGCCAGGTCCGGCAGCTGCTTCATGTCGTCCGGATGCACGCCGAGCGCCGCGCATTTCTGCCGGAACGCCGGCACGTTGTCCCAGGTATGGCGCAGCGTCCATTGCAGTCGCTGCAGCTGCAGCGCTGAAATCTCGTCGCGGCTGGCCGTTTCTATCGGTTCGAGCTCTGCGACTACGGGCTTTTTCACGAGCATGCCTTGTCTCCTCTGTGACCGATCCGCTGCCATGCCACGGGCTGTGCCGGGCCGGAGCGGACGGTCTTTTGTTCAGCTCAGGCTTCTTTGAGCCCTTGAATCACTTCGCCGCCGATGCGCGCGCTCTTGCCGCGGAACAGCGCAATCAGGCGGCCATCGTCTGTATGCACAGTGACGTCATAGACGCCGCTGCGGCCCGCCGCGGCGCGTTCGATCGCTTCGGCTTCGAGCACCTCGCCCTCGCGCGCCGGTGCCAGAAAATCAATCTGCGCCGCCGCCGCGACGGTGTTCAGGTTGTGGCTGTTGCATGCATAGGCGAAGGCGGTGTCGGCCAGCGTGAAGATCATGCCGCCGTGGCAGGTGTGATGGCCGTTCACCATGTCGGCGCGCACCGTCATGGACAGCGTGGCGCGGCCGGTGTCGATTTTCAGCAGCTGCATGCCGAGTGCCTGCGCGGTCTGGTCGCGTGTCCACATCGCTGCGGCGGTCGCTGCGGCCAGCGCCGACGGATCGGTCGGCACTGCGTGATGAATATCAGCCATGGATTTTCCTGCCCGAATAAAAAGCCTGTTGCAGCAGTGGCGAGATCCGGTAGCGGTCTTCGCCATAGGATTGGCCCAGATGGGTCAGCACCGCGTGAATGGTTGCCACGCCAAGCGCATCGGCCCAGGCGAGCGGGCCTTGCGGATAGTTCACGCCCAGCTTCATCGCCGCATCGGCGGCGCTTGCGCTGCAGACGCCTTGATTAACGGCGTCGGCCGCTTCGTTGGCCAGCATCGCCACGGTGCGCATCACTGCCAGTCCCGGCACGTCGGCAAAGCGCGCCACCTGCAGGCCGGCCGCCTGCAGCAAGGCGGTCGCGTCATTTGCTGCGGCCGCGCTGCACTGGCCGGCGGCCGACATGGCGATCCGGCTGGCCGTCGCATAGTCGAGCGCGAGATCGATCAGCACAAGGCTGGCCACGCCGAGTTCGGCGGCACGGCGCGTTGCGCTGCGACCGTCGGTGACATACAGCGTTGCGGCACCGGCGACGGCAATGCGGCCGTCGTCGTTGCTGCCTGCGGTCGTGAAAGCGACGCCGGCACTAATCAGGCGCTGCGCCAGCGCGCGTGCTGCAGCCGAATCGCCGCAGACGCAAATAGCCTCCGGCAGCGCTTGCGGCGCCTCGGTGGCAGGCAGTGCGGCGCTGGCGCCTTCGCGGTAATCATAAAAGCCGCGACCGTTTTTCTTGCCGAGGAAGCCGCCGTCGACCAGTTCTTGCTGAATCAGCGATGGCAGGAAACGCGGATCGTGAAAAAACGCGCTCCAGACCGATTTCGTCACCGCGAAATTCACGTCATGGCCGATCATGTCCATTAGCTGGAAGGGGCCCATGCGAAAGCCACCGGCCTCGCGCATCACCGCATCGATGGTGGCGTAATCGGCCGCGCCTTCCTGCGCCAGTCGCAGCGCTTCGGCGTAATAGGGGCGGGCGACGCGGTTGACGATGAAACCCGGCGTCGACTTCGCGTGCACCGGCACCTTGCCCCAGGCCTGCGCGGTTGCAAACAGCATATCGGCAACGGCGCGGTCGGTCGCCAGGCCGCTGACCACCTCGACCAGCGCCATCAGCGGCGCCGGATTGAAGAAATGCAGGCCGGCCAGCCGCTCGGGCCGTTGCAGCCTGGCTCCGATTGCGGTGATCGAGATCGACGAGGTATTGGTGCCGAACACGCAGTCGTCGGCGACGATGTTTTCCAGACTCGTGAACAACTGCTGCTTGGCCTCGAGACTCTCGACGATGGCCTCGATCACCAGCGTCGCATCGGCCAGCGCCGACAGCTCGGCCACGGCGACCAGGCGTTCGCCGGCAGCTCTGGCGGCATTCGCATCCATGCGGCCTTTGTCGGCCAGCTTGCCAAACTGCGCGCGCAGACCCTCGATCGCGCGCGCAGCGGCGCCTTCGCGCGCATCAAACAGTTTGACTGTATGGCCGGCGGCGGCAGCGACCTGCGCAATGCCGGCGCCCATCGCGCCGGTGCCGACCACGGCAATGACGGCGTCGGAGGGAAGGGGAGAGATCATGCGTCGTAACTTTGGGTGAGCGTGAAAAGGTAAGCCTGAAAGGCTAGAGTCATCGTGCGTATATCCTGCATGCCGATGAAAGCAATTGACGATACATTAAAAAATATTTTTTATCAACGGAAGTATCAAAAGGCTGGGGAATGCGTGAGAATCGCCGGAATGCATCCGGCCTGATCCTGGAGGCAGAAAAAAACAGCTGGAATGACAGGGGTCGCCGGTGTGTGGCGGCGCGGGTGAGGGGGCGTGTGGCTTGTTTAGTAGTGATACAAAAATGAATTATAAATTCAATTATGCGGTATCAAATCAACTGCGCCTGCCCGGTGTCGCAGGCGCGGTGCCGGGCGAGGCCAGCGCCTGTTCGCTGGCCTCGCCGGAGCGGTTCAGGCGTTGTTGCCGGGCGTCGCCGACGGCGCGAGGGCGTTTTCCTCCTGCGCCAGCCAGCGTTCGAAGGCATCGATGTCCATCGGCCTCGCATACAAATAGCCCTGAGCTTCATTGCATCCGCGCTGACGCAGCCAGGCAGCCTGCGCGGCTGTTTCCACGCCTTCGGCGATTGCGATCAGTCCCAGATTGGCCGACATTGAAATGACCGCCTGCACGATCGACGCACTGTCCGAGTCGGTCATCAGGTCGCGCACGAAGCTCTGGTCGATTTTCAGCTTGTGGATGTTGAAGCGCTTCAGGTAGGACAGCGACGAATAGCCGGTACCGAAATCATCGATAGACAGGCGCACGCCGAGGTCGTGCAGGGACTGGATCAACGCAATCGCGCGCTCCGGATCGTCGGCAACGGCACTCTCGGTCAGTTCGATTTCCAGCGCGTGCGCCGGCAGGCCGCTGTCGGCCAGCACTTGCGCTACTTGTTCGACAAAGCGCCTTTGCCTGAACTGCAGCGCCGACACGTTGACCGCCACGATGAACTGCGTATGCCCCGCATCGTGCCAGGCCTTGCACTGCGCCGCCGCGGTCTTCATCACCCAGGCGCCCAGCGGCAGGATCAGACCGCTCTCCTCGGCGACCGGAATGAATTCCATCGGCGAGCGCATGCCTAGCATCGGGTCGTGCCAGCGCAGCAGGGCCTCGCAGCCGACCACGCGGCCACTGGCCATCTCGATCTGCGGCTGGTAGAACAACTCGAACTCGCTGTTGCGCAACGCACGGTGCAGCGCGTTCTCTGTCTGCAGCGTCTTGCTGACGTTGCTCTGCATCTCGGCTGAATGGAAGCGGAAGAGGTTGCCACCATCCTGTTTGGCGCGGTACATCGCGACATCGCTGGCCTGCAGCAGCGAATCGGCGTCGTGGCCGTCCGCCGAATAGGTGGCGATGCCGATCGACGCCGACATCACCAGCTGCTGGCCGTCGATACTGATCGGTTGTGACAACGCCTCCAGCAGATTCTGCGCCATGTGCGCGGCCGCATCCGCATCAGATTCCGGCAGCAGTACGGTGAATTCGTCGCCGCCATGGCGCGACACGGTGTCGCCATGGCCGACGGTCTGTGCCAGTCGCTGCGCGACCTCGACCAGCAGCTGGTCGCCGATCAGATGCCCGAGCGAATCATTGACGTTCCTGAACCGGTCCAGGTCCACATACAGGACGGCCAGCAGGGTCTGATGGCGCTGCGCCTCGACCAGCGCGCGCTGCAGGCGGTCGCGCAGCACCAGTCGGTTGGGCAGGTCCGTCAGCGGATCGTGGTGGGTCAGGTGCATCAGCCGCTGCTCGGTCGCGCGGCGCTCAGTGATGTCGCTGAAGATCGCGTAGTAATGCCGGACACTACCGTCATCGGCACGGTCGACGTTGATGGTCAGCCATTCAAGGAACAGCGTGCCGTTCTTGCGGCGGTTCCAGACCTCTCCCTGCCAGCGTCCCTGTGCATTTACCTGCCGCCACATATCGCGATAGAAATTCGCCTCATGCCGGCCGGACGAGAGCACCGACGGCCGCTTGCCCAGGACGTCGGACTGCGCGTAGCCGGTGATTTCCGTGAATGACTCGTTGACTGCCAGGATGGCCGCGTCGGCATCGCAGATCATGATGCCTTCGAGGCTATGCATGAACAGGTTCGCATGCAGCTGCATCTCGGCGTTGCGCGCCTTCATCGCGGTCAGGTCGGTATGCGTGCCGATCACGCGCACGGGGTTGCCCGCGTCGTCACGGGCGATGACTTTGCCGCGATCGAGGATCCACTTGTAGCTGCCGTCCTTGCAGCGTACCCGGTGCTCGTTGTTGTAGTAGGCGACCTCGCCGGTGAGCATGCGGGTGACGTCGGCGATCACAGCCTGCAGGTCGTCCGGATGTACGCGACTTTCCCATTCGCTGACATTGCTGCCGACGTCGGCAGGCTCATAGCCGAGCATCGTTTTCCACTGGTTCGAGAAAAACACGATGCTGGTCGGCACATGCCAGTCCCACAGTCCGAGTTCGCTGCTGTCGATCGCGTAGCGCCAGCGCTCTTCGGCGGTGCGCAGCTTTTCCTGATCGAGCTTGAACTGGGTGATGTCCTCGAAGAAGATCGCGATGGTCTCGATGCGGCCGTCGATGACGTTACACGGCCTGAATTCCCAGCGCAGCCACTGCACGGAATGGTCAGGCCTGATCAGGCGGTCGTCTTCGGCGCGCGTGACTTCGCCTGCCAGCGCGCGCTGGTGCGCCTGCGTCCATGGCAGCGTACAGTCCGGGAACGCATCGCTGTGCAGGCGACCGATGACCTGCGTGAGGTCGATGCCGAAATCACTGAGCCAGCGCTGGCTGGCCAACAGGTAGCGCATGTCGCGGTCGACCAGTGCGACGGCCGCCGGCACATGCTGGACAAAGGTGGACAGCAATTGTTCGCGGTCGGCCAGTTCGGCGCTTAGCTGAAGCTGTCTGCGCGACTCGCGGCGGACCAGCACATACAGCATGCCCGCCGTCAGGAAGACGAACACCGTGCCCTTCCAGGATTGAACATTGGCCGGCAGCCCGGCGTCCACGCCGAGTTCGACGAGCCAGTCCGATCCCCAGATCCATGCCGTGGCGAGAATCAGATAGATCGAGGTAATTCTTTGTGCTGCTAAGTTCATCTTTAACCGGAATGCTTATCGTAAGTGCTTGCCTGAAAACTCCTGCGGGACCCGATGCAGGCCGCTCGCCAGGCGTTAAAACAGACGCTAAGGTTTGCGTATGGCGCTGATGTCAGGCATCCGCGCTACACGAGAAAATTTTGCTGGCCGGAGGCGAGCGCCCAGCGCGCCTTGCCCGAACGTTTTGCCGCATACATCGCCCGATCCGCATAGCTAATCAGATCTTCCGGCGTCGTCGCATCCGACGGATAGAGCGCCACGCCCATGCTGATGCCGTAATAGAGCTCCTGGTTTTTCCAGCGGCCCGGAAGCCGCGAAGTCGCCAGGATGCGTTCGAGGATGGGCTTGGCCTGGTCGATGCGGCTGATATTCGACAGCAGGATCACGAACTCATCGCCGCCGAGCCGGAACGCAATGTCGCTATGGCGCAGGCAGTTTTCGATACGCTGCGCGACCTGCACCAGCAATTCATCACCGGCTTCATGGCCGAATTGGTCATTGACCGCCTTGAATTCGTCGAGGTCGAGGAAGCAGACCGCGAAGCCGCCGCCTTGCTCTTTGCTGTCGCGGATGATCCGGTCCAGCTGCTCGCGCAGCAGGTGCCGGTTCGGCAGGCCGGTCAGCGCGTCGCGGTAGGCGACCGACGTCAGGTGCCGCTGTATCTGCAGCAGCCCGCTTTCGCGCGCCTCGAACAGCACATAAGTCTGCCGCAGCATGAGGCCCAGGATCAGCATCAGCGCCGCGCTGGTGCCGGTCAGGATCCAGGTCATCTGCGACTGCAGGTTCATCAGCGCGGAGTCGTAGGCCGAGGCTGACAGCTGCACCCGCAGCACGCCGTTGCGGATCGGCTTGCCGATCGCGGTCCAGTATTCGATGATGCCGTGTTCGATCCGAATGCGCGATAAATCGTCCGGGATGCTCGCCTTTACCGGATCGAAGCCGGCCGCGGGCTTGCGCGTGTCCGGATCGCGCTGCACATGCGCGACCGTCTTGCCGCTGCTGTCCAGCAGCAGCACGGATACCAGGTTCTCGGTCGACATCGCCTGCACCAGACGCGATTCAAGCGCGCCGTAGTCGCGCGTAATCAAATCGCTGAAGACGGCATTGGCCAGACCGTTGGCGACCAGCCGCGCCGCACTTTCCTGGCCGGCGCGGTGAATAGCTTCGGCCTGATGGCTGAACCAGGCCACCAGCGCCAGGCTGCTGATGACCAGCGCCAGTCCGGCGCCGATCAAAGACATCCACAGCTGCCCGCGCGACACCGCCGGCAGTCGCTTCGGCAAGCGGCTCTCAGTCATTCGGCAGCACCACGAAATTTTCCAGCTGCAGTCGTTCCAGTGGCGCGTAGTCTTGTGCGTAGTCGGCCACTACGGGCTTGGGTATCTGGATAGCATCAAGCAGCTCCTGGCCTGCCGGAGTCGCTGCCAGTTGCATGAAGGCTCGCACCAGCTTGTCGCGCTGCGCACGCGGCACGCGGCTGTGCGCAATGAACGGGTGGGGCGCATAGCTGCCCGTCTCGTACAGCACGCGCAGCCGCGCGCGCAGTTCATCGGACTCGCGCTCCAGCGTGTTGTTGACGGCGCCGCCGGCGGGCGCGTCGCCTAAAGTGATGGCGCGAAAAACGTTGGCGTGCGTCTTGACGTAGACCGGCGTGATGCGAATGCCTTTGGCGGCCAGCTCGGCACGCAGCAGCAATGAGGCGGCAAAGGCATTCGGCGCAGGGAACGCCACTCTTTTTCCGTCCAGCTGCCGCAGCTCGTTGATGTGGCTGTCGCTGCGCACTACCAGCACGCCACTGAGGGGTGCCTTACCGTCCCTGACCAGCGGTACATAAGGATGCGCGCGTCGCGCCATCACCAGATGATAGGGATTCACAAAAGCGAAATCCGGCCGGCCAGCCAGCAATTCCTGCTCGAAGGCCGGAATCGTCGTGGCGATTCGCAGCTCCAGGCACAGGCCGGTGGCCTTGCCGATTTCATCCAGCACAGGCGCCCAGTGGCTGAACAAGGTGGCCGGCGCCAACTGCGGCACCACATCGACACGGTAGACCTGTCGCGCGTTCTTGTTGCCGAGGCATTCCGCGCTAGCACCCGCGGCCGGCGCCAGCGCAGCGGCGACATAGAGCAGCAGCTGGCAAAGGAAACCGGATCGGCGGTGGAATGTCATCGGTCGGGATGGGGTCGAAAATTATCAGTATAGTAATCAGATCGCGCAGTATCGGCCAAACGTTCAGGCGCGATTATGCCGCACACGAAGGCTCTTGTTTCGGTGAATTGCCATTTAAACAGCTATTTTGGGAATATTATTCCATTAATAATATAGTTATTAATGCGGCAACCAGGTTTTGCTGCCTGGGACAGCGCGCTGTTTGTCTTGTCAGACTACTTGCGCGCGCACAGCACTATATTGGTCGCTGTCGTTGCCACCGTTTGCACATCGCTAAAGCCTGCCTGCCGTAGCACGATGGACAGCTTGGATGGCCCGGCCTGCGCACCCAGAGCCAGGCCGACTTCCTGCGCGAGCGAGGCCGGCACGCAGCCCATCGTCGAGGCGCTGTAGAACATCTGTCCGACCACGTTGAAATTGTCTTCCAGCCGGTCGCCCGCAAAAGGCTCGATGATCACCAGCAGTCCGTCGTCATTCAGCTGCCGGAATGCATGCATGGCCGCGCCGACCGGGTCGCCCATGTCGTGCAGGCAGTCGAAGAAGCTGATCACGTCAAAGCGGCCGTCATAATCCTTCGCGCTACGCGTCTCGTAGGTGACGCGTGCGGCCAGCCCGGCGTCGGCTGCCAGTCGCCTCGCCTCCTCGATCGACGGTCCGTGAAAGTCATAGCCGACGACACGCGCCGTCGGAAAGTGCTGTGCGATCAGCATGGTCGACACGCCATGGCCGCAGCCGACATCGGCGAAGCTGCCGCCGGCTTCGAGCTTTTCTGTCAGCGCCGGTATCTTCGGCAGCCAGCGCGACAGCAGGTTGGACTTGTAGACCGGTTTGAAGAAACGCGCGGTGCCCCGGAAAAAGCACGGATGGTGATCGCTCCATGGCACGCCTTCGCCGGTCTTGAACGCGGCGCGTACCTTCGGCTCGTCCATCACCAGCGACGCCAGGCTGTCGTACGCGCCGATCATCAGGGAGGTACTGTCTTCGTCGGCGAACACGGCGACCTGCTCGGGGCTGAGAAAGAAGTGGCCCGCGTCGCTGTCATATGACGCGTATCCGGCCGCGCACATCGCGCACAGCCACTCGAGGCTGTAGCGGGGATGAATGCCGGCGGCCTCGGCAAATACCGCGTTGTCGCACGGGCCGGCCTCGGCCAGCCGGCTGAACAGCTTCAGTTCGTCACCGATGCGCATCAGCGGCACCAGCTGCGCCGCCGCGACGTTTTCGAACACTTTCCATTGCAGCGCCTTCAGCTTTTTCGTATCCATCGTGATCGATCGCCCTCGTTGAATGATGGCCAGATTCTATAACGCGGAATCACCGGGAAAAGCGGGACGGGCGCAAACCGTGCGGCCTGCCGGCACCGATCGGGCCGGCACAGCCCGCGGACTATAATGCGGTGCCTGTGCCATGGGCCGCCGGGAAATCCCGACAGCACCCAAACCAGAGCCGGCGCCGTCCATCGTTTTTGAAGATCCCATGATCCACCGATTTTTCCGCCTGCTTTTCATCGTCGTTGCCTTCGCCGCCGCTACCAGCGCGCATGCCGATGCGCGCCTGCTGGTCGCTGTGTCCACTGAAGTGCTGCCGGCGATACAGCAACTGGCCGACGACTACCGCAGCCAGTACGGCGGCCCCGAGATCGCGCTGATGGCAGGCAGTTCGCGCGCGCTGTACGCCGACATCCGGCGTGGTGTGCCGATCGATCTGTTTTTTGCGGCCAACCTGAGTTACCCGGCGCGCCTGTCCGACGAAGGCCTGGCGACCGGCGCGCCAGTGATCTACGCGCGCAACGAACTGCTGTTGTGGACCCGGCTGCCTGGCGTCATCTCGCCGACTCTCGACATGCTCACCGATCGCAAAATCCATGTGATCGCGATCCCGTCGCGGTACAACAGCCCGTTCGGGCAGCGAGCCGAGCAGGCGCTGCGCGAAGCCCGGCTGTGGCCGAAGTTGCAGGCCAAGCTGGTGACGGGCGAGAACGTACAGGAAGTTGCGCGCTTCGTGAAAAATGGCAGCGCCAGCGCCGGCATCGTGACGCGCTCGATGCTTTACCGTAGCGAGTTCAACGGACTGGGCGCGTTCTCGGTGCTGCCGGCAGAGCTCTACAAACCGATCGCGCAGGCCTTTGTGATGACCCTGCACGGCGAGAACAATCCGGCCGTGCGATCGTTCGCTGCATTCGTCACCGGCGCGGCGGCACGCGCGACCTTTGTGCGCTACGGCTATCTGCCACCGCAAGACGACGTCGCCGCAGGAAAATAAGCGCGCTTTACCTTTTCTGTCGCAAGACGACCGGATGGGTGATGCCGCTTTTCTGCCTTGCTTGCGGCATCGCTACTGATTTAATCATTCATCACCATTCATGCAGACCTTATGAGTTCTGTCACCGCTTTGCTGCCCGCCTGGCAGGCAGCAGACTTTATCCAGCCCACACTCGATAGCCTGTCCGGCCAGACCTATGCCGACCTGAAGGTCATCGTGTCGGTCGATGCCTGCACCGACCGTACCGCCGCAATCTGCGAGGCTCATGCATCGCGCGATCCGCGTTTCACCGTCGTGCGGCAGTCCGAACGGCTTGGTTACGTGGGCAACTGCAATGCGTTGCTGAACATGGCCGATGCCGACTATGTGTTATTCGCTTTCCATGACGACATCATCAAACCGGAGTATGTCGAGCGGCTTGCGGCAGTACTGGATGCGCGGCCTGAGGTGGTGCTCAGCTTTTCTGACGTGTTGCTGACCGA
The DNA here is from genome assembly GCA_030158675.1 of Burkholderiaceae bacterium. Taxonomy (GTDB): domain Bacteria; phylum Pseudomonadota; class Gammaproteobacteria; order Burkholderiales; family Burkholderiaceae_D; genus Pernthalerella. The sequence continues at coordinate 140,405 of JAOASL010000020.1, read as the reverse complement.
GGTGGATGGCCGTCAGGCGCATTGGGTGATGGATGAATTGGAAGGCGTCAGGGATCGTGTCAGGCGCGGCATGCATATGCTGAACTGGAAAATCAAATGGTGGGTGCCTAACCGCGGCTTGTTCCGGCTTGCGCGCGCGCGTCGCATACGCGGGCTGAAGACCCATGGCGCCGGCGAATTTTCGGCCGACTGGCCGTGGCTGTTCCACATGAGCCTGCTGGGAGAGTTCGCACGTGTACCGGGGGAGCTTTGCCTGAAATATTTCAAGCCCGGCAGCATGACGCTGAACTGGGCGTTCTCGACACGGCAAAAACTCGAGGTACTGTCGGCTTGCATGACAGAGCTGTGGGATTCGGAGTTGAGTGCCGAAGAAAAGATCGCCCTTGCCACACCGCTGCTGCAGGTGCTGGTGAGGCTGCGAGCGCTACTGGAAAAGAAGCATGCAGGATAGCGCGCTTCTCGCCGGCGATACATGGTTCGGTGGCCTGGCCAGCACCTTTGCCCTCGTCCGGCATCGGGATACCCGTGGGACGCTGTTGCCCGTTGAACTGGATTCGCTGCCGTTTGCGCCGCGCCGTATTTTTACGGTGGCCGGTGTGCCGGCCGGTACCTCGCGTGGCGGGCACGGGCATCGCACGGCCGTGCAAATGCTGATCTGCGTGAATGGGGAAGTTCGCGTGCAGATGCGCTATGCAGGCGACGAGGTGACGGTAACCCTGTCCGATGCCGGCCCCGGACTGCTGATGGGTGCGGGTATCTGGGCCGAGCAGACTTACGTGAGTGAGCAGGCGGTGCTGTGGGTCATTTGCAGCGAGCCGTTCAATCCGGACTCGTATTTTCGCCAAAAGGATGGAAAGCAATGACCGGCAAGCGACGCATCGCGATCCTCGGCGCGGGCATCATGGGCTGCTCGGTCGCACTGAATTTTGCGCGTCGCGGCGCGCAGGTCATGTTGTTCGATGCGGGCAGTGCGCCATTTTGCGCCGCCAGCCGCTGGAACGAAGGCAAGATCCACCTCGGTTACTTGTACAGCGGCGATCCGTCGCTGCAGACTGCGCTGCACATTCTGCCGGGCAGTCTGATGTTCCGTCCGCTGGTGGAAGAACTGATCGGCACCTCGATTCTTCCGGCCGCCAGCAGCGATGATGATTATTATCTGTGCCATCGCGATTCCGTGGTGCCGCCTGAGCAAATGCTGGACTACCTGCGGCGCGTCAGTGACGCGGTTCGGGTTCATCCGGACGCCGGGCGGTATGTGCACGATGCCAGCAGCGCCGCGGCGCACAGGTTGTCGGCACACGAACTGGCGAACCTGACGTCGTCGCCCGAGATTGTCGCGGGATTTCGCGTGCCTGAGCGTTCGGTACAGACAAACTGGATCGCCGACCGATTCGTCGAGGCGCTGGCCGCCGAACCGGACATTGCGCTTTGTCTGGGCCAGCGGGTGGTTGCTGCGCGTCCCGATTCGGACCAACCGGACGGACGCTGGTCGGTCGATACCGCAGATGGCCATTTCCCCTCGTTTGACCTGGTGGTTAACGCGCTGTGGGAGGGGCGGATGGCCGTGGACCAGAGCGCCGGCATGGCGCCCGCAGGGGTGTGGTCGAACCGCTATCGACAGTCGATTTTTCTGAAGACCCGCGAAGCGCTGGACCTGCCCTGCGCACTGATTGCGACCGGACCGTTTGGCGATATCAAGAACTACGACGGCAGGAATTTCTATCTGTCCTGGTATCCGGATGGCCTGCTGGTCGATGATGCGTCGGTGCAGCCTCCGGACCCGACAACGCTGCACCGGCCCGATCCGCAAGTGCTGCATGACGCAGTGCTGGACAAGCTGCAGCAATCGTTGCCCTGGGTGGCGCGCATTCGCTCTGCAGAGGAAAGTTTCGTGGTGAATGGCGGCTGGGTGTTTGCCGCCGGTCGCGGCCAGCTGTCCGATGCCAGATCGTCGCTGCACCAGCGCCACACTTATGGCGTGATCCGGCGCGGGAATTACATCTCGATCGATACAGGAAAATATGCGACCGCACCGTTGACGGCGCGTGAGCTGGCCAGGCTGATCTTCGACTAGTTGCCTCGCGAAGGCCAGCTTCCGGAATTACAAAGGAAATAGCGGTGCCGACACCTTTGCGGCATTCGGCAGCTATGTGAACATGCGCACCTGTCGCCGCCACAACTGCGCGACGCAGGCGCCGATACCCACCGGTTCGCCAGAGCCGGAAGAACAACTTCCCCACGCTGATATGACAATGATTCCCGCAAAAATGAAGGCCATGGCGGCCACCGCATTCTCTCTGGATGCGATCACGCAGCATGCGCTCGATGTGCCCGTGCCGCGCCGCGGTGACATCCTGGTGAAGGTTTCCGCAGCCAGCCTGAATTACCGCGATCTTGCTGTCCTGAGCGGCAAATACATCCCCGGACTGCCCATGCCGCTGGTGCCGGCGTCGGATGCCTGCGGCACCGTGGTCGCGCTTGGCGAGGGCGTCACCGAATGGAAGATCGGCGACCGCGTCGCGCCGATTTACACGCAGGGCTGGCACGACGGCCTGCCGACGGTGCAGCAGCGCACCCGGCAGACGCTGGGCGCGCCGCTGTCCGGCGTGCTGCAACAGTACATCGCGGTGCCGGCCATCGATGCCGTCGCGCCACCGGCTTCGCTGTCCGACATCGAGGTCGCGACGCTGCCGATCGCCGCGCTGACCGCCTGGACCACGCTGCAGGAAGGCGGCGTGAAGCCGGGCGACACGGTGCTGCTGCAAGGTACCGGCGGCGTATCGCTGTTTGCGCTGCAGTTCGCCAAAGCGGCCGGTGCGCGCGTGATTATCACTTCATCGAGCGACGAGAAGCTCACGCGTGCGAGGGCGCTCGGCGCGGACGACACCATCAACTATCGCAGCAACCCGGACTGGGAGCTGGCCGCCAAGGAAATGACCGGTGGACGCGGCGTTGACATCGTCGTTGAGACGGCCGGCGCGACCTTGTCGAAGTCGCTGGCGGCAACGGCATTCGGTGGTTTTGTCGGTGTGGTCGGTTTTGTGGCGGGTCCGGAGGCGACCATCTCGCTGCGCCAGCTGTTCGGTCCGCTGATTCGCGTGCAGGGCATCGCGGTCGGCTCGAAGGCACGCTTCGAACAAATGAACCGTGCGATCGAACACCACCGCCTCAAGCCTGTGCTCGACCAGGTGTTCGCGCTGGACGATGCGCAGGCAGCGTTCAAGCATATGGAAAGCGGCGCGCATTTCGGCAAAGTGGTGATCTCGGGTTTCTGATCGGTGTAATCTTTTCAGGCAAACATCATGACAAAACGTATTGCAGTGATTCCCGGCGACGGCATCGGCAAGGAAGTCGTTCCGGAAGGTCTGCGCGTGCTTGAGGCGGCCGCGCGCAAGTTCGGCATCGACCTGCAGTTCGACCACTTTGATTTCTCCAGCTGGGATTATTGCGAGAAGCACGGCAAGATGCTGCCGGACGACTGGAAAAAGCAGATCGGCTCGCACGACGCAATCTATTTCGGCGCGGTCGGCTGGCCCGAGAAGATTCCCGACCATGTGTCGCTGTGGGGTTCGCTGCTCTTGTTCCGGCGTGAATTTGACCAGTACATCAATCTGCGTCCGGCGCGGCTGATGCCGGGCATCGTCGCACCGGTAGTGCGGCGCGATGGCACGCCGCGCGTCCCCGGCGAGATCGACATGTTCATCGTGCGCGAGAACACCGAGGGCGAATATTCGAGCATCGGCGGGCGCATGTATGACGGCACCGAGCGCGAGATCGTGATGCAGAATACGGTGATGTCGCGCATCGGCGTCGACCGCGTATTGAAGTTCGCCTTCGAGCTGGCGCAGTCGCGCCCGAAGAAGCACCTGACCAGCGCCACCAAATCGAATGGCATCTCGATCACGATGCCGTACTGGGACGAGCGCGTCGTCGAAATGGCCAAGGGCTATCCGGGCCTGACACTGGATAAATTCCATATCGATATTCTGACCGCGCACTTCGTGCAGCGGCCCGAGTTCTTCGACGTGGTGGTCGCATCGAACCTGTTCGGCGACATCCTGTCCGACCTCGGTCCGGCCTGCACCGGCACGATCGGTATTGCGCCGAGCGCGAACCTGAACCCGGAGCGCAAGTTTCCATCGCTGTTCGAGCCGGTACACGGTTCGGCGCCGGACATCGCCGGCAAGAATATCGCCAACCCGATCGGCCAGATCTGGTGCGGCGCGATGATGCTCGACTTCCTCGGCTATCGCGACGCGCATGATGCGATCCTGCGCGCCATCGAGACGGTGCTCGATCCGGCCAATGGCGGACCGCGTACTGCCGACATCGGCGGCCAGGCCAGCACGACGGATCTCGGTCGGGCTATCGAATCGGCGCTGTAGCCAGCAGCCTTAACGGTACAACCCCGCAAGCGGCCACCCCGCGAGTGGAGCTCATCCAACCTGCAAAGCATGGATACAGAATCATGAAAATCGGAATGATCGGCATCGGCCTGATGGGCCACGGCATCGCCAGCAACCTCGTCAAGCATGGCCATCAGCTGACCGTGCTTGAGCACGCCGGCAACCAGCCGCTGGACGCGCTGCTGGCCGCCGGTGTGACAACGGCGACTACGCCGAAGTCGGTAGCGGCGAACGCGGAACTGGTGATCCTGTGTGTGACCGGCTCGCCGCAGGTTGAGGCCGTGCTGCTCGGCGACGATGGCGTGCTGGCTGGCCTGCCGCCGGGCGCGACCGTGGTTGACTGCTCGACCGCCGTGCCGTCATCCACCGTCAAACTCGCTGCGGCCGTGCAGGCCGCCGGCGGTCGCTTCATTGATTCGCCGATGACGCGCACGCCAAAAGAAGCGGCCGAGGGCCGGCTGAACCTGCTGGTCGGTGGCGACCAGGAGGTGTTCGAATTCTGCCTGCCGGTGCTGCGCTGCTTTGCCGAGAACATCGCGCACGTCGGTGCCATCGGCGCCGGCCACCGCATGAAGCTGCTGCACAACTATGTATCGCTCGGTTGTGCGGCGCTGATCGCCGAGGCAGCGGCCTGTGCGCTCGGCGACGGCATTGCGCCGGAGGTGTTTGTCGATGTGCTCGCCAAGGGCGGCGGTGGCGGGGCGGCGCTTGAGCGCCTGCGTCCCTTCCTGCTGAACGGTGATCCGACCGGCCTGAAGTTCGCGATGAGTAATGCGCAAAAAGATCTCGGCTACTTCACCACGATGGCCAGCGACAGTGGCGCCGCACACCGCATTGCGGACGCAGTGCAGGCCACTTTCGATCAGGCCGTCGGCCAGGGCGCAGCCAACGCCTTCGTGCCGGAACTGATCCCGCTGCTGCAAAAGCAGCGCGCGTAAGTTGTGGCCATTCCCCTTCCAGCTAACGAATTCAACGGAGTTTTCCCATGAACGATTTCGCACCCGGTTCTGTCTCCATCAATCCGGCCAACGGCGAGGTGATCGCCCGCTATCCCTTCGACGACGACGCGTCACTGAACCGCGCGCTCGACACCGCGCGGGCCGGTTTCCGCGCGTGGGCAGCCACGCCGGTGGCCGAGCGTCTGGCGGCGCTCGCGCGTATCGCGCAGATCCTGCGCCGTGACATTCAGACGCTCGGCGAGATGGCCGCGCGCGAGATGGGCAAGCCGATCGGGCAGGCCCGGGCCGAGGTCGAGAAGTGCGCGATGCTGTGCGACTGGTATGCGGCCAACGGCGGCGCGATCCTGGACGATCGCCCGACCGCCATCGGTCCGGACGCGTATGTGTCCTACCATCCGCTGGGCGCGATCCTGGCGGTGATGCCATGGAACTTCCCGTACTGGCAGTCGATGCGCGGCGCGATCCCGATGCTGTTGGGCGGCAATGCGTATTTTCTGAAGCATGCGCCGAACGTGATGGGCTGCGCGTACCTGACCGAGCAGGTGATGCTGGAAGCGGGTCTGCCGAAGGGCGCGTTCAGCGCCGTCAACCTCAATAACGATCAGGTGTCGAAAGTGATCGCTGACGACCGCATCGCGGCCGTGGCAGTGACGGGCAGCGTGCGTGCCGGATCGGCCATTGCGTCGCAGGCCGGTGCGGCACTGAAGAAGTGCCTGCTGGAGCTGGGCGGCGCCGACCCGTTCATCGTGCTAGCCGATGCCGATCTCGATGGGGCGGTGAAGGCGGCCGTGACTGGCCGCTTCCAGAACACCGGGCAGATCTGTATCGCGGCCAAGCGAATCATCCTTGAGCAACCGATTGCGGCGGAATTTACCGAGCGCTTCGTGGCGGCGGTGAGGGCGCTGAAGATGGGCGACCCGCTGGATGAATCCACCTATATCGGCCCGATGGCGCGCGCCGATCTGCGCGATGAGTTGCACCGTCAGGTCGAAGGCACGGTGGCGGCGGGCGCGCAGCTGCTGCTGGGCGGCGCGCCGGTGGCGGGCGCGGGCAACTACTTCTTGCCGACGGTGCTGGCCGGGGTGAAGCCGGGCATGCCGGCATTTGCGCAGGAGACCTTTGGTCCGGTGGCGGCGCTGATCGAGGCGAACGACGTTGAGCATGCGATCGCGCTGGCCAATGACAGCGAGTTCGGTCTGTCGGGCGCGCTGTGGACCAGCAACCGCGATCTGGCGAAGCGTCTGGCGCGGCGCATGGAGACCGGCGGCGTGTTCGTCAACGGGTTCTCGGCATCAGACCCGCGCGTGCCGATCGGCGGCGTCAAAAAGAGCGGCTACGGGCGTGAACTGAGCGACTACGGTGTGCACGAGTTCATGAATATCCAGACCGTGTGGTTCGACCGCAAGTAACTCGGGCTGGGGGCCGCTCGAAAATCAGTCTTTGTTTTGTACTGATTCCAGAAAAGCCCAGATCTCGCTGAGCGCTTGCGGCGATAGCGATTCTTTCCATGAAGGCATGCCCTTGTCGGTCCTGCCTTCGGTGACTGTTTTTAAAAAGACGTCGTGGCGCTCATCGCCGTAGCGCCGGGTCAGGCGTCGCAGGTCGCGAATGCGTTCGCCCTGGATCGCATCCGAACCGTGGCAGTGGTAGCAAAACTGGTTAAAAATTTCCCTGCCTTTTTCAGCCAGCCTGGCATCGTTTGCCAGAGCGTGACCGCAAAGCACATAGAGCGACAGAAAAATAGCTACGGGAATCATGCGGTATTTCATCGGGCCCTCGCTTGCCGCGTTAACAAACTCAGTAGAGCACAAAAAAACGGCGGGAAGCATGCGCTTCGCCGCCGATTAAAGCCGCCGGGGGAGATGGCCTACCCGGCGGATGAGAGAAAATTCTTTCGGCGGTACGGCTTAGTCAGGCAGTTCGAACACCATGAGATGGCCGCCCTCCGGGCTGGCCTTGATGACGCCTTCACCTTTCTTGCCCATGAATGAAGGTGGGCCCTTGATGCGGCCAGCCACCACGGCGACATACTGCTTGCCATCGATCATGTACGTGACCGGGCTCTGCATGATGCCGCTGCCGGCATTGAATTTCCAGAGCGCTTTGCCGGTGCGCGCATCGACTGCGTTTACCCAGCCTCTGACCGTGCCGAAGAAGACCAGGCCGCCATCCGTATTCATCGTGCCGCCGAAGGACAGCGGGATGTCATCGTTGATGGCCCACACTTCTTTGCGGGTCTCGGGATTCCATGCCACCAGCCGGCTTGGATGCGGCAGGTCCGGCGCCGGATCCATGCGCATGTCCGTGCCGAGGTAGAACTTGCCGATTTCGCGGGACTCTGCCTTGTTCATGATGTCCATGCAGGCTTCGATGGCGGGAATGTAGACCAGCTTCGTCGTCGGGTTGTACGACATCGGTTCCCAGTTTTTGCCGCCGAAGACGCTGGGGCACACGTTCTTTGCCCATTTGTTCAGCAGCGGGCGCTTTTCCGGGTTTTCAACCGGGCGACCCGTGTTCAGGTCGATCTTCTTTGCCCAATTGACGGTCACGAAGGGATCGGCGGCGAGCAGCTTGCCGGTCTCGCGATTGAGCACATAGAAGAAGCCGTTGCGCGACGCCTTCAGCAGGGCAGGCACTTTTTTTCCGCCGACCTTCAGGTCCGTGAGAATCTGTTCGTTGACGCCGTCAAAGTCCCAGACCTCGGCCGGAGTCTCCTGATAGCTCCAGACGATCTTGCCGGTGTCCGGGTTGAACGCCAGCGTCGAGACAGTGTGCAGGTTGTCGTAAGGGCCGATGTCGGCGGAGTCATTGCCGCGTGGTGAATTGCCCCATGGGCCGGCATTGCCGGTGCCCCAGTACACGAGGTTGAGCTTGGCGTCATAGGCGCCCACGTACCAGGCGGTCGCGCCGCCGTCCTTGGCGGAGTCGCCTTTCCAGGTGTCGCTGCCCGCTTCGCCGGCACCCGGCGTCGTATAGGTCTTCCAGACTTCCTTGCCGGTTTTCTGGTCATAGGCTTGCAGTGCGCCGCGCACGCCGAATTCGCCACCTGCGTAACCGGTAATGACCAGGTTCTTGACGATCAGCGGCGGCGAGGTGATGCCGGCGCCTTCCTTGTAGTTCGATACCTTCGCAGTCCACAATTCCTTGCCGTTGGCTGCATCGAGCGCGACCAGCTTGCCGTCCAAGCGGCCGACGAACACTTTGCCGTCCGCAAAGGCGACGCCCCGGTTACCGATGCCACAGCACGCATATTGTGCGAAGTCTGACGCGATTTCCGGCTCGTACACCCACTTGATCGAGCCGTCGCGCGCGTTCAGCGCGTACACATAGCGCGGGCCGGCGGAAGAGGTCACGTACATGGTGTCGCCGATCACCAGGGGGGTCGACTCCTGCGACTCAAGGCTGCCGAGCGAGCGCACCCAGGATACTTTTAGCTGGTGAACGTTTTTCGTATTGATTTGCGTGAGCGTGCTGTGGCGCGTATTCGCCTGATCGCCGCCGTACGTGTTCCATTCCTTGCCCGAGCCGGCATGAGCCTGACTCGCCAGTGCCGCGCCAGCCAATGCGAGTGCCAACGCAATTGGGCGCAGGTGCATCAGATTCTTCATCGCTTCCTCCATGGTTTCAATATTTATTATCGGGCGACGGCGCAGTGGCCGAATGTCCGCGCCCGAACTAGGGACGCCAGCGGAGTATAGGAAGCACCTTTTATAAGGTAAAATATGCAATTCGTATGCATAGATAAGATAAAAGTATCAATAGACTGGAGGCGCGTGCGATGGACATCAAGCAGCTCAGGTATTTTCTTGCCACTGTCGACCATGGCAACATGACGCGTGCAGCCGAATCGCTGCACATCGCGCAGCCCGCGCTCAGCCAGCAGATTGCCGGTCTTGAGCGCGAGATCGGCAGCAAACTCCTTGATCGCAGCGTTCGCGGCGTCAGGCCAACGGCCACCGGGGAAGTGCTATACCGGCATGCGAAAGGCCTGATGCGCCATGTCGAAGACCTGAAGGGAGCGGTCACCTTCCAGAAAGAGCACCCGTCCGGACGAGTCGCCATAGGCGTGCCCGGCAGCACGGCGCGCATTCTCGTGATACCGCTGCTGGCGGCCTTGCGCAAATATCCCGGCATCCTGATCGAAATTACCGAACGGCCCAGCTCGGAGCTGAGCGGACTGATTTCCCAAGGCAGTCTCGACATGGCGATCGCCATCGACGCGCTGCCGCAGCGCGGCGTGCGTATCGAGCCGCTGTTTCATGAAGATCTGTTCGTGATCGTTTCTCCGTCCCTGCCGTTGCGCAAGCCGTCGGGCATCACGCTCGAACAGCTGGCCAGGATGCCGCTGGTGCTGCCCACCGCCCCCAATACCATTCGCACCCGTCTGGATCTGGCTTTCCTGAATGCGAACGTCAACTATGAGCTGGTGGCCGAGATCAGTGCCACCGACCTGCTGATTCACGTCGTGCAGCATGGTGCGATGTGCTCGGTGCTGCCCTGGTCGGCCATTCACCTCGAAGTCAAAGAAAAGCGTTTGCGGGCGGCGCCGTTTTTGCCGGCGCCGATCACGCGCGAAGTCTCACTATGCTCGTCGGAAGACGTGGGGCTGAGTGAGGCGGCACACATCGTGCGTGAACTGGTGCTCGACATTCTCGATACTTTGCATCACAAGGGCGACTGGAAGGGGAGTTCGAAGGTGCGGGCGGCGTCGCGCTGAGCACGTCCGCGGCCTTTCCTGTAAATAAATTTTTCATATCGACCAATCTGTTTTTTGTATTTTTAATTATGGATTGATATCTTTATACTTGCCCTTCACCGCTTGGCCTGGCATGCGAACTGTGTAGAAGAAAGGGCAGGACTATGGAGCAAATGGACACCCCGCCGCATCACCCGCTGAAGGGCGTGAAGGTGCTGGAGTTATCGCAAATCCTGGCCGGGCCCACTTGTGGCGTGATGCTGGCAGATCTCGGGGCGACCGTTTGCAAGGTCGAAAAATTTCCCGGGGGGGATGACGCCCGCGCTTATCGCAAGCCGGGCGATCTGGCGATGACGCCCTCATTCATGATGATCAATCGCGGCAAGCGCTCGGTGGCCATCGACGTCCGCACGCCGCAGGGGCGCGACGCACTGATCCGCATGGTGAAGCAAGTCGATATCGTCACTGAAAATTTCCGCGTTGGCGTGATGGAGCGCCTGGGCATCGGCTACGATGACCTGCGCGTTCACAATCCGCAGTTGATCTATTGCTCGATCACGGGCTACGGGCGCGAAGGCGAACTGGCCAGGAAGGGCGGCTTCGACCTCATTCTGCAAGCCTTCACCGGATTGATCAGCGTGACTGGCGAAGAGGGCCGGCAGCCGGTCAAGCCGGGCGTGTCGATCGCCGATGTGAATGCCGGCATCCTGGCAGCGTTCGGCATTCTCGCCGCCTATATCCATCGTCTGAAAACGGGTGTCGGGCAGCGCGTCGATACTTCGCTGTTGCAAGCCTCGCTGCAGCATATGTATTGGCATGCCGCCGGCTATTTTTCGAGCGGATTGATACCACAGCCGGTCGGCACGGCGCACGCGCTGATCGCGCCTTACCAAGTCTATCAATGCCGCGACGGCGGCATCGCCATCGGCGGCGCCAACCAGTCGAACTGGGAACGGATTGCCGACGTGCTCGGCCACCCGGAATGGAAGGAAGATCCGCTATTTGATACTCCGGACCTGCGGCTGCAGCACCGCCATGAACTGCAGCAGCGCATCGAAGCGATCCTTGCCGCTGCCGATGTCAGCGTCTGGTGCGCGCGCTTCGACGAAGCCGGCGTGCCGGCCGGACCGTTACAGAACGTCGGACAGGCGCTCGAGCATCAGCAATCGAAGGCAGTGCGCATGGTGGTGGAAACAGAGGCCCCGGGGGGCGGAAAAATGCGCACGCTCGGCCTTCCGGTTCTTTTAAGTGGAACGAATGAAATTGCGAGCACGCCGGCCCCGCGCGTAGGCGAACATACTTTCCAGATATTGCGCGAGTTCGGCTTCAGCGAGCTCGAGATCGGTGGATTGTCGTCAGCCGGCGTGATTTTCCAGGCCGACGCAGCCGCCTGAAGCCCATCCTGACGCCATCAACGCAGAACAAGGAGCCGGAATGCCGTTCGCACAAGCGCGCCATGCGCGGATTTATTTCGAAGAGCACGGAGCGGGCTACCCGATCATCTTCGTCCACGAGCTGGCCGCCGACTGCCGTGAGTGGGAAAGCCAGGTGCAGTGGTTTTCGCGCAGTTATCGCTGCATCACGTTTAACGCGCGCGGCTATCCGCCGTCGGAGGTGCCGGCCGATGCCGCACTGTACGGGCATGACTATGCGGCTGACGATATTGCGGCCGTGCTGGATCATTTGCAGATCGGGCGCGCGCATGTCGTCGGCCTGAGCATGGGTGCATATGCGACGTTGAATTTCGGCATTCGTCATCCGGGACGAGCCAGCGCATTGGTCGTGGCCGGTGTCGGTTCCGGGTCACCACCCGATGAACGCGAGGAATTCATCCGTCATAGCCTGGTGATGGCCCGGCGCTTCCGCGACGAGGGCAGCGCAGTCATGGCCAGTGAAATGGGGCATTCGCCGACACGCATTCAACTTAAGCGCAAGGATCCACCCGGCTGGAACAAGTTCATGGAACATCTTCGCGAGCACGATTCCGCCGGCATGGCATATACCTTGTCGATGGTTCAGGGCCAGCGCCCGTCGCTGGAAGATTTCAGCACACAGCTGGCCGCGCTGGCCGTGCCGGTGCTGCTTGCGGTTGGCGACGAAGATGCGCCATGCGTCCGGACCAATCTGTGGCTGAAGAACGTCCTGCCGGATGCGGGTCTGTGGATGGCACCGAAGACCGGTCACGCCATCAACCTCGAAGAGCCGGCCGCATTCAACGCGCAGGTGCAGCAGTTCCTGTCGCAGGTCGAGCGCCGACAGACAGGCGCCGCAACGGAGAGGCAGCCATGAACACGCAAGGACATGCCGCCATGCCCGACGGTACGGACGCATTGCTGCTGTCGCTGGAAGGCACGGTTGCGACCGTAACGATCAATCGCGCCAACAAGCGCAATGCGATGAGTCTGGCGATGTGGCAGGCGGTGCCGGCCATCCTGGCCCGGCTGGACGCAGATCCGCAGGTTCGGGTGATGTTGCTGACCGGAGCCGGGGGCAATTTCTCGGCCGGTGCCGACATTACCGAGTTCGGCCAGGTTCGCGCCAGCGCGGAGCAGGCGACGGACTATGAGCTGGCGGTCGATGCATGCTGTGACGCGATCATGCATTTTTCCAAACCGACGATTGCGGTGGTCGAGGGCTTTTGCATGGGTGGCGGCTGTCATCTGGCGATGTCCTGTGATTTCCGCTTTTGCAGCAGCGACGCGAAATTCGCGATTCCGGCGGCGCGGCTATCGGTGGTGTACGGCGTGTCCGGCACCAGGAAGCTGCTGGCCTTGGTCGGACTGGCCGAGGCCAAGCGCATTCTGTATTCCGGCGCGCAGTTCGATGCGGCACGGGCGGTCATGACGGGCTTCGCCGATGAACTGACGGCGCAGCCGCTGCGCTCGTCGCTGGACTTTGCCGCAACACTGGCCGACAACGCGCCGTTCAGCATTCGCGGTGCGAAGCAGATGCTCAATGCCATGGCGATGGGGCCGGGCCTGCTCGAGCCGGCCGAGGCCGGGCGCTGGATCGATGCGGCCGCAGCCAGTGAAGATTATCGCGAGGGCAGGACGGCCTTCGCCGAGAAGCGCAGGCCGGTGTTCACGGGTCGCTGATTATTTCCTTCTGACGATTCACTCTGACCATTCATTCTGGCGATTCCACATGATTCCTTCCTTTGGCATCACATTCCCGACATCCGTCGTGGCCGACTTTGGCGCGGCTGCGCGACTCGGGTCACTGGTTCGCGGACTGGCGCAGCGCACGGTGTTGGTTGTCACCGACAAGTTCTTGCATCAGAGCGGTCTACTGACGCCGGCACTCGACTCGCTTCGCGCCGAGGGTCTTGATGTGACCGTGTTTTCCGATGTGGTGGCGGATCCGCCCGCCGAGGTGATTCGCCAGGCAGTCGCCGCCGCGCTGGATGCCGGCTGCGATTGTGTCATTGGCCTCGGTGGCGGCAGCTCGATGGATGTCGCCAAACTGGTCGCGCTGCTCGCGCCCGGCACCGAGACGCTGGACGCGGTCTACGGCGTCGACCTGGCCAAAGGGCCCAGGCTGCCACTGGTACTGGTGCCGACCACGGCCGGCACAGGGTCGGAGGTCACGCAGATAGCGATCGTCACCACCGGACCGGGCGAGAAGCGCGGCGTGGTGTCGCCGGTGCTGCTGCCTGACCTGGCTGTGCTGGACGCGCAGCTGACCCTGGACCTGCCGCCAGCGGTGACGGCAGCTACTGGCATCGATGCGATGGTGCACGCCATTGAAGCGTATACCAGCAAGCGCTTGAAAAACCCGGTGTCCGATCTGTTCGCGCTGGAAGCGCTGAAGCTGCTGTCGGCCAACATCGAGACCGCCTGCAGCGAAGGCCATCGCGCCGACGCGCGGCAGGCGATGCTGGTCGGTGCAATGCTGGCCGGACTGGCGTTTGCGAACGCACCCGTTGGCGGCGTGCATGCGCTGGCCTATCCGATCGGCGCGCGCTTCCATGTCGCGCACGGCCTGTCGAATTCCCTGGTGTTGCCGGCGGTGCTGCGCTTTAACCTGCCGGCAGCACATGTGCTGTACGCGCAATTGGCGGAGGCACTGCTCCCCGCGAACGGCGCGGTGAGCCGCAGTGCCGACGGGCTGGTCGAGTGGCTGTCGGTGCTGCCAGTCAGGCTGGGGTTGCCGACGCGGCTGACCGATGTCGGCATACATGCAGCCGACCTGCCGCAGCTGGCGAGCGACGCGATGCTGCAGCAGCGCCTGCTGGTCAACAATCCGCGCGAGATCGGTCTCGATGAGGCTTATCGCATTTATCAGGAAGTCCTGTGAGCCGACCAGGCGGATCTGTCTGCGACAGCGCGCCGGGCCATTGATGTTTTGTCAGAAGCACTTAATCACCAAGGATGTTTCATGAATACCGGACTGCAAGGAAAAACCGTCGTCGTGACCGGCGCGTCGAAAGGTATCGGCTTCGCCTGCGCTGAGCAGTTTCTCGCCGAAGGCTGCACGGTCCATCTGGTCTCCAGTAATAACGCCGCACTTGAAGCCGCGCGCGGCCGTCTGGCCGTCGATGCGCCGGTGCTGCACACGCATGCGTTCGACCTCGGCGACAGCGCGCAACGCGCAGCACTGGTCGAGGCCGTCGGTGTTCCTGATATCTGGGTCAATAACGCCGGCGCGATTCCCGGCGGCGGGCTGGACAAGGTGAGCGACGAAGTGTGGCGCAGCAGCTGGGAGCTCAAGCTGTTCGGCTACATGCATCTGACGCGGCTGCTGTTGCCGGCGATGATGGAGGCGCGCCGCGGCGTGATCATCAACGTGATCGGCATTGCCGGCGCGCAGCCGCGCTATGACTACATCTACGGCTCGGTGGCGAACGCCGCGCTGAATACCTTTACCCGCGCCGTCGGCGCGCACAGCGCGGGCTTTTGCGTACGCGTCTGCGGCCTCAACCCCGGACCCACCGAGACCGAGCGGCTGCGCACACTGTATCGGGACCGCGCGTCGGCCAGTCTGGGCGACGCCGAGCGCTGGCCTGAACTGCTTGCCAACCTGCCGTTCGGCGGTCCGTCGACGCCGGAGCAGATGGCCGGCATCGTCACTTTCCTTGCATCCGATCAGGCGTCCTATCTGAGCGGCGTGGTGATTGATGCCGACGGTGGTGCGATGTACCGCGCCTGACCGGCATTCACGTCAACGCAGCGGAAATACCGGGCCGGCAACTGCAGGTCGGCATAACGAATAAAAACGACACGGAGACCTCCCATGAGACCTATTGCCGCAACCACGACACAGCCGGCCGCGCCGGGCAGGCACCGGATGACCCGGCAGGAAAAATTCGTCGTGCTCGCCTCTTCGCTCGGGACGGTATTCGAGTGGTACGACTTCTATCTGGTCGGTGCGTTGGCACTACACATCAGTAAATCGTTCTTTGCCGGCCTCAATCCAACGGCGGCCTTCATCTTCACGCTGCTGAGCTTTGCCGCCGGCTTCGCCGTACGACCGTTCGGAGCGCTGGTGTTCGGGCGCCTCGGCGATCTGGTCGGCCGCAAGTACACCTTTCTTGCCACCATCGTCATCATGGGGCTGGCGACTTTCCTGATCGGTTTTATACCGGGATACGTCAGCATCGGCATCGCGGCGCCGGTGCTGTTCATCGCGATGCGCCTGCTGCAGGGTTTTGCACTCGGCGGTGAATACGGCGGCGCTGTGATCTACGTGGCCGAACATGCGCCGGCAGAGGAACGCGGCACCTGGACGGCGTGGATACAGACCACGGCAGCCGGCGGTTTGCTGCTGTCGCTCGGCATCATCTCGCTGTGCCGCTGGTATCTGGGCGAACAGGAATTCGCTGCGTGGGGATGGCGTGTGCCGTTTCTGGTGTCGGTGATCCTGGTCGGCATTTCAGTCTGGATGCGGCTGAAGCTGAATGAATCGCCGGCTTTCCTGAAAATGAAAGAAGAAGGTAAGACCAGCAAGGCACCGATTTCCGAAGCTTTTGGCAATTGGAAGAATCTGCGGATTGTATTGATTGCCCTGTTTGGCCTGATCATCGGGCAGGCAGTCGTCTGGTATACCGGGCAGTTCTACTCGCTGTTTTTCCTGACGCAGACGCTGAAGGTGGACGAAAGTCTCGCGAACCTGATGGTGGGCGCTGCGACCATTCTGTCGATTCCCTTCTATCTTGTTTTTGCCGCCATCTCGGATCGCAAGGGGCGCAAGCCGGTGATTCTCGCGGGCTTCATTCTTGGCGCGATCTTCTTCATGCCACTGTACAAGCAGCTGACCGCGTATGCGAATCCGGCGCTCGAACAGGCGCAATTGCGGGCGCCGATTACAGTCGTGGCCGATCCTGCCGAGTGCTCGCTGCAGTTCAATCCGGTGGGTACCAGCGCGTTCACCAGTTCGTGCGACATCGCCAAAAGCGCCCTGGCAAAGAAAGGACTGAATTACAGCAATGTGACGGCTGCGCCGGGCGCCGTCGCGCAGATACGCATCGGCAGCGCAACGATCGAATCATTTGACGGCAAGGCGGCGGAGGCCGCCGAGCGCAAAGCAGTCTTTTCAGGCGCGGTCGACGCGGCGCTGAAAGACAACCACTATCCGGAGAAGGCCGATCGTGCGCAGGTCAATATCGGCATGACGGTGCTGATCCTGGTGTGCCTGATGCTGTTCGGGACGATGACTTACAGCCCGATGGCCGCAATGCTGGTCGAACTGTTCCCGACCCGTATCCGCTACACCGCCATGTCGCTGCCCTATCACGTGGGCATCGGCTGGGTGGGCGGCTTTCTGCCTGCGTCCGCATTCGCGATCGTTGCCGCGCAGGGAAATATTTACTCCGGCCTCTGGTATCCGATTGTGATTGCAACGATTGCGTTTGTGGTCGGCCTGCTGCTGGTACCGGAGACGCGCGGCCGCGACATTTTTGCCGATTGAACGCGTCTGTTCCCACAGCTTCACTTTGACGGATTTTCACTGCATGAACACATCAACGAACGGCTTGACCCGCGTCGCCGACGCATCGCTGCTCCCGGGGCGCTGCTATGTGGGCGGCCAATGGGTCGACGCGAAGCACAGGATCGAGGTTCGCAATCCCGCATCAGGCGAGGTCATTGCGTCGGTGCCGCGCATGGGCGCTGACGCAACCCGGCAGGCGATTGCGGCGGCGGCTGTCGCCTTTGCGCAATGGAAGAAGACGCCGGCCAGGGACAAGTCGGCGTTGCTGAAAAAATGGTTCGCCCTGGTCATGGCGGCGCAGGAAGATCTGGCGCTGATCATGACCAGCGAGCAGGGCAAGCCGCTGGCCGAGAGCCGCGGCGAGATTGCGTATGCAGCATCGTATATCGAGTGGTATGCGGAAGAAGCCAAACGGCTGTACGGCGACCTCATTCCGGCGCCGACAGCTGACCGCAGGTTGATGGTCCTGCGGCAGCCGGTGGGTGTGTGCGCCGCGATCACGCCATGGAATTTTCCGGCGGCGATGATTACGCGCAAGGTCGCTCCTGCGCTGGCCGCCGGTTGCGCTGTCGTGATCAAGCCGGCCAGCCAGACACCGCTTTCCGCGCTCGCGCTGTGCGTGCTGGCTGAACGCGCCGGCTTTCCTGCGGGCCTGATTTCCTGCGTGACGGGAAGTGCGACCGAGATTGGCGCCGAACTGACGTCGAACCCGCTGGTAAGAAAGCTGAGCTTCACCGGATCGACCGAGATCGGCAAGGTCTTGCTGAAACAGGCGGCGGACACGGTGAAAAAAGTGTCCATGGAATTGGGCGGCAACGCGCCCTTTATCGTGTTCGACGATGCGGATCTCGATTTGGCAGTTCAGGGCGTGATGGTCGCAAAATATCGCAACAGCGGGCAGACCTGCGTGTGTGCGAACCGCATTTTTGTGCAGGACAGCGTGTACGACGCGTTCACGCAAAAATTCGTGCGGGCCGTGAACGACCTGAAGATGGGGGCGGGTCTCGAGGAGGGCGTGACGATCGGTCCGCTGATTAATGCCGAAGCGGTTCGCAAGGCGCGCGAGCATGTCGACGATGCGCTGGCCAAAGGCGCGCAGCTGGCGACCGGAGGCGAGAGCCCCGGCGGCAATTTTTTCGCGCCGACGGTGCTGATCGGCGCGACGCCGGCCATGGCGATATTTGCCGAAGAGACCTTCAGTCCGGTCGCGCCCTTGTTCCGATTCCAGACGGAAGAGGAAGTCATCCGTCTGGCCAATGACTCGCCCTATGGCCTGGCATCCTATTTCTACGGCCGCGATATCAACCGGATCTGGCGTGTGGCCGAAGCGCTGGAATTCGGCATGGTCGGCGTGAATGAAGGCCTGATCTCGACCGAAGTGGCACCGTTCGGCGGCATCAAGGAAAGCGGCATGGGGCGAGAAGGCTCGAAGTACGGAATCGACGACTATCTCGAGAAAAAATATGTCTGCATCGGCGGGCTGGACTGAGCGTGGCCATTCCCGCCGCAGCAAGCGCGTAGTGCTCTGACAAAACGCCGCTGCCGGCGCTTGCGACTTTCCCGAATCAGCGCCGGAGAGGGCCGCGATAGCTCTCCCGCGCAAGCCAGAGCCGGCGCTCGCGCCGGTCTCAGCCTGCCGAATTGAAACGCCACGCAGCGCTACAATAGGCGCGCTGCCTGCCTTTGCTGGTCGCGCAGCCTCCTTCCGGCATCTCCTGCGACAGCGATCCGTTGTCATGTCGGCTCTCATTTCACTGTCAAACCGCCATGTCATTGATCGGACGCCTGCAAAGGTATTGGGAAACGCACGACGGACGTATTGTCCTGGCGGCACTGTTCATCTTTTTTTCTTCCAGCAGCGTTTTCTTTTCGAAGCTGCTGGAGGTGTATGCGCAGCAGCCCGGCGGGCTGCTGTTCAGCGCGTCGGTGGTCACGCTGTTTGCGATTGCGACGGTGCTGTTTTTCCTGCTGATCTGCTTTGGGCCGTTCACGCGCTGGATACTTGCGCTCTTCATGCTGGCGTCGTCGCAGGCGGCCTATTACATGACGCAGTACGGCGTAGTGATCGATGTCGATATGCTCGATAATGCGATGCAGACTAACCCGGCGGAATTCTGGGGACTGGTCACGCCATCGCTGGTCATTCGCACGCTGCTGCTGGGTGTTTTGCCGGCCTGGCTGGTGCTGCGCTCCGGTTTTCGTCCGGCCGGACTGTGGTCGCGGCTGAAGTCGCGCCTGCTGCTGATCGCTGGCGGGCTGGTGGCCGCCGTCCTGCTGGTTGCGCCGCTGACGGCCAGTTATGCGTCCTTCATCCGCGAGCACAAACAGGTTCGCCTGTACGCCAGCCCGCTGTACTACACCTATTCGCTCGCAAGGTATGCCAACCTGCGCTGGATTCCGCATGCGCCGCAGCCGCACCGGACACTGGCGACTGACCTGAAGGTGCTGGATGGCCATCGGCCGAACCACATTGTGGTGCTGGTGGTCGGCGAAACCGCGCGTGCCGACCGCTTCGCGCTGAATGGCTATGCGCGCGACACCACCCCCGAGCTGCGCCGGCAGCGCGTGGTCAGCTTCACCCGGGTGACCTCATGCGGCACCTCGACTGCAGTATCGGTGCCGTGCATGTTCTCCGCGCTCGGACGCGCGCATTACGACAGCGACGAGGCCAGGCGCAGCGACAATGTGCTCGACATCCTTCAGCGCAGCGGTGTGCGGGTGCTGTGGCGCGACAATAATTCGGATTCGAAGGGCGTGGCCGACCGCGTCCGCTATGAGAATTTCCGCTCGCGCGAGCGCAATCCCGTCTGCGATCCGGAATGCCGCGATGTCGGCATGCTGGACGGGCTGGATCAGTTCATCCGCGACAACGCCGGCCATGACATCCTGATCGTGCTGCATTCGATGGGCAGCCACGGCCCCGAGTATTACAAGCGCTATCCGGCGGCATTCGAGAAGTTTGGTCCGGTCTGCCGTACCGGCGAACTGCAGCGCTGTTCAAAGGCGGAGATCGACAACACGTACGACAACACCATTTTATATACCGATCATTTCCTGTCGCGCGTGATCGATTACCTGAAACCTTATGACCGCACGCACGCCACCGCGATGCTGTATGTGAGCGACCATGGCGAATCGCTCGGCGAGAAAAATATGTATCTGCACGGCGCACCGTACGCATTGGCGCCGGACGCGCAGATTCGCGTGCCGGTGGTGCTGTGGTTCGGTGAAAACTTCGGCTATTCGCTCGACACGGCCATGCGTTACCGGGACACGCCTTTCAGCCACGACGAATTGTTCTGCTCGCTGCTGGTCGGCTTTGGCCGCGAGACCGCCCTCTGCGAACGGCAGAAACCGTACTTCGCTTTGCGCAGGGAAGGTGGGCTTGCAAATTCCGAAGGCCGGCTTCCTGAATTGAAAACCCCGGGTCGTTGACATCGCATCGGTGCGAAATTAATCTTGCCGAAGTTTCGGATTCTGGATCCAGAATCCAGAATCCGAAACTTCGGGATCCCGGATCCACAAGATCCGGGATCATTATCAAAATAATAGCTGGCCATACCGATGGCCGGGCCGAGACAATGCAGATACTGCGCCCGCAACTGACACTGGTCGAGCAGGTCTACGACGCGATCCTGTCGCAGATCGAGTCCGGCCGCTATGGCGGCGACGCCCGCCTGGTGCAGGAAGAGGTCGCCGAGACCCTCGGCGTGTCGCGCCAGCCGGTGCGGCAGGCGCTGCTGTTGTTGCGCAATGAAGGCGTACTGACCACCGCGCCCGGACGCGGCCTGATGGTGATGCCGCTCGAGGCCGCCAAGGTGCGTCACTTGTACGAAATCCGCGCCAGCCTGGATGCGCTGGCCAGCCGCAAGGCGGCCGAGCGCGCCAGCGCACGTGCCCGCAAAGAAGGCGCCGCCTTCATCGAACGCGGACGTATCGCTGTGCAAGCGAACGCTATCCACGACATGATCGCCGCCGACATGGCCTTCCATCATTTTCTCTACGAGATCTCCGGCAATCCGCTGATCGCCGAAACTGCGGCGCCTCACTGGAGTTACCTGCGTTGCGTCATGCGCGCGGTCCTGCTAAGTGCCTCCACGCCACCGGAAATCTGGAACCAGCATGAGGCCATCCTGCAGGCCGTGGCGCGCGGCGATGCCGCCGACGCTGAGCGGCTGGCGCGTGAGCACATCGAAGATGCGGCCGTGGGCGTGCTCAGGAATATGGACGAAGCAAAGAAAAAGCAGGAAACGGCAAGGTCTGCTGCCTAAGTGCCTCTGACAAAACGCCGCTGGCGCGGTTGCACCGTCCGGCCGACCAGGCCGGCCCGTCTGCAACGGCGCGCGTGACCAGCGACGTTTTGTCAGAGGCACCAGGCAGACCGGGGAGGCGGATGACAAGAGGTGAATGCCCGTGATCCGCACGCATTTGAAGACAAGACGGAAGCGCCACCACCATAGCGAGCGCATCCGACAGGAGGAGACCCAATGGCAATCAATACCACCGCACCGGTTCGTGCCGTCGCGACCGAGCAGCAGCAGGCCGTTTACCGCAAGGTGGCATGGCGGCTGGTGCCTTTTCTGTGCATCTGTTATCTCGCGGCCTATCTGGACCGTGTGAACGTCGGCTTTGCGAAGCTGCAGATGCTGAGCGACCTGTCGTTCAGCAATACCATCTACGGCCTCGGCGCCGGCATCTTCTTTCTCGGCTATGTGATCTTTGAGGTACCGAGCAATATTTTGATGCACAAGGTCGGCGCGAAGATCTGGATCGCCCGCATCATGATCAGCTGGGGCCTGATCGGCGCGATGATGGCCTTTGTGAAGACGCCGACGCAGTTCTACATCCTGCGCTTTTTGCTCGGCGTGGCAGAAGCCGGTTTCATTCCCGGTGTGCTGCTGTACCTGACCTACTGGTTCCCGGCGGCCTGGCGCGGCCGCATTATTGCGCTGTTCCTGGCGGCGATCCCGATCTCGAACATCATCGGCGGACCGCTGTCGGGCTGGATACTGTCGTCGATGGGCGATGTCAACGGCCTGCGCGGCTGGCAGTGGCTGTTCATCATCGAGACCGTGCCGTCGATTCTGCTCGGCTTCGCGGTTCTCGCTTTCCTCGACAACCGTGTCGACGATGCGCGCTGGCTCGCCGAGGAAGAAAAGGCCGTCATCCGCAAGGACATTGCGATCGAAGCGGCACAATCGGCCGAACATAGCAGCGTGATGGACGCGATGAAGAGTGGTCGCGTCTGGTGGCTGGGCGTGGCCTACTTCTGCATCGCCAGCTCGATCTATGTGACCAGCTTCTGGATGCCGACCCTGATCAAGCAGCTGGGCATCAATGATCCGCTGCAGATCGGCTGGCTGACCACGATTCCGTACACCGTCGCAATCATCTCCATGGTGTTGTGCAACGTCAGCGCCGACCGCCGCGCCGAACGGCGCTGGCATACCGCGATCCCGTGTTTCGTCACCGCGATCGGCCTGGCCGTAACTGCCACGCCGGGCCTGGCGATCGTGCCTGCCATGCTCGGTCTGGTGCTGTGCGGCGCCGGCGCATCGACCTCGCAGGCATCGTTCTGGAGCCTGCCGTCGTCGTTCCTGACCGGTGCGGCGGCTGCCGCCGGCATCGCGCTGGTGAACTCGCTGGGCAACATCGCCGGCATGGCCAGCACGTCGCTGGTCGGCTGGCTGACTGACCTGACCGGCACACCGAACAGCAGCCTGTATTTGTTCTCTGCCCTGGCGGCGATCGGCGGTCTGATGGTGCTGCGCCTGCCGGCCCATGTGGTGAACAAGTAACGGCCGGGCAAGTGCAGTAGACGAAATAAATGCAATAAATTTAATAAACGTAATAACCGTAATAATCGTAATAATCGTAATAATCGTAATAATCGTAATAATCGTAATAATCGTAATAATC